>CAKTHE010000005.1 GCA_934563745.1 uncultured Dysosmobacter sp. | reverse complement strand
GCGTGGAGGACTTCCACGGCGAGATGGACTTCAAGGTGGCCGGCACCAAGAAGGGCATCACCGCCATTCAGATGGACCTGAAAAACGACGGTCTGACCATGGAGATCATTGAAAATGCCCTGGACATCACGTACGATGCCCGCTGCCAGATCCTGGACCAGATCATGCTGCCGTGCATTGCGGAGCCCCGCAAGGAGGTCTCCAAGTATGCGCCCAAGATGATCACCATGCACATCGACCCGTCCAAGATCCGGGAAGTCATCGGCTCCGGCGGCAAGGTGATCCAGAAGATCGTGGCCGACACCGGCGCCAAGATCGACATCAACGACGACGGCTCCATCTTCATCGCCGGTGCGGACGCCGCTGCCTGCGACGCCGCCAAAAAGTGCATTGACGACATCGTCTTCGTCCCCGAGGTGGGTGCACTGTATTACGGCCGGGTCGTCCGCCTGATGACCTTCGGCGCCTTCGTGGAGCTGGCCCCCGGCAAAGACGGCCTGGTGCACATCTCCAAGCTGGCCGACCACCGCATTGAAAAGGTGGAGGACGCCTGCAAGGTGGGCGACATGATGTGGGTCAAGGTCACCGAGATCGACGAAAAGGGCCGCGTGAACCTCTCTCACAAGGACGCCATGAAGGAGATCGCCGCCAAGGAAGCCAACGGCGAGCGCGTGAAGTAAGGTTCCTGATTCCCTGTACCGGAAAGCAGGGCGGGCAAACGGCCCGCCCTGCTTTTTTATAAGTCTGCCGGGGGGCCTCCCCCCGACCTGGGCCGGAGACGTACCCGGCTTTGTGTTATGCTGATCACGATTCTTTGCGGAAGGATTTGATGTTATGGATCTTATTGCCGCCATTGCCACCGGTTCCGCCCCCACCGCCATCGGGATCCTCCGCCTCTCCGGAGACGGCTGTTTTGCCGCCTGCGAGCAGGTGTTCCGGGCTGTGAACGGCACGGCGTTTTCCGCGCAGCCGCCCCGCTGCATGGTGTACGGGGACCTGCTGGATGCCCAGGGCCGCCGGATCGACCGGGGGCTGGCCGTCCGCTTCCCCGGTCCCCACAGCTATACCGGCGAGGACTGCGCGGAATTTCACTGCCACGGCTCCCCGGTCGTCCTGCGGGAGCTGCTTGCCGCGGTGCAGAAGGCCGGGGCCCGGCAGGCCCTGCCCGGGGAGTTTACCCGCCGGGCCTTTCTCAGCGGCCGCATGGATCTGACCCAGGCCGAGGCCGTGGCGGATCTCATTGACGCGGAATCCGCCGCCGCCGCCCGGAATGCCGCCGGTCAGCTGACAGGCGCCCTGCGCCGGGGGATCGAGGCCGTCTACCAATCCCTTCTGGAGCTCTCGGCCCAGCTGTGCGCCGTGGTGGATTATCCGGACGAGGACATTGCCGACCTGGACACCGCCGCCACCGACGCCGCCCTTTCCGGGGCCGAGCAGGCTCTGGACCGCCTGCTGGCCACCTGCCAGCGGGGCCGGATCCTGAAAAGCGGCGTCCGCACCGCCATCATCGGCCGGCCCAACGCCGGCAAATCCTCCCTGCTCAACGCCCTGGCCGGATACGAGCGCTGTCTGGTCACCGACATTCCCGGCACCACCCGGGACACTGTGGAGGAATCGGTCTCCTGCGCCGGCGTGCCGCTGCGTCTGGTGGACACCGCCGGGATCCGGGACACGGAGGACACGGTGGAGCGGCTGGGCGTGCAGCGGGCCCGGCAGGCGGTGGCAGAGGCCGATCTGGTCCTGGCCGTATTCGACGCCAGCCGCCCGCTTACCGATGAGGACCGCCGCATTCGGGACCTGGCCGCGGAGCAGCCCCGCTGGATCCTGATCTTTTCCAAGAAAGACCTGGCCCCGCCGCCGGATGCGGAGGCCCTGTGTCCGCCGGACCGGCCGGGCACGCCGCCCGCCGCCGAGGTGGCGCTCTCCTCCCGCACCGGAGAAGGGCTTGAGGCCCTGGAGGCTGCGGTGGCCGCTCTCTTTCCGGAGGGCAGCGCCCCGGCCGGCGAGATCCTGACCAACGCCCGCCAGCAGGACGCAGCGTCCCGGGCCCGGGACGCCGTCAGCCGGGCCCGGACCGCCCTGCGCAGCGGTCTGACCCCCGACGCGGCACTCAGCGATGTGGAGGACGCGCTCAATGCCCTGGGCGAGCTGAGCGGCCGCACCGCCCGGGAGGATCTGGTGGATCGGATCTTTGCCCGGTTCTGCGTGGGGAAATAAATCTATCTGATATCTGTTTCCGCAAAATGCAGTTTACAAAACCATATTTTTGTGCTATACTTGCGCCGGAATAAACGCAGGAACCCCTGCAAAGGAGTGAGCAGATGTCGAATTTGGACGATCAGCGGGAACGGCTGCGCACCCAGCGTCCCACCCCGTGGGAGCAGCTGCCGGATTTTCCGCTTTACATGGATCAAATGCTCTCCTATATGGACCGGCAGGTGATCCGCTTCGACGGGGCGGATGGGCTGACCTCCGCCATGGTGAACAACTATACCAAAAGCGGCCTGGTCCCCCGGGCGGAGGGAAAGAAATACACCCGGGAGCACCTGGTCTATCTGACGGTGGTCTGCATTCTCAAGCGGGTCCTTTCCGCCCGGGATATGGGTCTGGTGTTTTCCGCCCAGGATGACCGCACCCGGCTTCCTGAGGAATACACCGCTTTCTGCCAGGGACTGGACCGGTCGCTGAATCTGGTCAGCGACATGATGGAGGCCTATACGGAGGATGACGCTGCCGAGGCCGCCGTGCATTTTGCACTGCTGTCCTATGCCGCCGGGCTGGCCAGCGGGCGCTATGTCCAGGCCCTGCGGGAGCAGAAGGACGCGGCCCAGGCCGCCAACGAAGAAAAAAAGCCCCGGGAGCGGCATCGCTCCGCCCGCCGGGAAAAGGAGGAACCGGATGCGTGACTATGTCATTATGACCGACAGCTGCTGCGACCTTTCCGCGCAGCTGGCCGAAGAACTGGAGCTGGAGGTCCTGCCCCTGAGCCTGACCATGGGCGGGAAGGAATATTTCAACGACCTGGCCGGACGGGACATCTCCTTTCCGGATTTTTATGCCCGGCTGCGCGCCGGCGAACTGGCCACCACCTCCGCCGTGGGCGTGGGTGCCTTTTCCGCCCGCATGCGGGAGCTGGTGAGTCAGGGGAAGGATATTCTGTGCATCAACTTCTCCTCTGCCCTGTCCACCACCTACCAGTCCGCCACCATCGCCGCGGAGGATCTGAGCCGGGAATTCCCGGAGGCCACCATTCGGACGGTGGACTCCCTGTGTGCCTCCGGCGGGCAGGGGCTGCTGGTCTATCTGTGCGTGCAGGAAAAGCGCCGGGGCAAGTCTTTGGAAGAGGTACGGCGCTTTGCCGAGGAGACCAAGCTGCACGTGTGCCACTGGTTCACCGTGGACGACCTGGGCCATCTGAAGCGGGGCGGCCGCGTCAGCAGCGCCACGGCCCTGTTCGGTACCATGCTGTCCATCAAGCCGGTGATGCATGTGGACAACGGCGGCCATCTGACGCCGGTGGGCAAGGTCCGGGGGCGCAAGGCCTCGCTGCTGGCCCTGGCGGAGCATATGGAGCAGAGCGTTGTCGATCCGGCCGGGCAGACTGTGATGATCACCCACGGCGACTGCGAGGACGAGGCCCGTTTTCTGGCGGATGAGATCCGCCGCCGCTGCGGTGTGCAGGATATCCGGATCCATTACGTGGGTCCCGTGATCGGCAACCACTCCGGCCCGGGTACGATGGCCCTGTTTTTCCTGGGAAAGGAGCGCTGAGGAGCATGAAGTGGCTGGAGATCCATATCGATACCCGGCACGACGCGCTGGAGACCGTGGAAGCCTTTCTCTCCTCGCTGGGGATCGACGATCTGGTGATCGACGACGAGACGGAGTTTCAGGATTTTCTGGAGCAGAATCATCAATACTGGGATTATGTGGATGAGGATCTGGAGCGGTCCATGGCGGGCCGCTGCCGCATCACCTTCTATCTGGAAGAAAACGAGGCCGGCTTCGCCCGGCTGGGGGAGATCCGCATCGCGCTGGCCGCCTTCAAGAAGGAGCATCCCGCCTGCGGCAGCTGCCTTCTGACCCTGGCAGACCTGGACAACGCCGACTGGGAGAACAACTGGAAGCAATACTATAAGCCCCTGAAGATCGGCCGGCGGCTGCTGGTGATCCCGGAGTGGGAGTCTGCCGGAAACGACGAGGGGCGGGTCCCCCTGATCCTGAACCCGGGCCTGACCTTCGGCACCGGCGCCCACGCCACCACCCGCCTGTGTCTGACGGCGCTGGAGCAGGAGATCCGCGGCGGCGAGACCGTTCTGGATCTGGGCTGCGGCAGCGGCATTTTGTCCATCGCCGCCCTGAAGCTGGGCGCCGGGCGGGCTGTGGCCGTGGATATTGACGATAAATGTCTGGATGTGGCCTGGGAAAACGCAGGTCTTAACGGCGTGGGCCGGGACCGCTACGACGTCCGGGTCGGTGACGTGCTTGCGGACCCGGCGCTGACGGCGGACCTGGCCGGACAGTATGACCTGGTGGTGGCCAACATCGTGGCGGATGTCATCATCGCCCTGGCGCCGCAGGCGCGCCGCTTTTTAAAGCCCGGCGGACAGTTCCTCTGCTCCGGCATCATTGACGACCGGGCGGAGGAGGTGGCGCAGGCGCTGCGGGCAAACGGCTGGACCCTGGTCCGTCAGGCCGATGCGCAGGGCTGGTTTTCCTATCTGTGCCGCTGAGCGGCCGATTTTCTGCACGGACAGGCTGTGCGTCCAAAGGACGCACAGCTTTTTTCGTGTCTGCGCCCCAATCCGACGCTTTTCCCCATGCCGGGACTTGTACAATAGGCAAAAAGGAGGTGTAGCCATGCACATTCCGATTCATCCCGAGCGGCGGGTTCTGGAACTTCCGGTGGACGCCCTGCGTCCCAACCCGGCCCAACCCCGGCGCATGTTTGATCCGACAGCCCTGGAGGATCTGGCCGCCTCCATCCGCCTGCACGGCATTCTTCAGCCACTGACCGTCCGGGCCGGCGCCCAGGGCTGGGAGCTGGTGGCCGGGGAGCGCCGCCTGCGGGCCGCCCGGCTGGCCGGGCTGAAAACCGTGCCCTGTCTGCCCGCCCAGGCGGATGCCGCCCAGTCCGCCCTGCTGGCTCTGGTGGAAAATCTGCAGCGCAAGGACCTGCACTATCTGGAGGAAGCGGAGGCCCTGGCCGCTTTTGTGCGCCGCAGCGGTCTGACGCAGGAGGAGGCGGCCCGGCAGCTGGGCTGCTCCGCCTCCGCCCTGGCCAACAAGCTGCGGCTGCTGCGGCTTTCGCCGGCCTGCGCGCAGATCCTGGTCCAAAGCAGTCTTTCCGAACGGCATGCCCGGGCCGTTCTGCGTCTGCAGGACGAGGGAGAGCGTCTCAGTGCCCTGCGGCACATGGCCGCCGCCCATCTGAACGTGGCCCAGGCCGAGCAGTACGTGGAGCGCCGCCTGCACGCCCTGCAGACCACACCGCCGGCCAGGCGCCGCAGCTACATCATCAAGGATGTGCGCCTGTTTCTCAACAGCGTGGACCGGGGACTGGGCCTGATGCGCGATTCCGGGATCGACGCCCGCAGCGACCGGGCAGAGACGGACGACGCCATCGTGCTGACCATCCGGATCCCCAAGCGCAAGGGGGACCGCCATCCCTTGTAACGGGATTGTAACCCATATCCTCCAAAAGATATGCTATAATGCAAGCTGTATTGATGTAGCCTTCGGGCTTGAGAAACAGAAATTTTGGAGGAATCCGCTATGGAACAGACAACAGCGGACACGCGGCGTTCCCCGAAGCGCGTCCAAAAAACACCCGCACGCAAAATCGCGGCCGTCGGGCTGATCGTCCTTTTGCTGGCCTACGGCGCCGTATGCCTGGCAGCGGCCAAAACCGCTGCCTTCTTCCCGCGCACCCGCATCTGCGGGGTGGATGTGGGCGGCCTTTCCCCCGAGGCGGCCGCCCAAACCCTGGGGCAGCAGCTTGCAGACGGCAGCTGCGCCATTTACTTAGACTCCGACCCGCAGACGCCGGCAGCCACGCTCCGCTACGCGGACCTGGGCATGGGCGCGCAATCCTACTCCGCCGCCGCGCTGGAGCAGGTCTATGCCGACCAGCACGATCACGCTCTGCCGGCCCTGGGTCTGGTCTATCTGAAGGCCCTGCTCAGCGCCCGGGACTATCAGGTGGAGCCGGAGTGGAGCACGTCGGTATGGGACAGTGCCCTCAGCACGCTGTCCCAACAGCTGAGCGCCGCTCCCCAGGACACGTCCTTTCGTCTGGAGGGTGACACCCTCCGCGTGACAATGGCCCGGGACGGGCGCAGCGTGGGAAAAGAGCAGCTGGAAACCGGCATCACCGCCGCCCTCTCCCCGGAAAAGGAGAGTCCCGTGACCGTCGTCGCGGAGACCGTGCCCGCCCAAACCCTGAGCGCGCAGGAGCTCTATGACGCCGTCTCCACAGAGATGAAAAATGCGTCCTATGATCCGGCCACCGGCTCCATCGTGCCGGAGCAGGCCGGCGCGACCTTCGATGTGGAGCAGGCGGCCGGGCTTCTGGACGCCGCGCAGCCCGGCGAGGAAGTCTCCATTCCCGCCACGGTGCAGCAGCCCGCCGTGACCGCCGAAAAGCTCAAGGCCGTCCTCTTCAAGGATGTTCTGGGCTCCTGCACCACTCATGTGGGCGGCTCCTCCGCCCGGATCAGCAATGTAAAGCTGGCCTCCGCCGCCGTCAACGGCACTGTGCTCAACAGCGGCGACATCTTCTCCTACAACGGGACGGTGGGCCAGCGGACTACGGCCCGGGGCTATCAGCCCGCGCCGGCCTATGTCAAGGGCGAAACCGTGGACGAAGTGGGCGGCGGCGTGTGCCAGCCCTCCTCCACGCTGTATCTGGCCTGCCTGCTGTCCAATCTGGAGATCACGGAACGCTACGCCCACCGCTACGTGCCCAGCTACGTACCCAAGGGCATGGACGCCACCGTCTCCTGGGGCGGTCCGGACTACAAGTTCCGCAATAACACGGATTATCCCATCAAGATCACGGCCACTTACTCCAAGGGCTATCTGACCATGAAGATCTACGGTACCAAAACGGATGATCTCACCGTAAAAATGACCAATGAGGTTTTGTCCACCACCAACTGGGAAACCGTATACGAAGACGATGCCTCCGCAGCCGCCGGATCCGAGCAGGTGAAGGTCACGCCCTACACCGGCTACAAGGTCCGCACCTTCCGCAATCTCTACAGCGGCGACGGAAAGCTGATCTCCAGCACGCTGGAGGCCACCAGCGACTATAAGGTCCGCAACAAGGTCATCGTCCGGGGCCCGGCTCTGCCGGCCTCCGGCGGGACGGAGACCCCCGGCTCCGGAACGGAAACGCCCCTGCCCGGCACCGATCCCACTCCCGATCCCGGCACGGGCGGGGAAAGCGGCTCCGGGTCCCACAGCGGTGAGCCGGAACCGACCCCGGATCCCGCCCCGGCCACTCCGGAGCCCGGCGGCGAAGCGCCGGAAGCGGACGCGCAGGCATAAGCTTCGAAAGCGGGCTTCCGCCGGTCTGCACAGCATCTTTCATCCGTCAAAAGGCCCCGGCGCTTTGTAAGCGCCGGGGCTTTTTCTTCCTGATTCGGTTTGATTCAGTGCCCCTGCTCTTTTTCGCGCTTGAGCCGGCGGATATCCTCCCCGATAAACGGCAGAATCTCATACTCCCCTTCGATCCGGGAGGCGATCTGCCGGGAATAACGGGGCGCCAGCTCCGGCGGCGTCAGATTCGTGCTGACCACGGTGGAGCGTCCGGCCAACAGCCGGGTGTTCAGGATCTCATACAAGGCGCTGACCACAAAGCTGGTGGTCATCTCCGTGCCCAAATCATCCAGAATCAGCAGATCGCTCTCCAGCACCCGCTGAGTCTCGGCGGCCGCCTCTTCCCCGCGGCCGAACTTCCGGTCCTCAAAATTGGCGAACACATGCCCGGCCGTGTCGTACACCACGGAATAGCCCCGGTCGCTGACCTCCCGGGCAATACAGGCCGACAAAAAGGTCTTTCCCAGCCCCGGATCACCGAAGAGCAGCAGGTTCCGGGGCGCTTCGCCGAAATGGCGGGCAAAGTCCACGCACACGTCGTACACCGCCTCCATATTCTGCCGGGGCGACGTATGGTCCCGGGCCGTGGGCAGGGGCGAGTACCACTCAAAGGAAAAATTGTCAAAGCTCCGGTCCCCCAGGCTGAGCATCCGGGAAAGCTCCTGCTTCTGCTCCTGGGCATAGTAGCGCCGCAGACAGCTGCACACCGCCTCACCCCGGTAGCCCGTGTCGCCGCACAGCGGACACTCCGGCTTTTCCTCCAGGGCATCCTCCGGCAGGCCCAGCTGTGCAAGCAGCGTCCGCCGCTCCTGCTGCAGACTCAGGTTTTTGGCCCGCAGCGCCTCCACCGCCGGGCGCGGATCCGTCCCCCGCCGCAGCGCCGTGGCGATCAGCTGCGCCATGGTGGCGCTGAGCTGCCCCTGGATCTCCCGCAGCCGGGGCTGACGCGTGTAGATCTCCTCCAGCCGGCGCGCAAACGCCTCCTGCCGGCAGCGGCGATCCTCTTCAAACCGGGTCAGTGCCCGGCGCATGATCCTTCCGTCATAGCCCACGGTCCCTTACCTCCTGTTCCGCCGCAGCTGCTGCACATAGCGGCTGGTCACATCGTCCCGGCCGTCAGACGCGGGCGGCTTTTCCGGCCCGCCGGGCCGGTCGCCCCGTTCGATCTCCTCCGGTGTGTGCAGCCCGGCGGCGTGCCAATTCTTCAAAATACCGTTGCAGTAGGGCCACTTCAGCTCGTGGCAGTGCAGCATGGTCTTGTCGCAGGCCAGTGCCACCGCCTCCGGTCCAAAGCCCATCTCCTGCCAGGAAAGGATGTACTTCTCCTCCGACGCCGAGGGCGGCCGGTCCGGAAGGGCCAGCGCCCGCATGTACTGGGGCACTGCCCCCTGCCGCCGGGCATAGGTCTTCAGATACTCCGCCGCAGCCTCCTGGGTGTCGATCCCCATGCGGGCCCAGGCATAGCCCTCCCGCTCGATCATCTTCATGCCGGGGCGGCGGCCCTCCCCCAGCCGGTGCGCCGTGCGCTCGGCACAGTGGCACACCAGCAGATACAGCACATCCGCCGGCAGGCCCAGATAGTCGTAAAGCCCCAGCAGTGCCTGGGTGTCCGGCGTGGACAGCCGCTTGCCCAGCCGCTGCTCCACCGCCTCCACCAGGTTGCGGAACTCGGGGTTCCCCTCCAGAGAGCGGGCCACGTCCTCGGGCTGATAGCTGGGCCGCTCATCCGCCGGGGCCGGAGGCTCCGGCTCTTCCCGGGCCAGCAGCCCCAGTTCCCGCAGCACGCCCTCGGCGCCCTCGATCCGGCTCCGGTCCCAGCGCAGCGCGCCGGCCAGGGAGCGGGGAGGCACCGTGCCCCGGTGCTGCAGCAGCGCCAGATATAAAAGCGCCGCATCGCCGTCACCCCGGTCCAGCAGGCGCCGCAGCGCCGGCCCGGACACGTTGACGCCCTCATTTTCCGTCAGCGGCAAAAGACAGCCGGCCATGATCCTCCCCCCTCTCCTGGAAATTGACTCTATTGTATACGAGTTCCGGAAATCTGACAACAGGGAATCGCGCGCTTCCAGGAAAAAGCGGCCGAAATTTTCCCGAATCTCCGTTTTTCTATGGCGCGGGCAGATCCGGTGTGGTATACTGTCTGCATAAAAATGGGGGGTTGGGCACATTTGCAAGGCGATGCGCCCCGCCGCCGGAACGTGGAGGATACAGCATGGAAAATCGCGTGATCATCAACATCTGCGGAGAAGAGTATACCTTCGTTGCGGAGGAGTCCACTTCCTATATGCAGAAGGTCGGCGCCTATGTGGACGGCAAAATGACGGAGATCCTCCAGGGCGCCCACGTGGGGCGGAGCGACGCCGCCATTCTGACGGCCGCCAACATCACGGATGAGCTTTTCAAGGCCCAGGCCGCGGCCGAGCAGCTGCGCAGCCAGCTCAAGGGCTATATCGACGAGGCCAACCGCGCCCAGAGCGAGGCGTCCGAGCTTAAGCGCGAGGTCTTCCGCCTGCAGCAAAAGCTGGGGAAATGAGACCGGAGCTTTTGGCACCGGCCGGCTCGCCGGAGGCTCTGCGCGCCGCGGTCAACAGCGGGGCGGACGCCGTCTATCTGGGCTGGGGCGCCTTCAACGCCCGTCGGGGCGCAAAGAATTTTTCCGACGAGGAATTCGCCGAGGCGCTGCTCTTCTGCCATGAGCGGGGCGTCAAGGTCTATCTGACACTGAACACCCTGGTGACAGACCGGGAGCTGCCGGCCGCCCTGGCCCAGGCGGAGCGGGCCTCCGCCCTGGGGGTGGACGCCGTGCTGGTGCAGGATCTGGGGCTGCTTGCGGTGCTGCGCGCCGCGCTGCCGGATCTGCCCCTTCATGCCAGCACGCAGATGAGTCTTTTTACCTCCGGCGGCATACGTCAGGCGGCGCTTTTGGGCTGCGAGCGGGCGGTGCTGGCCCGGGAATGCTCCCGGGAGGACACGGCCCGCATCTGCCGGAACGCCGACGCGGAGGTGGAGATCTTTGCCCACGGTGCCCTGTGTATGTGCTATTCCGGGCAGTGCGCCATGAGCGCCCTGATTGGCGGCCGCTCCGGCAACCGGGGCCGTTGTGCCCAGCCCTGTCGGCTGCCCTATGGGCTGGATGCCCGGGATGGCGGGCACTATCCCCTGAGCCTGAAGGATTGCTGCATGGCCTCCTCCCTGGCGGAGGCGGAGGAGCTGGGCGTGGCCTGCCTGAAGCTGGAGGGCCGCATGAAGCGTCCGGAATACGTGGCCGTGGTCACCCGGATTTACGCCCGGCTGCTGCGGGAGCGGCGCACCCCCACGCCGGAGGAAGCCGCCGCGCTGGAGCAGGCATTCTCCCGTTCCGGCTTCACCGATTGGTATTGGCGGGGAAAAACCGGCGCGGGCATGTTCGGCGTCCGTCCGGAAAACACCCCCGAGCCGAAGGAGC
Source organism: uncultured Dysosmobacter sp. (assembly GCA_934563745.1). Lineage (GTDB taxonomy): Bacteria > Bacillota > Clostridia > Oscillospirales > Oscillospiraceae > Oscillibacter. Next base: position 87,490 of record CAKTHE010000005.1, on the reverse strand, counting down.
TGTTTGCCCGGGCCATGACCGCCTGCGAAAAGGAGCCTTTGAACCGGGTCCCCGTCCGTCTGTTCGCTCAGGTCCGCGCCGGCGAAGCCTGCCGGCTCACCGCTCAGGATGACCGGGGCTGCTGTGTCCGGGTCTCCGGGGCCGTGCCGGAGGCTGCCCGCAGCCGTCCTTTGACAGAGACGGATCTGTGCGCCCGGCTCAGCAAAACCGGCGGCACCGCCTATGTCTGCACGGAGGTCCGGGCGGAGCTGGACGACGGTCTGGCCCTTTCCGCCGCGGCTGTCAACGCCCTGCGGCGGGAGGCGCTGCACGCGCTGAGCGCGGCCCGTACCGCGCCACCGGAGCGCCGCACTCTGCCGCTTCCCCCCCTGCCGGCGGCCCGCTTTGCCGCGGAGGAGCCGGCCTACACCCTCTCGCTGACCCGGCCGGAGCAGCTGACACCGGCTCTGCTGGCCCTGAATCCCGCCCGGGTCCTGCTTCCGCTGGAGCTTTTTGAGACCCTCCCCGCCCTGCCGGTGGCCCGCACCCAATGGTGCGCCGTTCTGCCCCGGGTCTGGCGGGACCGGGATGAGCCCCTGCTGAAACGGCTTCTGGAAAAGGCCCGGACCCTGGGGGTCACCGGCGTATACGCCGGCAACCTGGGGCAGCTGCCCCTGCTGAGGGATTGTGCCCTGCCCGTGTACGGCGACTTCGGGCTGAATGTGTTCAACGGCCGCGCCCTCTCCCTGCTGGGGGATCTGGGTCTTTCGTCGGCCACGCTTTCTTTTGAGCTGCGTCTCTCTCAGCTGCGGGACCTGCCCAAGGTCCTGGAGACGGAGGCCATCGTATACGGACGGCTGCCCCTGATGCTGACGGAAAACTGCCTGCTGCGCAACGCCGGGCTGTGCCGTCCCGCCGGCGGGCCGCTGCTGCCGGAGCGCGGCCTTCCCTGTGCCGGCGCCCACCGTCTGGTGGACCGGACCGGCGCGGCCTTTCCCCTGCTGGGCAGCTTCGGCCATCGGACCGAGATCGAAAACTGCCGCCCCCTGTATCTGGGGGACCGGGATGACTGGAAGCGGCTGGGCCTCACCTATGCCCGGCTGCGGTTTACCGACGAGTCGCCGGAGGAATGCGAGCGGGTCTTTCGGGCCTATCGGGAGGGCGCAGCCCCCTGGATGGACTTCACCCGGGGCCTTGCGGACCGCGGCGTAGAGTAAAATTCAAATACAGTTCACAATATTTGTAACATTCTATACTATAAGTATTTATAATTGGAGCCGATTATGGAAGAAATCAAAGTCAAATACTATACCGATGCTATCGATCCGCTGTGCTATGTGGATGGAAAATCCGACTGGATCGATCTGCATGCCGCCGAGACGGTGCACCTGCTGCCCGGCGAATTCCGGCTGATCCCCCTGGGGGTAGCCATCGCCCTGCCGGAAGGATACGAAGCCCATCTGGTGCCCCGCAGCTCCACCTTCAAGAACTACGGCATTCTGCAAACCAACTCCATGGGCGTGGTGGATTACACTTACCGGGGCGACGGGGACCAGTGGTACATGCCCGTCTACGCCACCCGGGAGACCACCATTGAGCAAAACGCCCGGATCTGTCAGTTCCGCATCGTCCGCAATCAGCCCCCCCTGCGCTTTATCCGGGTGGAGCATCTGGACGATCAGGACCGAGGCGGCTTCGGCTCCACCGGAAAGTGAGCGCGGACGTGGAAACAGTCGTACTGGCGTCCGGTTCCCCCCGCCGGCGGGAGCTGCTGGGCCATCTGGGAATCCCCTTTGTGGTCCGCCCGTCGGAGGCGGATGAGTCCTACGCGCCGGATCAGACGCCGGAGGAGATCGTGGCGTCCATCTCCCGCAGGAAGGCGCTGGCCGCCCAGGCCGCGCCCCAGGAGCTGGTCATCGCCGCAGACACGATGGTCTTTCTGGACCGGGCCCGCCTGGGCAAGCCCCGGGATGAGGCGGAAGCGCTGGCCATGCTCACCGCCCTGCAGGGCCGCCGGCACACCGTGTGCACCGGCGTCACCGTCCGGCGGGGCGCGCAGATCTTGACGGAGGCCGAATCCACGGCAGTGTGGTTCCGTCCGGCGTCGGAAGCGGAGCTGCGGGCCTACATCGCTACCGGCGAACCCATGGACAAGGCCGGCGCTTATGGGATCCAGGGCCTGGGTGCCCTGCTGGTGGAGCGGATCGACGGCGATTTTTATAACGTCATGGGCCTGCCCCTGCTGCGGCTCAGCCGCATGCTGGCCGCCTTCGGCCTGACCCTGCTGTAAAAGAAAAACGCAGCGTCCGCCCCACGGGCGGGCGCACCCCCGAACGCAAAAGGAGTATGCCTCTTGAAGAACTTTCTCAAGCAGCACGGGCTGTGGGTGCTGTTCGCCGCCGCGGTCATCTCGGTGGCGCTGGCGCTGATGGCGCATTTCACCAGCACCTCCTCCCCCCTTTCCAACCTGGCGGGTATTGTGACCGCCCCGTTCAAAAGCGCCTACACCGCGGCCGCCACCTGGTTCAACGACAAGCAGGCCTATTATAAGGACTATAAGGACCTGGAGAAGGAAAACGCGGACCTCAAGCGGCAAATCGCCGGTATGGAAGCCCAGGTCCGTCAGGCGGAGGCCGACAGTGAGGAGAACGAGCGGCTGCGCAAGCTTTTGAACCTGCGCCCGCAGAACCGCAGCTTTGAACTGGAAGCCGCCACCATCACCGAGCACTCCAGCTCCAACTGGACCTCTTCGCTGACCCTGAACCGGGGCACCGAGCACGGGGTGGAGGTCAACGACTGCGTGGTGACGGAGTCCTATCAGCTGGTGGGCGTGGTGTCCGAGGTTGGGCAGAACTGGTGCACGGTTTTGACGGTGGTGGATACCGATACGTCTCTGGGCGCCCAGGTGTTCCGCACCCGGGCGGTGGGCATCGCCTCCGGCGACTTCTCCCTGATGGGAGAGGGCAAGCTCAAGCTCTCCCGCCTCCCGGCGGACACGCAGCTGCTCAACGGCGATCTGATCGTAACCTCGGGTCTGGGCGGCTATTACCCCTCCGGCCTGGTCATCGGCGCGGTGGAGGAGGTCCAGATGGACGACTCCGGCGCCACCCGCTATGCCGTCGTGGCGCCCAGCGCGCCCCTTGCCTCCCTGACGGAGGTATTCATCGTCAAATCCTTCGACATCGTGGACTGAGCGTCCCGCTGCCGCTTTCCCGAAAGGAGGCCCCCGGCCTTGCTTGCCCGCAACGAAACCATTTTTAAATGGCTTGCCTATTCCCTGTGTGCCCTGGCGTGCGCCGCCGTACAGGGTGCCCTGCTTCAGCGCGTCAGTCTTTGGGGCGTTATGCCGTTTTTATATCCGGTTCTGGCCGTGCTGCCGGGTCTTTTTGAAGGGCCCCTCTCCGGCACGGTCTTCGCCCTGGCTGCCGGCGTGGTGTGTGACGCCGCGCTTCCGGCCCCACTGCCCTGCTTTTATACGCTGATCTTTCCCCTGGCCGCCCTGGCTGCAGCGCTGGTGGCCCAAAGCTGGGTCTCCGGCGGTCCGCTGTGCGCGCTGCTGTGCGCGGCGCTGGCCCTTTTGATCACCGACCTGTTTCACGGGCTGGTCCTGGCCCTGACCGGAAGGGCCGCCTGGGCCGCCGTCTGGCCGCTGATGGGAAAGGAGATCGCGCTGACGCTGCCCTGCGCCCTGCTGGTCTATCCCCTGTTTGCCCTGGTCTTCCGCCGCTGTCACCGGGATGACTGAGCGCTCCGGGCACGTGAAAGGAGTATTGCATTGAACAAGGATCCCCGGGCCCGGCGCCTTCCGGCGCTGGCCGCGTTTCTGATCGTGACCCTCGCGGTCTATGCCGGCGTACTGTACCATACGCAGATCACCGACGGAGACTACTATTTGCAGCAGTCCGTGCGTACCATTACCCAGCGGGAGACTGTGGAAGCCTCCCGCGGGATCATCACGGACCGCAACGGAACCACCCTGGTGGCCAACCGCCTGACCTATAACCTGACCTTTGACGCGTCGCTTCTGAGCCGGGATGACGACGAAAACGCCGCCATTCTGCGTCTGATCCAGCTGCTGCGCTCCAACAACATCCGCTGGACCGACACGCTGCCCCTTTCCTCCGAGGCACCGTATCAATACACCCTCAGCGAGCAGAGCAGCGACCTTCAAAGCCGCTTCTTTCTCTTTCTGCAGAATAAAAAGCTGCTCTCGTCCAACATCCGCAAGGAGGATTTTTCCGCGGAGCTTCTGAACCGGGCCGGGATTCTGGCCCCGTCGGTGTTCACCTCCCTGCGCACCCTCTTTGAGATCCCGGAGGATTGGTCCATGGCCGACGCCCGGGCCGTGATCGGCGTGCGCTATGAGCTGGAGATCCGCACCATTCTCGCCACCACCTCGTATATCATGGTCAAGGACGTGGATTCCGCGCTTTTGTCCGTGCTCAACGACGGGCAGTATCTGGGCGTCAAGGTCAATTCGGCCACCGCCCGCACCTACGAGACCGACTATGCCGCTCATATCCTGGGCTATGTGGGCGCGCTGCAGAAGGAAGATCTGGACAATCCGGACTATGACGGCTACCCCTTGGACGCCACCGTGGGCCGCAGCGGCGTGGAGCGCGCCTTTGAAAGCTATCTGCGCGGCACCGACGGCACGCGCCTGGTCTCCTTCAACAGTGAGGGCAAGGTCACCAGCGAAACCTATACCAAGGACCCCCAGCCCGGCAGCACCGTAGAGCTGACCATCGACCTGCCGCTTCAGGAGGCGGCGGAAAAGGCCCTGGCAAACACCGTCTCCAAAATGACTGCCGCCGACGGCGATCAGACCCGGGGTGCCGGCGTGGCTGTGATCCAGGTGGGCACCGGCGACGTGCTGGCCCTGGCCAGCTATCCCACCTACCAGCTGGCCACCTTCCGGCAGGACTCCACCCTGTCCTCCAACCCCGGCAAGCCCATGTTCAACCGGGCCACCAGCGGGACCTACGCCCCCGGCTCCACCTTCAAGCCCCTGACCGCCGTGGCCGGTCTGGAAGAGGGGGTCATCACCACCTCCACCAAGATCCGGGATACCGGCCACTGGATCTATCCCACGTCCGTCTCCGGCACAGACGAGTGGGGCTTTTGGTGCTGGAAGCGCAGCGGCCACGGCCTTTTAAACGTGTCCGAGGCCATTACCAACTCCTGCAACTATTTCTTCGGCCAGGTAGGTTACCTGCTGGGCCTTGACAAGCTGAATGAATACGCCCTGGCCTTCGGCCTGGGGAAGAAAACCGGTATTGAGATCGGCGACGCCGCCGGTAATCTGGCCCAGGAAGCCGCCACCGAGGATCTGGCTCCCTGGGCGGCCTTCGGCCAGGCCAACTACGCCTTCACGCCCCTGCAGCTGGCCAATTACATTGCCACGCTGGTCTCCGGCGGGCAGCACTATTCCGCCCATCTGCTTCGCACCGTAAAGTCCTATGACAATACGAAACTTCTATACACCGAGTCCACCGAGCCGCTGAACACGGTGCGTATGAGCGATTCCACCCTCAGCGCCGTGAAAAAAGGCATGCACGATCTGACCACCTCCACCCTGGCCCCGTATTTCAACAGCTGCGTGGTCTCCGCCGGTGCCAAGACCGGCACCGCTCAGATCAGCTCCAAGGTGAAAAACAACGGCGTGTTCGTGTGCTTTGCCCCGTATGAAAATCCCCAGGTGGCCCTGGCCATCGTCATCGAAAAGGGTGGCACCGGCGCGGCCCTGGCCTCCACCGCAGTGGAGATTCTGAACGCTTACTTTACCGCCGACGAGATCGGCACCGCGGTCATCGGCGACAACACCCTTCTGCCCTGATCCGCCCAGACCCGAAAGGAGGCGTCCATGAGCGAACCCTTTGTCTTTGACTCCCGCTGCACCCTGTGCAAAACGCCTTTCGGCGCCGTGCCCTGCGGGCAGATGATCACGCTTCACGTCCGCCCCCTCCTTCGGGAAGGGTTTGACGGCTGTGCTCTGGTTTTGTACCGGGAATTTTCCGGTCCTCGGGAAGAGCTGCCCCTGACGGCGGAGGGCTATGACGGCGAGCGGCGGCGCTTTTCCCTCACCTTCCCCGCTCCGGAAGAGCCGGAGCTTTGCTGGTATCATTTCCGCTTCTGGCGCAGCGACGGCTCCGGCTGCCGTCTGGACCGCAGCGGCTATCGCAGCAACGGCGCACCGGAGGACTGGCAGCTGACGGTCTACCGCGCCGCGCGCCCCACGCCGGAGTGGTTCGGCGCCGGCGTGACATACCAGATTTTCCCAGATCGTTTTTGCCGCCTCGCCGTTCCGGATCCCACCGGCATGCCGGGGGACCGTGTGGTCCACGCGGACTGGAGCGATCAGCCCCAATGGCAGCCGGACCCGGATGGCGAGACCCGCTGCCGGGATTTTTTCGGCGGTTCTCTGGCCGGAATCCGGTCAAAGCTGCCGTATTTGGAGGCTTTGGGCGTCACCACGCTGTATCTGTGTCCCATCTTTGCCTCCGTCTCCAACCATCGTTACAACACGGCGGATTACCTTCGGATCGATCCCATGCTGGGCACGGAGGCGGATTTCCGTGCCCTGTGTGCCGACGCCCGGGCCCGTGGGATCCGCATTGTGCTGGACGGCGTTTTCAACCACACCGGGTCCGACAGTATTTATTTCAACGCCCAGGGCCGCTACCCCACTCCGGGAGCGGCTCAAAGCCGGGAATCGCCCTATTATCCCTGGTACCGTTTTACCCACTGGCCCGACGCGTATGAGTCCTGGTGGGGGATCCGGACGCTGCCGGCTGTGGAGGAGTCCAACGCATCCTATCAGGATTTTATCTTCCGCGGGCCGGATTCCGTGGTGCGGCACTGGCTGCGGGCCGGTGCCTCCGGCTGGCGCCTGGATGTGGCGGATGAACTGCCGGACGCCTTTTTGGCCGGGCTGCGGGATGCCGTGGAGGAAACGGATCCGGAAGCGCTGGTGCTGGGCGAGGTCTGGGAGGACGGCACCACCAAGATTGCCTATGATCAGCGGCGCCGGTATCTGCTGGGGGACGAGGTCCACGGCCTGATGAACTATCCCTTCCGGACCGCGGCCCTGGCCTGGCTGCTGGGCGGCGACGCCGCGGAGTTCTGCGAAGCCATGGAGACGCTGCGGGAGCACTATCCCCCGCCGGCCTTTTATTCCGCAATGAACTTTCTGGGTACCCACGATACGCCCCGGATCCTGACGCTGCTGGGTGTCCGCCATATTCCGGAGCAGCGCAGTGCCCGGGCGACCTTCCGTCTGTCGCCCGAGGAATATGCGCTGGGGGTCCGGCGGCTGCAGCTGGGCGCCGTGCTGCTGTTTGCTTTTCCCGGCTCCCCCACGGTCTTTTATGGCGACGAAGCCAGCATGCAGGGCTTTGAGGATCCCCTGAACCGGGGCACCTATCCCTGGGGGCAGGAGGATCCCGCCCTGCTGGACTGGTTCGGCCGGCTGGGCCGGCTGCGCCGGGAGCGTTCCGCTTTGCAGCGCGGCGACCTTGTCTGGCTCTGTGCCTCCGGCGGAACGCTGGCCTTCTCCCGCCGGACGGCGGACGACGGGGTCTGGGCCGTGCTCCATGCCGGGGACACAGACGGCACCCTGACGCTGCCCTGGTCCGTCCCGGCCGCCCGGGATCTTCTCAGCGGCCGGCTGTTCCCTGCCCGGGACGGGGGTTTGGCCCTGACCCTTCCGCCCCACAGTGCTCTTCTTCTGGAGGAAGCCTGACCGCTTCGTTGTCGGTGCCTTTTATCCCGTCTTTGCAAGGGAGATGTTTCACGTGAAACATCTCCCTTTTTGCTTTGTCCGACCGGCGGCTGGAAAACGTGTTTCACGTGAAACATACCATGTTTTGCAGGCGGCCCCGCGGCAGGGGTATTCCCCCGGTTCAGTCCCCCAAAAATCGTCCTGCCGTTTTGTCACTTTTCGCTCTTTGTTCTTGCAACCCATGCCGCGAGTTGCTATAATATTTTACAAGCGGCCAGGCCGTGCGCCGGCCGCCGGCTGAAGTTTGGAGCAGGGCCCATTGATGGTCTTTTTCCCGGAAAGTGAGGAGCAGACGTGGCAAAAATCGTTGCAGTTGTGAATCAAAAAGGCGGCGTGGGTAAAACCACCACGTGCGTCAATCTGACCGCCGCCTTGAAAGAGGCCGGAAAGCGCGTGCTGTTGTGCGATTTTGACCCCCAGGCCAACTCCACCTCTGGCATGGGCGTGGACAAAACCGTCTCCCTGGGGATCTATGACGTGGTCATTGGACAGGCCTCGCCCCGGGATGCCGTGGTCGCCACCAAATACGGTGATGTGCTGCCCTCGAACAAGGCGCTGGCCGGCGCTGGGATTGAGCTGATCGGCATGGCCGACCGGGAGCACCTGCTGCGCGCCGCGCTGGACACGCTGCGGCCGGACTATGACTTCATTTTTATTGACTGCCCCCCCTCTCTGGAACTGCTGACTCTGAACGCCCTATGCGCCGCAGATTCGCTGCTGGTGCCGGTCCAAGGGGAATATTTCGCCCTGGAGGGACTCAGCGACCTGATGAACACGGTGCGGATCGTCCGCCGCTCCCTGAATCCCCGGCTGGAACTGGAGGGCGTGCTGCTGACAATGTTTGACGGGCGGACCAACCTGGCGATCCAGGTGGCCGAGGAAGTGAAGCACTACTTCCCCGGCAAGGTCTATGCCACCGTGATCCCCCGCAACGTCCGCCTCTCCGAGGCACCCAGCCACGGCCGCCCCATTACGGCGTATGACCGCTCCTCCCGCGGGGCGGAAGCCTATACCGCCCTGGCGGCGGAATTTCTGCGCAAAAACGCGTAACAGCACTTCCCTTGAAAGGAGTATCCGTCCATGGCAAGTAAAAAGACCTCCGGCCTGGGACGCGGGCTCGGCGCCCTTTTGGGTGATGACGTCCTGCGCACCGAGACGACCGGCAGCCTGTCCCTGCCCATTTCGCAGGTGGAAAGCTGCTCCTCCCAGCCCCGGAAGCAGTTTGACGAGGCCGCACTGGCCGAGCTGGCCGAATCCATCCGCCTGCACGGCATTATCCAGCCCCTGACGGTGCGCAAGCTGGCCTCTGGCTATTATCAGATCATCGCCGGAGAGCGGCGCTGGCGGGCCGCCCGGCTGGCCGGGCTTAGTGAGGTGCCCGTGGTCGTGGTGGAAGCCGACGACCGCAAGGCCGCCGAGCTGGCCATGATCGAAAACCTGCAGCGCGAAGATCTGAACCCCATCGAAGAGGCCGCCGGGTTTCGCTCCCTAATCGACAATTACCACATGACCCAGGACGAAGCCGCAGGCCGGGTGGGCAAATCCCGCAGCGCGGTGGCCAACGCCCTGCGCCTGTTGAGTTTGACGCCCTCGGTCCGTGCTCTGGTGGAGGATGGAAGCTTATCCGCCGGCCATGCCCGGGCTCTGCTGCCCCTCTCCCCCACCCAGCAGGAAAGTGCCGCCAAGGCCATTCTGCACGGCGGCCTATCCGTCCGGCAAACGGAGGCGCTGGTCAAGCGTCTGAGCAGCGGCGAAAAACCCAAGCCCCAGCCGGCCGCCGGCGTGGACTATACCGCAGAGGCGCAGCGCTCGCTGTCCAACCGTCTGGGCCGCGGCGTAAAAATCGTCTCCGGCCGAAAAAAAGGCCGCATTGAACTGGAATACTACGGTCTGGACGACCTAAACGATCTGCTGGACGCCCTGGCACTTTTAAAGATGCAGCGGCGCACCGGCCAGGAGGCCCCCACCCCCGGAAAGGAACAAGCATGAAACTGGAAAAACGCAGCTCCGGCGCGCCGGATCCCTCCACCGCGCCGGAAACACAGAGCTCCACGGGCGGCCGCAAGCCCGTTATCGTCTATATCATGATCCTGTTTATCGCGGCGTTTCTTTTAATGGCCCTGTCGTTTCTGATGCACCAGCGCAGCAACACCGAGGCCATCGGAAAGCTGCAGGACTCCGTCTCCGCCCTGCAGGAGGTGCAGGCCGTGCAGGATCAGAATCTGAAGCTGCAGGAAGAGCTTCAAAAGCTGCAGGATCAATTGGCCCAGGCCGAGTCGGACCGGGCCGGTGCACAGGATGAAACCGCTGCCCTGCTTCAGCTTTACACCCTTCAGCAGCAATACGCCAACGGCGATTACGACGCCTGCAAACACACCATTCAGGCCATGGAAGACGCCGACCAGGGTTCCGCCCTTCCCAAAAGCTCGGACACGGAGGGCGTCATCTCCCCGGCTGAGCGTTATCAGCAGCTGAAAGAAGCCGTCATGTCCAAATGAACGGCTGTTTCACGTGAAACACAATCTCCCTACGGGAGTGAATTCTAAAGATTCTTGAGGTGAGTCCCATGTTGGATATCAAATTTATTCGTGAAAACCCCGATGCCGTCCGGGAAAACATCCGCAAAAAGTTTCAGGATTCCAAGCTTCCTCTGGTGGACGAGGTCATTGATCTGGACGCCCGGCGCCGGGCTGCCATCGCAGAGGCCGACCAGCTGCGCTCTGACCGGAACCGGCTGAGCAAGCAAATCGGCATGCTGATGGGCCAGGCCAAAAAGGATCCCTCCAAGCTGGCAGAGGCCGAGGCGGTAAAAAAGCAGGTCACCGACGAAGCGGAGCGGCTGTCCGCTCTGAAAAAGCAGGAGACGGAGCTGGAGCAGGCGCTGCACAGCCGCATGCTGCAGATCCCCCAGATGATCGACCCCAGCGTGCCCATCGGCAAGGATGACAGCGAAAACGTGGAGGTGGAGCGCTTCGGTGAGCCGGTCGTCCCCGACTTTCCCATCCCCTATCACACCGAGATCATGGAGTCCTTCAACGGGATCGATCTGGATGCCGCCGGACGGGTCTCCGGAAACGGGTTCTATTATCTGCTGGGCGACATCGCCCGCCTGCACGAGGCCGTGTTGGCCTACGGCCGCGACTTTATGATCGGCAAGGGCTTCACGTACTGCATCCCGCCCTTTATGATCCACGGCAACGTGGTGGAGGGCGTCATGAGCCAGACCGACATGGACGGCATGATGTATAAGATCGAGGGCGAGGACCTGTATCTGATCGGTACGTCCGAGCATTCCATGATCGGGCGCTTTATCGACGAGATCCTGCCGGTGGAAAGCCTGCCGCAGACCCTGACCTCCTATTCTCCCTGCTTCCGCAAGGAGAAGGGCGCTCACGGAATTGAAGAGCGCGGCATCTATCGCATCCATCAGTTTGAAAAGCAGGAAATGATCGTGGTGTGCAAGCCGGAGGAATCCAAGGCCTGGTATGAAAAGCTCTGGCGGTACAGTGTGGAGCTGTTCCGCTCTATGGACATTCCCGTCCGGCAGCTGGAGTGCTGCTCCGGCGACCTGGCCGATCTGAAGTGCAAATCCTGCGACATTGAGGCCTGGTCCCCCCGTCAGCAGAAATACTTCGAGGTCTGCTCCTGCTCCAATCTGGGCGACGCCCAGGCGCGCCGCCTGCGGATCCGCTACAAAGATAAAAACGGCAAGATGCAGCTGTGCCATACGCTGAACAACACCTGCGTGGCGCCGCCCCGGATGCTCATCGCCTTCCTGGAGAACAACCTGCAGGCGGACGGCAGCGTGAAAATTCCCGAGGTTCTGTGGCCCTACATGGGCGGGACCAAGGTCCTGATCCCCAAAAAGAAATAAAAATCACCGCATATTTTCCATTAACTGGAACCTTCTGGAGCGAATGGCGGCACGGCCGCTCAGGGGAAACGTCACCGCGTCCCCTTCTATCGGCTCCAGCGCCGTTTGCGCCCGGAATCCATTGGGGCACAGCGGTTTCAACATTTCGATTTTGGAACATACGGGAGGAATGGAACACATGGCTTCCACAAGCGAAAAGGCCAAGGGCTTCCTTGGCGAATTCAAACAGTTCATTGCCCGGGGCAATGTAATGGACATGGCCGTCGGCGTCATCATCGGCGGCGCCTTCGGGAAAATCTCCACGTCCCTGGTCAACGACATCATTATGCCCCTGATCTCCATGCTGACCGGCGGGGTGGATTTCTCCGGCTGGAAAGTGATCCTCAAGCCCGCCGTGGTGGATCCCGCCACGCTGGAAGTCACGGCTGCGGAAATCGCCGTCAATTACGGCAGCTTCCTGGCCACGATCCTGGACTTTCTGATCATCGCCTTTGCCGTCTTTCTGATGATCAAGGCCATCAACGGCTTCCATGATAAGCTGGCCAAGAAGGAAGCGGAGGCACCCGCTGAGCCGCCTGCCCCGCCGGAGCCCTCTGCGGAGGAAAAGCTGCTGACGGAGATCCGGGATCTTTTGAAGGCACAGCACTGATGGAGCAGCTGCTGCGTGACGGCCTGCGGGCCCAGGGGCTGGACGTGTCCTGCGCGGTTCCCCTGATGCACTATGCCCAGCTTCTGACGGAGGCCAACAAGGTCATGAACCTGACCGCCATCACCGATCCGAAGGAGATCGCTACCCTGCACTTTCTGGACAGCACGGCCCTGCTGACCCTTGCGGAGCTGGCCGGCAAAACCGTGGTGGACGTAGGCACCGGCGCCGGATTTCCCGGCGTGCCGCTGCGCCTGGCAGAGCCATCCCTGCATTTGACCCTGCTGGATTCGCTGCAAAAACGCATCAGCTTTTTGGAAGGGGCCTGCCGGGAGCTGGGGCTTGCCGACGTGAACTGCGTGCACGCCCGGGCGGAGGAATTTGCCGCCGCTCACCGGGAGAGCTTTGACGTGGCTGTTTCCCGGGCTGTGGCCTCCCTGCCCCTGCTGGCGGAACTGTGCCTGCCTCTGGTCAAGGTGGGCGGCGTGTTTCTGGCCATGAAATCCGTAGGCAGCGACGAAGAGCTCACTGCCGCCCAAAAAGCCATCGAGACCCTGGGCGGGCGGGTTCGCTCCGTGCAGGATTACGCCATTCCCGGCTGCGCCGTCCGCCACCGCCTGATCACGGTGGAAAAGTGCCGGCCTACGCCGGGCAAATATCCCCGTCCCTTTGCAAAAATCAAAAAAGCGCCGCTGTGATCCGTTCCCCGGAGCTCCGGTGGCAGACTCCGCAGCCCCGAAAACGGCAGCCGCGGAACAGGAAAGGAGGAGACGCGCCATGCCTTATTCAGTCCCCGGCGGACAATGCATCGCCATCGTATCCGGTAAAGGCGGCACCGGAAAAACATCGTTTACCGCCGGTGTCGGCGCAGCCCTGGCCCTGATGGGGCAGCGGGTTTTGTGTGTGGACTGTGACGTGGGACTTCGGAATCTGGACCTGGCGCTGGGGCTTTCCGACCGGGCGCTGATGGATTTTTCCGACGTCGCAAAAGGCCGCTGCGGTCTGGACGCTGCCGCGGTGGAGCACCCGCAGATCAAGAATCTCTTCCTGCTTACGGCGCCTGCCCGCAGCCGGGGCCGCCCGGTCACCGAGGCGGAGATGCACGGCATGCTGCAGACGGTGCGCAGACAGTTTGACTTCTGTCTGCTGGATGCACCGGCCGGTCTGGGAGCCGGCTTCGCCCTGGCCACCTGCGACGCGGACCGCTGCGTGGTGGTCACCACTACGGACGCCTCCTCCCTGCGGGACGCCCAGCACACGGTGATGGAGCTCAACCGCTTTCCCCGGGGCTCGTTGCATCTGGTGGTCAACCGGGTGCGCGGCCGGCTGCTGCGCCACATGCACGCCACCATCGACGACGCCATCGACACGGCCGGTCTTCCGCTTCTGGGGGTCGTCCCGGAGGATGACGCCCTTCCCCTGAGCCTGAACCGCGGGGTCCCGCTGCTGCTGGGCGGCAGTCAGCTGGCCGCCGTGGCCTATCGAAACATTGCCCGGCGCATTTTGGGGCAGCGCGTTCCCCTGATGCGGATCCGATAATAAGAAAGGAGCCTCTCTATGAATATTGCTTTGATGTCCCACGACAATAAAAAAGACCTGATGGTGCAGTTCTGCACGGCCTATGCCGGCATCCTTTCCCAGCATACCATTTATGCCACCAACACCACCGGCCATATGGTGGCGGAGGCTACCGGGCTGAATGTACATTGCTTCCTCTCTTATGCCCACGGCGGCAGCCAGCAGATCGGCGCACGGATCGCCTACAACGAATTCGACCTGGTTTTGTTCTTTTCCGACCCCAACAGCAACACGATGGCGGATGACATCACCTACATCTCCCGTCTGTGCGATCAGAACAATATCCCCTTTGCCAGCAACATCGCCACGGCCGAGATGCTGATCCTGGGCCTGGCCCGGGGCGATCTGGACTGGCGCCTGATGATCAACCCCCGCTCAAAGCCCATCGCCTGAGCCGGTTCCCCCGAAAAAACGATACCGCTTGAAAAGGAGCATTGCAATTACCATGGCTAAAATGACCCCCCGGACCCTGTCCGGTTTTATGGAGCTGCTGCCCGCGCCGCAGCAGCAGATGGAGCGCATGATGGAGATCCTGCGCCGCACCTACGCACTCTACGGCTTTACCCCGCTGGATACGCCGGTGATCGAAGCGTCCGATGTGCTGCTGGCCAAGGGCGGCGGCGAGACGGAGAAACAGATCTACCGCTTTGAAAAGGGTGACGCGGACCTGGCGCTGCGCTTTGACCTGACGGTCCCCTTGGCCAAATACGTGGCCCTGCACTACAACGACCTCTCCTTCCCCTTCCGCCGCTATCAGATCGGCAAGGTCTATCGGGGCGAACGGGCCCAGCGGGGCCGCTTCCGGGAGTTTTATCAGGCCGATATCGACATCATCGGCGACGGGAAGCTGTCCATCCTCAATGAGGCGGAAATCCCCGCCGTCATTTACCGAACCTTTTCGACCCTGGGGCTTCAGCGCTTTCAGATCCGGGTCAACAACCGGAAGATTCTCAACGGCTTTTACGCCCTGCTGGGCCTGACGGAGCAGTCTGGCGCCATCATGCGCACGGTGGACAAGCTGGACAAGATCGGCCCGGACAAGGTCCACGCCCTGCTGACCGCGCCGGAGATTGGCCTGACGGAGCAGCAGGCCGATGAGATCCTCCGCTTCATCGCCATCACCGGCACCAACGAGGCGGTCCTCGCCGCCCTGGCGGACTACCGGGGACGAAACGCGACCTTCGACGAAGGCCTTTCCGAGCTTTCCACCGTGGTCAAATACCTGGCGTCCTTCGGCGTCCCCGCCGATCACTTCGCCGTGGATCTGACCATTGCCCGGGGGCTGGACTATTATACCGGCACCGTGTATGAAACCACGCTGCTGGACCACCCGGAGATCGGCTCCGTCTGCTCCGGCGGCCGCTACGACAATCTGGCGGAGTATTACACGGACAAAAAGCTGCCCGGCGTGGGCATCTCCATCGGCCTGACCCGCCTTTTCTACGTGCTGGGCGAGCAGGGCCTTTTAAATCCCGCTCTGCCCACGGCTCCGGCCGACGTGCTGATCCTGCCCATGACGGAGGACCTGTCCGCCGCCATCTCCCTGGCCACTCTGCTGCGGGACAACGGCATCCGCACCCAGCTGCACTGCGAAGAGAAAAAGTTCAAGCAGAAGATCAGCTATGCCGATAAGCTGGGCATCCCCTATGTCATCTTCCTGGGTGAAGACGAGATCAGCGCCGGCGTGGTGGCCTGCAAGGATCTGGCCACCGGTGAGCAGACCAAGCTGGAGCCGGCTGCCACGGTCTACCGGATCAAGGCCGGTCTGGCGGAGCGGGAAAAGGGCGCCGTTATTTTGGAACAGCCCCGGGCCTGACCTCCGCCGCCAGGCGGAAGGCCCCTTTTCCACGCCCCGGGGCTTTCTTTGATTCGGGACAAAGTGCCGCCGAGGCGGGCGGTTTTCAAATACGAACCGTATTATCAAACTTATTTTATACAGAAAGGAGTGCTTTTATGCGTATGCTGCGCCGTATTTGCCTGGTCCTGGCCCTGACCCTGCTGCTGGGCACGCTCCCCGCCCGGGCCGCCGAAGCCACCCTGCTTCCGTTGGAGCCGGAGGTCCCCGCCTTTGCGGACCTGGCCGGGTCCCGCTTCGCCCCCTGCGCACAGACGGTGTGCCGGGCGGGTCTGATGCAGGGAAAGGCCGCCGGCCGCTTTGACGCGTCCTCCTCCCTGACCTGGGCCCAGTGCATGGCCGTGTCCGCCCGGCTACATAACCGCCTGCAGGGCGGGACCGGGGACATTCCCCTGCTTCAGGACGCCGCCTGGTATCTGGCCTATTACAACTACATGGCCCCCCTGCTGAACTATTCCTCCGGCACGGAGATGGAGGATTCCGGCTTCCAGCCGGATGCGCCCTGCACCCGCATCGGCTTCGCCGCCCTGATCAGCACGGTACTGCGCAGCGCCGGGATCCGGCTGCCCGCCGTCAACGAGACCGCCGGGATCCCGGATCTGGATCCCATGGAGGCCGGCAGCAGCTATGATGACGTGCTGGAGCTGTACCGGGCCGGCGTGCTCACTGGCTTTGACGCTTACGGCTCTTTCCGGGCCTTTGAAACCCTGAACCGGGGGCAGGCCGCCGCGATCCTGGCCCGGCTGGTGGATCCCGCCCAGCGCAGCACCCAGACGCCCGCCTCCTTCGACCTGATCCGGGATCTGCTGCATGCGGATCCGGACGCCATCGTCTATACGGTAAACGGCTCCGCCGTCACGCTGCGGACCTTTGCCTCGCTGCTGGCCGAGCATTTCTTCACCGGCTCCGACCCGGCGGAATCCGCCTCCTATGCCGAGGCCGCCCTGCGGCGCTGCGCCGGCATCGACGCGCTGGCACAGGCGCACGGCGTGACCCTCTCGGCCGACGCACAGGCGGAAGCCGAAGCCGCGGCCGCCCGCTGCGCCGGGTTTGCCGGCCTCACTCAGGAAGCCTGGCTGGTCCGCCGGCAGCAGATGGCCCTGGAGGCCGCCGTGCGCAGCTGGTACGTGGACACCTACGGTGCCCCCCTCTCTCCCCTGTTCCAGACGGACAGTCCCGACGGCGTCAGCCGGATGCTCGATGATCTGAGCGCCGCCGAGGCGGCCGCCGCGCTGACCTCCACCGGATATCTGGAGGGGCTGGACTGGGCCTCCATCACCCGGGATGCCGCAGCCACCCCCTATGCCCGGTATTTCTTCCAGAAGGCCGTCTGAGCCCCGGATTCAGATCGCGTCGTCTCTTTCCCGGCGCAAGGCCGCGCCGGAGCGCCCCAGGCTTTTGTATCATCCACTGTAATGAATTGAAAAGGAGATGCCATCATGAAAAGGACCCGTTTCGCCGCCCTCTTCCTGACCGTTGCTCTGCTTCTGTCCAACATGCCGGCCCTGGCCTACAACGCCGGCAGTCTGCTGCCCCAGAAGCGCCGCTACACCGCCCCCTTCACCGATACCAAGGGCAGCTGGTGCGACTCCTATGTGCAGACCGTCTATGAGGTCGGCCTGATGGAGGGAAAATCCGCCGGCCGCTTTGACCCCAAGGGGACCCTCTCCTGCGCGCAGATCATGGCCGTCACGGCCCGGCTGCACGCCCTGCTCAACGGTAAGGACGGGACCTTCCCCGCCGCCGGCGCCGGAGAGGAGTGGTACGAACCCTACGCCTCCTATCTTCAGTCCCTGGTGGATCAGGACACCACCGGCCGTTACGACAAGCTGGACGACGCCCTGTGGTTCGTGCTGGACACTCCCTACTCCGCCTGCGACCGCTATGATTTTGTCTGGCTGCTGGCCTCCGTGCTGCCGGAGGGATCCCTGAAGGCCATCAACTCCATCACCAAGCTGCCGGACGAGTCTCTGGATGAGGACATTCTGGCCTTCTACAACGCCGGGATCCTCACCGGGACCAACGCCTACGGCACCTTCCGCGGGCTGGATCATCTCAACCGGGGGCAGGCCGCCGCCATGCTGGCCCGGATCGTGGATCCTTCCCAGCGGGTGCACTTCACGCCCAAGGCGCTGATAGCCTCCCAGGAAGTCCTGGGTCTCGATCCGGACGCCGCCGTTTTGACCATTGACGGCTTCTCCGTCAGCGGCGATCTCTACACCTACGTTCTGCTTTCCAACGTGGTCGTCTATCAGATCGAGGCTTACTCCGCCCTCTACTCCAAGTACGCCGATTATCTGCAGGGCTATTGGGACTCCATCGAAGAATACGACGACTTCTCCGACTTCCTTCAGAAGGTCCACGGGATCGACGCCGAGAAAGAAATCGCCGTGGACTGGAACGCACCGGACAAGGCCGGCATGACGCCCGCGCAAAAGGTCCGCTCCGACACGCTGGACGCCCTCAAGCAGATGGCGGTCCTCTTTAACCACGCCTCCGAATATCCCCTGAGCGCCGATCAGAAATCCCTGCTGGAGACGGAGCTTCCGGGACAGCGCAACACCTACTATTACGGCTTCTCGGACGCATTCGCCCGGCAGATCGCCTCCCAGGAGATGCTGATGGAAAACATGGGCAAAAAATATGCCCCCAGCTCCGGTGAGATGAGCAGCTATCTGACGAGCAGCGGCTATTTTTACGGCCGGTGCATCCAGGTCGGCTATGACCTGGATGACACAGGCTGGTACGGCCGCAGCAAAAGCGAGGCCCTGTCCCTGATCCAGACGGTGCGCCAGCAGGCCGTCTCCCATTCCGGCGAGGAAGATTACTTCGCATATCTGGGCTGGAAGTACGGCGACAATTATGAGTACGGAGAGCCGCAGCTCATCGACATCGGCATGCTTGCCGACACGGACCGCAAGACCCTCTCCTCTCTGCGCGTGGGCGGCCTGAGCGGGATCATCGACGTTGCCGAGGATGCATCCTACGGCTATTACAGCCTCTATCTCCGGGACGATCCCTCCCAGGATGAAGAGCTTCTCGGCCAGATCGGACAAATCCCCGCCGCCGCTCAGCTGAGCACCTGGGCCGCCTCTGCCAAGGTCACCACCACCGCGGCCTATGACACCGTGAACGTGGCCGCCGCCGCAGACGCCTATGACCGGATCGCCCTTCTGCTGAGCTGAGCGCCCGGCGCGCCGGTCCTCTCCCAGTTCGCATTCCCGTCACCTCCGGGCGCTTTCCGCAAAGGGGTAAAGCGTCCGGGGGGAGAATTTATACCATACAAAGGAGCGCATATTCCATGACACAATCCAGAACCCATACCTGCGGCCAGCTGCGCCTGAGCGACGCCGGCAAAGCCGTCACCATCGTCGGCTGGCTGGAAACCATCCGCGTGGTCAGCGCCAGCCTGGCCTTTGTCGTCGTCCGTGACTTCTACGGCACCACCCAGGTGGTGGCGGAGACGGAGGAGATGGTCAGCGCCTTTAAATCCATTACGAAGGAATCCACCATCTCCGTGACCGGTACCGTCCGGGAGCGGGACAGCAAAAATCCCAAGCTGCCCACCGGCGAGATCGAGGTCGTGCCCCAGACCGTGGAGGTCCTGGGCCGCTGCCGCCACAACGAGCTGCCCTTCCCCATCAACCGCAGCCGGGAAGCGGACGAGGCCACGCGCCTGAAATACCGCTACCTGGATCTGCGCAATCCCGAGGTGAAAAAGAACATCATCCTTCGCTGCAATGTGGTGGCCGCCCTGCGTCAGGCCATGACGGAGCACGGCTTCCTGGAGATCACCACCCCCATCCTGACCGCCTCCTCCCCCGAGGGCGCCCGGGACTATCTGGTTCCCGCCCGGAACCATCCCGGTAAATTCTACGCCCTGCCCCAGGCTCCCCAGCAGTTCAAGCAGCTGCTGATGACCTCCGGCTTTGACCGCTATTTCCAGATCGCCCCCTGCTTCCGGGACGAGGACGCCCGGGCCGACCGCTCCCCCGGTGAGTTCTATCAGCTGGATATGGAGATGGCCTTCGCCACGCAGGAGGATGTGTTCGCCGTGTGCGAGGATGTGCTGCCGCCCATCTTCGCCCGCTTCGGCACGTATAACCGGGCCAGTGCCGCCCCCTTCCTGCGGATCCCCTACGCCGAAGCCATGGAAAAGTACGGCTCCGACAAGCCCGATCTGCGCATCGACCTGACGGTGCAGGACGTGACCGGGGTCCTGGGCGGCTGCGGCTTCGGCCCCTTCGCGGGGAACCGGGTCAAGGCCGTTGTGGTCTCTGACTTCCATGAGACCCGCAAGTTTATCGACAAGACCCTGGCCGAAGTGGAAGTTGTCTCCGGCGGCAAGCCCTATTGGTTCCGCCTGGATGAGCACGGCGAGATCGTCGGCGGCATCGCCAAGTTCGTCGCTCCCATCAAAGAGCAGGTCGTCGCCGCCCTGGGGCTCAAGCCCAACGACTTTGTGGCTCTGTCCGCCGGCAAGCTGGGCGAGGCCCAGAAAACCGCCGGCGTGCTGGTCAAGACCCTGGGCGCCGCCGTGCCCGGCCATATGGATAAGGAGCAGTACGCCTTCTGCTGGATCGTGGACTTCCCCATGTATGAGATCGGCGACGAATCCGGCGAGCTGGAATTCTGCCACAACCCGTTCTCCATGCCCTCCGGCGGTCTGGAGGTCCTGCTGAAGGCGGAGCGGGGCGAGATCGACCCCCTGACCATCACCGCCGACCAGTACGATCTGGTGTGCAACGGCGTGGAGCTCTCCTCCGGCGCGGTCCGGAACCACGATCCGGAGATCATGGTCAAGGCCTTTGAGCTGGTCCGTCTGGGCGAGGAGGACGTAAAAGCCAAGTTCCCCGCCATGTATAACGCCTTCACCTACGGTGCGCCGCCCCACGCCGGCATCGCCCCGGGCGTGGACCGCATGGTCATGCTGCTGGCGGGCGAGGATTCGATCCGCGAGATCATCCCCTTCCCCATGAACAAAAATGCCCAGGACCTGATGATGAGCGCCCCCAGCGCAGTCACGCAGAAGCAACTGGACGAGCTTCACATCGCCCTGGTCAAGCCCCAGGAATAAACCCCATCGGCGCTCATCTGCGTGCCTCCGGCACGCCGCGCCTTGGCGCGTACAAGCGCACAGAATCTCAAAAAAGAAAAGGGCCGGGTCAAAAAATGACCCGGTCCTTTTTAAAGCCTCTCAGTCCGCATCCGGCTCATCCTCCGACTCCAGATAGACCTCCTCCGCCGCCTGCTGAGCTGTGATCAGGATCGTTTCCGCCTGAGCGCTGCGGCCCCGTTCCAGCTCCTCCAGTGCCTTCGTGATCGCGTTGAACAGCCCCAAATACATTTCCCGATACACTCTAACCATCTCCTTTTCCGCGTGCACACATTTATAACATATTTTATAGCATATCTTCCACTCGACTTCAAACATAAACTATGTTCGAAAGTGGGTGAAATTATGAATCCGCTCATCATTCGCACCAAGGGGCTGCGGGGCGAAGACGGATACCGTACATTCTCCATCCGCATCCGGGAGGAGACCGTTGCGAAGTTGGATGCGCTTGCACACGAAAGCGGCCGCAGCCGAAACGAGCTGATTGGCCTGCTGCTGGATTTTGGTCTTGACAACTGCATGATCCAGGATGGGAAGGAGCCGTAAGGCTCCTTTTTTTCATGGGATCGTCCCGTCTGCGCTCATCATAAAAAGTTCTCAGCTTTGCGCTTTGCTTTTCAGATGGAAAATGTTATGATAGCAGTATCATCATCGAATAGTCCTACTTTGCTTGTAAACGGGAGGGCTCCTGCCATGAAACGTACCGGCCGTCTGTTCAGCGCCGTGCTGGCTTTGCTGCTTCTGTGCGCCTGCGCCGCAGCGCCGGACAATAGCGCAAGCGGCTCCCCGGCTGCTTCCTCCGCCTCCTCCGCCGGGGCCGCGGCCTCCTCTTCCGCGGAAGCGCCGCCCACCCCGCAGGAGCTGGCACTGGAAACCGCTCAGGCCCGCATGGCCACTCTCAGTGACGCCGAAAAGGTGGGGCAGCTGTTTTTCGTCCGCTGCCCGGACACGCAGGCAGTGGAGGATGTAAGCGCCTATCACCTGGGCGGATACCTGCTGTTTACCCGGGACTTTCGGGATACCTCCGGCCAATGGCTCAGCCGGGATGATTTTTTGAAAACCATCCAAAGCTATCAGGCGGCCGCCGCCATCCCGCTGTTCATCGGGTCGGACGAAGAAGGCGGCAGCGTGACCCGCGCCTCCCGCAATCCGAATCTGTTCGCCGCTCCGTTCCGCTCCCCCCAGGACCTGTATCAAAGCGGCGGGATCGACGCGCTTATAAACGACGCCGCCGTCAAATCCCAGGCGCTTTTGGACCTTGGGATCAATGTGAACTTCGCCCCCGTGTGCGACGTGGCCGATGATCCCAGCAGCTTCCTTTATGACCGGACCCTGGGGCTGGACGCCGCCGCCACGGCGGAGGCCGTCTCTCAGGTAACGGTGCAAATGGGCCGCACAGGCATCGCCGCCGTGCTCAAGCACTTTCCGGGCTATGGGGACAATGCCGATACCCATACCGGCATTGCCGTGGATGACCGCTCCTATGACACCTTCCTGACCCGGGACTTTCTGCCCTTTGAAGCCGGGATCCGGGCCGGAGCCCCCTTCGTTCTGGTCAGCCACAACATCGTCTCCTGTATGGACGCTGCGCTTCCTGCCTCCCTCTCCCCGCAGGTACACCGGATCCTGCGGGAAGAATGCGGATTTGAGGGGCTCGCCATCACGGACGACCTGGCCATGGATGCCGTAAAGGCCTATGCCCAGGACGGCAGCGTGGCCGTTCTGGCCCTGCAGGCCGGAAACGATATGCTCGTCACCACCGACTATCGCACGCAGATCCCGGCCGTGCTTGCCGCGCTGGAGGACGGCACCCTAAGCCGGGACCTGGTGGAGCAGGCCTGCCTGCGGGTCCTGACAACCAAGGCTTTGATGGGTCTTCTGTGAGCTTCCGGAGCCCGGATGCCCCCTTATTTTATAAACAGTTCGTATTTTTTAATTTATATATTCCAAATCGTATTGTTTTTATCCCTTTGCCGTCCGGATTTCCGCTTCCGCCGAAGCTAACAACGCCCTGCGCGAAAGGAGTCTTTCATGAAAAAAATCGCACGCATCGTCCTGCTCTCCGCTCTGACGGCGGCGCTGGTCTGCTGCTCCGCCCTGGCGGACACCGGACCCAAGCCCCAGCTTACCGTCCGGGTCAAAAACGCGCCGGAGGAGCTGTACTATCTGGATATTCTGGGCCAGGGGGCCTATGAAGGTCCCACCTACGGCTCGGGGGATTCGGAGTACAGCGGCCTTTCCTGGAACTATTCCGATGAGGCCCTGAGCCAGCTGGATCCTGCCCTGCTGGAGGCGCTGCGCGCCGCCGTGCCGGAGGACTGGCACGCCTGCACGGCCCAGGGCACCAACGGTGCCCCCATGTGGGGCGATCTGGTAGGGCAGGATACCGGCACCCGGGGGCTGCGGATCCACACCTTCGGCTATGTGGGCATTCCGGAGACGTACCGGATCCTGATCGCGACGGCCTCCGGCTCCGCCTGGGTCTCCGCTCCGTACACCCGGCACGCCCTGCAATCCTCCGTAACGGTGGACTGGGCGGCCCGGACGGTTTCGGTCCCGCCGATCTGGATCAGCTATGTGCTGCAATTCATCTGCACCCTCCTCCCCACCCTTCTGGTGGAAGGCGTGATCCTGTTTGCGTTTGGGTACCGCACGAAAAAAAGCTGGCGCAGCTTTTTCCTGGTCAATCTGGTAACCCAGGGCGCCTTTGCCGTGTACCTGGCCATCGTCACGGTCCAGAACGGCGTCAGCGGCTGGTCGCTGTTTTTCTACATTCCCATTGAGCTGGTCATTCTGATCGCGGAACTGCTGGCTTACCGCCTCCTGCTGACAGAACACGGTCCGCGCCAGGCCGGATTCTATGCCGTTGCTGCCAACGTTTTGTCCGCCTTTGTGGGGCTGGGTCTGATCGAGCCCCTGTGGCGCTTCATCGTCACCATCAGCTGAGAATCTGGAAAGGAAGTTTTCCCCCATGGACACGGAAAAGCTCTACGAACAGGATCCCTTCTTAACGGAATTCACCGCCACAGTCCTCTCCTGTACAGCGGACAAAGCCGGCTTTGTCGCCGTATTGGACCGGACTGCCTTTTATCCGGAGGGCGGCGGTCAGCCGGCGGACCACGGAACGTTGGGCGGGGTCGCCGTTACGGACGTGCATGAAAAAAACGGCGTCGTTTTCCACAACCTTGAAAAAGCAGTGGAAATCGGGCAGACCGTCACCGGCCGCATCGACTGGGCCCGCCGCTTTGATCACATGCAGCAGCACTCCGGCGAGCACATCTGCTCCGGCCTGATCTGCAGCCGATACGGCTGCGACAACGTGGGCTTCCACATGGGCGCGGACCTGGTGACCATCGACTTCAACGCTGACATCCCCTGGGCGGAGCTGCTGGAGATCGAAGAGCAGGCCAACCGGTACATCTGGGAAGATCATCCCGTCTCCATCGCCTTCCACCGGGGCGCGGAGCTGGAGGCCATTGCTTATCGCAGCAAAAAGCCGCTGGAAGGAGACGTGCGCATCGTCACCTTCCCGGGAGCGGACTGCTGCGCCTGCTGCGGCACCCATGTGCTGCGCTCCGGTCAGGTGGGTATCATCAAGTTTTTATCCGTACAGAAATTCCGTTCCGGCGTCCGGATCGAGCTGCTGTGCGGCAGCCGGGCCTACCGCTACCTTGCCCGCACCTGGGAACAGGCCCGGGACATCGGTCAGCACCTGAGCGTAAAGCCCGAGGCGGCAGCCGGAGCCGTGTTCCGCCTGCAAAACGAGCTGACCGCCGCCCGGGCGCAGGTCGGCCGGCTGGAGGAATCCGTATTTGCCGCCCGGGCCCAGCAGCTGGCCGGTGCCGGCAATGTGCTTTTACAGGAGGAGGGGCTGACGCCGGATGCCGCACGCCGCCTTTGCGACGCGGTGGCACAGCGCTGCGGCGGACTGGCTGCCGCCTTCTCCCCGACCCCGGAGCGGGGCGGTTTCCTCTATGCGCTGGTCCGGGCCGACGGGGCGGACATTACACCTCTGGTCAAGTCTCTGAACGCCGCGCTCTCCGGCCGGGGCGGCGGGCGCAGCGGATTTGCCCAGGGCAGCGTACGCGCTTCGTGGCCGGAGATCCTGAAATTTATGGAAGGGGAGGCACAGTGTCATGCTCAGCTCGGAAAGCTATCAGAGGGTCATTGATAAATTCATGCAGAGCCTGGAAAACGGCACCCTCAAGCCCAACGACAAGATCTATTCGGAAAACCAGCTGGCCCGGATCCTGAATATTCCCAGGGCTCAGGTGCGGGAGGTATACGCCGCGCTTTCCATTCTGGGTATCCTGTATGGGCAGCAGGGCAAGGGTACGTTTTTAGGCAGCGGGGATATGCGGCAAAACACGGAGATCCTGTATCTGATGACACTGTCCATCAACCCCAACTACAGGGAAATGGCCGCTGTACGTCATATTCTGGAGCTGGGTGCAGCCCCCATGGCGGCCGCCAATCGGACGGAGGCAGACCTGGCCTTTCTGCGCCTTCAGGCGGAAAAGGTCGTGGAAGACGGCGACATCGAAACGTTGTCTGAATACGACGCGGCCTTCCATAACCGGCTGATCCAGGCCAGCGGCAACCCGCTGCTGCACTGTCTGTTCCAGATCGTCTCCGTCTACATGTCCCGCATCATTGCCGAATGCTGGCAAAGAAGCGAAAACTTCTCCGAGATCCGCCGGGTCACCATCATGCAGCATCAGGACATGGTGGACGCGCTGGAGGCCCGGGACAGCGCTGCCCTGATCGCCCTGCTGGATCATCACTTCAAAGAGGCGGAGCAGTTTTTAGGGTCCTCTGCAGACTAAAAACGACATGCTGCCCACTTGTTGACAAGCTTTTTTACTTGTTTACAAGTTCCACCTAAAAAAGGCTTGCATTTTTCAGTCGAATACGATACCTTAAAATCAGGTTGAACGAGTAAGCCCTCTTCAATTTTTCTTGGTTCTTTGGGGAAAAGAAAAACGGACGCAGACGGTCCGTTTTTCTTTTTTATTTAGAACTTGTCAACAACTTTCTTTAGTCTGAGTCCTCTTATTTTGTCTATATCTCTTGCAATTCGGGCGCTGATCCGCTATGATACATTCGAATTGAGGATACATCCTGATCCTTTCATTCTTCTCTCTTTTTCACAAAACGGAAAAGGCGCCGCAGCCAAAAGCTGCGGCGCCTTTTCCGTTTTTGTCCCTTTCCGTCGTTTTGTGGAAAAACTTGTGGAAAGTGTGGTAAAACTGTGGAATTGTTCGAAAAAGTACCGCCTCCCGCCGCACCGGTCAGCTCCCGGCCGGCTGATTCATCGCCTCTTTGCTATAACCCTGGCCGTAAAACGCATCGTACAGCACCGCACTGCGCAGTTCCAGCAGCTCCTGCGCCTGAGAAGAAAGCCCGGCGTCAGACTCCGAAAGAAAGGTTCTCCCTTCCCCGTCGGTAAAATAAAGCTCCGTATCCGTCAGACACACCCGGCTGACCAGCTGCATCAGCCCCCAATAGCGGGAGGGCCACTGCCCGGTCAGCTCCAAAAGTTCCGGCCCCAGGGCCGTGATGCTGCTGTCCTTCCGGGTTCCGGCCCGGCCGGACAGCAGCGCCGCGTCATTGGCCCAGATCAGGTAATCCGTGGAATAAAGATCGTCGAATTCCTCCGCGGTCCAGTTGACCGTATCGTTTTCCGGACACAGACCCAGCTTGGTATAGACCGTGTCCCCGTCCGTCATAAAAAGATTGGGCCGGTGGTCCCCGAAAAACAGCACGACCGTGGGCTCCGAAGAATCCCGCAGGGCGTCAGTCAGCGCGCCCAAGGCCTGATCCGCCCGGGTGATCCCCTCCAGCATAACCCGCACAATGGCCAGATCCGCATCGCTGAGCGTCTCACTGGAAACGCCGATCTGGCAGGCGTAGCCAAACTTCTCCGGATCAAAGGGCTGGTGATTTTCCATGGTGATCCCATAGAGGAATGCCCGCTTTCCATCCGCGTTGATGCTCTTCATCCGGTCCAGCATCCCCGTAAACAAATAACGGTCCTGCAGATAATAGCCGCCGTAAACGCCGCCCTCCCAGGGGAACCCCAGCTGCTGGACGTCATCCGAGAAAAGAAGGCGGGAAAAGCCCATCCGGGGATAGGTCACCGTGCGGTTATAAAGGCTGTTGTTATAACCGTGCAGCATCTCCGCCCGGTAAGCGCCGGTATTGGTATACTGCTCGGCCAGAGAGTCGAAATAGTCGTAATCCTCGTCGGGTAAGAAGCAGATATTGGTGCCCGGGCCGAAATCCAGCCCGGTGATCCCCTCCAGCATGGACATTTCCAGATAACCGGTGCCATAGCCCAGATAGTGGCTGTGCATGCGGCCGCTGATACCCTCCTCCTTCAAAGCGTGGTAGTGCTCCAGCGGGTCCCGCTCATATTGAAGATCCGGAAGCCGGGTCAGGTCGTAAAAGGACTCCGACAGCACCACGATCACATTGGGCTGCACCGTCTGGGTCCCGCTTCCGATGCCCTGTTCCTCCAGCAGCTGGTCGATCCGTGCCAGAACGCCCTCCATGTAGTCCGGACCATAGCCCTCCGGTCCGGCCCGGTCCTGCAAAAAGGCATCCCGCCACAGGCTCAGCGTCAGCCCGTAGCTGTCATGATTGACCGCCGTGGAAAGCCGGGTGTACACATCCACCCCCAGGGCGTCACCCAACCGGGCCGCCCCAACGGCGGAAAACATCGCCACAGCCGTGGCCAGCCCCACACCGAAGCTGAC
The DNA here is from genome assembly GCA_934563745.1 of uncultured Dysosmobacter sp. Taxonomy (GTDB): domain Bacteria; phylum Bacillota; class Clostridia; order Oscillospirales; family Oscillospiraceae; genus Oscillibacter. The sequence continues at coordinate 59,904 of CAKTHE010000005.1, read as the reverse complement.
AAAGCGCACCCGGCCGCTCAGCCGGGTCAGCCGGCCCGTCAGTGCCAGAAGGCCCACGCACAGTGCCAGCGCCGCAAGTGCCCGCCAAAAATCCTCCGGCGGACGCAGGGATCCGGCCACACCGGCCACCTGGCCCAGCTGTGTGGCAAGGCCGAAATCCGCCAGGGAAAGCGGCGTCCCGTTGATGGCGGTTTTGAAATAGTCCACCAGGGAAAGACACGCAGCCGCACCGCCCACCACCGCACCGGAGATCCACAGCCGGCCCGTCAGTGCCCCCAGGGGATACACCAGTGCCGTATATAAAAGCGCCGTCAGGATCAGATCCTCCGGCTTTTTGGTGAACCATTCCCACACAATGGACAGTGACCCCGTGACCACCCACTGGACCGCCACCGTCACCGCAAGACCCATACAGGCCGCCGCACACAGGTTCAGCAGCCAGCGCAGCCACTGGGGCCCGATTGTTTTCTTTTCCCTCTTCTTGTTCAAATCCTCTTCCCTCTTTGAAACCGATGCGGAGAAGGTCTTCCCTTCCCCGCATCGTATGCTGTGATCCGGCTCGGCGGCCCCTTCCGGACCGCCGCATCAGCGGCGAAGGCGCAGGTGCGACCTGCCCCTTCTTCGCTCAGAACCGGATCTTTTCCTCCAGATAGCTCTTCACCTGATCGATGGGCATCCGCACCTGCTCCATGGTGTCCCGGTCCCGGACGGTGACGCAGTGGTCGGCCTCCACGCCCTTTTCCGGGTCACCCACCGTGTCAAAGTCCACCGTGATGCAGAAGGGTGTACCGATCTCGTCTTCCCGGCGATAGCGCTTGCCGATGGAGCCGGCATCGTCAAAGTCCACCGGGAAATCCTTGGAAAGCTCCCGATAAAGCTCCTCCGCCGGCGCGGAAAGCTTCTTGGACAGGGGCAGCACGGCGCACTTGAAGGGTGCCAGGGCCGGATGCAGATGCAGCACCACGCGCACGTCATCCTTGCCGTTTTTATCCTGGCCCACGACCTCTTCGTCGTAAGCGTCGCACAAAACCGCCAGCACGCTGCGCTCCACGCCCAGAGAGGGCTCGATAACATAGGGGATATACTCCACCATATCCTTGCCCTCGCCCTCGCGATAGACCAGCTTCTGGCCGCTGACGTTGGAATGCTGGGTCAGGTCGTAGTCGGTGCGGTCCGCCACGCCCCACAGTTCGCCCCAGCCGAAGGGGAAGAGGAACTCAAAGTCCGTGGTGGCCTTGGAATAGAACACCAGCTCCTCGGGATCGTGATCCCGCAGGCGCAGATTCTCATCCTTCAGGCCGATGCTCAGCAGCCACTCATGGCAGAAATTCCGCCAGTAGTTGAACCATTCCAGATCGGTGCCGGGCTTGCAGAAGAACTCCAGCTCCATCTGCTCAAACTCCCGCACTCTGAAAATGAAGTTGCCCGGCGTGATCTCGTTGCGGAAGGATTTTCCGATCTGGCCGATGCCGAAGGGCAGCTTGCGCCGGGTGGTGCGCTGCACATTGGCAAAGTTTACAAAGATGCCCTGGGCCGTCTCCGGACGCAGATATACGGTGTTTTTCGCATCCTCGGTCACGCCCTGGAAGGTTTTGAACATCAGGTTGAACTGACGGATATCCGTAAAGTTATGCTTGCCGCAGGTGGGGCAGGGGATCTGATGCTCCTCGATAAAATCCTTCATCTCCTGCTGGGAGAAGGCGTCAATGGGCTTGGGCAGCTCAAAGCCGGATGCGGTGCACCAGTCCTCAATGACCTTGTCGGCCCGGAAGCGCTCCTTGCATTCGCGGCAGTCCATCAGCGGGTCGGAAAAACCGCCCAGATGACCGCTGGCCACCCACACCTGGGGATTCATCAAAATAGCGGAGTCCAGGCCCACGTTATAGGGATTCTCCTGCACGAATTTTTTCCACCAGGCGTTTTTAATGTTCTTCTTCAGCTCCGCACCCAGAGGACCATAGTCCCAGGTGTTGGCCAGGCCGCCGTAAATCTCGCTGCCGGGATAGACAAAGCCGCGGCCCTTGCACAGCGCCACGATCTTTTCCATGGTCTTTTCCGAATTTTTCATCGCTTTCATTCTCCTTACATTCTGGTATTCCGCGGCCGCCCGGGCGGCGCGGGTTCCGGCCCGGGACGAAAAAAACGCCCCAAGCCCGCTTGGGCTCAGGGCGGACGAGGTCCGTGGTTCCACCTGAATTTGCGCCGCCTGAGGCAGCGCACACTCGATCCGTTTAACGGCGGGTCCCGGCCGGGCATTTCCGCCCGACGGCTCCGGAGCGCCTTCTCCCCCCATCCGCAGGAACTTACACCGGCCGTTCCCTCTCTTCAAGCGGACTGCGGGAGGATACTTCTCTCCTTCCAAGCCTTTCATATCGTCAGCACTATACCATGTTTTCCGGTATCTGTCAAGCCTCCCCGCCCGTGCACGCAAAAACGGCGCCGCCCGGGTTCGGGCGGCGCCGCCTGCATAAAAGGCCGGCTTTTTATTTTTACTTCTTTTCCCGGTCGTAAGCCACGATGACCCGCCGGCTCGGTTCCGTCCCGGTCGAATAAGTAGTGACGCCCGGCACCTCCTGCAGCGCCGTGTGGATCACATGCCGCTCGTAGGCGTTCATGGGCTCCAGCGTCACGCTGCGGCGGTACTTGACCACCTTGGCCGCTACCTTCCGGGCAAGATTCTCCAGGCTTTGCTCCCGCTTTTCACGGTAATTCTCCGCATCCAGCTGGATCCGCACCCGGCTGCCGCCGCTGCGGTTGACCGTATAGCTGGTCAGCTGCTGGATGGCATCCAGCGTCTCGCCCCGGCGGCCGATCAGCGCGCCCAGGCCCTTCCCTTCCAGAATGACCTTATAGCGGCCCTTTTCCGGAAGATAAACATGGATGTCCGCCCGGCAGTTCATCTGCTCAAAAAGGCCGGTCAGGAAGGCTTTGATGGCCTGTGCCTTTTCGTCGTCCACCTCTTCGCCGGCGGCGGGGACAGCGGCCGGCTCCTTCACCGACGCGGCCGGCTTTTCCGGCTGTGCGGCGGCAGGGGCCTTCTCCGCAGGGACCGGGGCAGGCTTTTTCACTTCGGCGCAGGGCTTGTGCTCCGGCTCCTCCGCCTCTTCCTCCGCGCCGTAGCTTACGCGGATTTTGGCCGGCTGACCGCCGATCCCCAGGAAGCCGCTTTTGGCCCGCTCCAGGATCTCCACGGACACATCGTCCCGGTCCATCCCCAGCTGTTCCAGGGCCTTGGAAAGAGCTTCCTCTTCGGTTTTGCCTGTTACTTCAATATAACGCATAAGCAAGCTCCTTACTTCGTCGTAGTTTCGTCATCCCGGTAATGATCCTCCGAGAAGGCGCGTCCACGGGCATAGGGCCGGTCCCCGATGCGTCCGGCCTCCGTGGTGCTGGCCTTGTTCGGATTCTTCTGCCGGGCGGCCTCCGCCTTTTTCTTGGCGGCTGCCTGCTGGCGGGCGCTGAGCTGACGCTGCTCCTCCTGCATGCGCCGGGCCTCTTCCTGACGCTTGCGGCGCCGCTCTTCCACTTCCTTCTGCCGGGCCTCTTCCTCCGCTTCCATCTTGGAAGAGAAGAAGTGGTTGAGCACGACCTCCTGCAGATAGGAGAAGGCAGACTGGGCAATCCAGTAAACGCCCAGGGCGGCCGGCAGCATGAAGCCGAAATACAGGGACATCAGCGGCATCATCCAGGTCATCATGTTGCTGGAAGCGGCCGTTTCCGCGGTGGGCTGGGGCTGGTTCTTCTTATTAAGGTTGGCCAAAAACAGGCTCAAAAGGCCGGAGATCACCGGGATCAGCATCAGACCGATCACCGCCCAGCCGCCGGACTTCAGGTCAGCAAGGTGCTGGCCGGGGACCTGCGTCAGGTCAATGCCCAGGAAGTTATAGTCCACATTGACCCAGCCCGGCGTCTCGCTGAGGAACTTCTGCACCGCAGCGTTATCCGTGTTGGTGGAAATATGTCTTAAAATCTCGATCTGTGCATAAGCGCCGTCGGCTCCGCCCTTGAGGGTGGTCCAGCTCAGGCCCATGGAAGAAACAACTTCCTTGGCCTTTTCCAGCACCTCAGCGCCGGCCGCCAGAGAGCCAAAGTTCATAAAGAACTGGATCGGCTTGCGGATGATGTAATAAAGGGCCATCATGATGGGCAGAGGCAGCATGCTCCACACACAGCCGCTCATGGGGTTGGCGCCCTCGTCCTCGTAAAGCTTCTGGATCTCCTCATTCATGCGCAGCCGGTTGTTGGCATACTTTTTCTGAATCTCCTGCACCCGGCCGTTAAGACGGTTCATGCGCATCATGCTCTTCTTGGACTTCATCTGGAAGGGCAGCAGAATGAGCTTGATGACCAGGGTAAACAGAAGCAGCGACACGCCGTACGAGGAGGTCAGGGAGTAAAACAGGCGCATCAGGGCCGCGAAGGGAAAACAAATGTAGTATCCGATGGTTGCCATCTTGGACATTCCTCCGTGATTCAATTTTTCGTTCCGCCGTTACGGAACCGGGTCATACCCGCCTTTGTGAAAGGGGTTGCAGCGCAGGATCCTTCGCACAGAAAGCCAGCCGCCCTTCAAGGCGCCGTATTTTTCCAGCGCCTCCAGCGCGTACTGGGAGCAGGTGGGATAATAGCGGCAGCAGGGCGGACGATAAGGGGAAATGGCCCGCCTGTAAAAACGGACCAGGGCCATCAAAAGCCGCTTCAAGATGCCGCCTCCTCATTCAGAAGATCCAGCTTGCTGGCCAGGCGCACAAAAGAAGCGTTCAGCTCCGACCAGGGCATCGTCAGCGTCCGGCCCCGGGCCACCAGGATCAGATCCCAGCCCTGCTTCAGGCGGCCGCTGTTGAGACGGTACACCTCCCGCAGGCGGCGGCGGGCCCGGTTGCGGACCACCGCATGTCCCAGCTTGGTGGACACGGTGATACCCAGGCGATTATGCCCCAGCTTGTTTTTCCGGCAGTACAGCACCATGCCGCCGCACACGGCGGAGGCGCCCCTGCGGTACAGCCGCTGGAATTCGTAGTTTTTCTTCAGAGTAACCGCTTTTTTCATGCTCTCACCATTTTTCCGGACAAACCCAATGAGGGACGGAGGAATTCGCTTCATTCCCGCCGTCCCTGAGGATTGTGTTCAGATGTCTCCTGCGCGTTTCCGTCTTCCTTAGTAGGACAGGCGGGCGCGGCCCTTGGCGCGGCGGCGGGCCAGAACCTTGCGGCCGTTGGCAGTCGCCATTCTCTTGCGGAAGCCGTGCACTTTCTGACCGTGCAGCTTCTTGGGCTGATAGGTACGTTTGGTTGCCATGCGGAAACACCTCCTGTCAAAAATCCGGCCGCCCGATGGGGCGGCGCTTACTCGACACCGCCGGTCAGGGCGGAGCAGTAAACCAGTTCATACGTCTTGGAGACGCATCGAATATTATACATAAAGGGCCGCCAAGTGTCAATAAAAACTTCAAAAACCGCAAAAATATGGTCTTTTTCCCGTTCAATTTTTGAATTCTTCAAAATCTGGTGCCTTTCGTCGGTTGCCCTACTATATCTTGATGATCAGTTCTTTATATATTTAGAATAGGTATCTACTTGTAATTCCGTCTGTTTTCTGGTATAATTTCATCGGTTCTTTATGCGCGTTTTGAGAAAGAAGAGAGGTGTTTGCATGAACTCCGTTTCAGACGTATGGTCCAATGTGCTGGAGCAGCTTCAGCGGGATCTTTCTGAAACAACCATTAAAACCTGGTTTGATGAGCTCAGCGCTGTGGACATTCAGGACAATGTTTTTATTCTGTACTGTCCCAACGATTTTAAGAAAAAATACGTTGAAAAGCTGTTTATCAAAAATATCCAGTCGGTGCTGCATGATATTTTCTCCATGGATTTTGAGGTCCGAATCCTGGACGAGGCGGAATACGCTTCCCTCTACGGACAGGAAAACCGCCGCAGCGGCGGCCCCATGCAGGACTCGGAGGAATTTACCTTTGAGACCTTTGTGGTGGGCCCGTCCAACAAGATGGCCTATGCCGCCTCCGTTGCAGTGGCGGAGCATCCGGCCAAAAACTACAACCCCCTGTTTATTTACGGGGACTCCGGCCTGGGAAAGACCCATTTGATCTATGCCATTGCCCACGTGATCCGCAAGCGGGAGAAGAATCCCCGCATCGCCTACGTCAAGGGCGACGATCTGACCAACGAACTGGTGGCCGCCATTCGGGAAGGCCCCGGAAAGACCGCCGAAATGCGGGAAAAATACCGTCAGGCGGACCTTCTGCTGGTGGACGACGTGCAGTTCATCGCCGGCAAAAAGCAGACCCAGGAGGAATTCTTCCATACCTTCAACACTCTGTACGAATCCGGCAAGCAGATCGTTCTGACCTCGGACCGTCCCCCTTCTGAAATGACCCAGCTGGAGGACCGGCTGCGCACCCGGTTTGAGTGGGGCCTTCTGGTGGATGTGGCGCCGCCGGATTTTGAGACCCGGATGGCCATCATTAAAAACAAGGCCGCCATGCTGGGGCTGGATCTTCCGGATAAGATCACATCGTACATTGCCCAGAATGTCACCGCCAACGTCCGGCAGCTGGAGGGGACCATCAACAAGATCCTCGCCTATAAGGATCTTCTTGGAAACGACACCGACGAAGAAACCGTCACCCGCGCCATTCAGGACATGCTGCGCCGCAGCAATGAGTACATTCCCTCGCCGGAGGACATCATTGCCTATATCAGCAAATATTTCCTGCTGGACGAAGCCGTGATCCGCGGACAGCAGCGGATCCGCGAAGCGGTCCAGGCCCGGCAGATCGCAATGTTTCTGATCCGGTCCATGACCAACCTCTCCCTTGACGATATCGGCCGCGAATTCGGCAACCGGGATCATACCACCGTGCTCTATTCCATCGACAAGGTCGAAAAGGCCATGAAAAAGGACGCTGCCTTTGCGGAAACCGTGAAAAATATCAAGACGAATATCAACTCCAAACGCTGAGCTTCTTTCCACATCCACGGTGGAGAAAGAAAAACTTGCATGTGGAAAAGCTCCGGCCTTAAATCGCTGTTGAAAGAGCATGCATCCTTTCCACAGTGGATGGGGAGGCGCAAATTACTCTCCCTCAAGGCTTTGATGGGTTTGTCCACAACAAAATGCTCTAGTGCTCCTTTCTTCTAAAAATATTCTTTCTTTTCTTTTTTATGCTATGCTCTGAAATTCATTTGCAGAAAGCGAGGATCCTCCCGTGATGAAATTCTCCTGTGAAAAGGCGCTGCTTCAAAGCGCCATCAACATCGCTTCCCGCACGGTCGCGCAGAAAAGCTCCATCCCCGCGCTGGAGGGGCTGCTGCTCCATGCGGCGGACGGCGCGCTGACGGTGTCCGGCTATAATATGCAGACCGGCATCCGCACCCGCGTCAGCGCCGACGTGCCGGAGCCCGGCGAGCTGGTGCTCAACGCCCGCCTGTTCGGCGATATCGTCCGCAAAATGCCGGATGACAGCGTGGTCTTTACCGCGGACGACAAAAATCTGGTCCATGTAAGCTGCGGCGACGCAGATTTTGAGATTCCGGGCCTGGGCGCCGGGGACTATCCGGAGCTTCCGGAGGTGGAGGATGAATTTTCCATTACCATCCAGCAAAAGCTGCTGCGCTCCATGATCGAAGAGACCTCCTTTGCCGTGTCCACCAACGAAAGCCGCCCGGTTCATACCGGCGCCCTGTTTGAGGTGACGGACAAGGGGCTGACCATGGTCGCCGTGGATGGCTTCCGTCTGGCCATCCGCAGAGAGAAGCTGGAGCGGATCGACGGCGGCATTTTCTCCTTCGTGGCGCCGGGCAGCGCCCTGAACGAGGTGGAAAAAATCTGCGAGGACAGTGAGGAGACCGCCTGTGTCACCCTGGGCCGGCGCCATGTGCTTTTTGAGGTGGGCAGCACGGAGCTGATCTGCCGCCGGCTGGAGGGCGAATTCCTGGACTATAAAAATGCCATCCCCCGGAAAAATCCCATTACCGTCACGGCCGACACCAAGGCCCTGATGCAGAGCATCGACCGGGTCAGCGTAGTCATTTCCGACAAGCTGAAAAGCCCGGTGCGCTGCGTGTTTGACCATGACCGGGTCTTTCTCTCCGCCAAGACCGGAAACGGCGAAGCCAAGGATGTGTGCCGCATCAGCGGCGACGGCGGCGGTCTGGAGATCGGCTTCAACAACCGCTATCTGATGGATGCGCTGCGCTATGCTCCGGCTGAGCAGGTCTGCATCGAGCTTAACACCGGCGTCTCCCCCGCGATCCTCATTCCCACCGACGGAAGTGACCGCTTCCTTTATATGGTGCTGCCCGTCCGCCTGAAGGCGGCCGAGTAAGGGGGACGAAGCGCTTTGAAAACGATCGTTATCACCACGGAATTCATTAAATTGCAGGACCTTTTGAAATTCGCCAATCTGGTCGCCTCCGGCGGCGAGGCCAAGGAGCGGATCCAGAACGGAGAGGTGCAGGTCAACGGTGAGACCTGTACCATGCGGGGAAAGAAGATCCGTCCCGGCGACCGGGTGGATTTTGCCGGACAGTGTCTGAGCGTCCGTTATGCGGGTTGATCGGCTGAGCCTGCAGGACTTCCGGAATTACCGGGAGGTCAGCGTCTGCTTTGATCCCCGCTGCAACGTGATTTTCGGTGAGAATGCCGAGGGAAAGACCAATCTTTTGGAGGCGCTGGTTTATCTTTCCAGCGGCCGCTCCCCCAGGACCCGCAGCGACCGGGAGCTGATCCGCTTTGACGCGCCGGAGGCCCGGCTCTGCGCCGCCGTCCAGGCCCGGGAGCGGGAATTTTCCGTTTCCGCCCAGCTGATCCGGGGGCGGAGGCGGAAGCTGACGGTCAACGGCGTTCCGGCAAAGACGGCGGCGGAATTCCGTCAGGTTTATCAAACGGTTTTCTTCTGTCCGGAGGATCTGTATCTGATCCGGGATGGCGCGGCCGCCCGGCGGCGGTTTCTGGACGACCTCCTGTCCCAGCTGCGGCCCCGGTATGCGGCGGCTTTGGCCGGATACAGCCGCAGCTATGAAAGCAAGACCCGGATCCTGCGGGACCGGGATGAGAAGCCGGATCTTCTGGAGGCTCTGCCGGAATTTAATGAACGGCTGATCCATTACGGGGCGATCCTGATCCATTACCGGGCCCGTTTGGTCCGGCGGCTGGAGGAATATGCCGCTGCCCATCATCGGGAATGCTCCGGCGGAAAGGAAGAGCTGCGCGTGCGCTATGCCACCGTTTCTTCCATTCAGGACCCTTTTGCCCCGCCGGAGGCGCTGGCTGACGCGCTGCGGGCCCATATGGAAGCCCATCAGAAGGCGGAGCTGGCCAGCGGATTGTGCCTGTCCGGGCCCCATAAGGACGACCTGGTCATCAGCATCAACGGGCGGGACGCACGGGCCTATTCTTCCCAGGGGCAGACCCGCACGGCAGCCCTGGCCCTGAAGCTGGCGGAGCGGCAGCTTTGCTGCGATGTGACCGGCGAATATCCCCTTCTTCTTCTTGATGACGTTCTCAGCGAGCTGGATCCCCATCGGCAGGAGTTTGTGCTCAACCGGATCGCAGACGGACAGGTCTTTATCACCTGCTGCGAGGATGACCGGCTGGAGCGGCTTCTGGGCGGAAAGGTGTTTCACGTGGAGCACGGCACCGTCGGGTAACGGAGGCGGCGGGGCGCAGCCCCGGAACAAAGCAGCACGAGATGCGGGCCCGGACCCGCAGAAAGGAGCAGACGTGTACCTTCCCATCGGACAAAATCAGTTGCTGGAGGAGAAGCGGATCATCGGAATCTTTGATCTGGATCATGCCTCCTGCAGCCGGCGAGGCCGGGAATTTCTTGCAAAGGCCGAACGGGAGGGCGTAGTGCTGGAGTGCGCCGACGAGATCCCCAAGTCCTTCATCGTGGCGGATCACCCGTATCATCGCCAGATCGTATATTTAAGCCAGCTGAACCCCTCCACCCTGAAAAACCGGGCAGAGAGCGGGCAGCTGCTGGTATAAGCGCCGGAAAACGGAGAAGCGGGCCGGAGGGACCACGGCTCCGGCTTGGATCCCTGTTTCCCGGAAAAAGCCGCAGCGGCGGAAATGCTTTTATGAAATGTTAAGACCGCAGGATCGGCTGCGGTGATCCGGAGAGCCCCTGGGCCGTTTGAGGTGCTTCTCCGTTTTGTAATCCAAGCGGCAGAATGGAGACTTTTTATGGCTGACAATGAAGTCCTGCAGTCCACGGCAGTGGACGCAACCAACGAATATGACGCTTCAGAGATTCAGGTTCTGGAGGGGTTGGAAGCCGTTCGGAAACGTCCCGGCATGTATATCGGCTCCACCTCCTCTTCGGGCCTGCACCACCTGGTGTATGAGATCGTGGACAATGCCATCGACGAGGCGCTGGCCGGATATTGCTCGGACATTCATGTGACCATCAACGAAGGGGATACCATCACGGTCACGGACAACGGCCGCGGCATCCCCGTGGACATTCAGGCTCAGACCGGGCGGCCCGCCCTGGAAGTGGTCTACACGGTGCTGCACGCCGGCGGCAAGTTCGGCGGCGGCGGCTACAAGGTCTCCGGCGGCCTGCACGGCGTGGGCGCGTCGGTGGTAAACGCGCTTTCCGAATGGCTGACCGTTCAGGTCCACCGGGACGGAAAGATCTATGAGATGAAATTCTCCCGGGGACACATCACCCAGGAGATGACGGTCATCGGCACCACGGACCATACCGGTACCACCGTCAGCTTCAAGCCGGATCCGGAGATGTTTGAGGATCGGATCTACAATTATGAAACGCTGCACACCCGCATGCGGGAAGAGGCGTTTTTGAACGCGGGCCTGCGCATCACCATCGCCGACGAGCGGCTTGCCTCGGCGGAAAAGCCCCGGGATGAGCGCTATCATTCCATGTGCTATGAAGGCGGGATCCGGGAGTTTGTCACCTTCCTCAATAAAAACCGCACCCCCATCCACGAAGGCGTCATCTATATGGCCGGGCAGAAGGATGATGCCATGGCCGAGGTGGCCCTGCAGTATCAGGATGGCTATAATGAGACGATCTTCTCCTTTGCCAACAACGTGCATACGCCGGAGGGCGGCATGCATGAAGAGGGGTTCAAGCGGGCGCTGACCAATGTGCTCAATGCCTACGGACACAAGATCAAAATGCTCAAAGATGACGAGAAGGTCTCCGGCGAGGACTGCCGGGAGGGATTGACCTGCGTCATCTCCGTCAAGCTGACGGACGCCCAGTTTGAGGGCCAGACCAAGGCAAAGCTGGGCAACAGCGAGATCCGGACCCTGGTCAACAATCTTGTGAGCGATAAGCTGAGCACCTTTCTGGAGGAGAATCCCCAGGTGGGCCGCATGATTCTGGACAAGGCCCTGATGGCCAACCGCGCCCGGGAGGCGGCGAAAAAGGCACGGGAGGCCGTGCGCCGCAAAACGGGGCTGGAGTCCGGTCAGATGCCAGACAAGCTGCAGGACTGCAACGAACGGGATCCCAGCCTGTGCGAGATCTACATCGTCGAGGGTGACTCCGCCGGCGGCTCGGCCATCCAGGGACGGGACTCCCGCTTCCAGGCGATTCTTTCCATGTGGGGTAAGATGCTGAACGTGGAGAAGGCCCGGGCGGATAAGATCTACGGCAACGATAAGCTTCAGCCGGTGATCACGGCTCTGGGCGCCGGCATCGGGAATGAGTTCAACATTGACAAGCTCCGTTATCACAAGGTGATCATCATGGCCGATGCCGATGTGGACGGCGCCCATATCCGGACGCTGCTTTTGACCTTCTTCTTCCGCTATATGCGGCCGCTGATCGAGCGGGGCTATGTCTACTCCGCCGTTCCGCCCCTTTATAAGCTGACCCGGGGCAAGCAGCAGCGGGTGGCCTATTCCGATGAAGAGCGGGATCAGATCTCTGCGGAAATGCGGGCGGGAAATCCGAACGTGAAGATTGATATTTCCCGTTTCAAGGGCCTGGGCGAGATGGACCCCCACGAGCTGTGGGAGACCACAATGGATCCGGAGAAGCGGACGCTGCGCCGCATTACGCTGGATGACGCTGTCCACGCCGACGAGATCTTTACCGTCTTGATGGGTGAGCAGGTCGAGCCCCGCAAGCAGTGGATCGAGCGCAACGCGCAGTATGCCGTCAACATCGACTTTTGAGTTCCGGCGCCCCGCCGGCCGGAGAAAACGGTCCGAAGCCCTGCGGGGCCGCCGCCCAACGCGCCTATTTCAGAACCGAAGGAGAAACCTACATGGGACATAACAGAGACTATAAACCCGAGGATATCGCATTTCCCAACCAGGTGATCACAGAGTCCGAACTGGTCGGCGAGATGGAGAAATCCTATATTGAATACGCCATGTCCGTCATCGTGGGCCGGGCCCTGCCCGACGTGCGGGACGGTCTGAAGCCCGTGCACCGGCGGATCCTGTACGCCATGTACGAGGACAATCTAACCAGCGACAAGCCCTTTAAAAAATCCGCTACCTGCGTGGGCGACGTGCTGGGCCGCTATCATCCCCACGGCGACGCGTCCGTGTATGACGCCATGGTGCGCCTGGCCCAGGACTTTTCCATGCGCTATATGCTGGTGGACGGCCACGGAAACTTCGGCTCCGTGGATGGCGATCCCCCAGCTGCCTACCGGTATACGGAGGCCCGTCTTTCCAAAATTTCGGACGAGATGCTGCGGGACATCGACAAGGAGACCGTCGACTGGGATCCCAACTTCGATGAAAGCCGCAAGGAGCCCCGGGTCCTGCCCTCCCGCTTTCCCAACCTGCTGGTCAACGGTTCATCCGGCATCGCCGTGGGCATGGCCACCAATATCCCGCCCCACAATCTGCGGGAGGTGATCGGCGCCTGCATCTGCGTGCTGGATCATCCCGAGGCGGAGCTCAGCGACCTGATGCAGTATATCAAGGGACCGGACTTCCCCACCCGCGGCATCATCATGGGCCGCAGCGGCATCCGCTCCGCTTACGCCACCGGCCGGGGCCGGATCGTGGTCCGGGCGCGGCATGAGTTTGAGACGTTTGGCAAGGACCGGACCCGCATCATCATTACCGAGCTTCCCTATCAGGTCAATAAGCGCCAGCTGATCAAAACCATTGCCGAGCAGGTGAAGGATAAGCGGCTGGACGGGATCTCCGATCTGCGGGATGAGACGGACCGCAACGGCATGCGCATGGTTATCGAGCTGAAAAAGGACGCCAATCCCCAGGTGGTGCTCAACCGTCTGTTTGCCCAGACCCAGCTGCAGACTACCTTTGCCGTGAACATGCTGGCGCTGGTGGACAATCAGAAGCAGCCCAAGATTTTGTCCCTGCGCCATATTCTGGACGAATACCTGAAGTTCCAGGAAGAGATCATCGTCCGGCGGACCCGGTATGACCTGCGCAAGGCGCAGGAGCGGGCCCACTTGCTGGAAGGACTGCTGATCGCCCAGGACAACATCGACGAGGTCATCCATATCATCCGCACCAGCTATGACAACGCCAAGGAAAACCTGATGGCGCGCTTCGGTCTGGACGATGTCCAGGCCCAGGCTATTCTGGATATGCGCCTGAAGGCCCTGCAGGGTCTGGACCGGGAGAAGCTGCAGAACGAGTACAAGGAGCTGGAGGAAAAGATCGCCTGGTTCAACCGGATCCTTTCCGACGAGGGTCTGGTGCGTCAGATCCTGAAAGAGGAGCTGCAGGCCATTTCCGATAAATACGGCGACGACCGCAAGACGGAGATCCAGGATGTGGAAGATGAGATCGACATTGAGGATCTGATCGACGAAGAGCAGTGCGTCTTTACCCTGACGGAGGCCGGCTATATCAAGCGGACGCCCATCAGCGAATACGCCGCCCAGGGCAAGGGCGGTCAGGGCCGCAAGGGCATCACCACCCGGGAAGAGGATACGGTGGTGGATGTGTTCACCGCCTCGACCCATGACTGGATCCTCTTCTTTACGGATACCGGCAAGGTATACCGCAAGAAGGGCTATCAGATCCCGGAAAGCGGCAAGGCCGCCAAGGGCAGCAACATCATCAACATCATCCAGGTCGAGCAGGGCGAGCGGGTGCAGACCATGCTGCACTTCCGGGAGATGGGAGAGGAGCAGCTGTTCCTCACCATGGTCACCCGCAACGGCACGGTCAAGCGTCTGCCGGTGGAGACCCTGAAGAATCTGCGCAACAACGGCATCCGGGCCCTGACCATGGACGAAGGGGATGAACTGGTGGCCGTGCGGGAGACGGATGGACAGCAGAAGATGCTCCTGGCCACCCACGACGGTATGGCCGTGGTGTTTGACGAGAACGATGTGCGTCCCATGGGCCGTACGGCTGTGGGCGTCCGGGGCATCCGGCTTCGGCCCGGCGATTATGTGGTGGGCGCCGACAAGGCGACCCCCGGACTGAGCGTCTTGACCGTTACAGAGAAGGGCTACGGCAAGCGGACACCGGTGGAGGAATACCGCGTCACCAACCGGGGCGGCCTTGGCATCAAGAACTATCAGGTCACGGACAAGACCGGTAAGATCGTAGGCGTGCGCATGGTGGACGGCAGCGAGGATCTGCTGCTGGTGACGGAAAGCGGCATTCTGATCCGCACACCGGTGGGCAGCATTAAGGAGACGGCCAACCGCGCAACCCAGGGCGTGATCGTGATGCGCTTTAAGGAAGAGGGCGACCGGGTCATGTCCCTGGCCCTGGCGGAGCATGAGACTGCCGCGGAGGAGCCGGCGGAGGGTGCCGCGCCGGAAGAGGCGCCGGCGGTCCCGGCCCCCGGTGAAGAGCAGACACCTGTGCCGGAGGCGTAAAAAAAGCGGCCGCCGGGTTTCCCGCGGTTTCGCCGGGGCTGCGGCCGTATGATGGACAAAACGGCCGAAGGGCGGACGGCAGCGCCGTCTGCCCTTCGGAGAATCAGAGGAGAGACGAATCATGAGCAACATTCTCAATCGCTTTAAAACGATCGTGGGCGGCGAAGCGGAGGATTACGACGAGGATATGACCTCCGCCTGGACCCGCCGGGACGGGGAGCCGGACCGCGGCTACTCCGACCGGGAGGTGCGGGTGCGCACCACCACGCAGCTGAAGGTGGTGCTGGCCCAGCCCCATTCCCTGGAGGAGGTTCCGGCCATCGCCGACGATCTGAAATCATCCATGACGGTGATTTTGAATATTGAGGGTCTGGACCGTGAGATCGCCCGGCGGATCCTGGATACGGTCTCCGGGGCAGCCTACGCCCTGGATGCGGGCATCTCCCGCATTGCGGCCAACACGTATATGATCCTGCCCTACAATGTGGAATGTGAGGGCAACCTGATGAACGAGCTGACCAGCAGCGGCCTTTTGGGCACCGGCCTGGATTTTTGAGAGGTACACCATGTACGATGAGCTGACACAGGTGGATCTTCAGAAAATGCAGGAGGAGATCGACTATCGGGTGCGGGAGCTGCGCCCCAAGCTGATCGAGGAGGTGCAGACCGCCCGGGCCTTCGGCGATTTGAGCGAGAATTTCGAGTATAAGTGCGCCAAGCAGGCCAAAAACCGGAACGACAGCCGGATCCGCTATCTGGAGCGGATGATCCGGACCGCCAAGGTCATCTCGGCCGATTCCAAGGGGGATGAAGTGGGCCTTTTTGACAAGGTCACCGTTTTTAACCGCCTTTTGGGCCAGGAGATGACCCTGCAGATCGTCACCACCCTGCGCCAGGACGCCCTGCAGGGCCGCATCAGCAAGGAATCCCCGGTGGGGCAGGCCCTGTTGGGCCGCCGCTGCGGGGACTGCGTCACGGTGGAGCTGGGGCCCGGCCGCAGCTATGAGATGGAGATCCGCGGCATTGAAAAGGGCAGCGACGACGCCTCCATGGACATCAGTGCCTATTAAGAATTCAGGGTGCGGACCCGTGCTAAAAAAACCGTGCCTCTTCCCTGCCGAATCGAAAAAGCCGCCGTTTCATGTGAAACGGCGGCTTTTTGCAGGCCTTATGAATGTTCTGCACCTGCCGGCCACAGCTGCGGTACGGCCCGACGGCGTGAAGCGGGAATGGCACGGAAGCCATAGCTCCGGCGGCGCGCTTTCCGGCAGAGGTCAGGACGGAGTGTCCTGCGGCTCCGGCTCCGCCAGATACGGGGCCCGGCGCTTCCAGATGCCGGAGAAGAAATAAATGGTTCCGGGAATGGCGGTCCCGTAGGCGGCCAGACCGTAGCCCAGAATGAACCCGTACAGGCCGTGGCCCAGGATCACGCCCAGCAGATAGCTCAGCCCGATCCGCAGGACCAGCGAGTCCAGAACGGCGAAGATAAAGCTCAGCCGGGCATTGCCGATGCCCTGAATCAGGCCGTTGGCGCCCCGCATCAAAAGCATGGCCGGAAAGCTCCACAAAATCGCGTGGACAAAGACCGGCGCCAGATCCAGAACGGCCTGCTCCTGCGTGAAGAGGCGGAACAGCCCTTCAATGTCTGACACATAGGCAACGGTAAAGATGAGATAGATGATCAGGCTGTAGAACCAGCCCCACCAGACGGCCTGCTCCGTCCGCTTAAAGTTCCGGGCGGCAAAATTCTGACCCGTGACGGTGGAGACGGAGTAGTTCACCCCCATGGAGATCTTGTGGGCCACATCGTCCACCTTCAGGCCCACGCCGAACACCGAGGCCGCCTCCGGCCCCACGCTGTTGACAAGCCCGGTGACAAAGAGCATGGAGATGTTTACCGAGGCACTGCGCAGGGCCATGGGCAGGCCCAGCCCCGTCAGCTTCTGGGCCACGGGGCGGTCAATGCGGAAGCTCTCTCTCCGGAAGTCAAAGCCGAAGGCCTCCCGGTTGCGATAAAGGTGCACCACGGCGGTGAAAAAGGATACGGCCTGACCGATGATGGTGGCAATGGCCGCGCCGGGGACGCCCCAGCCCAGCCCCCGGACGAACCAGAGATCCAGCCCCAGATTCACCAGGGCGGCAATGATGATGTAGATGCACGGCTGCACGGAATCCCCCATGCCCCGCAGCACGGCGGAGACGGCATTGTATCCGTAGGTGATCAGGATCCCGCCGGCGCAGATACGCAGATAGGAGACCGCCATATCAAAGGAGACGTCCGGCGTGTTGAGCAGGCTCAGGATCCACGGTGCGAACAGAAGGCCCAGCGCACCGATGACCGCACCCATCAGGGCCAGCATGCTGGTCATGGTGCCGATGGTGGCGTTCAGCTCACGCTGGCGCCCGGCGCCGATCAGCTGGGAGATATAGACCTGCGCGCCCGTGGAAAAGCCCAGGCAGACCATGGTCATCAGGGTGGAGACCTGACTGGCCGTGGCCACCGCCGCAAGGCCGGGACTGCCCAGCACATTGCCCACCACGATCATATCCACGATGGCATAGACCACCTGCAGCGCGTTGGAGATCATAAACGGTACGGAGAAACGCAGCATCTGCCCGGGAAGATTGCCTTTTGTAAAATCGCGGATCATTGTGTTCTCTTTCATGCTCTGTCCTCTGCCTGCCTGTTTCAAACGGGCGGGTTCTTTCTGTCAGCTTGTAAATCTTTGGATTTCTTACTTTTATTATACGCGCCCGAAAAAAGGCGGACAAGGGAAATCTGCACACAAAAAAGGCCGGCATCCTGTTGGATGCCGACCTTTTTTCGCACACAGTCGGGCCGGATTAATACACCAGAGCTTCCTTCTCGCCGTGCAGCACGCGCAGGGCGCCCTGCGCCAGGGAGAGCATCTCCGCCTCGCCCGGCAGACGCATCACGGGAGCCAGCTTGCCGACAAAGCTCTCGATATCGTCGCAGAACATCTTGCTGTAGGCCATGCCGCCGGTGAGGACGATGGCGTCCACATCATAGCGCAGAACGGCGCCCATGGAGCCGATGTCCTTGCTCATCTGATAGACCAGGGCGTTGTAAGCGGCCACGGCAGCTTCATCGCCGGCCTTGACCCGGTCCTCCACCGTGCGGAAGTCGGTGGTGCCCAGATAGCTGAACATGCCGGACTCATGGCCCAGGGTCTGCTTGACCTCTGCCTTGGTCTTGCCGCTGAAGCAGTAGTCCACCACGGCGTTGACGGGCAGGCCGCCGCCGCGGTCCATACCCATGGAGCCGTCGTCACGGACGTTGCACACGTCCACCACGCGGCCCTTCTGATGGGCGCCGGTGGAAACGCCGCCGCCCAGGTGGCAGATGATGAAGTTGCACTCTTCATACTTCTTGCCCAGCTGCGCGGCAGCCTTGCGGCCCATACCCTTCTGGTTCAGGGCGTGGAACTGGCACAGGCGGCGCATGGGGGCAAAGCCGGTGTAGTGGGCGACCTCGGTCATTTCATCCACGCACACGGGGTCCACAAAGTAAGAGGGGATATTCACACGGTCGCCCAGCTTCTTGGCCAGGAACGCGCCCAGGTTGGAGGCGTGCTCGCCGTAGGGAGCCTTGCGAATGGTGTCGATCACGGCGTCGTTCACGGCGTAGGTACCGGAGACGATGGGGCGGAACAGGCCGCCGCGGCCGCAGACCGCGTCGAACTGCGCCAGGTCATAGCCCGCTTCCTTCAGAGCGTTCAGGATCACGCCCTCGCGGTAATCGGCCTGATCCACGATGTGGGGAAACTGGCTCAGCTCCTGGGCGCTGTGGTCCACGGAAGTCTTGAAGACTTCGTTCTCCTCATCATAAACAGCGATCTTGGTAGAGGTGGCGCCGGGATTGATGACTAAAACTTTCATGGTTGTAATCCTTCCTCAGTTTAATTTCGTGGCCGGACACGGGCGGACGCGCCGCCGAAGGGCGGCTGATCCCGGGGGACCGACGGCCGGCTGCTGCGAAGTAACATACGTCTTTACAATAGGATATTTTACGCAAAAAGTCAAGAAAAGTAAGTGGAAAACTTGTTGTCAGGTTTCCCAAACCGAAGGGGCTGCCCCGGGCGCTTTTTTGTTCCGGAACGCTTGTCCGCGGCGGCCGGGGCGTGCTATAATACCCCTTGTCTGCGGCGCGCCGCCAAGACAGCCGCCGCTTTTACGGAACGGAGAGGGAGCGAAAAGATGGGCTTTCAAACTGCGATTTTTGATATGGATGGAACGCTGCTGGATTCCATGAGCGTCTGGACGACCATGGGCAGCCGCCTGATGCGCCAGGCGGGCCGGGAGCCGGAGCCGGATCTGGACGAGCGGATCCGCACCATGAGTCTTTTTCAGGCGGCGGAATACTGCCGGGAGCGTTACCGGCTGGACCAGAGCGTGGACGAGCTCTGTGATCTGGTGAATGCCACCGTGCGCAGCTATTATCAGAACGAGGCTCCGGCAAAGCCGGGGGTGGAGGCATACCTCAAGCGGCTCAAGACCGCCGGTGTGCGCATGTATGTGGCTACCGCCACCAACCGGACCTTGGCGGAGCCGGCCCTGGAGCGCACGGGGCTGCGCCCCTACTTTGAAGGGATCCTGACCTGCGGCGAGATTCGCTACGGGAAGGATTCACCCCGGATCTACGAGCTGGCGCTGGAGCGGCTGGAGGGAGAAAAGGCGTCCACGCTGGTGTTTGAAGACGCCCTTCATGCGGTGGAGACGGCGGTATCGGCCGGGTTCCGGGTCGTGGGCGTGCAGGATGCGTCCGCCCGGGCGGACGAGGCGAAGATCCGGGCGCTGACGGAGACGTTCATTTGCTCCTACCCGGCGGATGCGCCGGACCCCGCACTTTAAAAAATCCGGCGGTTTTTCCGGCGGCCCGCCTCCCCTGCGGCGGTTTGAGGACCTGGCCGGAAAACGAATCAAAAAGGGCCCCGAAGCCAAAGGCTTCGGGGTCCTTTTGCGTTGAAGAATGGTCCGGATCAGCGGGCGGGAGTCTCGCCGGGGCGATAGACCGAGTCCGTCGGACGCTTTTCGTTCATCAGCTCCATATTCACGGCGAAGAAATTGAACGTGCCGATGGCCAGCAGCGTTCCCTTCTCGCTGGTAATGTCAATGTGCACCAGGCAGGTGGCCCGGCCCCGGTGAACAACGGTGGCGGTGGCGTACACGGTGCCGCTGGCCTCGTTGCGGATAAACTGCAGCGAAGCGTTCTGGGTGACGTAGGCGCGGCCATCCGTCAGTGCAGCGGCGCCGCCAGCCTGATCGGCCATGGTGAAAATGGCGCCGCCGTTAAGCTGCTCAAAGGGGTTGCGGCTTTCCGGACGAATGGTCAGGCGAAACACCGCCTTGTCCCGCTCGGCGTGATCCAGCTCAATGTGGTTGTAGTGCATAAATCCGTTGACGCGATACCGGTCGTTGACCATCGCGTTGTAATCGATCGTTTTTTCTTCCATATTCGGTTCCTCCTGTATTGGTCTGCCTGCTCCCGCTTCCCGCCTGCCGTATCCCGGGCCGTCCGGCCCCGGACAGGCCGGGAAGGCGCTCCGGAAGCGCTTCGCGGCTATTATAAGCGGCGGCAGGAGGTCTTGTCCAGAAAAATTTTTGCAGCAAGGGACTTGACAAGGGGAAGACACTTGCTATAATGAACATATGAACAGTTGTTCAAATGTTGAAATGACGGATGGAGGCGATCCCATGGAAGACCGTTACAATGTGGAGTGCTGTGACCAGCCCCTTTTGCATGAAGAGGTTGTGCAGCGGGTGCTTAAGGAGATGCCCAATGAGGACACGCTCTATGACCTGACGGAGCTGTTCCGGATCTTCGGGGACTCCACCCGGATCCGGATCCTGTATGTCCTGTTCGAGTCGGAGATGTGCGTGTGCGACATTGCGGCGCTGCTGGGCATGACCCAGTCGGCCATCTCCCACCAGCTGCGGGCCCTGAAGAATGCCCGGCTGGTGACCTCCCGGCGGGAGGGAAAAACCGTGTTTTATTCCCTGGCGGACGATCATGTGAAAACCATCATCGACCAGGGGATGGAGCATGTCAGCGAGTAAACCCGGTTTTAAAACCATCATTTTATAAAGATTTATCAGGAGGAGATCATCATGAAAAAGCGTTATAATCTGACCGACCTGGACTGCGCCAACTGCGCCGCCAAGATGGAGACCGCCATCAAGAAGATCGACGGCGTGAAGGACGCCACCGTCAGCTTCATGAACCAGAAGCTTACCGTGGACGCCGATGACGCCCGCTTCGACGAGATCATGAAGGAGATCGTGGCGGTGTGCAAAAAGGTGGAGCCGGACTGCATCATCAACCTGTAAGAAAGGGCATGATCCGGCTGCGCAGGTGCGGCCCGGGGCCGCAGAGCGCACGCCGCTCCGCGGCCCTTTCCTCTGGAACAGAGCGCCGCGCGCTCGAACATAAGGAGGTATCGTTATGAATCGACTGACCCCGAAACAGCAGCGGATGCTGCGGCGGATCGTGATCTCCGCCGTGCTGCTGGTCATCGTCAAGCTGCTGCCGGAAACGGTTTCCTGCCCGGTGGCGATCCCCTTTTTGACCACGACCAAGGTGACGGCGGATGGGATCCCGTCCTTCCAGCTTGCCCTGTGGCCTCTTTACCTGGTGCCGTATCTGATCGTTGGCTATGACGTGCTGCGCAAGGCGGTGCTGGGCATCGTGCACGGTCAGGTGTTTGATGAAAACTTCCTGATGGCCCTGGCCACCGTGGGTGCATACGGCACCGGCGAGTACGCCGAATCCGTGTTCGTTATGCTCTTTTACCAGGTGGGCGAGCTGTTCCAGGATTATGCCGTGGGCAAGTCCCGCAAGTCCATTGCCGCGCTGATGGACATCCGGCCCGACGTTGCCAACCTGGAAAAGGAAGACGGTGAAACGGAAGAGGTGGATCCCGAGGACGTGGCGGTGGGTGCCATCATCGTGGTGAAGCCCGGCGAGCGGGTGCCGCTGGACGGCACTGTGGTGGAGGGCAGCTCCGCCCTGGACACCGCCGCCCTGACCGGTGAATCCGTCCCCCGGGATGTGGCCCCCGGCGACGCGGTCATCAGCGGCTGCGTCAACCAAAGCGGTGTGCTGCGGGTGAAGGTCACCCGCCCGTGCAGCGAGTCCACCGTCTCCAAGATTTTGGATCTTGTGGAAAACGCCAGCGAGAAAAAGGCCGCCAGCGAGAACTTTATCACCAAATTCGCCCGGTACTACACCCCCTGCGTGGTGGCCGCGGCCGCGGCGCTGTTCCTGATCCCTACGCTGCTGCTGGCCCTGGTGCCGGCGGCCTCGCAGCCGGCCTTCCTGCTGGGTACGCATTGGGACAGCTGGCTGCACCGGGCGCTGATTTTCCTGGTGGTCTCTTGCCCCTGCGCCCTGGTGATCTCCGTCCCGCTGAGCTTTTTCGGTGGGATCGGCGGCGCCAGCAAGTGCGGTATTCTGGTCAAGGGCAGCAACTATCTGGAGGCGCTGGCCAATACGGAGACAGTGGTCTTTGACAAGACCGGCACCCTGACCCGGGGCAGCTTTTCCGTCACCGCCATCCACCCGGAAGGAGACCTCGCGCCGGAGCAGCTGCTGACCTACGCCGCCCTGGCGGAGCATTGGTCCGATCATCCCATCTCCCTGTCGCTGAAGGCGGCCTGCAAGGAGCCCCTGGATGCCGCCCGGGTCAGCGATGTGGAGGAGATCGCCGGCCACGGCGTGTGCGCCACGGTGGACGGCAAAAAGGTCTGCGTGGGCAACAGCCGCCTGATGGAGCGCATGGGCGTCAGCTGGCTGCCCTGTGAGCTGCCGGGGACCCTGGTCCATGTGACGGTGGATGGCTTCTATGCCGGCCACATCGTGATCTCGGATCTGCCCAAGGAGGACTCCAAGGCGGCCATCGCCGCGCTGAAGGACGCCGGCGTGAAAAAGACCGTGATGCTCACCGGCGACACCGACGCGGTGGCCCGGGCCGTGGCGGCGGAGCTGGGCCTGGATGAATACCATGCCGAGCTGCTGCCGGCGGACAAGGTGGAGTGGACCGAGAAGCTGCTGGCCCAAACCGGCGCCAACGGCAAGCTGGCCTTTGTGGGCGACGGCATCAACGACGCGCCGGTGCTGAGCCGGGCGGACATCGGCATCGCCATGGGCGCGCTGGGTTCGGACGCGGCCATCGAGGCGGCGGACATCGTGCTGATGGACGACAAGCCCTCCAAGATCGCCGTGGCCATGCGGATCTCCCGCAAGACGCTGCGCATCGTGCGGGAAAACATCTGGTTTGCCCTGGCGGTCAAGGCGCTGGTGCTGCTGCTCACCGCCTTCGGCCGGTCCACCATGTGGGAGGCGGTCTTTGCCGATGTGGGCGTGGCCTTCCTGGCCATTGTCAACGCCACCCGCTGCCTGCAGGTGGAGAAGCTGCGCTGAGTGCGCTGCCTCCACGGAGCGCATCCCGCCCATTTCCCGCGGGATCCCGGTTTCAATCGAAAAAAGCACCGCCGCAGATTTTCTGCGGCGGTGCTTTTATACGGATTTCACCGGAAAAGCCCGTTCCCCGGGACGACCCCAAGGCCGGAGTCTTTAATCGTACACTTCGTCCAGCCGGTCCTGGAAGCGGCTTTCCAGGGCGCTTTGCTCCTGGGCAGTGTTCTGATAGCGCTGCACGCGCACCACGCTCTCCTTGACAGGGCGGATGGTGCCGGCGCCGGCCACGCAGCCGCCGGGGCAGCCCATGCCCTCCAGCAGATAGCCATCCCGCTTGCCGGCCCGGGCCTGCATCAGCATTTTGCGGCACTCCCGCAGGCCGTCGCCGTAGTCGATCTTCATCTCCCGCTGGGGATCAATGCGGTGCACGGCCTCCGCCACGGCAGCCGCCACGCCGCCGCCCACGGCAAAGCCACGCCCGGCGGCGGTGCCGCCGGTGAAATCGTCCTCCGGCTTCTCCTCAATGGCGGTGAAGTCGATCTCCTTGGCGTCGAACATTCCCTGCAGCTCTTCAAAGGTCAGCACATAATCCACATCCGAGCGCACGGATTTGCGGTTTGCCTCCAGCTTCTTGGCGGCGCAGGGGCCCACAAACACGATCCGGGCGTTGGGATGGTCCTTTTTCACCATCCGGGCGGTGATGACCATAGGCGTCAGAGCCATGGAGATATAGTCCTTGAATTCCGGGAAGTACTTCTTGGCCATCACGCTCCAGGCCGGGCAGCAGGACGTGCCCATAAAGGGCTGCTGGGAGGGGACCTTTTCCAAAAAGTCGTGGGCCTCCTCCACCGTGCACAGGTCTGCGCCGATGGCCACCTCCACCACATCGGAAAAGCCCAGCCGGCGCATGGCCTCTTTCAGGCGGGGCGGGGTCGCCGCGTCGCCGAACTGGCTGACGAAGGCCGGTGCCACGCAGGCGATGACCTCGATTCCCTTTTTCATGGCGTTGATGATCTGGAAGATCTGGCTTTTGTCGGCAATGGCGGCAAAGGGGCAGTTGACCAGACACATGCCGCAGGAAACGCACTTGTCGTAATTGATCTTGGCCCGGCCCAGGGAATCGCTTTCAATGGCGTCCATGCCGCAGGCGGCGGCGCAGGGCCGCTCGATCTTGCTGATGGCCCGATAGGGGCACTGGTTGAAGCAGCGGCCGCACTTGATGCACTTTTCCTGGTCGATGTGGCAATGCTTCTCCTTGTCCAGGTAGATGGCGTCCTTGGGGCACACCGCCATACAGGGGTGGGAGATGCAGCCCTGGCAGCTGTCCGTAATACGGATCTGCTTGGGCGGGCAGGCATTGCAGGCGAAGGTGATAATGTTGACCAGCGGTTCTTCAAAAAATTTGTCGTCCGCCTCCGCGGCCTCCTTCATGCCGGCGCTGGCCGGGGCCTGCACGTCCACCGGCTGCAGCGGCAGACCCACCGCCAGGCGCAGCCGCTCCTGCACGATGGCCCGCTCCAAAAACACGTCATGCCGGTGCAGGGCCACTTCACCGGGAACAATTTTGTAGGGGATCAGGTCGATCCGGGAATAATCGCCGCCCTCATAAGCCAGGCGGGCCACTTCTGTAAATACGTTCCGGCGGAGATCATCCACCGTGCTGTGTACACCTCTCAATGCCGCTTCCTCCGCAACTTTTGAATCAAGATTCTCGTTTTAAAATTCAATCAGAATTGTTCAGCGCCGGCCGCCGAAAAAGCAGCCGGCGCTGATGTTTCTTCTTTTAAGCGCATTATACCAGATTCCCCTGCCGTCTTGCAAGAGGCGGCGCGCAAAAGGTCCTTCATGCGCCGCCTTCGGGAAAGCCGGGCAGCACGGTCTGGGGATCCGGTGCGGGGGTATAGAAGCAGCAGCGGCATTTTCCGCTGCGCTTGGCCTCGTACATGGCGGCGTCCACCTTCTGATACAGGGAGGCAAAGGTGTCGCCGGGCACGGCATCGGCAATGCCGACGCTGACCGAGATGGGCGGCGCGCCCAGATCCACGGCCATCTTCTGCAGCTCCCGGTTCAGATTCTGCGTTTTCGTTTCCAGCAGCGGCCCGGGGATCTGCCCGTCTGCCCAGACCACAAACTCGTCGCCGCCCAGACGGAAGACGCCGTCCCGCTCCCGGAAGGAGGCCCGGATCATCCGGGCCGCGGCCCGCAGCACCCGGTCCCCGGCGGCATGGCCCAGCCGGTCGTTGATGGCCTTGAAGCCATCCAGGTCCAAGAACAGCATCGTGTAGTGCCGCTGCTCGGCGTCCATGTTGCAGAGATCGTCCGAGACCCGCTCTTCACAGGCCAGACGGTTGAAAAGGCCGGTCAGCTGGTCCACCCGGGCCCGGAGGGAAAAGCTCTCCCGCTCCTTGAGCAGCGACTCCCGCCCCTCCAGCAGGCACAGACGGCTTTTCCGGCGGCCCCGGTCATCCAGCAGCGTGTACGCCGTGACGCACTTGCGCTGAATGTCCCCGTCCACGCCCGGAAAGGCCACCAGGGTCTTTTCAAAGTCATGCTCGTCCAGCAGGATGCTGCGCAGCGTGCTCAGGTAGGCCTTGGGATACGGCTCCATCCCCTGGGTGGGCAGGGCCAAAAAGCCCTCCACGGTCTCCTTCTGCGCCAGCGGGTTGGTATAGTCGGTCCCGAAGATCTGAAGCGTGTCCGTTTCAAATTCGTAAAGATACACCGAATCGTGGATGTGATTGAGCACCCGGCGGAACTGATCCATCTGATTGTTCAGATCCTGCCGCATGCGAAACTGGGCGGTGACGTCGGTCAGGGCCAGGAAAAAGCAGCGCGCCTCCCCAAGGCCGCGGCACAGGCCCCGCAGGCAGATCTGCCTTGCCCCGGGATCTCCGGCGGCGGGAAAGGCGATCTCCGCCTCTACGGGGCAGGGTCCCTCCGCTTGGGCTGCGGCGCGGAACCGCTCCTGCTGATCCGGGCTCAGCAGCGGAGCCAGCCGCTCCGGCGGGACCTGCCCCAACAGCCCCCGGGGATCGGACAGGGTCCGGATCCGCAGGTCCGGGCCGCAGGAGACGCGCATCCGGCCATCCAGCATGGACGCAAGGACCTCCGGCTCGTAAAACGCGTGCTCCGCCTCGCCTGCAAGGGCCTCCCCCGTGTGAGAAACTTCCCGAGCGGACACGGCCGCCGCCTCCCTTCCGGGTGCCCGGACATGCGCCGGACACCGCACATGTTTTTTCCATTTCCAGGATATGATAGAAAATTATAGCAAAAACAACCGGGGCCCGCAAGGAAATTTAAGGGAAAAAGGACGCAGAAAGGGACTGAATGCGTAATTTTACAAACTTTTCCGCGCACAAACGGAAATCGGCGGCATGCAGAAGCTGCATGCCGCCGGTTTCAGGGAGAAAAAAGAAGAAAAATGCGGACAGCCGCCCGTACGAACGGCGGCGCCCCCTGTGAGAGGGTACGCTCAGCCGAAGGCCTCCGGCTGAGGTTAAGGAAAGCTTACCCGAAAAATCTGAAACTAAACTGAAAAATTGCGGCTCCGGAAAAATTTTCGGCGGCCGGACCGGCAGCTCCGGCTTTCAGTTTTCTTTAAGACAGGACGTTTATACTGAGGCTCGTTTGAATGCGACATAGCAAAAGGAGGCTGTGGGAAGATGATAGAAGTCAACAATCTCGTCAAGTGCTACGGCGGCTGCTGCGCAGTGGATCATCTCAGCTTCACGGTGGAGGACGGTCAGATCTTCGGGTTCCTGGGGCCCAACGGAGCCGGAAAGTCCACCACGATGAATATGATCACCGGCTACCTGGCGCCCACGGAGGGCGAGATCCGCATTGAGGGGCACTCCGTGCTGGACGAACCCGAGGAGGCCCGCGCCTGCGTGGGCTATCTGCCGGAGATCCCGCCGCTGTATCCGGAGATGACGGTGGCGGAGTACCTGCGCTTTGCCGCGGAGCTGAAAAGGATCCCCAAGGCGGAGCGGGAGGGCCAGATCAGCCGGGTCGTGGCGCTGACGCATCTGGAGGATGTCTCCGGCCGGCTGATCCGGAACCTTTCCAAGGGCTATCGCCAGCGGGTGGGCCTGGCCCAGGCCATTCTGGGCTTTCCCAAGGTGCTGATCCTGGATGAGCCCACCGCCGGTCTGGATCCCCGCCAGGTGGTGGAGATCCGCCAGCTGATCCGCCAGCTGGCCCGGGACCACACGGTGCTCATCAGCTCGCACATCCTCTCCGAGATCCGGGCCGTGTGCGATCAGGTGCTGATCATCCGCAAGGGCCGGCGCATTGCCTGCGACACGCCGGACCATCTGGAGGAGGCATTGTCCGCGGGCGGCGGGATCTGCCTGCGGGCCAAGGGCTCGCCGGAGGTGGTGGATGAGATCCTCACCTCCGTGCCGGAGGTGTCGGTGCTGCGCGTGGCGGCCCTGGAGGGCGGCAGCGGGACCGAAGCGGAGTTTACGGCGCCGCCGGAGGCCCGGGAGGCGCTGTTTTACGCCTTTGCCCAGGCCCGCTGTCCCCTGACGGAGCTGCGGCCCACGCACCGTTCTTTGGAGGAGGTCTTCCTGGATCTGACCGATGAGGACGACGCCCGGGCGGCACAGGCGGCCCGCATGCTGGGCGTCCGGGAGCCGGAGACGCCGGTCCCGGAGGAGGAAGATCCCACGCAGATTGCCGGGGAGCCGGGCGAACCCGAAGAGAAAAAGGAGGAGACGGATCATGCGGGCGATTTGTAAGCGGGAGTTTGCTTCCTATTTTAATTCCATGACCGGCTGGGTGTTCTGCGCGGCGCTGTCGCTGTTCATCGGCCTTTACTTTATGGCCTACAACCTTTTTTCCGGGCATCCGTATTTTTCGGCCGCCTTGGATGCCACGCTGTTCCTTCTGATGGTGCTGGTGCCGGTTTTGACCATGCGCTCCCTTGCGGAGGAGCGGCGCAGCCGGACGGATCAGCTGCTGCTGACCGCTCCGGTGCCCATTCGCTCCATCGTGCTGGGGAAATTTTTCGCCATGCTGGGGGTGTTTGCCGTCCCCACGGCTGTTGCGGCGGTGTGTCCGCTGATCATTCGCCTCAACGGAACGGCCTTTTTGAAGGCGGACTACGGCACGCTGCTGGCCTTTTTCCTGCTGGGCGCGGCGGAGATCGGCGCGGGCCTGCTGGTTTCGGCCCTGACGGAAAGCTCCACGGTGGCGGCGGTGGGCACCTTCTGCCTGCTGCTGGTGGTGTATTTGTGGGATGGGCTGATCAGCTATCTTCCCTCCACGGCCATGGGATCGCTGATCGGCCTGTTTGCCCTGCTGATCGTGCTGTGCGTGGTGCTGGACAATCTGTCGAAAAACTGGAAGGTCACCGGCGGAGTGTTCGCGGCCGGCGCCGCGGCCCTGATCGGCTTTTATGTGAAGAGCTCCGCCTCCTTCCAGAACCTGCTGCCCAACATTCTGGGAACGTTTTCGCCCCTGGCGGCGTTCCGCCGCTTTGCGGAGGACCATGTGTTTGATCTGACGGCGGTGGCGCTTTACCTGTCGCTGATCGTGCTGGAGCTGTTTTGGACGGACCAGGTCCTTCAGAAACGGCGCTGGAACTGAAGGAGGGTGGTTTCAATGAAGATTTTGAAAAAGAAAGCGTCGGAAGAGAAGCCGGCCTCCCTGCCCCTTGCGCAGCGGCTGCGTCGGGCGGCCGCGGGGCATTCCTCAGCCCGGGGGGCCTTCTCGGCGGGGGTGTGCGCCGCCGTGACGGCGGCGGTGATCGTGTTCAATCTGATCCTGGCACAGATCCCCGCGGCAAAAATGCAGCTGGACATGTCCGGCTCGCAGATTTACAATATAAGCGATACATCCCGGGAGTATTTGGCTGCCATGGACCAGGATGTGGAGATCCATGTGCTGGCGGCCCAGAGCAGCGTGGATTCCCGCATCGTCCGCTTCCTGGAAAAGTACGTCTCGCTGAGCGGCCATCTGTCGCTGGAGTATGTGGACCCGGATGTCTATCCTTCCGTGCTGAGCACCTATGGCGTATCGGCCAACACGGTTGTGGTGACCTGCGCCGCCACCGGCCGGCAGGAGAGCTTTGCCCTGGACGATGTGTTCGGTTATGACATGATGTCTTATTACTACTACGGCCAGACGGATCCCACCAGCTTTGACTGCGAGGGGCAGCTGACGTCCGCGGTGGATGGGGTGCTGACGGCGCAGACCCGGAAGATCTATGCCCTCTCCGGTCACGGGGAGACGGCCCTGCCCACGGAGATCGAATCGCTCTTTAAAAAGAACCATCTGGATACGGCCACAGTGAATCTCCTGACGGACGGCGGCGTGCCTGCAGACTGCGACGTGCTGATCCTCAACGCGCCCACCCGGGACCTGGCCGACGATGAGCGGAGCATGCTGGAGACCTATCTGCGCGGCGGCGGGCAGCTGGTGTGCACCCTGGCGCCGCAGCTGTCGGCCCTGCCCAATCTGGAGCAGCTGCTGGCGGACTATGGCATGACGCTGACCGACGGTCTCATCGCCGATACCCAGCGCTATTACAGCAACAATCCCTACCTGATCTTTCCGGAGGCGGACAGCAGCGTGGATGTGGCGTCGAATCTGAGCGCGGATTCCACGGTGCTGCTGTACGCGGCCCGGGGCATGACGCTTTCCGATCCCGTCCGGGAGGGGATCACGGTCTCGCCCTTCCTGACCACCTCCGCCGGCGGCGTGAATGTGGCGGAGGATCAGACCCAGACGGCCGGCACCTATGTGCTGGCGGCCGTGGCCACGGAGGAGACCGACGGCGGCACCGCCCGGCTGACCGTGATCGGCAGCGATTCGCTGTGCAGCGGCGACCTTCTGGGAAGCTTCTCCAATCTGGACAACGCGTCGCTGTTCCTGTCCGCGGTCAGCTGCGGCTTTACGGACCAGACGACCCTGGACATCTCCCCCGTGACCATTTCCGACCCGGTCAACACCATTGCCACCGGCGGGCTGTGGTCGCTGGTGTTCGTGTTTGTGATCCCCGGCGGACTGCTGCTGGCGGGCCTGCTCCGCTGGCTGCGGCGCCGTAAGCTTTGAAAGCGAGGTAGCTTTTTATGAATGCTCGACAAAAACGCAGTCTGCTTCTGGCCGTCGGTGTGCTGGCGGTGCTGGTGGCGGTGCTTCTGGCCGTGAAAGCGGTATCGCGCCGCAAGGCGGCGGACGCCGCCGGGGCCGACAGCTCGGCCGAGACCCTGGGGGACGGAACGGACAGCGTCTCGGCGCTGGAGTGGGACAACGGCTCCACCGTGACCGCCCTGACCCGGGACGAGGATGGGACCTGGCACTGGGCCGGGGATGCGGACTTCCCGCTGGATCCCTCTTACCCGGATGCCATCACCGAAACGCTTTCTGCGCTGACGCCGCAGCAGACCATCACCGACGGCGATACGCTGGAGGCATATGAGCTGGACGAACCCACCCGGACGCTGACGGTCACCCGGGCTGACGGCAGCTCTACCCTGTACCGCTTCGGCAAGAACACCACCGACGGGTCCAGCTGCTATCTGCTGGTGGGCGAGGAGGAAAGCCCGGTCTATATCGTGGACGGGGCCCTGCGGGACCAGCTGGACGTGGGCATCTACGATATGATGCTTCTGCCGGAGCTGCCGGCCCCGGCGGAAAGCGAGCTGAAGTCCATCCACATCACCGGCGCGAAGGAGACGGAGCTGACGGCCATTGTGTCCGAGGCGGATCCGGATTCCAGCGCCGCCGACGGCGACCCGGTGGTCAGCTGGCGCTCAGAGGGCGCCAACGTGACGGATGCGGCCCAGGAGCTGGTGTCCTCCCTGTCGGGGTTGACACTGAGCAAGTGCGCGGACTATAAGCCCACGGCCCAGGCGGTGACGCTGTGCGGGCTGGATACGCCCCGGGCCGTCTTGGAGCTTTCCTATCAGGCCGGCGGCGCGGATAAGACCTTCCGTCTGCAAGTGGGCGCTTCCGCCGCCGACGGAAGCGGCTATTACGTCCGGGTGGATGAGGATTCCACCGTGTATACCATGAGTGCCGACGCCCTGAGCGCGCTGCTTGCGGTGGCGGACAGCGGGCTGAGCCCCGCGGCATAAGAAAAATGCCTGCGCCCGGATCGGGAATTTCCCGGTCCGGGCCCCGGCCGTTTGGGCCGGAACGTGAAAGGAGGATCTTCCCATGCGCGTACTGATCGTGGAGGACGAGCTGCGCCTGGCGGATACCCTGCGAGATCTGATGGAGCTCAACGGCTATACGGCCGATGTCTCCAACGACGGAGAGTCCGGGCTGGACAACGCGCTCTCCTCCATCTACGACGTGATCATCATGGATGTGATGCTGCCCCGGCTCAGTGGGTTTGAGGCGGTACGCCGGATGCGGGCGGAGGGCGTTTCCACCCCGGTTTTGATGCTTACGGCCCGTTCGGAGCTTTCCGACAAGGTGGAGGGGCTGGACTGCGGGGCGGATTACTATCTGACCAAGCCCTTCGCCCCGCAGGAGCTGCTGGCCTGCATCCGGGCCCTGTGCCGCCGCCAGCCGGAGCTGCGGGAGACGGACCGGCTGCACTGCGGGGATCTGGAGCTTTCCAAAAGCGACTTTGCGCTTCGCTGCGGTGAACGGTCGGTGCGCCTTTCCAAAAAGGAGTTTGAGCTGATGGAGCAGCTGATGCTCAACCGGAACATGGTGGTCACCAAGGAGTCGCTGCTGCTGAAGGTCTGGGGCTATGAGTCAGACGCCGAGGACAACAACGTGGAGGTGTACATCTCCTTCCTGCGGCGCAAGCTGGAGCATCTGCATTCCGGCGTGAAGATTAAGACCATCCGCATGGTGGGCTATTGCCTGGACCTTCCTGCGGAGCAGACGAAGTGAGAAAAGGGGGCGGCGCGGCATGATCCGGAAGCTGCGGATCAAGTTTGTGGCGGTGTGTATGCTGCTCATCAGCGTGGTGCTGGCCGGCGTTTTTGTGGCTGCGCACACGGTGGTGCAGCGCAGCGTGGCCCGCAACAGTACGGCGGTGCTGCGCCGGGTCATTGCCGAGGACGCCGGTTCATCCGGGAAGGATACGCTGGTGCCCGGAGACGGACAGATCAAGCTGCCGTATTTTACGGTGGAGATCTGGGGCGCCAACCGCACCGCCTACATCACCGGGGGGACCTATTCCAATCTGGAGGACACCGACGCCCTGCGTGAGATCCTGAGCACCTGCCTGAGCCAGGAGGCTGAGGAGGGAGTGATCCCCCACTACAATCTGCGCTATCTGCGGATGGAAACGCCCCTATATCAGCGGATCGCCTTTGTGGATATCTCCGCGGAGCAGGCGGCCATGAAGAATCTGGTGACCGCCTTTGCACAGATCGCCGTGATTACGCTGGGCGTGCTGCTGTGCGTGTGCATCGCGCTGGCCCGCTGGGCCACGCGCCCGGTGGAACGGGCCTGGCAGCAGCAGCATCAGTTCCTGGCCGACGCATCCCATGAGCTGAAAACACCGCTGACGGTGATCCTCTCCAACGCGGAGCTGATGCGCTCGCTGCCGCTGGAGCCCAGGCTGGACCGGTGGACGGACAATATCCACTCGGAGGCCGTGCAGATGAAGAAGCTGGTGGAGGAAATGCTGACCCTGGCCCGGGCGGACGATCAGACGCCCACGGCGGTCTTTTCCCGGGTGAATTTTTCCGAGCTGTGCGAGGACTGTGCCCTGGCCTTTGAGCCGGTGGCCTTTGAGGCCGGCAAGCGCCTGAGCGAGCAGATCGAGCCGGACATTGCCGTCCAGGGGGATGCCGGCCGACTGCGCCAGCTGATCTCCGTGCTGCTGGACAACGCCGTCAAATACAGCCGCCCGGACGGCAGCATCACCCTGACCCTGGGCAAAAGCGAACGGAACGTCCGGCTGGAGGTGGCCAACGAGGGTGATGTGATCCCGCCGGAGCAGCTCTCCCGCCTGTTTGAGCGGTTTTACCGGGCGGATGCCTCCCGGGGGGAGCAGTCCGGCTTTGGGCTGGGGCTGCCCATCGCCGCGGCCATTGCCGCCGAGCATAAGGGGACGCTGCGGGCGGAGAGCGACGCCCGCTCCACCCGGTTTCTTTTGACCCTGCCCCTGCGCCGCTGAGGCGCGCGGACCGATAAAAAAGAGGAAGCACCTTGGCGGTGCTTCCTCTTTTTAACTTCATCCAGGCCGGAGGCCGGGGCGCGTCCCCTTACTTCAGGGCGGCACCGTCGTGGAAGGCGCTGCCCACGACCTCGCCCATGCGCAGATACTTGTTGTTGGCGGGATCGTAGGAAATGGGATCCAGCTTGGCAGGATCCACCTTGCCGTCGGTCAGGACCCGCTCGTCCGCCACGATATTGACGATCTTGCCCACCAGGTACTTGGTTTCGGCGTCGTAGCTGACCAGCTCGCACTCCAGGGTCAGGCCCAGCTCCTCAATGACGGGGGCGTTCACATGGGCGCTCTTGCTCACATGCCAGCCGGTCTTTTCCAGCTTGTTGGGCACATCGTTGGCGGAAACCACGCCCACATAATCGGCAGGGACCAGGTTCTTGGCGTCGGCGATGCCCACGGTGAAGGCTTTGGCGGCCAGCACGTTTTCGATGGTCTTGTGGGCGGGATTCAGGAACAGGGCCACCTTGTCGTAGTTGGCGGCGCAGCCCCAGGCGGCGTTCATGGCGTCGGGCGTTCCGTCGGCGGCATAGGTGCCGACGATGAGGACGGGCATGGGATAGAGAATGGGAGCGGGCTTCAGATCGTGTTTCATGAAAAATTCCTCCTGTTTTTCAGATCCCGAAGGGGGATCGGTTTGATGACGGTGAACCATTCAGCCCAGCGTATCCAGCTCCTGTTTCCACAGGGCCCACTGGGCGTCGCTGGGCATGCGCCAGTCGCCCCGGGGCGACAGGGCCACGGACCCGACCTTGGGCCCGTCCGGCAGACAGCTGCGCTTGAACTGCTGGGTAAAGAAGCGGCGGTAAAAGACGTTCAGCCACTTGAGGATCACATCCCGGCCATAGACGCCGCCCAGGGCGTACGTGGCCAGGCGGAACACCTTCCCGGGGCCGAAGCCCCAGCGGACGATATAGTACAGGAAAAAGTCATGCAGTTCGTAGGGACCCACCAGATCCTCCGTGCGTTGGGCGATCTCCCCTTGCACGGCCGGCAGCAGCTCCGGCGAGACGGGCGTGTCCAGAATATCCTCCAGCACGTCGTGTAGCGCCTCGTCTTTTTCGGCGTTGTCCCGGGCCAGATAGCCCACCAGGTGCCGCACCAGCGTCTTGGGAATGGAGGCGTTGACGGCGTACATGCTCATATGATCGCCGTTGTAGGTGCACCAGCCCAGCGCCAGCTCGCTGAGGTCACCGGTGCCGATGACGATGCCGCCGGTCTTGTTGGCCAGATCCATCAGCACCTGTGTGCGCTCCCGGGCCTGGGCGTTTTCAAAGGTGACGGAATGGTCCTCCGGATCGTGGCTGATGTCCTTAAAATGGCCGCGGACGCTTTGGGAGATGTCCACGGTCTTCAGCGTGGCGCCCAGCTTTTCCGCCAGGATCACCGCGTTGTTTTTCGTCCGGTCCGTGGTGCCGAAGCAGGGCATGGTCACGGCCAGAATGTCCGTCATGGGCCGGTCCAGCATCTTCAGGGCCAGGGCGGTGATCAGAACGGCCAGGGTGGAATCCAGCCCGCCGGACAGACCCACCACCGCCGTTTTGGCGCCGGTGTGGGCCAGGCGCTGCTTAAGCCCCAGCGAGGCGATCAGCAGGATCTCCCGGCAGCGGGCGTCCCGGTCGGCCTTATCTTCGGGCACAAAGGGCTGCGGCGCCACGTACCGGGTCAGCTGCGTGGCCGACGGCGTCAGGGAGAACAGACGCTGCACCGGCATCTCCGACAGGGGCAGCGGATCCAGAAGCTGGGTCCTGCGGCGCTCATAGGCCAGACGCTGCACGTCGATCTCCGAAAGGAGCAGACCGTTTTCAAAGCGCTTCTCCCCCAGCAGCGTGCCATTCTCGGCGATCAGCTGATGGGAGCCGAACACCAGATCGGAGGTGGACTCCCCCTCCCCGGCGCTGGCGTAAAGATAGCCGCACAAAAGCTTGGCCGACTGCATGGTCACCAGCTGGCGGCGATAGGCGTCCTTTCCAATCAGATCGTTGCTGGCCGAAAGGTTGCCGATCAGCGTGGCGCCGGCTCGGGCCATCCGCACCGAGGGCGCCTCCGGGACCCACAGATCCTCGCAGATCTCAAAGCCCAGCGTCAGGTCGGGGACCGTTTCGCACTGGAAGATCTGCTCCGGAGAAAGTAAAAACTCATCTCCGCACAGCCGGACGGAAACCGGATCGTTTGCCGGCGGCGCCGGAGCAAACTGACGCTTTTCGTAAAATTCACCGTAATTGGGCAGATGCGTCTTGGGGACCACGCCCAAAATAGATCCCTTCTGTATAATAGCTGCACAATTATACAATTTGTTGTTGGCACGCACCGGCAGACCCACCGCCGTGACGACCTCCAGATTCCGGGTGGCGGCCAGCACGGTGGCCAGGGCCTGCTCAGCCCCGGAAAGCAGCGTGTCCTGATAAAAAAGATCGCCGCAGGTATAGCCGGTCAGGCCCAGCTCCGGCAGCACCAGCACCTTCACGCCGGCCTTTTCCGCCTGCCGCATAAGCGTGAAGGTCTGCTCCGCGTTATAATCGCAGTCACAAAGCCGCAGCCGGGGGCTGCCGGCCGCCACGGCGATAAAACCGTCCTTCATTGGAAAACCTCCCCTTTGCTCCGCCCGGCGCGGTCTTGGCACCCGCCGGGATGTTGAAGACGATGCCTGTCTCTATTTTACCCGCAAGCCCCTTCTTGTGCAAGAGAAAACACAAAAGGCGCCGAACACTCGGCGCCTTTTGCTGGGGGTTAAAAAAGGAGGGGGTGAAAACAGTACTGGGCAGGTACTAATCTCTGATGCTTACGTTACCCAAGAAACTTTGCGGATTCGTGACGGAAATGTAAACGATTTGTAAACGTACTGCCCCGCAGAGGTGCGGCTTCGTTACTTGAACCGCTGGCTCTGGGCCACGGCCAACTCGTCGCAGCGGTTGTTATAGGCGTTTTCCGCGTGGCCCTTGACCCAGTGATAGTGGAGGGTGTGAACCTCCGTCAGGTCCAGCAGGCGTCCCCACAGGTCCGGGTTGAGGGCGGGCTTTTTGTCGCTTTTCACCCAGCCCCGGGCCCGCCAGCCCTTGGCCCAGCCCTTGGACAGACCGTCGATAACGTATTTGGAATCGCTCCAAAGCTCCACTGTGCAGGGCTCTTTCAGGCAGGCCAGCGCCTCAATGACGGCGGTGAGCTCCATGCGGTTGTTGGTGGTTTCCGCCTCGCCGCCGGAGAGCTCTTTTTTGTGGGCGCCGTACATTAAAATGGCGCCCCAGCCGCCGGGGCCGGGATTGCCGCTGCATGCGCCGTCGGTATAGATCGTAACGGTTTTCATAAGGTCTCCTCGCTGCTTCCGGCGCCGGCGGGCCGGGCGAGGCGGCTGGACCGCCTCTGCCTGCTGCGGCGCACATGATCCTTTATTATACACGCTTGCGGCCTAAGACACAAGGCCCGGCCCGGAGGCAGGCCCTCCCCGCTGCGCAAAACCGCCCCGGACCCATGAAAAAGTCCGGGGCGGATGAGGCGGCCGGTCAGATCCAGGTTTCCCGGAAGACCCGCAGCCAGTTTTCACCGGCGATCTTGCGGACCTCCTGGGGGGTAAAGCCGCGCTTTAAGAGCTTATCAAACAGGCAGACCCAGTTGGCAAGGCACATCAGCCCCTCCGTGGAAGCGGCCAGCGCCAGGGGCCGGCCGGCCCGGATGGACTGATAGCCCGGGTCGTTGTCGCCGGAGGTCAGGCGGGAGAGCTTGGCGAAGTAATGGACCTCCTCCCGGGGATAGCAGCCCTCGGTGGCGGTGGAGTCCATGCCGACGCCCACATGGTCCACGCCCACCAGGTCGCAGAAATAGCAGATGGCATCCACAAAGCGGTCGGCGTCGGGGAAGCGCTTGCCGTCCCAGAGCATGATGTTGTAGCCGGTCACGCCGATGACGCCGCCGGTGGCCGCGCACTTTTTGGCCTGCTCGTCGGTGATGTTCCGGGCGTGGTCAAAAAGGGCCTTGGGATTGGAGTGACTGAAGATCTGAGGCTTTTCCGCCAGATCCATGGCCTCCAGGGTGGAGCGCTCGCCCACATGACTCAGATCCACGGTGATGCCGTAGCGCTCCATCAAACGGATCAGGCCCGGCGCATACTCGGAAAGGCCGGGGTTGGTGGGATCGAAGCAGCCACCGGAGACAAAGCTGCGGTAATTATAGCCGATCTGCATCACCCGCAGGCCCAGCCGGGAAAAGGCCTGGATCATAGGCTCCAGATTGAAGGCCTGCACAAAGTTGCAGCCCTGGGCCCCCAGGATCAGACCGGTCTGATGGGCCTTTTTGGCTTCCAGAATATCCTCCGGGGTTAGGATCAGGCGGAAGCGGGGATCGCTGCCGGCTACGCCGTAGTGACTCACCATGGCTCGGAAGGCGTCGCCGGCATTGTCAAAGACGCCTGGCACCGTACAATTGATGGCGGTAGCGCCGGCGGCCTGCAGACGCCAGCCGTAGTGCACCACATTGAAGGCGCAGGCGTCGATGATCAGGGCGTCCCGATGCAGTTGGGCAGCCTCCGGCGAGACCAGGTCGTTGCACGCAAGGCACAGGGCCTTGTCCTCGGGATCGTCGCCGCACTGCCAGCGCTCGGAAGCCAGACCGACCAGGTCCCAGCATGCGTCGGGAGTCAGATTTTTTACATCCATCGTATTACGCTCCTTTTCTGCTGCCGCAATTGTTTTTTGGCGGAACGGCCCTGTGGGCAGCGGAGGGGACGTTCCGCTGTTGCAAAACGGGGTGCAAAAAGGTCCCGGACCGGCCGCATCTGCCGCAGGCAGGTGCGGCCGGTCCGGGACGCGTGAAAAAAAGATGAAAAATGGATAGGGAAACTTATTTGTCGCACAGAAGGCAGGCCACCTGATGCCCGCCGCCCATGTCCTTAAGGGTAGGGGCCCGATGCAGGCACTCTTCCGTGCAGTAGGCGCAGCGGGGCGCGAAACGGCAGCGCTCCGGCGGCTCAATGGGGTCGGATACCTCGCCCCGCAGGCTGTTGACCAGCCGGTGCTCCGGCTTCAGATCCGGAATGGGGATGGCTTTGATCAGCTCTTTGGTATAGGGGTGCAGGGGATGGCTGAAAAGCTCCTTGGCCGGGGAGCGCTCCACCACCACGCCCAGATACATGACGATGATCTCGTCCGAAATGTGACGCACCACGCTCAGATCGTGGGTGATGAACATATACGTAAGGCCCTTGGAATCCTGCAGATCCATCAGAAGGTTCAGGATCTGCGCCTGAATGGACACGTCCAGAGCGGAGACGGGCTCGTCGCAGACGATGAACTCCGGCTCCAGGGAGAGGGCCCGGGCAATGCCGATCCGCTGGCGGCGGCCGCCGTCCAGCTCGTGGGGGAAGGCCTGGGCAAAGCGCTCGGCCAGGCCCACCGTCTCCATCAGCTCCTGCACGCGCTCGTTGCGCTCGGCCTTGGGCACGTGATAGACCTTCATGGGGTCCGCGATCAGCTCACTGACGGTTTTTCGGGGGTTCAGGCTGGCGTAGGGATCCTGGAAAATGATCTGGATGGATTTGCGCAGCTCCTGCAGCTGATGGGCATTATAGTCCACGATGTTCTGGCCCTTATAAAGGATCTCGCCGCTGGTGGGCTCGATCAGGCGCAGCACCGTGCGGCCCAGGGTGGACTTGCCGCAGCCGGACTCACCCACCACGCCCAGGGTCTTGTTTTTGGGAATGGACAGGTTCACATGGTCCACGGCATGAAGCAGGCCGCGGCTGGTCTTGAAGTAGCGGGTCAGCTCTTTGGTTTGAATGATGGGGGTATCAGACATGCTCTTCGGCCTCCTCTCCGCCGTTGGCGGCATTGTCCCAGTCCTCATAGCGGAAGCAGGCGATGGAATGGCTTCCACGGGTGTGGTTGGCGGGCTGCTCCTGCTTGCAGCGCTCGGTGCAGTGAGGGCAGCGGTCCGCGAAGGCACAGCCGCGCTGAATGATCATGGGATCGGGCATCAGGCCGGGAATGGGGCTCAGCCGGTCCGACTCGGTGTTCATCTCGGGGATGGAGTTAAACAGGCCCACCGTGTAGGGATGGTGCACTGTGCCCTCGTAAATATCCTGCACGGTGCCGGACTCCACAATGCGGCCGGCGTACATGATGGCCACCTTGTCGCAGGTCTGGGCCACAACGCCCAGATCGTGGGTGATGAGCAGCATGGCGGTGCCCAGCTTGCGCTTGAGGTCGTTCATCATCTGCAGCACCTGGGCCTGAATGGTCACGTCCAGGGCGGTGGTGGGCTCGTCCGCCAGCAGCAGCGTGGGGTTGCAGGCCAGGGCGATGGCGATGACGATGCGCTGCTTCATGCCGCCGGAGAACTGATGGGGATATTCATTCTTCCGGGAGGCCAGCAGGCCCACCGCCTCCATCATCTCATCGACGCGCTTGGCCCGCTCCTCCGCGTTCAGATCGGTGTGCAGAAGCACAGCCTCCTCGATCTGCTTGCCCACGGGCTGAATGGGGTTGAGGCTGGTCATGGGGTCCTGGAAGACCATGGAGATCTGGTTGCCCCGGATCTCCCGCATTTTGGCCTCGGGAATTGCGGTGATGTCCTCCCCGTTGAAGGTGATGGTGCCGCCGGAGATGCGGCCGACCCGCTGGGGCAGCAGGCGCAGGATGCTCAGCGCCGTGGTGGTTTTGCCGGCGCCGGTCTCCCCCACCAGGCCCAGGGTCTCGCCCTTTTCCAGGGACAGATTCACGCCGTTGACGGCATAGACCAGGCCGTCGTCGGTCTTATACTCGACATGGAGGTCTTTGATTTCCAAAAAACTCATCTGGCAGCCTCCTCAGTTCTTCAGTTTCGGATCCAGCGCGTCCCGCAGGCCGTCGCCGATCAGGTTGATGGCCAGCACGGTGACCGCGATGGCAACACCGGGGATGATGACCAGATAGGGATAATAACGCATCTGCTCTTTGGCCTCGGCCAGCATGGTGCCCCACTCCGGCGTGGGCGACGGCACGCCCAGACCGATAAAGCCCAGGGCCGCGACGCTCAGCAGCACGGACGCCAGGTTCAGCGTGGCCTGCACGATGATGGGGCCAATGGCGTTGGGCAGCACATGGGTCATGATGATCCGCGCACTGCCGGAGCCGTAGGCCTTGGCGGCTTCTATGTAGTCGGACCCCTTTACCTGCAGCACCGCCGAGCGGACGATGCGCACAAAGGGCGGCACCATGGAAATGGTCAGGGCCAGGATCAGGTTGGGAATGCTGGAGCCCAGGGCAGCCACGACGGTGACGGCCATCAGCGTCATGGGAACGGCCAGGAACACGTCTACGATCCGCATGACGATGCTGTCAAACAGGCCGCCGTAGTATGCGGTCAGGGCACCGAGAATGCAGCCCAGCACCAGGGAGATGCCCACGGTGCTCAGGGAGATGACCAGGCTCAGCCGGGCGCCGAAGATAATACGGGCGAACAGGTCCCGGCCGTAGCTGTCCGTTCCGAAGATGTGCTTTTCGTTGGGGCTTTGATACTTTTCATAGACATTCTGCTTGATGGCCTGGGCGTCGTAATCGGCGAAGGCGTCGGCAAAGACCGCGAAAAACACCACCACCAAAAACAGGATCAGGCCCAGCATGGCCATTTTATTCTTGCTGAAGCGCAGGCAGATGGAGGCAAAGCGGCCTCTTCTGCGGGGCAGTGCGTCAGCGGGAATATCCGTTGTTTTCTTTTTCATCACTTCGACACATACCCTTTCATAAACTGGCTGCGGAGCCGCGGATCAATATAAAGATACAGCACATCCACCACCAGGTTGATGAGGCCGATCATGGCGGCGATGAACAGAACGCTGATCATCACCACCGGCATGTCGTATTTTTTGATG
Source organism: uncultured Dysosmobacter sp. (assembly GCA_934563745.1). Lineage (GTDB taxonomy): Bacteria > Bacillota > Clostridia > Oscillospirales > Oscillospiraceae > Oscillibacter. The sequence continues at coordinate 18,661 of CAKTHE010000005.1, read as the reverse complement.
CCCTGCAGCAGATAGGTGCCCACGCCGGGCAAGGCGAAAATGGTCTCCGTCACGATGGCGCCGCCCAGGGTCTGACCCAGGATGATGCCGATGACGGTGATAATGGGCAGCAGGGCGTTGCGCAGCTCGTGCACCATCACGATGCGCATGGGCTTGGCGCCCTTGGCCCGGGCCGTCTGCACATAGTCGGCCCGGATGACCTCCAGCATGGTGGAGCGGGTCATACGGATCATCTGCGCGGCCATGGCGGCGGACAGAGTGATCCATGGCAGAATATAGTGCATGATGTCGCCTCCGCCGGTAGCGGGGAAAATGTCCAGATCCAGAGAGAACTTCAGGATCAGCAGAAGACCCAGCCAGAAAGCGGGCAGGCTGGTCAGCAGCATGGCCAACAGGCGGGTGACGTTATCGAAAATGCTGTACTGCTTGATAGCGGAAATGATCCCCACGGGCACGCCGATCAGAACGACCAGGACAATGCACCCGCCGGCCAGGGCCAGCGTGGAGGGGATGCGCTGAATGAATTCGGTTGCAATGGGGGTGTTGGTGGACCAGGAGATGCCCAGGTCACCGGTCAGCAGGCCTTTCATATAGCTTAAATAGCGAACCAGAAACGGGTCGTTCAGGCCGTGTGCCTCGTTCCAGATCTCGATGCCCTCGGGAGTGGCGGAGATACCCAACTGAATGGATGCGACATCCTCCGGCATCATAGCAAGAATGGAAAATACCAGAAAAGATACGCCCAGAAGGACAGGAATGAGAACCAACAGCCGCTTTCCAATATACTTTAACACGGCGATTCCTTTCCTCTGCGGAAGCAGAATATAAAATGGCCGGAAGGGTACGGGCACGCAGTATCCTTGCCGCTCGTACCCTTCCGAATCAGGGGTTCATGTTGAAAGCCGCAGCGTCAGCAGCTTACTTCCAGGACCAGTCGTAAACGAAGTGCTGATACAGGTCGTTGGTGGTATCCACGCCCTTGAGAGCCGCGTTGTAGGCCACGGCGTTGGCGGGCTGATGCAGAGGCACCACGACAGCGTTGTCGTCGAGGATCTTCTGGACCTCGGCGTAAGCCGCGGTACGCTCGGCCTCGTCAGAGGTCTGACGGCCCTTCTCGAAGGCAGCGTCCAGCTCGGGCAGGCTGACCTTCAGGTAGTTCTGGCCGGACTGAGAGTGGAAGTAGATGTAGTTGCCGTCCGAGTCGTTGACGGGATAGGACGTACCGGTGACGGCGATCTGATAGTTGCCGGCATACATGGAAGCCCAGAAGGTGGCGCGGTCGATCTGCTCGGTGGTGACGGTGAAGCCGGCGTCACGCAGCATGCCTTCCAGGGTGATGGCGGGCTGCAGGTACATGGCGGTATCGGGAGCCAGAATGGTGATGGAGACATCGCTCACACCAACGGCGGCCTTGTACTGATCCAGGTATTCCTTGGCCTTGGAAACGTCATAGCTGTACTCGGGGGTGTAGTCCTTCTCGGGAGAGCAGGGAACGTCGGCCGGGAAGATGGTGTTCATGGTCACGCCCATGCCTTCGGAACCGCCCACCAGGATGGCCTGCTTGTCCACGCAGTACTGGACGGCCTTACGGGCCAGGACGTTGTCGAAGGGAGCCTTGTTCTCGCACATGCTGACCCAGACGTTGCCGCGGAAGTTGGTCTCGTTCCAGACCAGGTTGCTGTCAGACTCGACCGTGTTCTTGGCGGTCAGGGGGCAGTGGGTCAGGAAGTCCAGCTCGCCCTTCTGCAGAGCGGCGATCTGAGAGGTGGAGTCGGTGATAATCTTGAAGGTCAGATCCTTGATGGCGGCTTCGCCCAGATAGTACTGATCGAAAGCGACCATCTTGATGTTGTCGCCGGAGCTGCGGGAGACGAACTTGTAAGGACCGGTGCCGATGGGGTTGGTCTCATAGTCCTCGTTGTGGCAGCAGGCGATGCGGCCGAAGCCCAGCAGAACCTCCAGCGTGGCGGGGTACGGATTGGACAGGTGGATCTCAACGGTGTAGTCGTCCACCTTGGTGCAGTCGGTCATGTTCACCATGCCGGAGCCGAAGGCGGCGGATTCCAGCAGACGGTTGATGGAGTAAACCACGTCGTCGGCGTTGAAGGGCGTGCCGTCGTGGCAGACCACATCCTGACGCAGCTTGAAGGTGTAGGTGCACTCATCCTCGGAGATGGACCAGGATTTGGCCAGCTTGCCGACCCAGTTGCCATCCTTGTCCTTCTCGACCAGCGTATCATACAGCTGGCGATAGATGATGTTGGTGATTTGGTCGGTGGTGTAGGTGGGGTCGAAGGAAGCGATGTCGCTGGTCAGACCGTAAATCACGTCGGTCCGATCGCTCATGTCCTTGGCGCCGCCGGAGCTGGAGCCGCCTTTGCTGCCGCCGTTGCCGCAGGCAGCCAGGCCCAGGACCAGCACAAGAGCCAGGACCAGGGAAAGAATGCGATGTTTCATGGGATTAACCTCCTAATCTGTTTTTGGCCTCTTTTCTCATACTTTAAATAAGCACGCCGCCATCCCGGGCGGAAGCGTTATTTACAACAATTAACCGTTTCTCCAGGTCTTGGCGAACACGCGCATCCAGTTCTCGCCCATGACCTTCTTCACATCCTCGTGGCTGAAGCCGCGCTTGAGCATGGTGTCGATGATGTTGACGTTGTTCGCCAGGCTGAACAGGCCCTTGGGATAGGCGCTGGCCTTGCCCAGACCCGCCCGTGCGCCGGCCAGGTACACCTCGCGGTTGGGGGCGACCAGATCCATCAGGTGGCGCATGTCATAGCGGTCATATGCGCCGGGCTGCGCGTTGGAGTCCACGCCGATGCCCACGTGATCGATGCCGATCATGTCGGCCACATAGGCGATGGCGTCCACGAAGCCGTCCACGGAGGGCAGATCTTTTCCGTTGTACAGGATGGGCACGTAAGAGCAGATACCGATCACGCCGCCCTTGGCGCCGCACTTCTTGATGGCCTCGTCGGAGATGTTCCGGGGATGGTCAAACAGCGCCCGGGGATTGGAGTGAGAGAACACGGGCAGCTCGGCAAGATCCAGGGCTTCCAGTGCGGAGCGGGCGCCCACATGGCTCAGGTCCACGGTGATGCCGGCCTTTTCCATGGCGGGGATCAGGATCTTGCCCGTCAGGCTCAGCCCGGCGTCGCCGGAGAGGCAGCCGTCCGAAGCGAAGGTGCGCTGGTTGTAGCCGATCTGCATCACGCGCAGGCCCATCTTGGCAAAGACCTCGCAGGAGGCGTACAGATCGCCGTGTTCAATGAACTTGCAGGACTGGGCGCCGATGATCAGGCCGACCTTGCCGGTGGCCTTGCACTCCCGGATATCATCGGTGGTCTCGATGATCTTGAAGCGCTCGGGATAGCGGTTGGCCACCTCGTAATGGTCCATGATCGCCTTGACGGCGTGGCCCATGTCGTCCATGACGTCGGGAACCGTCAGGTTCATGGCCGTCACGCCGGACTCACGCAGGTGCCAGTTGTCGGTTTCGATATAGAAGCTGCACGTATCCACAATGGTGCACTCCTTGAGCAGCTCCTTGGCCTCGTCGCTGGTGGCCGCATTGACGGCCAGTGCATAGGCTTTGTTCTCAGGATCGTCCATACCATAGTAGGCCATAATGGAGTCCTGCGCAATTTTGATGATGTCTTCCGTCGCGTCGCACATAGGAAAATCCCCTGCTTTCTCAATTTAAAATTTTAGACACTTTGCAGCCGTTGCACAAGGCTGTAATTTTTTCCTGAAAAAGGAATGCCCAAAAATCTTGGTAGTACTTTAGCATAAAAAGTAAATCGCGTCAATACGGTTTTGAAACGTTTCAATTATCCATTTACACGACTTACCCACGCACGGTATGCAGAAAAGTACTGGGAGAGGGTACGGAAATGTTTGACGAACGGACAGGCGGGATGCTATGCTGAATTTATAAGGCGGTGATCGGTATCGTAACCATTAAAGATATAGCGCGGCTGGCCAATGTTTCTCCGGCGACGGTGTCCAATGTGCTTAACGGCCGGGGAAATGTCAGCCTGGAGCGAAGCCTGCTGGTGCATGAGGCGGCGGAAAAGCTGGGCTACGTGGTCAACGCGCAGGCCAAACAGCTCCGGGCCGAGGGCTATCATCGGAGCGCGGTGGCCATTGTGCTTCCTACGGTGGAGGAATCCAACTATGTGGCCTTTTTCAACGCGGCCAAGCGCGCGCTGGAGGAGGCGGGCTGCCAGGTTCTGCTGTTTATCTCCAACGGCTCCCCCTATTCGGAACGGCAGATCATCAAGGACGCGGCCCAGCTGCGGGTGTGCGGCATGATCTCCATCCCCTGCAGCCTGCCGGAGTCGGATCAGTACCGACCGGTGTTTTCCAGCGGCAGCAAGCTGGTGTATGCCCTGCGGGATGTGGATCCGGAGGCGCCGTTTGTGGGCTTTGATTTTCGCCGGGCCGGACGGGAGATCGGTCAGCGGCTGCTGGAGGAGGGGTATCGCCGGGCCGGGCTGATGACCCGGCCGGACTATTTTCCGGATTCCCGGGAGCTGGAGAAGGGGCTGCGGGAGGTGCTGGTCTCCGGCGGTGCCACGCTGCAGAGCGTCTATGCCGACGATGTGCCCCTGTTTGCGACGCCCTTTGAGTTTTTTGAGAATCAGCGGCCGCCGGAGGTTTTGGTGCTCTCTTCCGGCCGCATGGTGGAGCAGGTGCGCCAGGCGGCGGAGATCGGCTCGCTGGAGCCCTGTCCGCCCATGGTGGTGATGACCTATAAGGGCGAGCAGCTTTCCGACCGGCAGATCCTGCACTATGAAATGGATTACGGCCTGCTGGGCCAGCGGGCGGTAGAGCGGCTGCTGAGCCAGATGAACGACGAGGCCGTGGAGCGGAGCCTGCTGCAGCCCACGGGCTTTTGCCTGCCGCCGGCTCCGGCGGCGCCCCATGTGGCCCGGCCGGTAACGCTGCGGCTGTTGATAAGCAAGGCGCCCTTTACCGACGCCCTGCGCCGCATGGCCCCCGGCTTTACCCGCCGCAGCGGCATCCGGCTGGAGATCGACACCCGCCTTCCCTCGGAGGTGTATACCTCCGTCAACGAGATCGCCGAAAGCGGCGAGGTGGATGTGCTGCGCTCGACCATGAGCGCCCTGTCCCTATACGATGCGGAGAAATTCCGCACCCTGGACGAGGACCTGGCCGCGGAGGTGACGGAGGGGATGCTCCCCACCGTGGTGCAGGATTTTTCCTACATCGGGGACGAGCGCAAGGCCATCCCCTTTGATGTGGGCACGGAGCTTCTGGTGTATCGCAAGGACTTTTTCGAGGATCCGCTGCTCAAGCGGATGTATTATGAGACCACCGGAAAAGAGCTGAAGGTGCCGGACAGCTTTGAGGATTACGCCAGCGTCTGCCGCTTTTTTGACCGCAGGGAGAACCCCCACTCCCCCATTGTGGCCGGGTCGGCCCTGGCGGTGGATTCCGTGACGGAGCTTTCCTCCGGCTTCATTCTGCGCTATCTGCACTATACCCGGAACAACAACTTCCGGAAGGGGCAGACGCCGGTGGATGTGGAAGCGGTGTGCCGGGCGGTGCAGAACATGCAGGACTGCAGCCGCCATGCCCTGCTGGTGCGCAATCAGAACTGGATCGGCGCGGCGCTGGACAAGTTTATCCACGGCGAGACGGCCATGGAGGTCATTTACCTCAATTACGCCACCGATATTATCCAGCTGCAGAAATATACCTACGGCGGCCGGATCGGCTACGCGCCGGTGCCCCGGCGGCAGATGTACGTCACCGGCGGATCCCTGCTGATCCCCAAAGGCAGCCGGAAGGGCGATGCGGCGGCGGAGTTTCTGCGTTGGGCGACCCATGCCGACCAGGCCAAGCTTTTCACGCTGCTGGGCGGGATCTCCCCCCATGCGTCGGTGTATAAAAGCGGCGATGTGCTGGCCCAGTATCCCTGGTATCAGGAGCTGGCTCAGGTCATTCCGGAGGCGTACGGCCGGGGCCTGTGGGACTGCATCAGCGTCCACAGCATGGAGCAGGGCTGCTTCCCGCTGCTGCGGGATCTGGTGGAGGGCCGGATGGACAGCGCCGCCGTGTCGGCGGGGCTGATCGAGAAGCTGGGCAGCAGTCTGCTGTAAATCCGGTTTTTCCGAATGGAAACGGCGAACGGACCGGGATGCGATCCGGCGGCGGGGCGTTATGCCCTGCCGCCGGATTTCTGCACACTCTGAAAGGCCGGAGCGGGTCTTCGCCGCGGGGCCCGCCTCCGTTTGAACGGCCCGGCAGACGGCGCAGCTTCGGCGTCCCTCTGCGGCCGGCCAGGGGCGGCACACGTGAAAAATCCTCTTGACGCGTCCCGGACCTTATATTTATTATAAGGAAGTGCAAATCCGTAAAAAGAGCGCCGCGCCCGGCCCGGGGCGCGGGCATTCAGAGAAAAAGAGGCGGTTTTTTATGGCAGGGATCGTGGCGGGAAAAATCGTTCAGATGTTCATCATTCTGATCGCAGGCTATATCGCGTTTAAAACGAATCTGATCGATGCGGCGGCCACCCGGAAGCTTTCCAATCTGCTTTTGATGCTGGTTGCGCCGCTGCTGATTTTCAATTCCTATCAGATGGACTTTGATCTGCAGCTGTTTTACGGCCTGCTGTGGACGCTGGCGGCCTCGGCGATCTCCTTTGCCGTGTGTATCTTTGCGGCCCGGCTGATCTTCCGGGGGGAGGATCCCCACCGGGCGGTGGAAAAGCTGGCGGTGGCCTATTCCAACTGCGGCTACATCGGGATCCCTCTGGCCAACGGGATCCTGGGCGCCCAGGGCGTTTTTTACATGACGGCGTATGTGACGGTCTATAATATCTTTTTCTGGACCCACGGCGTCATGCTGATGGGCAGCTCCAACGGATTCCGGGGCCTGTGGCGCAAGCTTGTCAATCCCACGCTGATCGCGGTGTTTGCGGGGATCGTGTTTTTTGTCACCGGGCTGCGCCTGCCGGAATTTCTGGCCACGCCGCTGCAGCAGCTGGGCAGCATGAATACGCCCCTGGCCATGATCATCGCCGGGGCGAATCTGGCCCAGGGCAACCTGCTGGAGACGCTGAAAAAAAGACGGCTGTATTCCATCAGCCTGGTCAAGCTGGTGGTGTTCCCCCTGATCACCCTGGCCATTGTGCTGCTGCTGCCCATTGACTTCAACGTGGCCTTCACGGTGTTTGTGGGGTCCGCCTGTCCGGTGGGCGCCGGCGTCATCATGTTTGCCGAGCGCTATGAAAAGGACGCGCACTATGCGGCGGAGCTGTTTATGGTCACAACGGTCCTTTCGGCGCTGACCATTCCGCTGATGTCTCTTCCGGCCATCCGGCTTTTGGGCTGAGCGGGGCCGCGCTTGACAAAGCTGCGCCGATGCAGTAATGTGGAATTTAAGACGAATTGCCCCGCGCGGCTTTGGGCCCGCAGGGCCCGGAAAGGGAAGCAGCTATGAACGAGATCATTTTAACCGGCGACCGGCCCACCGGGCGCCTTCATGTGGGACATTATGTGGGCTCTTTGAAAGAGCGGGTGGCTTTGCAGAATTCCGGCCGCTATGACGAGATCTATATTATGATCGCCGACGCCCAGGCTCTGACGGACAATGCCGAGCATCCGGAAAAGGTGCGCCAGAATATCATGCAGGTGGCGCTGGACTATCTGGCCTGCGGCCTGGACCCGGAGAAGTCCACCCTGTTTATCCAGTCCATGGTGCCCCAGCTGACCGAGCTTACCTTTTATTATATGAATCTGGTCACGGTCTCCCGGGTGCAGCGCAACCCCACCGTGAAGGCCGAGATCCAGCAGCGGGGCTTTGAGACCAGCATTCCCGTGGGCTTTTTCTGCTATCCCATCAGCCAGGCGGCGGATATTACCGCCTTTCACGCCACGGCGGTTCCCGTGGGCGAGGATCAAAAGCCCATGCTGGAGCAGTGCCGCGAGATCGTGCATAAATTCAACGAGGTCTACGGCGAGACCCTGACGGAGCCGAAGATCATTCTGCCCTCCAACCAGGCCTGCCTGCGCCTGCCCGGCATCGACGGCAAGGCCAAGATGAGCAAGTCCCTGGGCAACTGCATTTACCTCTCGGACGAACCGGAGGAGATCAAGACCAAGGTCATGTCCATGTTTACCGATCCCACGCATCTGCGTAAGGATGATCCGGGCCACACCGAGGGGAATCCGGTGTTCATCTATCTGGATGCGTTCTGCCGGCCGGAGTATTTTGACGAGTTTTTGCCGGAGTACAGCGGGCTGGACGAGCTGAAGGCCCACTATGAGCGGGGCGGCCTGGGCGATGTGAAGGTGAAGAAATTCCTGAACAGCGTCATGCAGGCGGAGCTGGCCCCTATCCGGGAGCGGCGCCTGGCCTGGCAGCAGCGCCTGCCGGAGGTGTACGAGATCCTGCGCACCGGCAGCGCCGCGGCGGAGAAAAAGGCCGCCGGAACGCTGGAGGAGGTGCGCCACGCCATGCGCATCGACTATTTTACCGATCAGAATCTGCTGCACTGAACGGCACGCGGATCCATTCAGAAAAAAGCCCTTTGGCTTCGGCCAAAGGGCTTTTTTGCGCGCCGGCGCCGCTTTTCCCTCCGGCTCACCGCCCTGGTTCTCCCGTTGGGCGGGAAGAGGAAAAAATGACGGGATTTTGCCAAAATGTGTGGAATTCCCGTTACCTATGCTTTATAATAAAATCGGTGTAAAATGACACATTTTGTCGGAAGCACGCACACCGGAGAAAAGGGGCTGCTTCCGTGTTTTTGCGAACAAGAGAGAAGATCCGGATCCGACTCCGGAGGAGGACTTATGGAACAGAAAAAGCTGCTGATCGCAGATGACTCGGAAGTAAACCGCGCCATACTTGCCAATATGCTGGACCGTGATTTTACGATCATCGAAGCGTCCAACGGCCGGGAGGTCCTCTCCACCCTGCAGACCTATCATGGGGAGATTTCAGCGCTGCTGCTGGACATCGTGATGCCGGAGATGGACGGCTTTGAGGTGCTGGAGGAGATGAAGCGCCACCATTGGCTTGACGAGATCCCGGTCATCATGATCTCGGCAGAGACCGGCAGCGCCTATATCGACCGGGCCTTCGAGCTGGGTGCCTCCGACTACATCAGCCGTCCCTTTGCCACCGGCATTATCCGCCGGCGCACCATCAATACGATCCTGCTGCACACGAAAAAGCAGCAGCTGATGGACGTGGTCTCCAGCCGCTTTTACCGGCGGGAAAAAAGCAGCAGTGTCATGGTGTCGATCCTGGATTACGCCATGGAGGTCCGCAGCGGGGACGGCGGCGCGCATATGTCCGGCGTCAGCTATCTGACGGGGGTGCTGCTGCGCCACCTGCTGGAAAAGACCGACCGCTACGCCCTGGCGCCCAGTGACGTGGATGTGATCTGCACGGCTTCCAGCCTGCACGATATCGGCAAGCTGCTGGTCCCGGAGGAGATTTTGAAAAAGCCCGGAAAGCTGACGCCGGAGGAGTTTGACGTCGTCAAGCATCACCCTCAGCTGGGCGTGCAGATCATCGAGCAACTGCCCGTCTATCAGAACGAGCGCATGGTCCGCTACGCGACGGAGATCTGCCGCTGGCATCACGAGCGCTGGAACGGGGAAGGGTATCCGGACGGGCTCAAGGGCGACCAGATCCCCATTGCGGCCCAGGTGGTCTCTCTGGCGGATGCCTATGACGCGCTGACCAGCAAGCGCAGCTATAAAAACGCCTATTCCCATGAAACGGCGATGGCTATGATCCACAACGGGGAGTGTGGAAGCTTCAATCCCCTGCTGCTTCAATGCCTGGACGATGCCTCGGAGGAGGTCCGCCATGGCGCGTCGCCGCATGCGGCCCACCGGGTGGTGGAGGAGCTGTACCGGGGGGAGGACCCCGCCTCCGCGCGGATGGGCCAGCAGCTGGAAGAGGCCTATATCAAGCAGAACTTTTTCACCAGCCTCAGCGGCGAGATGTGGTTTGAGTACAACACCGCCCAGCCGTCCACCCTGTATCTGTCCCGCGGCGTGACGGAGCAGACGGGTCTTGCCCCGGTGACCGTCTCGCCCCTGGAGGATGAGCATTTTCGGGAGATCGTGCATCCGGAGATGCTGGACAAGATCCGCGGCCGCCTGAAGGAGCTGAGCCCGGATGAGCCCTATGTGGAGATCGAGACGACGGTGACGCTCGGCGGAAAGCCCCGCCGCTGCCAGCTGTCCGTTCTGGTGCTGCGCACCGCGCCGGGAGAAAGCGAGGGCTATACCGGCCTGTTCGGAAAGATCACGGATATCGACGAGCGCTGCGGCCGGCTGGAGGCCTATCACGCGGCGGCGGAGCAGAAGGTGGAGCGGCAGGTGCTGGTGCCGGTGGGCGTTGACGCCGACGGCGTTCTGCACATCACCCGGGAGCAGGCGGGCCCGGTGCTGCAAAGCTACCGCAGCCTGTTTCAGACCGTCCGTCTGGTGGATCCCCATATCTGCATGCAGGTCTCCTCCGGATCGGAGGGCGAGGCGGTGAGCAAAAGCAAAAACTGCTACGCCCTCTGGGGAAAGACCCAGCGGTGCAAAAACTGCATTTCCCAGGAAACGGTCCGTACCCGCAAGGCGCAGAACAAGGTGGAGGTCGCCGGCAGCGAGGTCTATTTGATTCAGGCCATGTGCGTGGAGGTGGACGGGGTCCCCTACGCGCTGGAGTGCGTCAATCCCATCCAGGCGGAGAATATGGTGGGCGACGAGGAGGAGAATATCCTCAATCAGCTGCTGGTGCGAAACCGGCAGGTGTATATCGATTCGGTCACAAAGGTTTTTAACCGCCGCTATTATGACGACCGCCTGCGCAAGCTGGTGGGTGAGCATGCCCTGGCCATGCTGGATATCGATGATTTCAAGCAGATCAACGACCGCTTCGGCCACCAGGCCGGCGACGAGGCGCTCTACTGTGTGGCGCAGACCATCCGCTCCATTCTGCGCAGCAGCGACGATCTGGTGCGCTACGGCGGCGATGAGTTCTGCCTGCTGTTTTACGGCCTGCCCGAGCAGGTGCTGGAGCGGAAGCTCCAGGCCGTGTGCCGGGCCGTGAGCAAGATCGAACTGCCGGAGTATCCGGAGCTGCGCCTGAGCGTCAGCATCGGCGGCGTGTATGCCGCCGGTCGGATCCCGGACCTGGTGCGCCGGGCGGATCTGGCGCTGTACCAGGCCAAGGTGGAAAAAGGACGTGTATGCATCTTTAAGGAGGAATCCCATGACGCTCAATGAGTTTTACCGGGCGGTGGAGGGCGACTATGCCGACGCACTGGCCCGGCTGCAGATGGAGGCGCTGGTCGTAAAAATTCTACGGATGCTGCCCAGAGATCCCAGTATGGCGGCTCTGACGGCCGCGGTGGAGGCCGGGGATGCCCCGGCGGCCTTCCGCGCCGTCCATACCCTCAAGGGCATCGCCCTGAACCTGAGCCTGACGGCTCTGGCCGATGCCAGTTCCGCCCTGACGGAGGCACTGCGGGGCCGGGCGGAGCTTCCGGAGCAGACGAAGGAGCTGTACCGGACCGTGCAGCAGGCGTACGACCGGGTCTGTACCGCGCTGGAGCAGCTGGAGGCGTAAGCGGAGGGCAGTCGATTGAAAGAGTGCAGTTATCAGGACAGGCTTTATTATCCGGAGGACTTCGGCGGCGCCATCGAGGAGATGGAGCGTCAGATCCGCGTGCTGCTGCGGGAAAATCACGGGGGCGGGATCCTGGGCGGCTATTACCGGCCGGGGCTTCCCCTGTGCCTGGTCAGCGAGCTGACTATTGATCTGCTGGGGTACGATTCGGCGGAAGAATTTGAGCAGGCCACAGGGAATTGCATGGCGGGCCTTGTGCAGGACGCGCAGTATTCCGAGGCGGAATTTGCCGGCCGGGCCGGTGCCTGCGCCCTGCATCTGCGTGGGAAAAGCGGTCCGCTGTGGGCCCACCTGGTGAAAAGCGAGACGGCCGTCGATCCCGGAGACGGGCAGCGAATTTGGTTGGCCTCCGTGTGCGACATGGACGCGCTCTATCGGAAGGAGCGGCAGTTTGACCGCTTTTTGGCGGAGAGCCGGGAAAAAGAGCGGACCCGGCAGCCGGAGCTTCAGCGGCAGAAGACCGATCTGGAGCACGCGCTGGAGGAGGCCCGGCGGAACAACGAGGTCATCTCCGCCCTGGGGCGGATCTATTGGCAGATTTACAGCCTGGATCTGCAGACGGGCCTGTTTGAGGGAATCTCCACCCATGATGAGCTGTACCGCCTGACCGGCGAGCGCGGGGTCACGGCAGAGCGCTTTCCCGCAGCCTGCCGGGCCACCGTCCGGGAGGAGGACCAGCCGGAGATGCTGGCCTTTTTGGATACGGCCACGCTGGCGGACCGCCTGAACGGACGGGACGAGATCTCCCGGGAGTTTCAGACCGTCACCGGCAACTGGCACCGGGGCCGGTTCATCGTCCAGAGACGGGACGAACAGGGCCGGGCCATCCGGGTGCTTTACACATTCCAAAACATCACCGAGAAAAAACGGCGGGAGCTGGAATACGAGCGGCGCCTGGCCGGAATCGCCGAAGAGGCCCAGCGGGCCAATCTGTCCAAAAGTGACTTTCTGCGCCGCATCAGCCACGATATCCGTACGCCTATCAACGGCCTGCGCGGCATGATCGAGATCGCGAACCACTGCGCGGACGATCCGCAAAAGCAGAAGGAGTGCCGGGACAAGATGTGGGAGGTCTCGGGCTATCTTCTGATGTTAGTCAACAGCGTGCTGGATATGAACAAGCTGGAATCCGGCGCGGTGGTTCTGGAGGAGGTCCCCTTCGACCTGGAGCAGCTGCTCAAAGAGTCCAACGCCGTGGCGGAGGTGCAGGCGGCCGAGCGGGCGCTGCACTATTGTGTGGACGGGGACAGGCGGAGCCTGCGGCACACGCGCCTGATCGGCAGCCCGGCCCATATCAAGCAGATCCTGATGAATGTGGCCGGCAACGCCGTGAAGTATAACCGCAAGGGCGGCAGCATCCGCGTCTGGTGTGAGGAGCTTTCCGATGACGGGGAGCAGGCGGTTTTCCGCTTCACCTGCGTCGATACCGGCATCGGTATGAGCAGGGCCTTTCAGAAGCATGTTTTCGAGCCCTTTTCCCAGGAGGGGCGCAACGACGCCCGGACCCGGTACGACGGCTCCGGCCTGGGCTTGTCCATCGTGAAGGCACTGACCGAGCAGATGGGCGGCAGTGTTGATTTTGTCAGCGAGGAGGGCGTCGGAACGACGTTCTTTGTCACGCTGCCCCTGCGGATCGACCCGGCGCCACCGGTGCAGCCGGAAGAGCCCGAGGTGCCGGCGGACCTGTCCGGGGTCCGGGTGCTGCTGGCGGAGGATAACGACATCAACCGGGAGATTGCGGAATTCTGCCTGGTCCATGCCGGCGCGTCCATCACCGCCGCCCGGAACGGACAGGAGGCGGTGGAGCAGTTCCGCGCCGCGCCGCCGGGAACCTACGATCTGATTTTGATGGACGTGATGATGCCGGTCATGAACGGCCATGAGGCTGCCCGGGCGATCCGTGCCATGGACCGGCCGGATGCGGCGTCGATCCCCATCCTCGCCATGTCCGCCAATGCCTTTCAGGACGACATCCAACGCAGCAAGGCCGCCGGCATGAACGATCACCTGCCTAAGCCGCTGGATATGCACACGCTGGCTGCCGCCGTCTGCCGTGCGGTGGGCCGCCGGGACCGCGGAGAGACTTCTTCCCCGGCCGGGGCGGATCCCCGATGAAAAGACCATGTTGAAAAGCGCCGCCTGCAGGCGGCGCTTTTTTGTGGCCGCAGCGGTCCGGATCCGCCGTCCCGGAGGGATTTCGGGCGCCGGGGGCCTTTCGCTGCCGGTTCGGGGCCGGACGGCAAAAACCAAGCGAGGTCCGGATCCGAGTAAAATCGGATCCGGACCTCGCTTTTTGGGGAAGGAGGTGTCCGGGAGAGCGCTCTCCCGGACGGTCGGCACAAGGCCGGGACGGATCAATAAAGCCCGTTGTCGTTGATGGGCGGGAACTTCAGCACTTCGATGTTCTGGATCGTATCCCAGTGCTCGACGATCTTGCCGTTTTCCAGCCGGAAGATATCCACCAGGTTGCGGCCGGGCTCGCCGGGGGTGAGCACGGAGTGAACATGGAATCCGACCAGATTGCCCTGGGCAACGGTCAGCTTGATCATGTTCTTGCCCTCGGGATAGTGCTCCTTGCGGAAGCGGACGAACTTCAGGAAATGCTCGACGCCGTCCTGCACATGGGGATTGTGCTGGATGTAGGTGTCCCCAAAGAAGGTGGCGCACTTGTCGGCGTCCTTCTCGATGCCGTAGGCGTTGTAGAACTCCGTGGCGATGCGGCGGTTCTCCTCGGTCTTGTCCAGATCCTTGAGGATCGCGTCGCCGGCCATGTTGAAGATGCCGTTGTCGGTCAGCGGGGGGAACTTCAGCACTTCGATGTCCTGGATCACGTCCCAGTGCTCGACGATCTTGCCGTCTTCGATCCGGAAGGTGTCCACCAGGTTGCGGCCGGGCTCGCCGGGGGTGAGGACGGAGTGAACGTGGAACATGACCTTGTCCTCATCGGCGATGGTCATCATCACGTTGTTGCGGCCCTCGGGATAGTGCTCCTTGCGGAAGCGGACGAAGCGGAGGAAATGTTCCGGGCCGTCCTGCACGTGGGGATTGTGCTGAATGTACTTGTCGCCGAAGAATTTCTTCAGCTTGTCGGCGTCCTTTTCGATGCCGTAGGTATAGTAAAACTCGCTGGCGATGCGCTTGTTTTCTTCGATCTTTTTGTAATCCATAATAGCCTCCGTAATAATCTGAAATGGCAGCGGACTGAAATTCAGGTGTCTGTGCGTCCGGCCGGTCAGCCGGATCGGACGAAACGGCCCGGGTCCCATTGGGAGGGGGAGGGACCTGCATGGCTTCCGCCCGCCCCGGCTGGCCGGCCGGACGCACGGGGACAAATCTTATTCCTCCGCGGCGGGAAGACCCTTCAGCTTCTTTGCGCCGACGAAAATGGTCGGGATCAGCAGGGTGACCACGCAGAAGTAGCCGAGATACTTGAAGCCGGTGCCGACGATCTTGTTCAGGCCCAGGCCGGAGAACGCGCTGACGTAAACCAGCATGATCGCCGTGATGATCAGCTTGTTGACCTTGGCGTTCTTAACGGGCAGGAACTTGCCGTAACGGCCGGAGAGCGCGTTGGCAAAGGAAATGGTGTTGGTGGCGCAGGCCAGGAACACGATGATGACGTACGCAATGATCAGGGCATAGCTTCCGCTCTTGGTGACGACCCAGAAGTTGGGCAGGGTGTCCGCGATGGCCTCGGGATAACCCAGCAGCATGAGGGCGACGCACACCAGGAACACGGAGTTCAGGATCACGCCGGCGACCACGCTCTTTTTCACCTCGCTGCGGTTGCGCAGGCTGCTGGTCACGCCGATGCAGGCGCCGAACACGCCGGTGGACTGGAAGGCGGCGTAGAGAATGCCCTGCCAGCCGGCGGACAGACCGCTGGCGTCCGAGAAGCTGCGGCCCTCAAAGCTGGCGGCGAGACCGTGATTCATGGAAATACCGACCACGACCACAGCGAACAGGCAGATGAAAATGGCCAGGGACATCCAAGTGGACGCCGCGCAGACCAGGCGCTCACCATAGATGGAAAAGATGATCGTGACAACCACGATGGAGACGATGCCGACCCAGACCGGAATGCCGAGATAGTCATGGAACAGGGTCGAGGCGGTTGCGACGCAGGCGCCGCCGGAAAGGCCGACCGTGCCGACAAAAGAGAATTCAAAGAGGTTTGCAAAAATCTTTTCATAGGGGTGGAACAGCTTGTTTGCAAAATCCTTGAAGTCGGTGGCGTGAGTCCGTCTGGAGAACTCCATTGCGTAATACAGCGCCACACCCAGAATGCTCATCGCCAGAATCGGGATGATCAGGGACCACAGACCATACTTAATAAAATACTGAACGGCCTGGTTGCCGGATGCGGTGCCCGGCCCGCAGTGCGTACCGAACCACACGCAGGCTACGCCGAGCCACATGGGGACCAGTGATTTTTTCTCCGTATTCATGAGCGTTCGAAATCTCCTTCTACCTTTTTCTAAATTCGTACAGATTCGAGCTGATCAGTTCTCATGTTTTGATCATAGCATCCAAAAAAACGACCCGCATCGTCACGCGGCACGAAAAGGATGGAAAAAGAAGGAATTCCTTTTGTTCACGATGGTGTGGCGGGATTTGCGCCGCTTGTGATAAAATCAATGGGGATCCTCATGACGCGGTCCGAAAGGCCGCCGGGGTCCCTGCGAAAGGAGCGCTTGTAGATGGAGATTTCACTGAACATCATCCTGGACCAGCTTGCACCTTTTTCGCCCCGGGTGGTCAAAAAATCAGAGGGCCCGCAGGCCTACGGAAGCTGGCGCTTTTACACGGACCAGGCGGGCACAAAGCCGGAGAAGACCGGGACGCTGTACCTTATGCAAAGCGGGGAGCCGGCGGCCTGCGCCGGAACGCTCGGCGCCCGGGACGCGATTTTGTGCAGCAGGCCTGCCGATGCGCAGGCCTGCGGGGCGCTTGCGTGTACGGTGGTCTGCGTGGACGCGGGGGCGGATCTGGCGGAGCTGTGCAATGCTCTTTCCGCGCTGTTTCTGCGGCTGTTCCGCTGGGAGGCGGACATTGACCGGGTGATCGACAAGAATCTGGGCCTGCAGGCGTTTTTGGACGTCAGCGAGGACCTGTTCACCAATCCGGTCTGCTTTATCACCAATTCGCTGCAGATGCCGGCGTGCACGAAGCACATTAAAATCCCGCACCCGTCCATCCGCTATGCCAAGAACCACCGTATTCTGCCGCCGGAAATGATCAAGGCGGTGGTGGAGCGGGGGTATCTCAGCGAGTCGGAGGGACATGAAAAGCTGGAGTACTCCTACGATAAAAACTATGTCGGCTGTCCGATCCTTTTGATGGCCTTTCCGGAAAACAAGATGCATGTCAAAACCATCGGCCTTTATAATATGAATACGCCGCCGTGCGAGGCGGAGTACGATCGGATGCAGCTGCTGTGCGAAAAGGCGTACCGGTACCTGATCGAAGAGCTGGGGTCCAATAAGGACGAGCGGGACCAGGACCGGGAGGCCTTGATGCTTACGGCCATGCTGGAGGGCAAGGCGGAGGAATCGGAGCTGGCGACCTATGAATCCCTGCTGAAGATCTCCGTGGCCTCCGATTTTGACCTTTATGTGATCTGCTTCAACAAGTTTAACCGCTCTCATATGAACTTCATGCTGCACACGCTGCCCGGCGCGCTGCACAATGTCCATACCTTCCCCTACCGGGAGCAGATCATCCTCCTTGCGGACACGGCGGGAAAAACGGAGAGTGAGCGGCTTCGGCTGCACGACTTTTTGAAAAACCTCATGCTGGACAACGATACGTACTGCGGGATCGGCTCCTTTACGGGGCTGATGGAGCTGCGCTGCGGGTATCAGATGGCTACCAGCGCGGCCGTTCTGGGCAGCCGGCTGGATCCGGAGAAGCTTCTTTATCCCTTTGAGGACTACTTTTTTGATTATATGGTGCAGTGCGCGTCCCGGGACCTTCCGCTGAATATGCTGTACATGCGGGAGATCGACCGCCTGGCGGAGTATGATAAAAGCCACGACACCGCCTATGTGCAGCTGCTTTGGCTCTGCTTTGAAAAAAGCCGGATCCAGGTCAACGAGGTGGCCGACGCCGCCAATCTGCATCGCAACAGCGTGCGCTACCGCCTTGCAAAGATCCAGGAGATCATGCAGGCCGACTTTGAGGATTCCGACACCCGGTTCAAGCTGTACGCCTCTTTGAAGATTTACGAGAGTGCTCAGCGGGAGAAGAGCCGCCGGACATGAAAAAAGAAGGCATCTGCCCAAAGCAGATGCCTTCTTTTTGTGTCCCTCTCGGCTTTCTATGCTTCGAACTTTTTTACATCCCGTCGCTATAATTGTGCCGCTTTAAATTTGATGGAAATTATGCTAATATATAAATTAAGCTGTCGACAGGAGGATGTATCATGACGATCTGGGAAAAGGTGAAACTCCACGAAGGTGAGACTTTTTATACAAAAACAGGCTTGGAGTTTTCCTATACAATAAAAGGGGAAACGGTACATCACACCCGGAGTAAAGCCACATTATCGCGTTCCGATTTTGAAAAGGCCGTTCCATTAAACCCGCAGAAACCTTCCGATCTGCACAATGATGTTGCGGGTCCATCCTATGTGTATGCGGTAATCAGCGACCCAAGAATGAAGTAATCCTGCATTCTTCCTAAAAGCATCTCTAAAGAGGTGCTTTTGTGAATTATTTATGGAGTACGAAGGTATGGGAGGGACAAATGTCGGGAAAAGCTATACACAGATGCTCCTGCGGGAAAAGCGAGCTGTCAAGGTCATGGCGAAAGAGGTCTGTACGAATACGCCTTCTGCGCCCGTTACAGCGACCGTGCTGCACCGATGGATGGAGCGCAATGAGAACAAATGTGCGGATGCGTTAAGAACCTCTTCGCTATGTCGCTGCCCTCAATGCGGTGGCAATGATAGAAGATCTCTGCGATGTGTGTGATGACAAGTACGGCC
>CAKTHE010000004.1 GCA_934563745.1 uncultured Dysosmobacter sp. | reverse complement strand
GGAGCTGGTGGACGGATTCGAACCCCCGACCTGCTGATTACAAATCAGCTGCTCTACCAGCTGAGCTACACCAGCAAATCAGGCAGCGTAGATTATATTAGCAGAGGAAGGCGAATTTGTCAAGGTCTTTTTCACAATCTTTTTGAAAGGGTGTGTGCAGTTTGAACTTACGGATTTGGAGCGCCGGCCAGCCGGTCCCTCCCATCCCCTGCGGTCTGTGCGGACGGGAAATCTGCCGGGGCGAATCCTACTGGTACGTAAACGGACAAGCCGTCTGCGCGGACTGTCTGGGGGCCTTTGCCCGGCAGGAATTCGCCCCCTGCCGGCTGGTCCGCGGAGAGGAGGTGCGGCCATGACGCTCTCAGAGCTTTCCGTTTCTTACCGGGACAGTGCCCGGCGTCTGCGCCTTCGGATCCGGGAGCTGCGTGCGGAGGAAGCTTCCCAGGCGGATCCGGAAGCCGCCCAGCGGCTGCGTCAGCGCGCGGCGGCACTGGTTCCGCTTTTAGTGGAGGCCCAGGAGCTGGCCGGTCTTACGGCACATTACTACGACAGGAGCTATCATCCGAATGGGAAATACACCCTTTGATTCCAGGGCCAGCCAGTGGATCGGCGACTTTCCGCTCTGGCAGCAGTCACAGCAGGACGGAAACGAGGAGTCCCTGGCCCGGCTGCGAAAGAATCTGCGTCTGGCCCGGCAGCAGGAGCTGACGCCCCGGCAGCAGCAGCTTTTATACATGTACTTTGAGCAGCGCAAAACCATGCCCCAGATCGCCGCCGAGCTGCAGCTGAGCCCCTCCAGCGTATCCCGGACCCTGAAGCGGGCCCGGGAAAAGCTGTACCGCTGCCTGCAATACGGTCTGTAGGCGAAAATTCATCTTGTGATTTTTCGAATTTTTTCATATAATGAACCCCACAAGGAGGCGATGGACATGCTTTACAACACTCTTCACAACCGCTGGCTCCGCATCGTGATGTCCCTGGTGGGCGCGCTGATGGGCGCCGCCGCCGTGAATCTGTTCATTGTTCCCCAGGGGCTGTACACCGGCGGGCTGATGGGTCTGTGCCAGGTGATCCGTACTCTGCTGCAGACCCGGCTGGGCATATCCTTCGGTTCCGTGGATGCCGCCGGTATTCTGTACTTTCTCATCAACATTCCGATCCTGCTGTTCGCCTGGAAGAGTCTGGGACGGGACTTTGTGATCCGCACGCTGATCTGCACCACGGCGTCCTCCCTGTTTTTCAGCGTCATCCCCAGCCCCGCGCAGCCGGTCATTCCGGATCCGCTGACCAGCTGCCTAGTGGCGGGCATCATCGCCGGGGCCGGCAGCGGCCTGATTCTGACCTGCGGCTCCAGCGGCGGCGGGCTGGACATTGTGGGGCTGAGTCTGGCCCGGCGCAACGGGCACGTCACCGTAGGGCGCTTCAGTCTGGGGTTTAACTTCCTTCTGTACGCCGGCTGCCTGTTCCTGTTCAGCCCGGAGGTCGCCATCTACTCGGTGATTTACAACTTCTTTTCCTCCCTGGTGCTGGACCGGGTGCATCAGCAGAATATCAGCGTTCAGGCGATGATCTTCACCCGCATGGACGAAGGCGGCCTGGCCCAGTATATCATCAACCAGCTGGGCCGCAGCGTCACCTTCTGGAACGGGGTCGGCGCCTATACCGGCGAGCCGGTCCACGTGCTGTGCGTATGCCTGTCCAAATACGAAATCGAAGAGCTGCGCCATGCCGTCCGCACCTTCGACCCCCACGCGTTTCTGATCATTCAGGAGGGGGTCACGGTGGATGGCAACTTCCCGCGCAGGCTGAACTGAGGTGAATCCGATGCATACTCCCTTTTACGGCCCGGCCGCGGTTCTGGCCGGCACACCGGTCGACACGCAGATGGGTGCGGATCTGCTGACCCGCGCCGGCATCGCCTCCTGCTCCTTCCCGGTCTCTCCGGACCCGGTGCAGCAGACGGCGTTTCAAATTGCTTCCCCCTCCGAAAAAGAAGCCCGGATCCTGGAGATCCTGCATACGGCGCAGGCCCGGGGCTGCGAGCGGGTCTTTGTCTACTGCAACTCGCTGTCCGGCGCGGTGGACTTCCGCCCGCTGGCTCTGAAAACCGGACTCCGGATCGTAACGCCGCTGGATATTTACCGCACTCTGGCCGGTTTGTATCAGTCTCTGGGCGTCCTGGCCGCCAACGCGCAGGGCCTGGCCGGCATTGAACGGACGCTGTGCGAGGAGAACCCCCGGCTGCATCTTTTGGGGACGGCGGCCCTGCCGGTTGTCCTCTCCGTGGAGGCAGGCACACCGCCGGAGGAACTGGTGGCCTGGCATCACCTGGACACCCTGTGCGAGTGGTTCGCCTGCTGCGGCGTACAGGCCCTGGTCCTGGGCTGCACCCATTTCCCCTACTTCAAGGCCGCTCTGGCCGCCCGGACAAGCCTTCCGCTGATCGACCCGGCAGAGGAGATGCTCTCCCTGCTGCTGGCCTGACGCCGCGGCAGCTTCCGTATATCCGCATGGAAAAGCCCTGCACGGTTACGTGCAGGGCTCTTTTTTTGGGGTCCGTTCCCGGGCTTCACGCCGAAAGAGCGACAGAGCCGCGCTCACTCCGGCCGGTCCGTCCGATCAAACGTGCGCCGGGCATTTTTGCGGCGTTCCTGCCGCTCTCTGCGCCGCAGCGCCGCCCGGCTGACGGCGTCAAAAAACCGTTCCAGATACATCATGCAGGGCACCACCAGCAGCACCAGTGCGATCATCACCAGCACGGCCGGGAACGAAAGCGGCTGCAGCGAAAACGCTTCGCCCATGGTCCCGATCGCCGCCAGCAGGCCCACTGCCATCGCCGCCAGCAGCACCGTGCGCTTCAGATCCAGCGGCCGGGCCGTGTAATAAAGTACCGTCAGGCCGTTTACGGCCATCAGCACCACGCAGATGGTGGAAAGCTCCGTCAGCTTCAGGTTGAAGGCGTAAACAAACAGCTCCGCAAACAGGATCACGGCAATGGCGGTCAGGCCGCCGGGCAGCGCCCGGCGCAGCACATTCAGCATAAACCGCCCCCGCACCAGATCGTGGTTCGGCTCCAGCGCCAGGAAGAAGGAGGGAATGCCGATGGTCAGGGCCGAGATCAGTGTCAGCTGAATGGGAACGAAGGGATAGGGGAACTCCGCAAACAGCGTAATGATCGCCAGGAAGAACGAGAGGATGTTTTTCACCAGATACAGCGCCGCCGCCCGCTGGATGTTATTGATCACCCGGCGCCCCTCTGCCACGACCTTGGGCAGGGCCGAAAAGTCCGAATCCAGCAGCACCAGCTGCGCCGCCTGGCAGGCCGCATCCGCTCCGGAAGCCATTGCCACGCCGCAGTCCGCATCCTTCAGGGCCAGCACATCGTTCACGCCGTCGCCGGTCATGGCCACGGTATGGCCGGCATTCTGCAGGGCCCGGACGATTTTGCGCTTCTGCCCCGGGACCACCCGTCCAAACACCGTATAACGCCGGGCGGCACGGGCAATGTCCTGATCGGTTTTCAGCTCCCGGGCATCCACCCAATTGCCGGCACCGTCGATCCCGGCCTGCGCCGCCACGGCGGAGACCGTCACCGGATTGTCTCCGGAGATCACCTTCACGGCAACCCCCTGAGAGGCAAAGTAGGCAAAGGTCTTCACCGCATCCGGCCGCACGGGATTTTCCAAAACCAGCAGGGCCGCCGGAACGATCAGCCCATCCAGCCGGCCCTCGGCCGCCCCGTCGCACTGGGCCAGCAGCAGCACCCGGCAGCCCTTTTCCGCAAAGAAACGGCAGCGGCTTTCCAGCGGGGCGAAATCTGCCCCCAGAATCGCCTCCGGCGCGCCGACGGCAAACGTCCCGTGGCTGGGAAAGCACACAGCGCTCCACTTGGTGGCCGAGGTGAAGGGGATGACCCGCTCCGCCCGCCAGCCCGGAGAAGCGGAAAACTTCTCCGCCAGGGCCCGGGCCGTATCGTTATCCGCTTCCGCGGCCCGGTAGTAAGCGCCCAGAATGTCCGCGATCATCGTCTCGGGATAGGCCTCCACATCCAGGGGGACCACCTCGCGGACCTCCATATCCGGGCTGGTGATCGTACCGGTTTTGTCCGCGCACAGCACATCCACCCGGGCCAGCGTCTCAATGGCACTCATCTCGTGGATCAGCGTCCGGTTCTGGGCCAGACGCACCACGCTGACCGCCAGGGCAACGCTGGTGAGAAAATACAGTCCCTCCGGGATCATGCCGATCAGCGCCGCCACCATGGAAACCACCGACTGGCGCAGGCCCAGCTGCTGGACGGCATACTGGTTATAGAACAGCGCGATCCCGATGGGGATCAGGGCCACACCGATAAACCGGATCAGCCGATCCAGCGAGCGCATCATCTCCGACTTGGCCGGTGCCGTTTCCTTTTTTGCCGCCAGAGTCAGCCGTGCGGCATAGGAATCCGCCCCCACCCGGTTCAGGCAGCTCCGGCAGCGGCCAGAGATCACAAAGCTTCCGGAAAGCAGCTGATCGCCGGGCCGTTTGGTCACCGCATCCGCCTCGCCGGTCACCAGGCCCTCATTGACCTGGACCTGACCGGTGAGCACGATCCCATCCGCCGGGATCTGCGCGCCGGAGGTGAATTCCACCACGTCCTCCCGCACCAGCTGATCCACCGGCAGGGGCCGCTTTTCCCCGTCCCGGATAACCTCTGCCGTGCTGGCTGTCAGCACGGTCAGCTTTTCAATGGTCCGCTTGGAGCGGATCTGCTGCACGATCCCGATGGCCGTATTGGCCACCGCCAGCAGCAGA
Source organism: uncultured Dysosmobacter sp. (assembly GCA_934563745.1). GTDB lineage: Bacteria > Bacillota > Clostridia > Oscillospirales > Oscillospiraceae > Oscillibacter. Next base: position 98,731 of record CAKTHE010000004.1, on the reverse strand, counting down.
AAGCTCATATCCCATACATCGCCCACCGCCAGCAGGCAGCCGGCCAGCACCACAAAAATCAGGTTAAAGTAGGTACAAATATTCTCCCGAATGATCTGTTTCTCGCTCTTCGCCGGAGATGAGACCGCCTCATTTCCCCAGCCGGCCGCCTGCAGGGCCTGCGCCTGCTGCTCCGTAAGTCCCCGCTCTGCCGTGGGCGTAAGCAGCGGCATCTCCCTGCGGGCCTGGGCTGCCGGCTCCGGTTCCTTCCATTTCCTGGAAGCCACAGCGTTCTCTCCTTCCCACGCTCCGGCAGGCCGTGCGATCCGAAGATCCCGACCCGCAGCGTTTCTTTTAGTTTTAATAGTATAGCAATTTCGACCGAACTTGACAAGCACTCTTCCGCATGGCCGCGGGCCGGGCTTCTGTCCGCTTTTGCGGCAGGCGCCGCGCGAAGTGTGTATATTTTGCACAGCGGTGTGCGCACTCATCGGGAGTCTTTTGTGCATATTTTGTGTTAAGGTGTAGATGGAAGGGGAAAAAGGCCTATTCCCACTCCAAAGACGTATCGAGAAAACGGAGGAGATCACATGGAAGCAAAACGTAAATTCAGTTCGTATGCTCTGGTCATGGCGATCGGCATCGCCTTCATGTTCCTGTTCGGCTACATCGTACCGCCTTTCAGCTCCGTCACGGTGACGGGCGTAAAAATGCTGGGTGTCCTGATCGGTCTGATCATCATCACCTGCTTCAACGGCGATATGCTCAGCGGTTCGCTGCTTGCTCTGCTGGCCACGGTGTTCCACGGCTATTACTCCGGTGCGGATCTGCTGGCCACCTGGCTGGGCTCTACCTCGACGGTCCAGCTGGTGTTCTGCGGTGCGCTTTGCCTGGCCCTGAAGGAATCCGGCGCCATGAACGTTCTGGCCAAGAAGCTGCTTTCCAGCAAGCTCTGCCGCGGCCGGCCCGTTGCCACCATGGTCATGCTGTTCCTGACCACCTACGTCGTGGGCGCTTTTGTCGGCGGCCCTCCCACCTACATTCTGTTCTTCGGTCTGGTGGAATCCATTCGCGATATCTGCGGGTATGACAAAAACGATCCTTTCATCAAGTTCACCCTGCTGGGCACCTATATCTCCGCCACCGGTATTTTCTTCTTTGCCTTCAAGTCTCCCCAGGTCATGACCATCGCCATGATCAACTCGGCCATGGAGCCCTATGGCCGCACCTTCAACGAAGGCACCTGGATGCTGGTCATGTTTGCCGCCACCATGGTTTATATGATCGTCTATGTCATCTTGATGAAGACGGTGTATAAGGTCAACCTGGAGCCTCTGAAGGAGCTGGACCTTGACAAGGTCGAGGCCATGCGCCTGACCCCGGATCACTTCTCCCGCAACCAGATGGCGATCATCGCCCTGATCCTGGGCTGCATCGCGTACATCCTGCTCACCTCCCTCTATCCCAAGGACGCCCCTGCCTATGCGCAGATCACCTGCCTGGGCAACTCCTGGATCTGGGTCTTCGGCACGGCGCTGTGCGCCCTGATCCGCCGCCCCGGCACCAAGGAAAATTATATTCCCATCGGCAAAATGCTGACCCAGTCCTCCATGTGGTCTATGATCGCCCTGATCGGCGCTCTGGTCATGCTGGGCAAGGTCACCTCGGATGCGGAGCTGGGCATTCGTCCCTGGCTGGTGGATCTGCTCTCCCCGGTCTTTGGCGGGACCAACATCTGGATCCTGATGGCCATCGTGGTCGTGTTTTCCACCTTGGTCACGCAGATCGCCAATGGTCTGGTTCTGACCATGGCCGTGTGCCCCATCGTCACCCCGTTTGTCTGCCAGCTGGCCAATACCTCCGGCATCAACCCCGACGTAATCCTCATCATCTCCAATCTGTGCTCCGGCTATGCCTTCTGGACGGTGGCCGCCTCCACCAACGCGGCCTTCATTCTCTCCCGTCCGGAGATCGACCAGAAGTTCATCTGGACCAAGGGCGTTCAGGTCACGTTCGTCTTTATGGCCGTGGCCTATGTGATGGGCATGCTGTTCACTTACATTCTCTGATCCGCTTTCCGGATCCGATTCCCGTATGAATTCTGGACATTCTCGTTTCAAAGGAGTAATCTATGAATAAGACAGTCTTTGAAGACGGCCGGGAAATCCCGGTCTACACCGAATGCGACATTCTGGTGGTCGGCGGCGGCGCCGCCGGTCACTCCGCCGCCATCGCAGCGGCCCGGGCCGGCTGCAAGCACGTGGTCCTGATGGAACGCTACGGCTATATGGGCGGCGACGTCACCGGCGGCTATGTCATTATGGTTCCCCGGCTCAGCTTCTACAATAAGCAATACGTCCGCGGCCTGCAGGAGGAGTGGTTCACCCGCATGGCCAACATTCCCGGCGCAGTCATGGGCCCCTCGACGGAGCAGGCCGGCAGTGAGGATCAGGCGCTGGTCACCGCCTGGAAAAACTATCACGACTGCTTCAGCACCGACGCGCACCTGCCGCTGCACCTGGTCCGCTCCGTTTACTTTGAGCCCAATCAGCTGAAGATCGAGATGGACAAAATGCTGCTGGAGCATAAGGATTCCATTCAGGTCATGGCCCATTCCTGGGGCACCCGGCCCATTATGGACGGCGACACCATCAAGGGCGTATTCTTTGAAAGCAAAGAGGGCCGCAAGGCCGTTCTCGCCAAGATCGTCATCGACGCCACCGGCGACGGCGACATCTTCCGCCAGACCGGCTGCCCCTACTTCGGGCTGGCCGACAAGCTGACCCGCTGCGCCACCACCGCGCTGGTCTGGCGCGTGGGCGGCTGCGATTGGGCCGCCTTCTGCGAATGGAAGAAGGTCAACCCCCAAGCGGCCCAGGCCCTGCGGGAGAACTTCTCCCGGATCTGCGGCTTCCGGGCGGCGCCGCTGCCCGGTCCCACCAACGATGTGTGCTGGATCAACAACTGGCACCCGGAGCGGGACTGTGCCACCGTCAAGGACTGCACAGAAACCGAGATGGAGACCCGGGATGTGATCCGCACGGCCATCGATTATCTGCGGGAAGCCTGCCCGGCCGCCTTCCGCAATGCATTCCTGTACGACATCGCGCCTCAGCTGGGCACGCGCTGCTCCTACCGTCTGGACGGCGAATATGTGATCACCTCCAACGACTTTGCCTTCCCCAAGGAGCAGGAGGATGTCATCGCCTGGCATTCCACCATCTGCTTCATCAACGACAACTGCCCGGTGGAGATCCCCTATCGGGCGATCCTTCCCAAGAAGACGGAAAACCTGCTCTGCCCCGGCCGGCATATCTCCGCCGATGAGCTGGGCATCGACTATGTCAACCTGATCCCCCAGTGCGTCGGCACCGGCCAGGCCGCCGGCGTGGCCGCCGCCGTGGCGGTGGCCGACGGGACCACGGCCCACACCGTGGATATCAAAAAGGTACAGGACATTCTGGCCCGGGATCAGGATGTGCCCCTGCCCCGGAATCCGTACACGGATCCGTCCTATACGCAGAACGTGGTGGACCACGAGTATGGTCTGTACACGGACCTCGCCAAAAAGGCCCGGGAGCATGCGGGCTATCTCAATGAGGTGCGTCAGTTTGGCGCCAACCAGGGCGTGATCGTGGATTCCGACACCCACAGCTACAAGGGCTGAGCCTTTTCCCGCACAGATGAAAGGAGTTTGCTTATGATGGAAGAAAAAAATCCTCCGCGCGGCAACCCAGGCGGTCTCCCCCCCTCCGCCGGCGGAGCGCCGCAGCCGGAACTTCCCAATGATTTTTTCCAGGCGCTCCTGAATCTCCCCGCCTGCAAAACCCAGGGGTATTGCGACAATTGCGGGCGCTGTGAGCGGTAAACGGAAAAAGAGGACCTGCGTCAACGTGCGCAGGCCCTCTTTCCGGCTGTCTGGGAGCGGCGGCCATTGCCGCTTCCAGACAGCCGCGAAGGGCGCGCAGCCGCATCTTATTTTAAGGAGGGTATTCCACTATGACGCTCAAGCAGATTGAATACTATATGGCCGTATGCCAGGCCGGCAGCCTGTCCGCCGCCGCGGAGCGGCTGTACATTTCGCGCACGGTCCTTTCCCGCTCGATGCGGGATCTGGAGCAGGAACTGGGGCTGACGCTGTTCGTGCGCTGCCACAACGGTCTGGAGCTGACGGAGAGCGGACAGATGCTCAGCCAGCTCTTCTCCCAGTTTTCCGGCGTGTTCACCACCCTGCAAAGCAAGATCGATTCCATCAAGGAGCAGACGGAATACCGTTCCCTCTCGGTGGGCATTGCCGTCTCCTGCGGCTGCCACTTTTATCCTGAAATGTATCAGGCCTTTCACCGGGCCTATCCGGACATCCGCCTGCTGGTGCGGGAGCTGTCCTCCTACGACGCCTACAAAATGGTTGCCGACGGAACCATTGATGTCATCCTGACCCCTATCACAGTGGACAGCTCCCTCACACAGCTCAACTCTCTGGGCTACTTCGACCTGTATCCCGCCGAGACGGTACTGTGCGTCGCCAAAGACTCGCCCCTGGCCGACAAAAGCACCGTGTGCTACCAGGACATTCAGCATCTGCCGCTGGCCGCGCTGAACGCCAAAACCCCAGTCATGCTGGGGCCCCTGCACGTATCTTTGCGCACCAGTCAGCAAAATCTGCTGCACAAGGTGATCGTAGGCGGCACTCTGGCCGCCATCCTGCCCCTGGAGCTGGTGGAAGAGTGGTCCGACATTGTGACCATTCCCCTAGATCCGCCGCTGCGCAGCATGGTGAAGGCCGTCTGGAACGAGACCATGCCCCAATCCTCCGCGCTGAAGGATTTTCAGACCTTTCTGCAAAGCAATTACCGCTCCGGGCTGTCGTAAGGCAAACCGCTTTTTCCCGGAGGCAGCCCGACGGCCCCGGATGCAATGCATCCGGGGCCGTCGGGCTATTTAAGGAAGGGAAAGCAGAATCAATCACACGTTGCCGTGCATATTGTGAACGTGCACATGCTCACCCGGGGCAATGGCCCGGGTGGCGTGGCCGATCACCTCACCTTTTTTAAGAATGTCCGCATCACAGGGGATGGCACACAGGCTGAATTTATGCATATAAGGAATGTCCTCCCGCAGCGTCACCTCCGTGCTGCCCAAATGCAGTTCCTTGCCCTTATGCAGATCCACCAGCGCAAGGCCGATGTTGTCGGCCTCGGAGACCCGGGCATAACGCACCTTTTTCTCTTTCATAAAATACCTCCTTACGCCATGGGATTCACGTTGAGGATCCGGTTGGTGTTGTAATATTTGATGATCTCGTTTTTGGTCATCTCTCCGGACGCCACGCTGAGCACCTTCTGATAAAACGTCGCGCCGGCCGCATCCAGATCCGTAACGGCCATATCCGTATCCACGCAGTAGTCCAGCATGTCGCTGTACTGCTCCAGGTGCGTATCGTTGCAGGTTACCTTGATCACCGGGACGAAGGGCACGCCGTAGGGGCAGCAGCTCTCCGTGGAATAGGAGATCACATTGCAGCCGGCGGCTACCAGACTCAGCATGCACGCAAGGTCATTTCCCGGGGCGTCAATGAAGAACAGGCCCTTGCCCTCCGGGCGGGCACCGTAGGGAACCACCTCCCGCAGCGGCGTGGAGCCGCCGCAGGTCAGGCCCAGGCGCAGATATTTGTCATCCGCCCATTCCGGCTGGATCCGGCTGACCTCGCTGACCATTTCCTGGGCCAGGCGCATTCCTCTTCCGATACAGCCGATCACGCCGCCCTCGTCGTGAATGGAAACCCATTCCACGCGCTTGCCGGTTGTTTCGATCTCCTCCCGGATCCGGGAGCTGTTGATGCATTCGCAGGTCGGCCCCACCAGCAGCACTGCAGCCAGATTGGGATTTTTTCCGATGTTGGCCATCGTGCGGTAATAAATCACTTCATCGGCCGCGCCATTCTGACAGGCGGTATCCTGCCCCAGATACACCGTTCCATCCACCATTTCCGCAATATCCCGGGCGGGATCGTTGGTACAGCTGCCCAGGGAGATGATCCCCACAAAATTGCGCGTACCGTACCAGCCGTTTTCACGTTTATATCCTAAAAAACTCATGGTTTCTCCTCCTGAATCCGTTTTGGTTACCGGGCGATCCGCTTCGAACGGACCGCATAAATCGCAACGCCCGCCGCGATGATCGCCAGCATGGGCAGGGTCATCTGGGGCACATCCATATAAGAGAGCACAAACATGATCCCGCAGGTAATGATCATTGTCACCGGCCAGAAATAGTACCAGCCGCCCGTAAGCTTATAGGCCGCCTGCTCGTACTCCTGGGGCATGCATTTGCGGATCCGCAGCGAGGCCGCAGCGGAATGAATGCAGTTGATCATAATGAACAGCGTCACCGCATCCATATAGGCCAGAACGCTGTCGCTGATCAGGCTGATCACGATTCCAACCGCCACAGCCAGAAGGATCGCCGCGTAAGGCGCGTTGCGCTTTTTCGAGCTTTTGCCCAGAACCCGGGGCAGCATGCCGTGATTGGCCATGGCGTTGACTTCCCGGGAGAGCACCACCATCATGCCGTTCAGGGACGAGGATACCGCAAAAATCGCCCCCAGGTTGATCAGCAGGGCCACCGGAGCCGGGAAAATCCGCTTTGCCACAACGCCGACCGCCGCATCCATGCCCAGCTCCGAGTAAGGCGCAATGGCACACAGCGCCACGCACACCAGAATATACAGCACCGTAATCGCGCCCATGCTGATCCCCAGCGCCTTGGGCAGCGTCTTTTGCGGGTTTTCGATCTCACCGGCCCATTCGGTGATGGTGAACAGCCCCACATAGCCGAAATAACCGGGCATGATCTGGCCGATCACGGCCGCGGACCCCATGGGGAACAGCGGCGTCAGGTTCTCCATATGGAAATAGGGAATGCCGCCGAAGAAAAATACCACCATAGCCACTGCCAAAACACCCACGATCACATTCTGCAAAATGGCGGCCGCCTTCAGTCCAAAGCAGTTGACAACACCGAAGATCACGATGATCACAATGGCCGTCAGGCTGGTGTTGAGATTCGGGAAATACAGCAGCAAAAATTTTGTGATGGAGTGCGCACAGTACGGAACGTAGACAGCCACCCAGCAAATATAGATCCAGCCGTACATAAACGAGCTGAACGGCCCGGTGGTGCGCCGGATCATCTCAATGTTGGAGCCGGTCATCGGGAGCACGCAGCCGGTCTGGGCACTCTGAAAGCAGATAGGAATGGTCAAAACGGCCCCGATGATATACACCAGCCAGACGCCCGGTCATATGCCGGCCGCCTGATAGCCCGTCGCCATAAAAATAGACGAGCCGATCACCGTACCCACCAGCAAAAGCGCTGTGGATGAAAGGCCGATTTTTTCACTTGCCTGTGTACTCAAAAAAACTCCTCCTTAATCTGTTCTATGGATCCATGCGATGTCGACGCCAACCATAGAGCAACATTCGGGCCAGGTAGAGCTGTTCTCCGAAACTTTTTTGTTTTTTTATTTTTCAAGAGGCGGTGCAGCGGCAAATTCCCCGTTTCCGCGCCGAAAAGTCAGCTGGCATCCGCCCGCTCTTTTCATATTTTGTATGTATCTGCTTGCATGTAAGCGCTCATTTTGTTACACTGCAGATACAGTATTCTTTCTACTTACAGACAGGAGCTTTGCTATAGAACAGAACCTGATTCCCATCCTCCCCTTGATCGAGGCCACACTGGAGCAGCTGGGCGCCCTGATCATCACCGACAGCAGCTGCCGGATCGTCTATGTCAACGACGCCTACGCCAAAATTATGGGCTTCCGGAAGCCGTATCCCATCGGCGCCTATATGCAGGACGTCGTTCCCGGCGCCGGGCTGCCGAAGGTCCTTTTGACCGGGAAAAATGAATACGGCGTCTTTTATATCACGCCGCAGGGGGATGCCATTCTGAGCAACCGCATCGTGCTGGAGAAGGACGGCACCGTCATCGGCAGCATGTCCAACTCCACACTCTCCTCTCATTACGGCTACGATGACGTGATCGCGAAGCTCAAAAGTCTTTTGAAAAACCTCTCCAACGTCAGCGAAGCAAAAAGCAAGGAATATCAAGCCCGCTACACCGTGGACTCCATTGTGACCAACAGCCCGCAGATGCTGGCGCTGAAGGCGCTGATCGTAAAGGTGGCGCAGACGAAATCCACGGTGCTGATCACCGGGGAAAGCGGCACCGGCAAGGAGCTGGTGGCCCAGTCCATCCATGCGGAAAGCCGTCGGAAAAACGCGCGCTTCATTCGGCTCAACTGTGCCGCCATTCCGGAGAATCTGATGGAGTCCGAGCTGTTCGGCTATGAAAGCGGTGCTTTTACCGGTGCGTCCAAACAGGGACACATCGGGAAATTTGAGCTGGCCGATCAGGGCACTTTGATGCTGGATGAGATCAACCTGCTCTCGCTGCCTCTGCAGGCCAAGCTGCTGCGTGCCATTCAGGAACGGGAGATCGAACGGGTGGGTGGGGTGGCGCCCATCAAAGTCGATGTGCGCCTGATCTGCACCACCAATCAGGATCTGGCCCAGATGGTCGAGCAGGGCACCTTCCGGCGGGATCTTTACTATCGGGTCAACATTGTCAGCCTTCGGATCCCCCCTCTGCGGGAGCGGCGGGAAGACATTCCGCTGCTGGTACACCACTTTATCCGCAAATTCTGCGATGACATGGAAATGAACATTGATGGCGTCACTCCGGAGGCCATGGCTCTGCTGCAGCAATATGACTGGCCCGGAAACATTCGGGAGCTTGAAAACTGCATTGAGCGCGCCTTTAACTACGCAGTCTCCGGCACCCTGGATACCGGGCATTTTTCCGGGCTGACGGCGGCCGGTTCCGGCAGTCCGGCGGCTGCCGAAAAAGCGCTCAGCCCTTACGAAAAAGCCCGTCAGGATGCCGGGCGGCAGGCCATGGAACACGCTCTGGCCGCCTGCGGAGGAAATCGCAGCCGGGCTGTCCGTCTGCCGGGAATGGACCGGACCTCCTTTTACAAGAAGCTGCATCAGTACGGTTTGGCCGATTGTCCCCGCACACCGGGAGCAGAGCGCAGATCTGACCGCTGAAAAGCAGGGTAGCCCAACCGGATCCTCCGTCTGTCAAGAAACCCGGCTGCCCCTTCATGGGCAGCCGGGTTTCCAGCATATTCGGAATCCATCAGGTCGAGAAGCAGGGAAGAGGCCGGCCGCAGCCGGCCCTTTTCAAGAGGCTGCCGATCCGTTTTGTTCCAGTGTTTTTCTGCTCAGCAGGTATACAGCGATACCGGCCGGCACAGTAGCGGCAAGAATCGGGTAAAACAGGTCGATGGCCACCGCACCGTACAACACGCCGCCGAGAATCGGCCCAAGGGCCATACCAAGATCCAGGCCGATGTAATAGGTACTGTTGGCGAGTCCGCGTTTCCCCGGTCCGGCCAGCAAAATGGCGGTGGACTGGCAAACCGAGCACATGATCCCGTACCCGCCGGCCATAAAGGCCGCAGCCAGCAGCATGACCGGCGTGCTGCGCATAACACGCAGCAGGACTATGCTGATGAGAGCGCTGCCGGAGCTTCCGACCAGGAAGAACGAAAACGATTTTTTATCGAATAAGCTGCGCAGAGACAGGCGCAAAATCAGCAGAACGGCAGCATAGGCCGGGAAAAACAGGCTGACCGTGACGTTCAGCCCCTTTGCCGCGATATAGCTGACCAGAAAAGACTGCGTGGCGCAGTACGGAATGGCGAACAGCATGATCACGACCGCAATCGGAAGCACCTTCGGCTCAACAAGCTGCATGGAGGTCCGGGTATCGGTGCTCGGAGCAGCAGGCAGGCCTTTGTTGTGGACGAACTGCACGATCAGCAGCGTGCAGACCGCGAAGGTCGTCGCGGCAATAAAGGCGGTTTTGTAGCCCATCCGCTGGTAAAGCGTCACGCCGATTGCCGGCGCTATGGCCATCGCCAGTGCGTTCATCGTGCCGTACAGACCCATGCCGGAGCCGACATTCTCCCGCGGGAGCAGGCTTGCCATCCAAGTGGACATGCAGACCGAACAGCAGGAAAAGCCAATGCCGTTTACCACACGGGCGGCAAGGATGCAGGCCGGGCTCCACGCGGCAATATAGCCGAGACAGGCCACGGCCATGCAGGCCGCACCCACAACGGAAAGCCGGTATTTACTGATTTTATCCACCAGATTTCCGACAAACGGGCGGCAAAACAGCGAACAAATATTCATCAGGCCGCCGATGATCCCCATCAGCGCCGCACCGGCGCCTAAATCGGCGGCATAGCCCGCAATAAGCGGCGTAACGAGCATGGGACTTGCCATATAGAAAAAGCTGGCAATCAAGATCAGAAGAATGTCTCGGTGGTTGGTTTTCATGAAATCGCTTTCGTTCTAAATCTGCAGCATGCTGTAGATTTGTTCAAAATTTTTACTGTATGTTATCCAGCGCCTGCCGAATGAGCGCAGCAAACTGCTCCTGCTGCTGCGGTGTCATGCCGGAGAGCAGGCGGGAGCCGGTATGTGTGCCGTTGCGCCGCAGGCAGGCCATGGTCTCTTCGCCTTTCTCGGTCAGCGAAACCGTCTTGCAGCGGCCGTCTGCTGCGGAAACTGACAGGCTAAGCAGTCCTTTTTCTTCCATGCGCTTGACGATGCCCTGTGCGGTCTGATGTCTAATGTGCAGATGATCCCGCAGATCAGAGATACTTTTACCGCCGGCAGAGAAAAAAACCAGGCTGTCCGCCTGCTCGGCGGTCAGATTCAGTTCCTTGATGTGCCTGTTTCGGTTTTTGACAATCTGGTTCGCCAGATTCAAGACCTGCCGCGCCAGCTGGTATTCGGTGTCGTGCATGATCGGCGCTCCTTTTATACAGCGTGCTGTACATTTACAGCTTAATCCCTCTGCGGAGAATTGTCAATCCTGTTTTGCAAATCCGTTTGATTGCAGCGGCGTACACTGCTTCGCGCACGGGTGGATGCAGCGAGTTCTTCTGCTTCTATCAAAAAAACAGGACATCCAAATCGGATGTCCTGTTTCTCTGGAGCGGGCAACGAGGCTCGAACTCGCTTCCCGGTATCCCACAAATCGCTTCGGCGATTTGCGGGAGCCCTGCCGGACCTCCTGATTTCAGCGCGCTTCGCGCACGGGTGGAGGCAGCGAGTTCTTTTGCTTTTAACGAAAAAAACAGGACACCCAAATCGGATGTCCTGTTTCACTGGAGCGGGCAACGAGGCTCGAACTCGCTACCTCCACCTTGGCAAGGTGGCGCTCTACCAGATGAGCTATGCCCGCGAGACAAGGAGTATTTTAGCAAAGGTCCGCTCGCTTGTCAAGTAGTTTCCGCCGGTTTTTCTTCACTTTTTCCGGTCTCTTCTCCTGGCCCCAGCTGAAATTCCAGCAGCCCCACTGGGCCCTCCGCCGGATAGAATGACACGCTCCAGATCTCATCCTCCGGAATCCCCCGTGCTTCACAGACCTCCTGCACCATGCGGTACACCTGATCCGCCGAGGCTTCATCCCAGTAGCTGATGCGCACGCCCAGCTCCTCCTTGCCGGCGTCCGCCGCCGCGTTCAGAAGGTCCGGCAGCGCCGCCGTGGATGTGGCGTTCACCAGGGCCTGGATCTGCTCCTGCGTGCGCCGGTAGCGAATGTGCACCATGATCTCCGCGTAAGTGCGCTGATCCTCACACGAAGAAGTAATATACTCCACGGCGTAGGCCCCCAGCGGCGTCTCCTGCTGGACCTCTGCCGTGGCCCGCTCCAGCACGTCTGCCGGCGCGGACGCGTCCTCCCCGCTGTAATAGCGAATCGTCGCCTCCTCCGTATGCCGGCCGATCAGCTCCAGCAGGGCATTCACCAGCTCCTGATGGCTCTCTGCCCGCAGCGTATCGCTGGCTTCACTTTCCCAGTACTTTTTGCTGTGCGGCTCCACCGAGGTATACTGCCGCTCCAGAATGGAGGCGCAGCCGCACAGGGAAAGGGCCGTCAGGCCGGCGCACACGCCCGCGCACAACCGCTGGTTCATCTTCACAGCCGCACCTCCTTTTTCCGGTCTCAGAAGCCCAGGTCCTCATCAATGAGCAGCACTTCCGTCTCCATGCCCATCATCGGCCCCCACAGTACCGTCAGCCCCCGGCAGATCCGCTCCGGACTGGCGCAGTCATAGCAGCGGTCGCCCCGGACCGCGCAGGGCGTTTTCCGCTTCAGGCGCTGGGCATTTTTCGGAGACGCAATGTTGCGGGCCCGCCACAATGCGCCGTCATAATCCGGTGCCAGCTTGTTGCGCCCCACCACGAAATAGACCCGCTTGTGGCCAAACAGCGTCGAGGCCACCCGGTTTCCGGCGCCGTCTATGTTCACGATCTCCCCGGTTTCGGCCAGCCCGTTGACCGAACTGATGTATACCTCCGTGCCGGCGGCCGCGGCCCGGGCCGGGCCGGCCTCCTGCTTCCAGTGCCAAAACACCTGGTTGTGGGAACCGAGGCTTTCGTAAAGGCCCAGGCTCTCCACCGTGGCGGAGCCGCCAAAGCCCACCGTCGTGGCGTCCACCACCCGGTTGAGATAGGCGGCTGCCTCCTCCCCGGAGGCAAACGTCTGCACGGAAAAGCCACGTTTTTCCAAATTCTCCCTGGTCTTGCGGAAATCGCTCATCTCATGTCTCCTCCTTTTGATATTCCCGGAATCCCTCGCCCAGCACCTCATGGGCGTTGCAAACGATCATAAATGCCTGGGGATCCAACGCGTGCACCGCCTTTTTGATCTGCACGATCTCCTTCTGCTTGAAGGCGATCATCAGCACCTGCTTGTCCCGGGCCGTATAGGCGCCCTGGCCCCGCAGGATCGTCACGCCCCGGTCCTGCCGGCGCAGAAGCACATCCGCGATCTTCTGCCACTCGTCCGATATCACATAAGCCACCTTGGACCGGTCCAGCCCGTAAAGCACCGTGTCCATGACCCGGCTGGCCACAAAGAGCGCCACCAAGCCATAAAGCGTTGTCTCCAGGCTCTTGAACACCAGGCCGGCCAAGGTCAGCACCACGAAGTCCGGAATCAGCACCAGCTTTCCCATGGGCAGCCAGGGAAACTTCAGGCCGATCAGCCGGGCCAGCGTATCCGTTCCGCCGGTCGTGGCCCCCTGTGCAAATACGATCCCGAGGCCCAGCCCCATCAGCACGCCGCCGCATAGCGACGCCAGCATCGGGTTCACCGGTTCAAAGGCATACACCGCCGCAATCCCGTCAATGGCAAGGCTGCTGGCCGCCATGGCATACAAAGACACCGCCAGCACATGAAAGCCAAGAAACTTCCATCCGGCCAAAAACAGAGGCACATTCAAAAGAATGCAGGCCACGCCCACAGAAAGGGGCGGGATCAGGGCATGAAGCACCTGGGCCAGGCCGGTAATGCCGCCCATGGCCACCCCGTTGGGTGCAAAAAACCAGTCAAACGACAGGGAAAATACCACGCAGCCCAGCGTGATCCAGGCATAGGATTTCAGCTTTTTCACCCGGCACCTCTCAGTCCAGCAGCCCCAGCTGCTTGTCTTCGCCGTCTTCCTCCCGCACCAGGGCGCCGGCCGCCGGAAGGGCCCGTACCCGATAGCGGGTCAGGTGCGTAATGCCCGTCTGATCCGGTGCGGCTGCCCGTACCAGGCGGTACTTGGGCTTGAGGGTCATCACCTGCACCCCCTGGGTCGAGCGGGTCGTTTTGGGCGTCAGCAGCGCCGTATGGAAAATCAGCGCCCGGGGTTCACTGGAATAAACCGCCAGCTCCTCTTCCTCCCACAGCGCCCGGATGCACACCAGCGGAGCCTTATCGGAATAGGCACCGGTCAGCTTGCGGCGGTTGGAGGTCGTCTGATACGCCGACAGGGCAACCCGCGCCACCTTTCCGTTATCAAAGAAAAACAGGACGCCGCCGCTGTAATCGCCGGGCAACAGGGCATACACCACGTTTTCGCCGGCGTCCATCCCCAGCTTCGCCGGCAGATAATCGCCCAGGACACTGGCCTTGGCGTCATCAAAATCACGCAGGCGGTTCTTGTAAACCTGGCAGCGATCCGTGAAAAACAGGATCTCCGCCTGATTGGTGGTTTCAAAGCTCTGGCTCAGGCCGTCGCCCTCTTTAAACTTCTGCTCGCCGCTCATGCGCAGAGACTGGGGCGTGATCTTCTTAAAGTATCCCTCCCGGGACAGGAACACATGGACCGGATAATCCTCCTCCGGCTCCTCCGCTTCCGCCGCCGGCAGCTCGTGGCTGTAAATGAGGCTGGTGTGGCGGGGCTCGGCGTACTTGCTTTTGACCGCCTCCAGCTCGTCAATGAGAATCTTGCGGATCCTTCGGGGATCGCTCAGGGTATCCTCCAGATCGTCGATCTCATCCTGCAGGGCACTGGTCTCCTCCACCCGCTTGAGGATATATTCCTTGTTGATGTTGCGCAGGCGGATCTCCGCCACATACTCCGCCTGGATCTGATCGATCCCAAAGCCGATCATCAGGTTCGGAACCACTTCCGCTTCCTGCTCCGTCTCCCGAATAATGCGGATGGCCTTGTCAATGTCCAGCAGGATCCGCTTAAGGCCCTTGAGCAGGTGCAGTTTATCCCGGCGCTTCTGCAGCACAAAGTAGATCCGCCGGCGCACCGACTCGGTGCGCCAGGCCGTCCACTCCTCCAGGATCGCACGCACCCCCAGCACCCGGGGAATCCCGCCGATCAGCACATTGAAATTGCAGCTGAAGGAATCCTCCAGCGTGGTGGCGCGGAACAGCTTGGCCATCAGCTTGTCGGGGTCCACGCCCCGCTTCAGGTCAATGGCCAGCTTCAGACCGGAAAGGTCCGTCTCGTCGCGCATGTCGGCCACTTCCCGCAGCTTTCCGGCCTTGATCAGCTCCGCCACCTTGTCCAGGATCGCCTCGATGGTGGTGGAGTACGGGATCTCATAGATCTCGATCAGGTTCTGCTCTTTCACATAGCGATACTTGGCCCGCACCCGGACGGAGCCCCGGCCCGTCTCATAAATCTCCTGCAGGGCAGCCGGGTCACAGATCAGCTCGCCTCCGGTAGGAAAGTCCGGTGCCAGCAGCGTCTCCCGCAGGTCGCACTGGGGATTCTTCAGATAGGCCACGGTGGTATCGCACACCTCGCCCAGGTTAAAGCCACAGAATTGGGACGCCATACCCACGGCGATGCCGGAGTTGGCGGACACCAGGATATTCGGAAAGGTGGTGGGCAGCAGCGCCGGTTCTTTCATGGTGTTGTCGTAGTTGTCCACAAAGTCCACCGTGTCGCTGTCAATGTCCCGGAACAGCTCCGCACAGATGGCGGAAAGCTTTGCCTCCGTGTAACGGGAGGCGGCATACGCCATGTCCCGGGAATAGACCTTGCCGAAGTTGCCCTTGGAATCCACAAAGGGCGTCAGCAGCGTACCGTTGCCCTTGGAAAGGCGCACCATCGTCTCATAGATGGCCGCATCCCCGTGGGGGTTCAGGCGCATGGTCTGGCCCACAATGTTGGCGGACTTGGTGCGTCCCCCGGTCAGAAGGCCCATTTTATACATGGTGTACAGCAATTTGCGGTGCGAGGGCTTGAATCCGTCGATCTCCGGGATCGCGCGGGAAACGATGACGCTCATGGCGTAGGGCATATAGTTGGTTTCCAGCGTATCGGTGATGGGCTGTGCCACTACCGCCGCGTGCAGGCCCAGGACGTTGGGGTTCCCCCCCTTATTCCGGTTCTCTTCCGGCTGCTTCTTTCTGGCCATGTCCGCCCCTTACCGTTCCGTGTTCTTTTTCAGCGTAACGGGGATAAAGCTCAGGCTGCCGGCAACCACCACACCCACGATCTGCACCTGCAAAGATGTCTCCGTGTCCATATGCAGCGCAACTGCGACAGGCCAAAAGGCAGCCGTCAGCAAAAACAGCACGCCGATCACCCGGGCGAGCGTCTTCCGGAAGCTGAGCTTATAGCGCGTGTCCCAGGCCGAAAGCGCTCCCTTCGAGCGCAGGACCTGCACCCCCAGGATCAGGGAAATGCCCGTGGCCAGAATGTGCAGGGCCAGAACCACCGGGACCACCTGCGCAAACAGCAGCAGCACGATCACCGTGCTCACTGCCAGGATGATCAGTCTCTTTGTATCCTTCTCCATAGTAAACTCCATTCTGCCGCGCCGGGCGGCCGTTGTTCTTCTGATCCCGCCGGGAAAACGAGCCAGCCTTACGAAATGTCCGCCAGCTCCAGATATTTATACCCGTTCTCTGCAATGTGGTCCTTGCGGCCCTGCAGATTGTCGCCCAAAAGCAGGTCAAAGACCCGGGCGGTCTCTTCCACATCCGCCGACTGCACCCGAATGAGCCGGCGGGTCTCGGGATTCATGGTGGTCAGCCACATCATGTCCGGATCGTTTTCGCCCAGACCCTTGGACCGGTCCACCTTGACCTTCTTCCCTTCCAGCTCCCGCAGGATGTCGTTCTTTTCCTTGTCGGAGTATGCAAACCAGGTCTTGTCCCCGCAGTTGATCTCAAAAAGCGGCGTCTCCGCAATGTAGACGTAGCCCTCCCGGATCAGCGTGGGCGCCAGGCGGTAGATCATGGTCAGGATCAGTGTACGGATCTGGAAGCCATCCACATCGCCATCGGTGCAGATAATCACCTTGCTCCATCGCAGGTTGTTCAGGTCAAAGGCGTTCAGGTCCTTGTTCTGCTTGCTCTGCACCTCCACGCCGCAGCCCAGGACCTTCAAAAGGTCCGTGATGATCTCACTTTTGAAAATGCGGGCGTAGTCCGCCTTCAGGCAGTTGAGGATCTTGCCCCGGACGGGCATGATCCCCTGATACTCGGCATCCCGGGAAAGCTTTACGCTGCCCAGAGCGGAGTCACCCTCCACGATGTAGATCTCCCGCTTGTCCACGTCCCGGGAGCGGCAGTCCACAAACTTCTGCACCCGGTTGGCAATGTCGATGCTGCCGGAGAGCTTCTTCTTGATATTCAGCCGGGCCACTTCCGCCTTTTCCCGGGAGCGCTTATTGATCAGGACCTGTTCCCCGATCTTCTCGGCATCAAAGGGATTCTCAATAAAATAAACCTCCAGGTTCGAGCGCAGGAACTCGCTCATGGCCTCCTGGATAAATTTGTTGGTGATGGCCTTTTTGGTCTGGTTTTCATAAGAGGTCTGGGTGGAAAAGTTGTTGGAGACCAGAACCAGGCAGTCCTCAATATCCGCCCAGGTCACCTTACTCTCGTTTTTCTGATACTTGCCCTGGCGGCGCAGGTATCCGTCCACCGCGGAAACAAAGGCGGACTTGGTGGCCTTTTCCGGCGCACCCCCGTGCTCCAGCCAGGAGGAGTTGTGATAATGCTCGATCACATGCACGCGGTTGGAAAAGCAGCACGCGCAGGAGAGCTTGACCTTATACTCCGGCTTGTCCGCCCGGTCCCGGCCCCGGCGCTCCGCCTGCCAGAAAACGGGCGCAGTCAGCGGGTCCGTGCCGGCCAGCTCCTGCACGTAATCCTGAATGCCGTTTTCATACAGGAACTCAGTCTCCTCAAACCGGCCCGGCTCCGTCTCGTTGCGGAAGCGGAAGGTGATTCCCTCGTTGACCACCGCCTGACGCTTCATCACGTCGGTAAAATATTCCGCCGGGATCGCAATATCCGTAAATACATCCAGATCCGGCAGCCAGTGGGTCCGGGTCCCGGTCTTTTTGGCCTGAGACCTGGGCAGAGGCCGCTTTTCCAGGGTCCCCACAATCTCGCCCCGTTCAAAGTGCAGGGTATATTCCAGACCCTCCCGCCAGACCGTCACGTCCATATAGCGGGAGGCATACTGCGTGGCGCAGGCACCCAGGCCGTTGAGGCCCAGGGAATATTCATAATTATCGCCGGAGAGGTTGTCGTATTTGCCGCCGGCATACAGCTCGCAGTAGACCAGCTCCCAGTTGTAGCGGCCCTCGCTCTCGTTCCAGTCCACCGGACAGCCGCGGCCGGCATCCTCCACCTCAATGGATCGATCGGCAAAGCGCGTCACAGTGATGACCCGGCCGTGGCCCTCCCGGGCCTCATCGATGGAGTTGGAGAGGATCTCAAACACCGCATGCTCACAGCCATCCAGTCCATCCGAGCCGAAGATGACCCCCGGACGCCGGCGGACCCGGTCTGCCCCCTTCAGGGCGGAGATGCTCTCGTTGCCGTAGTCTTTTTTCTTGCTTGCCATCGTGTTCCTCCTGTTGCGTCGTTCCGTGCAGCCCGCCTGCGGCAGCGCACGGGATCCGATTTAGTTTAACACACCCATTTCCCGAGTTCAAGGGGCCGCTCTGCCGCCGCGGGCGGAAAACCTCCCCCGTCCGACTCAAATCGGGACAAGTCTCACAAAAAGTTGCACACCGTCCGGTTGCCATAATTTGTTTTCCCCAGGGGCAAAAGACTTAAACTACAGGGTTTTACACATTCTCCACAGGGTTTTCCACACCGTTATGTCAACTCTTTTTCCGCAAAAAAGTTCTACAAGCCCGCGCTTTGTAAAAAATGCCCCTTTCTTCGCCGGCGCAGGCCCCTTTGAACGCGGCAGCGGCGCTGATTTCGCACTTTTCCTGCAGCGATCCCGCATTTCAGGCAGAATCCGGGCATAAAACAGCCAGCCGGCTGCGGCCGGCTGGCTGGGTTCACCGGATCTTCTCCGGACAAAGGACCGCGGCGATCCGATCATATCCCGGCGTAGGGACATGATACCGGCGGCCCAGGCGTGTTACCTCGGCAATCAGCCCGTCCGCCTCCGAGGCGTGGCCGGATTCCACATCCCGCTGCATGGAAGCCCGGGACGCAGGGTCCACCCCGTCCAGAATCGCCAGGTTGCGCTGCATAATGTCCGCCGGCAGCGGCGTGCCCATCGCCTGACCCAGTGCGATCAGCTCTTCCACCAGGCCCTGATACGCCGTGCGCTCCGCGCCCTCCCGCTGCATGGCGGCGGCGCTGACACCATAATATGTGCCGATGGCCGCCATGGGCGAAACAAAGGAAAACTTTTCAAAGGCGTCCGTTTCAATCCGGTCGGAGAGGATCCCCTTGATCCCGGCCGACTCCAGATCCTGCCGCACGCCCTCCAGCACCGGCCGGACGCGCCGGACCGTCTCCTCCGCCGTGCCGCGGCGCAGGCCGAATACCACCCGGAAAATCGTTCCGTTCATACGGATCGTCCCCGGCCCTTCGATCTCGGCCATGATGTAAATGCAGCCGTCCGTCACCGTGGTCTCCGGAAGCTGCGCCTGCAGCGCGCCGCCGGTCCCGTAAAGATTCAAAACCGGGATCACCACCGTATCCGGTCCGCAGATCCGCCGCAGGAACGGCAGCGTCTCCTGCAGAGAATACCCCTTGACGCACACAAAGACCACATCCGGCGTGCCGGTATACTCCGCCTCGGTGCAGGCCCGGACCGGCACCGTAAAATCCCCTTCCGGGGTGTGAAACGCCAGCCCCCGCTCCTTCATGGCGGTCAGGTGCGCACCCCGAGCGATCAGGGTCACATCCAGCCCGGCCCGGGTCAGGAATCCGCCGATCGGGCCGCCGGTCCCTCCGGCGCCGATGATCAGGTACTTCATTGCCATCTCCTCTTTCCGCTTTCAGTCTGATGATTGGCTCCGTCCGGCCTTTGGCCCGGGTAAGGCCCTGTTTGTTCAGGGTAAAATATGCCGGGGCATTTGTCAAGCCGTTCCCTCCGGGCAAAACAGAAAGGCCCCGGCGGATCTTCCATCCGCCGGGACCTTTTCAGCGCGCCGGGGCGGAAGCCCTCACAACGCCCGACGCACGCATGGAGCGGGCCGCGCCGCACAAAGGCCGACCGGAGGTCTCCGGTTCTCTCCGGCTCTTTGCGCTTGGCAAAGCCGCCCGCACCGGGCCGATGCCGCCTTTTTTATCTGCAAAAAATCGGCAGTGCCTTTTGAATCAGCTCCACGCAGCCATCCTCGCCCAAAGCCTCGGAATCCAGACTCAGGTCATAGCCAGTCACGTCGCGCCACTCTTCTCCCGTATAATAATGATAGTAAGCCGACCGGCGCTTATCCTCCACCCGGATGTGCTTGGCTACCTCCCGCTGGCTCCAGGCCAGCGAGTACGAGGCCACCCGGGCCAGCCGGGCCTCCATGGGGGCGTGAATGAATACCCGCAGTACACGGGGCCGGTCCCGCAGCAGATAGTTGCCGCAGCGGCCCAGGATGATGCAGCTGTCCTGCTCGGCCAGTTCCTTGATAATCTGCGCCTGGAAGCTGAACAGGTTCCGGGTGGAAATATAGTCGTCGCTGTCCGGTGGCAGGATCTCACCGGTATAGACCTTTTCCGCCGCCGAAAGCATCTCCTTCAGGCCGATGCGTTCATCCGCCGCGCCGAAAAGCCGTTCGTGGATTCCGCTGACCTCTGACGCCTTACGCAGCAGATCCCGGTCGTAATAGGGGATCCCCAGCGCCTGGGAAAGCTTTCGCGTGATGTTGTGTCCGCCGCTGCCCGTCTCCCGGGCCACCGTAATCACATAAGATTCCATTGAACCCACGTCCTCCTTACGCACCCAAATAGGCCTTGCGGACCCGATCATCTGCGGCAAGATCCGCAGCACGGCCTTCCATGGAGATGGTGCCGGTCTCCAGAACATACGCCCGGTCCGAAATGGCCAGGGCCATTTTCGCGTTTTGTTCCACCAGCAAAATGGTGATCCCGCTGCGGTGCAGCTCTTCGATGATGGCAAAGATCTCCTTGACCAGGATCGGGCTCAGGCCCATGGACGGTTCGTCCATCAGCACCATCTTCGGGTCGGTCATCAGCGCCCGGCCGGTGGCCAGCATCTGCTGTTCTCCGCCGGACAGCGTCCCGGCCAGTTGGCGGCGGCGCTCCTTCAGCCGGGGGAAGTGGGCGTAGACCTTCTCCATGTTTTCCGCGATCTTCTTTTGATCCTTCAGAATGTATGCACCCATGCGCAGATTCTCCTCCACGCTCATGCGGGCAAAGACGTGCCGCCCCTCCGGCACATGGGACAGGCCCAGAGAGATGACGGTGTTGGGCGCCACCTTCTGCAGATCGGTCCCGTCCAAAAGCACGGAGCCGGACGCAGCGTGCAGCAAGCCGGAGATGGTGTGCAGCGTGGTGGTTTTGCCGGCGCCGTTGGCTCCGATCAGGGACACCAGCTCCCCGTCGTGCACCGTAAGAGAGACGCCCTTGAGGGCATGGATCGCCCCGTAGAACACATTCAGGTCCTTAATTTCCAGCATATCGCATCCCCCTCACTCGCCCAAATACGCCGCGATGACCCTGGGATTCCCGGCGATCTCCTCCGGCAGGCCGGAGGCAATGGTCTGACCGTAATCAATGACCTGGATCCGCTGGCATACGTTCATCACCAGGGACATATCGTGCTCGATCAGCAAAATCGCCACACCGAACCGGTCCCGGATCGTATTGATGCACTCCAGAAGCTCCGCCGTCTCCGTGGGGTTCATGCCGGCGGCCGGCTCATCCAGCAGCAGCACCTTCATATCCGTGGCCAGGGCGCGGGCAATCTCCAGCTTGCGCTGCTGGCCGTAAGGCAGGCTGGCTGCCGGCACCTCCGCCTTATCCGCCAGATGGCAGATCTCCAGCAGATCCATGGCCTTGTCGGTCACTTCCTTTTCCGCCTTCCAGAACTTCGGCGTACGGAAGGTAGCGTCCAGAAGGTTATAGGAAATATCCTTGGTAAAGGCGGTCTTCACATTTTCCAGCACACTCATCTGCTTGAAAAGGCGGATGTTCTGGAACGTTCGGGCCACGCCGGCCGCCACAAACTGATGGGTCTTTTTCCCGTTCAGGGGCACACCGTTTAAAAGGACCGTTCCCTCCGTGGGGACGTATACGCCGGTCAGCAGATTGAACACGGTGGTCTTGCCGGCACCGTTGGGCCCGATCAGGCCCACCAGCTCCCCGGAATAGATCTGAATGTTAAAGTCCTGCACGGCCTTCAATCCGCCGAAGCTGATCCCCAGCTTGCGGGTCTCCAGCACCGGGGTGCCTGTCTTCTCAGCCATGGCTCCGGACCTCCTTCCGCTCCGCCTTTTCCGCAGCCTTCCGGGTCCATGCCTGCCGGACATCCCGGCCCAGGTTCCGCAGAGAAAATTCATAGGTTCCGAAAATCCCCTTGGGCCGGAACAGGATCACCACGATCAGTACCAGCGCGTACACCAGCATAGGATACTGGAACACTCCCTGCAGCGCCGACGGCAGCAGGGCCACCCAGGCGCCGTTTTTGATCTGATAGTTCACTAAAAACATGACCACAGCCGCCACGACCGATCCGGTCAGCGAGCCCATGCCGCCCAGCACCACCATGACCACCACAAAGGTGGAGTTCAGAATGCCGTTGTTGGTGAAGGCAAACGAGGCTGTGGAAAGCGTGGCGTTGGTGCAGGCGTACAGGGCCCCGGCCACACCGGCGAAAAACGCGGAATAGGCAAAGGTCATCACCTTGTAGAACGAGACGTTGATCCCCGAAGCGGAAGCCGCGATCTCATCGTCGCGAATGGCCTTGATCGCCCGGCCGTACTTGGAGCGGATGAACATGAACATCATCGTCATGCACACCACCGTCACCACGATGGCCACCCACAGGAAGCTGACCTTGCTTTTCGTTCCGAAGCCCAGACCGTTTTTGTAAAGCGAAGCCGCCGCAGAGCCCTGGGACAGTCCATCCTGTCCGCAGAAGGGCAGGTTGTTGATGATGTTGATGATGATCATGCCGAAGCCCAGGGTAATGATCGCCAGATAGTCTCCCTTCAGGCGCAGAGCCGGGATGCCCACCAGCAGTCCCACCAGCGCCGCCAGAACGCCTGCGGCCAGAATGCAGGCAAAGACGATCACCAGATACATGGGCTCACGGGTGTTCTCAAACACGCCCGCCCGTTCGCAGCCCAGGCTCAGCAGCGCCGCCGTATAGGCTCCGATGGCCATAAAGCCGCAGTGACCCAGAGACAGCTGCCCCAGAAAGCCCAGCACCAGGTTCAGGGACGAGGCCAGCAGAATCAGATAACAGCACTGCCACAGGCAGGGCGCCAGCACCAGCTTGAACGGCCCGCTTGCGCCAAAGGCAGCCGTTGCCAGCTGAAAAAGCGCAAACAGCACGATCAGCAGGACCGTATTGAGCAGATACCCCTGCTTGGTTCTTCGATCCGTCATACCTTCTCCCCCACATTCTTTCCCAAAATTCCCGCGGGCTTGAGCACAAGCACCACGATCAGGATCAAAAACACAAAGGTGTCCGCCATGCTGGAGGAAATATAGCTGGTGGTAAACGACTCCACCAGGCCGATCACCACGCCGCCCAGCACCGCGCCGGGCACGATGCCGATGCCGCCCAGCACTGCCGCCACAAAGGCCTTCAGGCCCAGCAGGCTGCCCATGGTGGTATAGATCTTGGGATACTGGGACATGTACATCAGCGCAGCCACCGCCGCAAGACCCGAACCGATGGCAAAGGTCAGCAGGATGGTCCGGTTCACATCGATCCCCATCAGCGTGGCCGCCTCCTTGTCCTCCGACACGCAGCGCATGGCCCGGCCCACCCGGGTCCGCTGAGTAAACTGAAACAGCGCCACCATCACCACCGCGCTGATAACAATGGTCAGGATCGTGGTATATTCCATCGTCACGCCGCCCAGGGAAATGCCGCCGGCTGCGAAGATCCGGTTGGCCACCTTGGGGTTGGGGCCGATGGCCGGAATGGCCTGAGCCAGATTCTCCAGAAACAGGCTCATGGCAATGGCGGTGATCAGCGAGGTCATTTTGGTCCCCTTCCTGCGTACCGGACGGTAAGCAATCAGCTCCGTGCCCATGCCCACCAGGGCACAGATCACAATGGCCACCGCCACGGCGCTCCAGGCCGGAAGGCCCAGGGACAGCGCGATCGGAACGGTAAAGATCATGGTATAGCCGCCCACCATGATGAAGTCGCCGTGGGCGAAGTTGATCAGGCGAATGATGCCGTAGACCATGGTGTAACCCAGCGCCACCAAGGCATAAATACTGCCCAGCCGCAGCCCCACGATCAGGGTCTGGATAAAGGTGTTCATATGGGTCCTCCCTTTCTCTTTTTCTGCAACATCGGTTGACAAGGGCCGTTACCGCTGCGCGGCGTCCGGCCGCTGTTTGTACCCGCCCTTGTCAGCCGACAGTACGATGAATCCAAGCGGCGGCAGGGGGCCGGCTCCCGCAGGAGCCTTCCCCCTGCCGCGCTGCAGTGTGTTCTGCTGCCCGGCGGCCGGATCAGTCCAGATCGCTGGCCTGCATCACGTCCACCAGTTCGGTGGTCACCTTATCTCCGCCGTCGGCGAAGGAGATGATCGCAGCGCCCTTGACGGGCGTACCTGTGTTATCCAGCGAGAAGGTGCCCGTGACGCACTCATAAGTCGCCGAGGTGTCTGCCAGCGCATCCCGCACCGCAGCGGGGTCCGCCGAGCCGGCCGCCTCAATGGCCGCCTTGTACATGTACACGCAGTCATAGCCGCAGGCGCCGAACGCGCTGGGGGTCGAGCCGAACTTGGTCTCATAGGCCTGGACAAAGTTCTGAACAATGGGGGAGGTGTCGCCGGCATAATAGTGGTTGGTCCAGTAAACGTTGTTGAATGCGCTCAGGTCCGCTCCGGCCACCACGTAATCCGGCGTGGTGTCATAGCCGTCGGCACCCATGATAATGCCGGTATAGCCGGCCGCCCGGGCCTGGGGCACCACATAAGGCCCGATCACATCGTAATAGAAGGGCGCATACACGAACTCCACGCCGGCGTTGACCATGGCCGTGAACTGGTTTGTGTAGTCCTGCACATCCAGCGAAGCCGTGGACTCGGAGGCCGTCACCTCGATGCCGTAGCCCGCGCAGGCCTTGGAGAAGGAGTCGTACAGCCCCTTGGAGTACACGTCGGCCGCGCAGTAGACCACGCCCACCTGGGTGTAGCCGGCCTTCTTGGCATAGGCAGCGGCAATGGCGCCCTGGAAGCTGTCGGCATAGCAGGCGCGGAACACATAGTCGTCTTCCGTGGTGATGGAGTCCGCCGTTGCGGTCGGCGTGATCAGACAGACCTCCTCTTCATTGGCCGCGTCGGTGATGGCGCTGGTACAGCCGGAGGTGGCGGAGCCGACGATCAGGCCCACGTTTTGCGCCACCAGGGAGTTAAAGGCATTCAGGCACTCTGCCGGGTCGCCCTGGTCATCAGTAGTAATCAGCTTTACCTGACGGCCCAGAATGCCGCCGGCTGCATTGATCTCCTCCGCAGCCAGCTGTGCGCCGGTGCTGATGCCGATGCCGTAAGCCGCCAGAGATCCGGTATTAGGGGAAACCACCCCGATCACAATGGGATCGTCCCCGTCCGTGCCGGAGTCGGAACCGGCCGCCGCGCTGCCCGCGCCGCCGGAAGTGGACCCGCACGCCGCCAAGCTGGCCGTCAGACCCAGCGCCAGCACAAGACTCAGAAACCGCTTTCTTTTCATAACACTCATCCTCCTCATAATCGTTCCTTCCCGGAAAAAAGAAAGGGGCGCGTGGAAATCCATCCACGCGCCCTTGCGTTATGAGTATTATGCGACCGGCAGGGCCCTTTGTCAATCAACCAGAGTTGACGAAAAAGCCCGCACGCCGCCGCCCAAATTCGTCATATGAGACAACTTCTTATCGCATATTACATTTTTTAATGTCTCCGGTGTCTTCCCCATGCCGATTCTGCATAGGCTTCTTTCAGGCCTGCCCGGCCAGATATTCCTCGGCAAAATGGGCCGCCGCTGCGCCGTCCGCCGCCGCCGTGACCACCTGCCGCACCGCTTTGGCCCGCAGGTCGCCCACGGCGAATACCCCCGGCACGGAGGTGCGGGTGGTCTCGTCGGCACGCACATAGCCGGCCGCGTCCAGCTCCACCTGATCCCGGAACAGCGCCGACGCCGGTTCCCGGCCCACGGCCACAAACAGCCCCTCACAGGGCAGCGTGCGCGTCTGCCCTGTGGTCAGGTCCCGCAGCCGCACGCCGGAGACAGTCTGCCCGTGCAGGATCTCCTCGACCCGGCTGTTCCAGCAAAACCGCACATTGGCCGCCTTTAAAAGCGGCTGGAGATAGACCCTGTCCGCCCGCAGCCTGTCCCGCCGGTGGATCACGATCACTTCCCTGCACAGGCGGGAGAGCACCCGTGCATCACCGGCGGCCGTGTTGCCGCCGCCCACCACGGCCACCGATTTCCCCCGATAAAACATCGCATCGCACGCGGCACAGTAGCTTACGCCCCGGCCGATCAGCTCCGCTTCCTCCGGAAGCCCCAGATGCCGGGGCCCGGCCCCGGTGGCCAGGATCACGCAGCGGCCCAGCAGGGTCCGCTCCCCGGTCCGCACCCGCTTCACCGGCCCGGCCAGAGAAACCTGCAGCGCCTCTTCCTGCAGGCTCTCCGCGCCGAAGCGCTCCGCTCCCCGGCGCATCTGCTCGCCCAGCGTGAATCCGTCGATCCCCTGATCAAAGCCCGGATAGTTATCGATCCGGTCCGTCAGGGCCATCTGTCCGCCGGCGCACAGCTTCTCCAGCACCACCGCAGAAAAGCCAGCCCGGGCGCAGTACAGCGCCGCCGTATAACCGGCGGGCCCGCCGCCCAGGATCACAACATCGTAAAGCTTCTCGTCCATCGGTTCCTCCTTGGTCCGCATTCACCCGCTCCGGCCGCCGGCGGAGGCGGCTTACACGCCGAACCGGCGGCGCTCGTGCTCCCGGTGGCTCCGGATCCGCTCCAGCGTGCCCGGAAGGTCACCTCCGGCCAGGGCATCCAAAATCGCCCGATGCTCGTTCAGGGCCTCATGCGGATAATTCTGTCCGCCCAGCTGGATATCCGCCAGATACAAAAGGCCGTGATTCTGCAGGGCGCTGTTCAAAAGCCAGGCATTGCCCGTGCAGGTATAAAGCACCTCGTGAAAGCCGCCGAAAATATGCCCGTACTCCGCCTTCTGCTCCTGGGGATAGTCGATGTAGCGGCTCTGCCGCTCCAGCGCGGCCCGCAGGGCCGCCACCGCTGCCTCCTGCAGCTCCTGCTCCTCCCGCAGGATCTTCTCCGCCGCATAGCAGTCATACAGGCAGCCCAGCTCCAGCAGGTTTCGGACGTCCTCCTCCGTCAGCTCCACCACCTTGGCGCCCTGGTTGGTCACATAGTCCACCAGCCGGTCCTGGGCCAGGCGGGTCAGCGCCTCGCGCACAGGGGTACTGCTGACCTCAAACCGGTCCTGCAGCTCGCGCAGCGTCAGCTTCTGGCCCTGGGGGATCCGCCCCGTCAGAATATCCTCCCGCAGCTGGGTGTAAATCTGTTCAGAAAGTGAATTGCGGTTGATCGCCATAGATCCGTACTCCCATCTTTCCCCCGCCGCTCCCTTCTGATTCCTCGTTGGGAAGAAGGGGGATCCTCAGTTTTGTATCATGTCAAATGCATTGTGCCATGCATGGCTTTTTTTGTCAATCCCCGTCCATCCGGTCTGACCAGCCCGGTCATGGGCAGCGCCCATCCGCCGGCCGTCTACCCGGTGAATGGGCGCTTGAGGGAGGTTTATTCAATCAAAAACGCGCTGCTTACTTGGACGCGATCTTGATCATGCAGAAATCGGTGCCGTTGGGCTTAATATTCTCCGCGTCGGGCTGGATCACGGTCAGGCCGTACTCCTCAGCCGCCTTCACATCGCAGATCACGGCGGTGCAGGACGCGGTGAACAGGCCGCGGGACAAATCCCGGGCGCAGGTGGCAGAGTTGCTGTAAGGAATGGGCACCGCTTCGGGGAAAAGCTCCTTGATGCTGCACTCCTTCAGGGCCTCGGGATGGGCCACCACGAAGCGAATGTCGCTGTCTTTTACATCGGCGCTGCGCTTGCAGATGTAATGGTGCACGTCAATGGTATAAGTATCCACGACTTCATAATCGAAACCGGAAACGGCCTGCTTGGTTTCTTCCACCGCGCCGGACAGGTCCGTGTGGAAGGCGCAGGAGCCGTAATCAATCGTGCCCTCTTTCAGGGCCTTGACCACATTGGCGGACTTCTCCAGAGGAACCAGCTCCACCTCGTCGTTGGGGAAGTTCTTTTCCACCATGGCCTTGACTGCAAAATAGTTATTGGCATACTTGATGCCCTGATAACCGACTTTCACTTTCATAAAAGGATTCCTTCTGTTTGATTATTTGCCGAGCAGATCGTAGGCGATCTGCACCCAGGTCTCCGCGCCGGACAGCAGAGCGCTCTCCACCACCCGGAAGGCGGGATTATGATTCATATAGCCGCAGCCGTCCTTGGCTTCGCCGCCGCCCAGGCGGAAATAGCAGCTGGGCACGGCCTGCGCATAGAAGGCGAAATCGTCGCCGGCGTTGGAGGCTTCCGCGCCGTAAAGCACCTTCTCGCTGCCCACCGTCTTATTGGCGGCAGCCTCCACGGCCCGGCAGGCCGCGGGATCGTTCACCGTGGGCGGCAGGCCCTTGGTGATCACAATCTCCACCTCGGCACCGTAGGTCTTGCATACACCTTCCACCACCTGGCGGAAGCGCTCTTCCAGGAAGTCCGTGAATTCCCGGCGGAACGAGCGCATAGAGCCGGACAGATAGGCGGTCTCCGGGATCACGCTGGAGGCCGTTCCGGTCTTGAACTCGCCGAAGGAAATGGTGGCCGTCTCGGCGGGCGGTGTATTGCGGGAGATGATGCTCTGCACCGCCACGACCACCTGGGCCCCCACATAAACGGGATCGATGGAAAGCTCCGGCGTGGCGGTATGTGCGCCGCGCCCCTTGATATGCAGCTCAAACCGGGAAGAAGCGGTGGTCGTGGGACCTTCTGTAATATAGATGCTGCCCGTGGGCTGGCAGGTCACAATGTGCATGCCGAAGGCATACTTCACGCCCTTGCAGACGCCCGCGTTGACCAGCTCCTCCGCACCGGAGGGCTTTTTCTCCTCGGAGTGCTGGAACACCATGCGCACGGTGCCGTTCAGCCGGTCCGTATGCTCGGAAAGCTCTTTGGCGGCGCCCATCAGCATGGCGGCATGGGTATCGTGGCCGCAGGTGTGCGCCACGCCGGAGTTTGCGCTCTTCCACTCCTCCTCAATGGTCTCCTGACAGGCCAGGGCGTCGATGTCGGCCCGATAGAGGATCACCGGTTCCCCCTGGCCGACCTCCGCCACCACGCTGGTCTGCGTGGGGCGGGAGAGCCGGATATTGGGGAAGGCGGAGAGCTCACTATAAATGTAGTTGGACGTTTCAAATTCCTGACGGGACAGTTCGGGATGCTTGTGAAGATGATGCCGCCAGGCAAGGATCTGTTCAAAATCCATGATATGCGCTCCTTTGCCGCAGCTTGGCTTACACCATGCCGATCAGTACGCCGATCACGATCTGCGCGATGGCCAGACCGGACCAGATCAGGAACAGGGGCACCTGGAACTTGAACCACTTCTTGAAGGGCACGCCGGCAATGGAAATCAGCGCAATCAGCACGGAGTGGGTGGGGATAATGGTGTTGCCGATGGCGTCCGCCAGGCAGTAAGCAGAAACTGCAACCTGACGTGCCACGCCGATCACGTCGCCCAAGGGTGCCATCAGCGGCATAACCATGGTCACCTTACCGGTAGTGGAGGGAATCAGGAAGTTAAAAATCAAGTTCACAACGTACATCATGACGCCGGAAATCACAGCAGGCAGACCCTTCAGCGGGCCGGAGCAGATATTGACAATCGTATGCAGAATGCCCGTCTTCGTCATGATGACCGCGATTGCGCCGGAAAGGCCCATCAAAATGCCGCCATAAGTAAACTTGGATGCACCGTTGACAAACTGCTTGATTGCATCGGCAGCCGGGGTCTTCGTAATGATAGCCACCACAATGCACACCAGCAGGAAAACACCCACGCAATAGCCAATGCCCTGCTTGGCCACCAGCGCTTTGTCAATATAAGCACTGAAGCCCAGAACAACCAGCAGCACAACGGCCAGATCCCACTTCGTCATCTTGCTGACGGACGCGTCTTCCGAACCGGAGGTGATCTGGAAACGCTCAGACGGATCCAGCAGGCTGTTGTTGATATCCTTGCGGACCCGCATGGCATAGCGCATCACGTACCAGCAGGTAACCACCGTGCTGACACACCACCAAATGGCGCGATAGCCAAAGCCGGAGGTGGGCGTCACTTCCGCGATCTGCTGAGCCAGCACCACGTTGGCCGGTGAGTACATGGACGTGGAATAGCCGGATTAGGTGCCGCAGTAAATAATGGCCACGGCGACCAGCGGGTCCAGCTTCAAGATCTTCGCCACGGTTATGGTAATGGGTAGAATGGCGATGGTCTCCAGCTGCAGCATACCGGTGGAGCCGGTCAGGCAGAACAGCGTCACAGTCAGCGGAACCAGCAGCATTTCCTTGCCGTGCAGGCTCTTACTCAGCGAGACAAAGGACCGGTCCAATGCGCCGGTGTTCACGATCAGCGCAAAGAAACCCGTAATCATCCACGAGCCCAGGATCAGCATCGCATTGGCAGAGAAGCCGTCCAGGAAGCAGTTGATAAAATCATCAAAGCCAAAAGCGGGTTTATCCACGTAGTGGAAAGAGGCTCCGTCAACGACCTCTCTTCCCGTATTGGGATCCGTAACCATGTTGTACTGCCCCGAAGGCATCAGCAGGCCCAGCAGCAGTGCCAGCAGGATCAGTCCGAATACGATGATATAAGTATCCGGAAGCGCAAACTTTTTCTTTTTCATGCGCAGGTTTCCTTCCTTTCGTAAATCAATTCCATGCCGACTTGATTCCGCGGTCCGTCCCGCGGTCTCGTCTTTCAACAGCCCCCTTTGGGGGCGGATCTCATCACCTTTACCATAGGGCACCGGTGCGGTCGGCGTCAACTCCGGTATGAGGTCCTGCCCCGTTCTTTTTTCAATCGAATTCCCCTGCCCTTATGTATAGTGCTAAATTATGCATAATGCAATACGCAAAATATATTTTGTAAAATATAGACATTTTTGGCCGCACGTCTTTGGTGCTTTTTCCAAGGCGCGGTCCGCGGTGCCGCTGAACCTGGGAAAGGGCAAAAAAGTCCCGCCCCTCCGGAAGGAAAGGCGGGAAGGCCGGCGCGTTCAGCCCAGCAGGATCAGAATCACGCCGTAAACGGCGCTGGCCAGGGTCCCGAATACAATGACCGGGCCGGCCACGGTGAACATTTTGGCTGCCATGCCGGTGACGAAGCCCTCGCTTTTGAAATCCAGCGCCGGGGACACCACCGCGTTGGCAAAGCCCGTGATCGGCACCAGCGTGCCGGCGCCGCCGAAGCGGGCCAGCTTATTATAGAGGTTCAGCCCCGTAAAAAGCGCGGAGAGAAACACCAGCGTAACAGAGGTCGCCGCGCCGGCCTCGTCCCGTCCCAGGCCCGCCGCGCTCCAGCCGGTCAGGATCCATTGCCCCAGCGTGCAGATGCCGCCGCCGATCAGAAAGGCCAGCGCCGTGTCCTTCCACAGCGGAGACTTCGGCTGCTTGCGGGCCACATACTGCTGATATTCCTGGGGAGTCAGTTCGTCCAATCCGTTTCCTCCTTTCCTTTTCCCGCCGCGGGAAGTCGGATCGGTCCCAGTGTTCCCCGCCGGCTCAAAAATTATGCGGCTCTTGCAATGCCCGGCCCCGGCGTATACAATGGAGGGCAGTCTGAACCGTTCAAAACAGGAGGAGTGCTTTGTGAAAAGCCCGAAAAAGCCCCTGGGGCTTTATATCCACGTTCCCTTCTGCGCAGCCAAATGCGCTTATTGTGATTTTTATTCTCTGGCCGGCGCAGCGGACCGGATGGACGCTTACACCGCCGCCGTCTGCGCCCACCTGAGCGAAACCGCTCCCCGGGCCCAGGCCCACCGGGTCGACAGCATCTATTTCGGCGGCGGCACCCCGTCCCTTCTGGGCAGCAAGCGTCTGAAAACCATTTTGGCCCTGATCCTGAAGAAGTATGACGTGGACAAGGACGCCGAGATCACACTGGAGGCAAATCCGGACTCCGCCGGAGACTTCCGGGAGCTGCGGGCTCTGCGGCGGGCAGGCTTCAACCGTCTGTCCCTGGGCATGCAGTCCGCCTGCGACGAAGAGCTGCGCCGCATCGGCCGCATCCACACCTTCGACCAGGTCCGCACCGCGGTGGACGCCGCCCGTCGGGCCAAGTTCCAAAACCTTTCCCTGGATCTCATTTACGGTCTTCCCGGGCAGACGCCGGAACGCTGGCAGGCCAGTCTGGAGGCGGCCGTAGGCCTTCAGCCCCAGCACTTGTCCTGCTACGGGCTGAAGGTGGAGGAGGGAACTCCCCTCTATGCCCGGCGGGAGCAGGAGGATCTTCCGGACGATGACGCCCAGGCCGAGCTGTATCTTCTGACCGTGGACCTGCTGCGGCATTACGGCTTTTTCCAGTATGAGATCTCCAACTTCTCCCGCCCGGGCTTTGCGTCCCGGCACAACCTGAAATATTGGCGGCTGGAGGAATACGCCGGCTTCGGCCCCGGCGCGCACTCCGACTTCGGCGGCGTCCGCTATGCCTATGTCCGGGATCTGGACCGCTACATCAAGGGCGTTACCCAAGGGCTTCCCATGCTGTCGGAAAACGAATCCATTCCCGCCCTGGAGCGGGACACGGAATATCTGATGCTGGGCCTGCGCACGGTGGATGGGATCGATCCCAAGGTATTCTCCGCCCGCTACCGCCGCCGCTTCGACTGCTTCATCCCCTTTTTGGAGCAGTGCCGCCAGGCGGGCTACGCCCTGTGCGAGCCGGATGGCCGCTGGCACCTGACGCCCCGGGGCTTCCTGGTCTCCAACCAGATCATCGGCGGTATGCTGGACGCCCTGGCCGCGGACAAAAAGGCCCGGGCCGACGCGGCTGCCCGGGGCGATTACCGGATCCGCGGCCTGTAAGCCGGAGCAGACGCGGCCGACGGCCCTTCTCCTGAATAAAAAGCGGCGCGGGATCTCCAAAGATCCCGCGCCTCTTTTTATTAAGACTCGATCGCCGCCACCGGGCAGCTGCTTTTTGCTTCCTCCGCCTGGGGGATCTGCTCCTCCGTAGGCTGTGCCGTTACCTGGGCGGTCCCGGCATCCGTCATGGCAAACAGATCCGGCGCAAGACTTGCGCACAGGCCGCAGCCGATGCAGCTTTCATTCACATGCCACATAGAAATATCGCTCCTTTTCCGGGCAGCGCTCCGGCGCTGCCCTGTGTTCACGGGGTCTTGCTCAGTGTTCCCCGTCCGGGGCAATTTTACACCGGGTTCCCCAGGATCTGCCCGTCCACGGACAGCGTCACCACCTGCCAGGGGATCCATTTCCCGCTGTTTTGCAGGGCGGTCATCACCGCCTGGACGATTCCGCCGCAGCAGGGCACCTCCATGCGCACCACCGTCACGCTGCGAATGTCGTTGTTCTTCAGGATCTCCGTCAGCTTTTCCGCGTAGTTCACCGCATCCAGCTTCGGGCAGCCGATCACCGCCGTGCGCCCCCGCAGAAAACGCTCGTGAAAATCGCCGAAGGCATATGCAGAGCAATCCGCCGCCACCAGCAGATCCGCCTGGTCATAATAGGGGGCCTTCACCGGCACCAGCTTCAGCTGCACCGGCCATTGGCGCAGCTCACTGGGCCGGTCCGCGGCCGGGGCGGGGCCTGCGGACGGCGGTGTCTCCCGGTGCAGCATCCGGCTGCGCATACCCGGGCAGCCGCCAGCGGATGCCGGAGCTGTGCTTGCTTTTTTGGCCGCCTGCACGGCCGCCTCGTCGTATGCGGCCGCTTCCCGCTCCACAAAGGTAATGGCACCGGTGGGGCAGGCCGGCAGACAGTCGCCCAGGCCGTCGCAGTAATCGTCCCGCAGCAGCTTCGCCTTGCCGTCCACCATGCCGATGGCCCCTTCATGGCAGGCTGCGGCACAGGCGCCGCAGCCGTTGCAGCGCTCCTGATCTATTTGAATGATTTTCCGAATCATGGATTGGTTCCTCCGTTTCGTTTTTGTGAGGTCATCATCCCACAGATCCTCTGGATGTTCCGTTGTTATAACAACATTTTTAATCTTTTTTCCGCTGCCGCACAGATTATCGCCTCTCCTGTCCGGCGCCGCTTTGCCGTATGGACCGGGGAATTTTTTCCTTGTCTTCCAGGGCTTTGTTTCCGCTTTGTCATTTACTTACCCGGCGGCGTGTGCTATAGTAACAGTAATTATGTCGACCAAATGGTTTCTGCGAAAATTGGAGGCAAACTATGAAAAAATCCCTGCGCGCAGCCCTGGCCCTTCTTCTGGCACTGCTGACGGTGGCCGCACCGCCGTCCGCCGCCGCATCGGAGGCTTTGGGCGAAGATCTTACCAGCCAGACCACTGCTTTGCACCGGACGGCGCAGCTGTCCACCAACGTGTTCTGGAGCACCACCTATTCCGACCTGCGGACGGAAAATCTGATCACGTACACTCCCGGCGGCGAGGTAACGCCCCTGGTCAGCTACGGCTCGGTGCTGACGTCCTGCTCCACCGTGTCTTCCGCAGCCAAAGACCTGGAGGCTCAGGGCTATCGGGTCGTTGCCGGCATCAACGGTGATTTTTATAATACCGGTACCGGCCTTCCCATCGGCCTGGTAGTCTCCGACGGGGAAGTAAAAAGCTCGGACGGCGGCTACTATGCCATCGGTTTCCATGCGGATGGCTCGGCCGTGCTGGGAAAACCCGCGCTGAGCGTCAGCGCGGACCTGGGGTATACCTTGGCGGACGAGAGCGGCTATGAAACGGAGGTCGTCCGCAAGATCACTGGCATCAACAAGGCCCGGGTCTCCTCCGGCGGCATTTACCTTTATACATACGATTTCAACAGCCGCCACACCACCGGCAACACGGAAGCCGGCGTAGACGTGATCTGTTCCGTGGTCTCCGGTCAGTTGGCCATCGGGCAAAGCCTGACCCTGTCCGTGGACAGCGTTCTGGAAGCGACGGCGGCCACCGCCGTACCGGAGGGAAAAATCGTCCTTTCGGCCAACGCGCTCTCCGGCGCGTACTATACCGACGCCCTGCGCCGGCTGCAGCCGGGCGGTACGCTGACCCTTTCGGTCAGCGCCGGTGATGAGCGCTGGAACGGCGTGACCACCGCCGTGGGCGCCCTGTATGCCCTGGTGGAAAACGGCACGGTCGTCTCGGGTCTGGCCGCCGGCTCCAATCCCCGGACCGCCGTGGGGCAGCGCCCGGACGGCACGCTGATCTTTTACACCATTGACGGCCGCCAGTCCGGCCACTCCATCGGCGCCAGCCTTTCCCAGGTGGCCCAGCGGCTGATCGAGCTGGGCTGCACGGAGGCTTTGTGCCTGGACGGCGGCGGTTCCACCACGCTGACGGTTACCAAGCCGGATGCCACCGCTGCCAAAACGGTCAACCATCCCTCCGGTTCTTCCGAGCGCGCTGTCTCCAACCAGCTGTTCCTGGTGGCTTCCAGCACGCCCTCCGGCCGACTGGATCATTTTTACGTGGAACCGGATTCCCGCTATGTGCTGGCCGGATCCGCCGTGTCCTTCCAGGTAAGCGGCGTGGATACGAACTACATTCCCATGCAGGCGGATTATATCCTCAGCGCCAGCGCCGGAGAGTGGAATGGCTCCGTCCTCACCACGCCCGCGGCCGGCGGCACGATCACCGTCACCGCCTCCGGTAAGGGGAAGACCGGAACGGCCACCCTCTCCGCCGTCGCTACGCCGGACTCTATCGTTGTGAAAAACGGCGCTTCCGCCGTCACCAGCCTGACCCTGACGCCGGGCTCCAGCCTGAAGCTGACCGCCGCGGCCGTCTATCAGCACCAGGCGCTGAAAGCGGACGCCTCCGCCTTTACCTGGACGCTCAGCGGCGGCATCGGCTCCGTCTCTCCGGACGGAACGGTGACGGCCTCCGCCCCCGGCAGCGGCACACTGACCGTCTCGGCCGGCGGGAAAAGCGTCTCCGTCGCCATAACCGTCTCCAAGGTGGCCCTGTCCACGCTGGAGGACTTTGAGTCCGCCATACCGGCACTGACCGATTACAGCTACGGCGCCACCTTGACCGAGGCCACAGCCGCCTCCGCGGTGAAGTTGGGGCGCCGGGCCGCCCGGCTGGATTACAGCCTCATTTCGGATGGGACCGCTTCGGCACTGTTCACCAAGCCCTATGCGCTGGGCAGCGCCTATCACCAGCTGAATCTCTGGGTCCAGGGCGACGGCAGCGCCAACACGCTGTATGTGCTCACCTCCGACGGGACGGATACGACCGCCACGGCTGTGACCACCCTCTCCTCCCGGGACTATAAGCTCTGCAGCGTGACACTGCCCGCCGGAGCCACTGCACTCACCGGATTCCGCGTCAACGGCGCCGCGGAATACTCTGTAGATGAATTTGGTGATCAGGTGGTTCAGTATCCCGCGCCCAGCGGTGTCCTCTATCTGGATCAGCTGGTGGCCTCTTACGGCGGCATCACAGATGAAACGGTCCCGACGGTAAAGCTCAGCGTCAGCGGAACGGCCGCCCAAGCCACCGTCACCGACGCTGTGGACGGCACGCTTTCCAAATCCCGCATTGCCGTGACATATGACGGCAAGGCCCTCAGCTTCCAGTACGACGAAAAAACCGGGACGGTGACCGCGGCGCTGCCGGCGTCTGACGGCAGCATGCACCGGGTGTCCGTTTTTGCCAAGGACGCCTCCGGCAACATCGGCCGGGCCTCTTACGATATCCCCGTTGGGGAAGACTGGACGCCCCGCTTCACAGATACCAAGGATTATTGGGCCGCTTCCTATGTGGATTACCTGTACACCTCTGGCGTCACCACGGGATATGAGGATGGAAGCTTCCGCCCCAACCAGAACATTACCCGCCAGCAGTTTGCCGCCATGCTCTTCCGCTACCTGGGCCTGGACGCGGCCCGGTATGAAAACGTGGCCCTGCCCTTCGCGGACGCCGACTCCATCGCCGGCTACGCACAGGCCGCGGTCAAGGCGCTTTATTCCATCGGCATCATCGGCGGCACGGAGGTGAACGGCAAGCTTTACTTCTATCCCGGGAAGAATCTGACCCGGGCCCAGGCCGCCGCGATGATCGGCCGCACACAGGAGAAGGGCTATGCCGCGGTGCAGCTGAACTTTACCGACGCCTCCGCCATTCCCGCCTATGCCCTGCCCTACATCCGCACCATGGCCGCACAGGGGATCATCGGCGGCTATGCCGACGGTTCCTTTAAGCCCGCGGCCAATATCACCCGGGGCCAGATGGCCAAGATCCTCTACAACATTCTGTAAGTACCCCGCGGGGTCCGGCCGACGGCGGTTTTCTCTCTTTGCCGCCGGCCGCGCCGGACCTCTTTGCCCGAAAGGCCGACCCAGGATGGGCCGGCCTCTCTTTTGCGCACATCGCCGCATTTGCCTCTTGCCGCTTTGCAAAAATGTGATAAACTGGACCCAGTCATGATTTTGAAAGAGGAGCGTTTTATGGGCACATATACCTTGACCCAATGGGTCTTGTTCTTTTATTTTTACTGCTTCTGCGGCTGGGTGTGGGAATCCTGCTATGTCTCCGCCCGGCAGCATCACTGGGTAAACCGCGGCTTTCTTCACGGGCCGCTGCTTCCGATCTACGGATCCGGCGCCATCATCATCCTGGTGGCCACGATCCGGGTGCAGGACAGTTTGGGGCTGATCTACCTTTTCGGCATGCTTGCCGCCACGATCCTGGAATACATCACCGGCTACGTGATGGAGCGGCTGTTCCGTGTCCGCTATTGGGACTACAGCAATCAGAAGCTGAATCTCAGCGGATACATCTGCCTGTCCAGCTCTCTGGCCTGGGGCGTCTTTTCCATTCTGCTGGTCCGTCTGATCCACCCGCCCATCGCCCGGCTGATCTGTCTGCTGCCCCGCATCGTGTCGGAAGCGGCCGCGTATCTTCTGGTCGCCTCCTCGTCCATGGACGCCATTCAGTCCTTCCGTGCAGCCCTGGATCTGCGCGATCTGCTGATCCGGCTGACGGAGGAGAACGAGGAGCTGCGCAGGCTGGCCAAGCGGGCGGAGGTCGTCTCCGCCTTCGCGGAAGAGGATCTGCGCCGCTTCCGGGAGAAGACCGATCTCAACCGTTCGCTGCTGACCGCCGAGCTGGAAGAGCGCCGGGAGCGGCGGGAAGAGCAGAAGCTCAGCCGCAGCCAGCTGCGCCAGGCCCGGGCCGAGGATGCGCTGCGCCGCCGTTCGGAGGCCAAGCTACAGGCCCTGCACACCATCGACGAGGCGCTGGAAAATTACCGCACCCGCCTGGAAAGCTCCAAGGAGCTGACGCAGGAGGCCCTTCGGCAGCGCAAAACCGAAATCAGCGAGCTGCTGGAAAAGCTGCACAGCCGGGAGGCATCCATCCGCAGCCGCACCATCAAAAGCTACCGGCAGTCCATGCGGATCCTGCGGGGCAACCCCAGCGCCAGTGCCAGCGGCCTTTCCGAGGCGCTGGAAAATCTGCGCCGCCTCAGCGAGCGGAAGTGATCCGGCAGGCCGCTTTTCCCCCACGCGCAATTTGTATGCAAAAGAAGAAGGCCGCCCCGATGGGGCGGCCTTCTTCTTTTGCAGGCGTCATACGCCGGAAAGATCAAAGGTCGGAGTATATTCTTCTTTGGCAGAGGTCCGCTCCTGCGTAAACCCGTCGATGAGACCGCAGTTTTCCATATAGGCCCGGGCCGCCCGGTATTCCGCGCCGGTGACATGGCGGCTCAGCCGCCCCACTGCGCCGGGCTGGGGCGTATACTGGCTCATCAGTGATACAAGCACCTGCCCCGGGCGGAACGTCTCGGCGATCCAATCCAGGCAGCGGCGCGTATTTTCCAGCTCCCCGGGCAGCACCAGATGTCGGATCAATACGCCGGAGCGCAGCTGCCCGTTTTCCATCCGGTAAGGCCCCGTCTGACGGTACATTTCCAGAATCGCCGCCCGGGCCCGCTCCACATAGTCCGCCGCGCCGGAGTATGCCTCCGCCGGGCGGGCCAGGCCATACTTCAGATCCGGCAGATAGATCTGGACCTTTCCCTCCAGCAGCCGCAGCGTCTCCGGCTTTTCGTATCCGCCGGAATTCCACACCACCGGTACGCTCAGCGGCCGGGAAAGCGAATCCAGAATGGCCGGCGTGAAATGGGTGGGCGTTACCAGATCGATGCAGGCCGCACCCTGATCGATCAGCTCCTGATAGATCTGCCGCAGCCGCTGTGCGGAAACGGGCTTTCCGACCCCCTTCCGGGAGATGGACGCATTCTGGCAAAAGCAGCAGCGCAGATTGCAGCCGCTGAAAAACACGGCGCCGGCCCCATGCTCCCCCACCAGGCAGGGCTCCTCCCACTGGTGCAGCATCGCCCGGGCCACCACCGGCTCCGCCGGCATGCCGCACAGGCCGCCGGCCTGGCCGGCCGTCCGTTCCGCCCCGCAGTTCCGGGGGCAAAGCGTACAGATCATCGGGCGCTGATGTCAAAGTCCGGGCCAAGGTTCCCCTCGCGCCAGTGGCGGCGGCACAGGCCGATGTACTGATCGTTGGCACCCAGAACCACCTGCTCGCCCTCCTTGACCACCTTCCCGGTTTTGTCAAAGCGGGCGTTGAAGGTCGCCTTCCGGCCGCACCAGCACACGGTCTTGACCTCCTCCAGTTTGTCCGCCATCACCAAAAGCGCCTCGCTGCCCGGAAACAGATCTCCCTTAAAATCCGCCCGCAGGCCATAGCAGATGACCGGGATCCCCAGGTCATCCACCAGGTACACCAAAAACAAGACCTCGTCCCGGGTCAGGAACTGGGCCTCATCCACGATGATGCAGGCGTTCTGCTCCAGTTCCATGATGCTCATGGCCTGCAGTTCGTCAAAGTAAATGCAGCTGTGGGAAAGGCCGATCCGGGACTTGACCATATGGTCTCCGTCCCGGGTGTCGATCCGGGGCTTGACCAGCAGTGTCTGCTGTCCGCGTTCTTCATAATTAAAGCGGGTCATCAGGGCGTTGGCCGTTTTGCTGGAGCCCATGGCCCCGTATTTGAAATAGAGCTGTGCCATTGTGTTCGATCCTTCCGTTTCATTCTTCGGTTTGCGGCCGGTCAGCCGCGCAGTTTGAAAAAGCCGCCTTCCACGGCCGGGGCTCAGCGGCCGCGCGCTTCCTGCAGATGCTCCGCCGCTTCCTGATAATACCGGGCAAAGGCCGACGGAACCGAGTGCTGCGCAAGGCCGGCGGCATCCACCCAGATCAGCTCTTCCGGACCCGTCCCCTCCACACGCAGCGCATAGCCGGTCATATGCCACTCCACATGAGAAAAAATATGCCGGGCCGTCAGGCGGTTCAGCCAGTCCGTGACCCGCAGGTCCCAGTCCGCCGCCGCGGATGCCGCCGCAGCCTCGTCCAGCGTTCCGGGCCGGTTCGGAAACTCCCACAGCCCCGCCAGAAGGCCGCTCTCCGGCCGTTTGCGCAGCGCCACCTGTCCGTCCCGGAACAGCAAAAACACGGTATGCTCCTCCACCCGCCGGGCCTTCGGCGCCGCCTTCACCGGAAGCTCCGGAGCCGTCCCCCGGGCAAAGCCCAGGCACAGCGTCCGAAGCGGGCAGCGGGCACACTCCGGCGGCCCGTTGGGACCGCACACGGTGGCTCCCAGTTCCATCACGGCCTGATTGAAAATCCGGATCTCCGCCGGGGCCGTCGGCATCGCCTTCTCCAGCGCCGCCGTTACCGCGCGCTTCTGCGCCGGCACGGTAACATCCGCCCGGCTGTCCGTCAGACGGGCCGTCACGCGCAGGACGTTTCCGTCCACCGCCGCGGCCCGCACCCCAAAAGCCGCCGAGGCGATCGCCCCGGCGGTATAGTCCCCGATCCCCGGAAGCTTTTTAAGCTCCGGCACGGTCTGCGGGAAGGAGCCGCGCTCCCGGATCACACGCGCGGCTTTTTGCAGGTTTCGGGCCCGGCTGTAATAGCCCAGCCCCTCCCAAAGCTTCATCAGCCGCTCCTCATCCGCTTCGGCCAAAGCCTCCACCGTGGGAAACGCCTCCAAAAAGCGGGCGTAATAGCCCAGCACGGCGGCCACCCGGGTCTGCTGCAGCATAATCTCCGACACCCAGATCCGATACGGATCCTCCGTATGCCGCCAGGGGAGATCCCGGGCGTTGGCCCGGTACCAGGGCAGCAGCTTCTCTGCCAGCGCAGTGGGAAGCTGCACGCTTTCATTCCATACCTGTTTGTCCATGGATCTGATTATAGCATACTCCGGTGCCGGGGTGAACCTTTTTTCCGGAAATTACGCCGGTCAGCCGAAGGCATTGCAATTTCCCCGCGCAAAGCGTATACTAACTACAGCCTGTCTCAGGCCTACTGCAAAAAATTCTGCGGGACCCGAACGGGGCCGCCGCGGCGGAAGGGAGCGTTTTTAAGATGGGAAAACGGCTTTATAAAATTGAAGAGGGGAAGGTTCTCTGCGGCGTCTGCGGCGGGATCGCCGAGTACTTCGGTGTGGATCCCACGCTGATCCGTCTGGCCTGGGCCCTGTTCTGTCTGGCGGGAGGCAGCGGCATCCTCGCTTACATTGTGGCCGCCCTTATCATGCCCGACAAATCCCAGGTCCTGTGAAATTCAAAAACGAGGTCCGATCCCTTCCGGGGATCGGACCTCGTTTTCTTATGCGGTTCTTTGCCGTCAGTTTTTCTTCAAAAGATAGCTGCCGGTATAGTCCCGTGGCAGCACCGTCAGCTCCGGCACAAAATCTGCCTTGCTGTTCGCCCCGGAAAGCAGCTGCGCAAGCTCCGCCGTTTCTTCTGCCGTGCACGGGCTCCAGACCCGGTCCACCCGGGGGGCCAGCTCCGCCAGCACCTGTCCGCTCTGCGCATTGGATCCGCTGCGCAGATCCTCTGCCGAAAGCTCCACAGACAATTTCACGGAATACGGCTCCAGCGCCGCACGCAGTTCGTCCAGGAAGGTGCGCAGCTGATCGTTCTTAAGCTGCTCGCCATAGTCGATCTTGCTGAGCTTCCCCACCGTAGGGTAGCCCACATCGCACAGCAAAATCTCCCGGAAGCCCAGCGAGGCACATTCCGCCGCCAGGCTCGTCAGATACGACCGGGCCGCTTCTTTTCCCGGATCGATCCAATTCTCGTTGTTCCCGTCATAGAAAATATAGCCGCCGGTATTCTTCAGCCCCATCTGCTCCACCAGCTTGCGTCCGGCGATCCCGTCCCGGAAGCAGGAGATTCGGGCCACTGCGTAAATTCCATCGTCCCCGAGCAGCTGACGCAGATCGTCCGTACGCAGCGCGTCGGACGCCACCGCATCCGGCACCGCAGTGTTGACCGCTTCCAGCGAAACATTCACATGTCCGCCCGGCAGCTTGACCGGCAGAACCATCGCCGTGCAGCCCTCTGCCTTTAGGGCGGACCATTCCGCAGCCCACTGGGCGGGATCGCCGCTCAACTCAGAGGCCGCCAGGGTTTTCTCCTCAGGCTCCTCAATGGTGATTTCCGGAAGCGAGGCATCTGCATCGTCGGATGAAGCGCCCCCCGTGTCCTTTTTATCCTTCCAGCCGGGCAGGTCCAGATGGGGAATGCCGGAATCGTCATACACCAGATGCTCCTGCACCACCAGATAGCCCACTGCCAGAAGGATCACCAGGATCAGCAAAACAGCCGTCAGGATCTTCCACTTCGGCGTTCTGCCCCGATAGCTGCTGTATCCTCTTGGTGTTGCCATAATCGATCTCCTTTTAACGCTACCCGGGCCGCTCAGCCCTCGATCGCATCCAGCATGGCCACACGGCGGGCATGACGGCCGCCCTCAAAGTCCGTGGTCAAAAAGACCTCCACCATTTCTTTCGCCAGACGGGGCCCGGTAAATCCAGCGCCGATGGCGATCATATTCGCGTTGTTATGCCGCCGGCACAGCGACGCCTCCAGCGTATCGGCGCAGTGGGCGCAGCGAATGCCGCGGACCTTGTTGGCCGCGATGGAAATGCCGATCCCCGTGGTGCACAGCACAATGCCGCGCTCACATTCCCCGGACGCCACCGCCCGGGCCGCCGCCTCGCCGAAAGCAGGATAATCGCAGCTCTCCTGCGAATGGCAGCCGTAATCCTTACAGGTATAGCCCTGCTCCGTCAGCATCGCCTTCAGCTCTTCCTTCAGCGCATAGCCGCCGTGATCACAAGCCAGTGCAACGTTCATGTTGATACACTCCTTTTCTTGTTCAGCCGTTGACTTCAGCCCTATTTTAAACGAACGGCGGCGGATTTGCAACTGCTCATCCGCCGCCGTTCCGCTTAAAGTGTGTGAAAAATCGGCTTTTGCTTTTCAAATGTACAAAAATGTGTAAACCCGCATTCTTTCAGCAGCGCCTGCCGCTGGCGAATCACGCAGCCCACATGCTCCGGGCGGTGGGCGTCCGACCCCAGGGTAATGATCTCGCCGCCCAGCTGCCGGTACAGGCGCAGCCACTTGGGGCCGGGCAGGGGATCGTGCCCCCGGTTGGTATTCAGCTCAATGCCGCAGCCGTTGGCGATCAGCGTCCGGAAAATTTCCGCCACTTCGCTTTCAAACCCGTCAAAGCTCATGGAAAGGCCCCGGTTCTCATTCATGTAGCGCAGCGGAAGCGTCAGGTGCCCCAGCACACTGAACTGCCCCCACTGGGCAAGCTTCAGTACCAGGCCCAGATAGTCGGCGATCTGCCGGCGGCATTCCGCCGGATCATCGGAAGCGGCAAAGTACAGGTCCTGCCACTGGTAATCCGCCGAAAGGGAGTGGACCGA
This sequence comes from uncultured Dysosmobacter sp., assembly GCA_934563745.1. GTDB lineage: Bacteria > Bacillota > Clostridia > Oscillospirales > Oscillospiraceae > Oscillibacter. The sequence goes on along the minus strand of CAKTHE010000004.1, from coordinate 54,947 downwards.
GCCGACCAGGAAATCCAGCTCCGGGGCCGGGGCCATCATCTTTTCTGTCTCCGCAAAATTCCAGGGTGCCTCGCCAAGCTCCAGACCCAGCCGCAGCTGGATCCGGTCCCCCAAGGCGGCCTGCGCCGTCCGGAACTCCTGCTGCAGCGCCGCCCAGTCAAAGGGCTTTGTGCGCAGCTTGCCGGTATTCCAGTCAATGATCTCAATATGGTCTGTAAAGCAGATCTCCTGCAGTCCGGCGGCAATGGCCGCCCGGGCCATCTCCTCCATGGAGCTGCCCGCATCCGGCGAGATGCGGGAGTGGGTGTGGTAATCCGCCAGGTACATAGGCCGCTCCTTTTACTTCTTAAACTTGCGGAAGAACTTCTTCCGCTCTTCGTAGTTGTTCTCACCCAAGGTCTCAGCGAATTTGCGCATGGCTTCCTTCTGCTCCCGGTTCAGGTTCCGGGGCGTCTCGATATACACCGTAACGTACTGGTCGCCCCGGCCGCGGCCGTTCAGCGACGGAATGCCCTTGCCCTTGAGGCGGAAGGTCGTACCTGACTGAGTCCCCTCCGGCAGGGTATACTTCACCTTGCCGTCAATGGTGGGGATCTCCAGCTCCGCGCCCAAAACAGCCTGAGAGAAGGTGATCGGCGCCTCGCACAAAACCGAGGTCCCCTCCCGGCGGAACAGCTCGTGCGGCCGGACCGTCACCGTGATCAGCAGGTCGCCGGCCGGGCCGCCGTTCTTGCCCGCGTTGCCCTGGCCGCGGATGGAGATGGTTTGCCCGTCGTCAATCCCGGCCGGGATCGAGGCCATGATCTTTTTGCGGGTCCGGACGCTGCCGCTTCCGTGGCAGGTCTTGCAGGGCTGATGGATGATCTGCCCCTTTCCGCCGCAGCGGCTGCACGGACCGCTGGTGGCAAAAACGCCCATAGGCGTCTGCCGGCGGACCTGCACCTGGCCGGAGCCGTGACAGTCCGGGCATACCTCCGGCGTGGTGCCGGGTTCGCAGCCGGAGCCGTGACAGGTCCCGCAGGTCTCATACCGGTCCACCGTAACCTCTTTTTCGCAGCCAAATGCCGCCTCTTCAAAGCTGATGGCAATATTCTGGCGAATGCTCTCGCCCCGCTGGGGGGTGTTGGGGTTGCTGCGCCGGCCGCCGCCAAACCCGCCGCCGAATCCGCCGCCGAAGAAGCTTCCGAAAATATCGCCCAGATCACCGAAATCGAAATTTCCGTCAAACCCGGCGCCGGCGCCGAAGTTGGGATCCACACCTGCGTGGCCGTACTGATCGTAGCGTGCCTTTTTATTGGCGTCGGACAACACCTCATAGGCCTCGTTGACCTCTTTGAACTTCTCTTCCGCCTCTTTATCGCCCGGGTTTAGATCCGGATGGTACTTCCGGGCCATTTTTTTATAAGCTTTTTTGATTTCGTCCGCGCTGGCACCCTTCGAGATGCCCAGGACTTCATAGTAATCGCGTTTCTGTTCTGCCATATAAACTCCTCGTTTCAGGAAATGGATAAGGGATCAGAGATAAAAGATATGGTTCCGGGCCGCACCGGCGCATACCTCTCATCTCTGGTCCTTCATCACTTCGGGGAAATGCGGGGCTGCGGGCGGGGAAAGCCCCCGCCCGCACAGCCTCGGTTTTACTGCTTATTCTTATCGTCGTCGTCCACGACCTTATAGTCCGCATCGTAATACTGGCCGCCCTGAGCCCCGGAGCCGGCCGCGCCTGCGTCCGCGCCGGGCTGTGCGCCCTGGGGATTGGCCTGCTGATACAGCTTCTCGCTGACTGCGTAGAAGTCCTTGGTCAGCTCTTCTGTGGCCGCCTTGATGGCCGCGCTGTCAGTGCCCTTCAGAGCTTCCTTCAGCTTGTCGATGCCGGCCTGAACCTTGGACTTGTCATCGGCCGGGATCTTGTCGCCCATCTCGGAAAGGGTCTTCTCGCTCTGATAGACCATCTGATCGGCCTGGTTGCGAACCTCGACCTCTTCTTTCATCTTGGCGTCCTGCGCGGCGTACTCCTCTGCCTCCTTGACGGCCTTGTCAATGTCCTCCTTGCTCATGTTGGACGAAGAGGTGATGGTGATGTGCTGCTCCTTGCCGGTGCCCAGATCCTTGGCGGAGACATTGACGATGCCGTTGGCGTCGATATCGAAGGTAACCTCGATCTGCGGCACACCGCGGCGGGCCGGAGCGATGCCGTCCAGGTGGAAGCGGCCCAGGCTCTTGTTGGCCGCGGCCATCTCACGCTCGCCCTGCAGCACATTGACCTCAACGGAGGTCTGATTATCGGCGGCGGTGGAGAAGATCTGGCTCTTCTTCACAGGAATGGTGGTGTTCCGGTCAATAAGCTTGGTGCACACACCGCCCATCGTCTCAATGCCCAGAGACAGCGGGGTGACGTCCAGCAGCAGCAGGCCCTTGACGTCGCCGGTCAGCACGCCGCCCTGCAGGGCCGCGCCCATGGCCACGCACTCGTCGGGGTTGATGCCCTTGAAGCCTTCCTTGCCGGTAAGCTTCTTGACCATATCCTGCACGGCGGGGATCCGGCTGGAGCCGCCGACCATCAGGACCTTGGCAATATCGCTGCCGCTGAGGCCCGCATCGCTCATTGCCTGGCGCACAGGACCGGCCGTAGCCTCCACCAAGTGGGCCGTCAGTTCATTAAACTTCGCGCGGGTCAGCGTCAGATCCAGATGCTTGGGGCCGCTGTTGTCCGCGGTGATATAGGGCAGGTTGATATTGGTGGAAGTGACACCGGAGAGCTCGATCTTCGCCTTTTCGGCAGCCTCTTTCAGCCGCTGCATGGCCACCCGGTCGCCGGACAGGTCCACGCCGTCGCTCTTCTTAAACTCGCCGATCATCCACTTCATGATGCACTCATCAAAGTCATCGCCGCCCAGACGGTTGTTGCCGGCCGTAGCCAGAACTTCGATGACGCCGTCATCAATGTCCAGAATGGACACATCGAAGGTGCCGCCGCCCAGATCGTAGACCATGATCTTCTGGGACTGCTCCTTATCCACGCCGTATGCCAGGGCAGCGGCCGTGGGCTCGTTGATGATCCGCTTTACATCCAGGCCGGCGATCTTGCCGGCATCCTTGGTGGCCTGACGCTGGGCGTCGGTGAAGTAAGCCGGCACCGTGATGACCGCCTCGCTGACCGTGCCGCCCAGATACGCCTCTGCGTCGGCCTTCAGCTTCTGCAGGATCATGGCGCTGATCTCCTGGGGCGTGTAGGCCTTGGAGTCGATGTTTACTTTGTAATCGCTGCCCATCTCACGCTTGATGGAAGAGATGGTGCGGTCGGGGTTGGTGATCGCCTGGCGCTTTGCCACCTGGCCCACCATACGCTCGCCGGTCTTGCTGAATGCCACGACGGACGGGGTGGTACGGTTGCCCTCCGCGTTGGGGATCACAACTGCTTCGCCGCCCTCCATGACGGCCACGCAGGAGTTGGTAGTACCTAAATCAATACCGATAACCTTAGACATAAATGATTCCTCCAATTTATCGAAACGGTTTGTTTATGATTTGATTTTTCCTCCGGCTTTCGCCGGGAATTGTCGGATGCATGCCCGCCGGGGCTTCAGTTTGCCACCTGCACGATGGCGTGACGGACTACCTTTCCATCCAGCATAAAGCCGGCCTGGAACACCTGGGACACCACATTCTCCCCCAGGGTGTCATCGTCAATGTGCATCACTGCGTTGTGCAGCGTGGGGTCAAAGGGTACGCCCTTGGCCTCGATCTCGGTCACACCCAGCTTCTTCAGAATCTCCTGATACTGAGTGAAGATCATCTGCAGGCCCTTTTTGTGGGGGGAATCCTCATCGCCGGCGGTGTTGGCCGCCCGCTCCAGGTTGTCGTACACATCCAAAAACGCCTTGATGGTATCCGCCTTGGCGTCCTGGTAGATTCCCTCTTTTTCCTTGGTCGTGCGCTTGCGGTAATTGTCATATTCCGCACTCAGGCGGGTGAACTGATCCTTCACGGATACCAGCTGTTTGGCCGCCAGTTCGGCCGCCTCCATCTGTTCCCGGGTCAGGGTGTAGGTCTTTTCTTTTTCTTTCTTTTTAGACTCTTTCTTCTTGGCGCCGCCCTTGGCCTCCGCCTTCTCCGTCTCCGGTGCGGCGGCAGCCTCCGCTTCCGGCGCCGCGGTCTCCTTTTGGGGTTCCGCCTGCTCCGCGCCCTGTTCCGGCTGCGGGGTCTTCGTCTCTTCGCTCATGGTTTCCCTTCCTCCTTCGGGGGCAATTCCTGTTTTCCGAACAGCTGCGTCAGTCCGTCGGCAAAAAAGCTCAGCCGGGCGGCCACAGCCGCGTAATCCATCCGCGTGGGCCCAACCACGCCGATCAGGCCCCGCATGTCCTCGCCGATATCGTAGCTGGCGACCACCACGCTGGTGTTCTTCAGCTCCCGGCTGACATTCTCCGGTCCGATCAAGATCTTCATAGGTGTATTCTCATCCGGCGCCGGCAGATGATCCTTTCCGTCATCCAGAAAGCTCATCAGCTCGTGGGCCTTATCCGCGTCCCGGAACTCCGGGATCTTCAAAAGCTCGGTGGCGCCGGCGGTAAATACCTCCCGGTGCCCGGCCTCTTCCAGCGCGTCCACCGCATAGGCCACGGTCTGGCTCAGCAGCAAAAACACCTGGGGCGAGACCTGATCCGAAACGTTCATCAGCCGCAGGTTCATCTCATCGGTGGAAATGCCGGTAAAATGGGTGTTCAGCAGATTCACCAGCGTGGGGATCTGCTCGGGGTCCACCCGCAGCTGCAGCCGCAGCAGCTGACTTTTGACCCGGTGGTCGCCCATCATCATCACAACGATGCAGCTTTTTTCATCCACCGGCAGCAGCTCAAACCGGCTGGCGCTCAGAGCGTGTTTCCCGGCCGTGATCGCGTAGGCCGGGTACCCTGCCAGGGAAGCAACTGCCCGCCCGGCCTGGGAAATGACCTGATCCAGCTCCTCCATCTTGATCTGCAGAGCCTGATTGATGCGCTCCGTCTCCTGAACGGAGAGGCGCTGCTTTTCCATCAGCTCGTTGACGTAGAGCCGATAACCCTGGGGAGAGGGAATCCGGCCGGCGGAAGTATGCGGCTGCTCCAGATAGCCAAGCTCGGTCAGATCGGCCAGCTCGTTGCGGATCGTGGCGGAACTGACGCCGCCCATCTGCTGGGCGATGGTCTTGGATCCCACCGGCTCCGCCGAGTGGATATACGCCTCTACTACGATCTTGAGTATTTGCTTTTTCCGCTCTGTGAGTTCCACACGGCCTCTCTCTTTCCATCCGGTCTGCCCGTTTTGGATTTAGCACTCTCTTTCCCTGAGTGCTAAACGCAGTTTACCACCACATTCCCCGGTTGTCAATGAGCGGATATAAACAATTTGTGAACGTTTTTCAAAGGAATTGTAAATCACCGGACCGCCCCGAAAGGCAGCCCGGTGATTTCCGTTTTTTGGTCCGCAGATGCGGAATCTGCAGGATCCGCAGCCGCATCCCGCAGCCGCATACCGCCGTCCGCAGCCGCGGACCGGTTTCTTTTTTCACATGCCTCCGACTGCTTCCACCGCCCGGCGCACATCGCCGGAAAAATACAGCGAGCCCAGAGCGCATACGGCGCCGGAGGCGCCTGTCAGCAGCTCCGCCTGCCGGACCCCTTCCTCTACGGAGGCGCATTCCAGAACCGGACGGCCCAGCGGACGCAGCAGCGCGCCCAGCGTCTCTTCGTCCATAGCCCGGACGTGGTGCGGACGGACGGCCACAAAGGCCTTGGCCAGCGGTGCCAGCAGCTCCATCATGGCCGGCACATCCTTGTCCGCCATCACCCCCACCAGAAACACCACGTTTCCCTGCGGGAAACAGATGTGCAGACTCTCTGCAGCCGCCGCCATACCGTGGGCGTTGTGGGCACCGTCCAGCAAAAAGTCCGGGTTCCGGCGCAGCCGCTCAAACCGGCCGGGCCAGCGTACCGTGTGCAGTCCCTCTGCAAGTGCCGCGTCCGGAATGTTCCAGCCCTTTTCCCGCAAAACCTCCAGCGCGGTGATCGCCGTCAGGGCATTTTTCGGCTGATAAGCCCCCAGCAGGGCAAGATGGATCCGCCCGTACGGCCGGCAGTCAAACACCGTTCCGTCCAGGTCCTGCTCCCGGATGTGCAGGCGGGAAAAGTCCACCTCCCGCAGCTGCGCGCCCCGCTCCGCGCAGGCTGAGCGGATCACGGCGTCCGCCTCCGGGACACCGCCGTAGCTGACCACAGCGCCGCCGGGCTTTATGATCCCGGCCTTGGCCCGGGCAATGTCTGCCAGCGTGGGGCCCAGCTCCTTTACGTGATCCATGCCCATGGCGGTGATCACGGCCACCTCCGGCGGATCAATGACGTTTGATGCGTCCAATGCGCCGCCCATTCCCACTTCCAGCACCACGATCTCACAGCGGCAGCGCACGAAATACAGCAGGGCCAGCGCCAAGATCAGCTCAAATTCCGTGGGTGCCTCCTCCATGGCCTCAGCAGCCGGGCGGATCTGCCCGGTCAGTTCCGCCAGATCCTCATCGGAAATATACGTTCCGTTCACGGAGATCCGCTCATGAAAATGCACCAGATGCGGCGACGTATTCAGCCCCACCCGATAACCGGCCGCCTGCAGCACGGCGGCCACGCAGGCGCAGGTGCTTCCCTTTCCGTCCGTCCCCGCCACATGGACAAACCGCAGCTTTTTCTGGGGATCTCCCAAAGCCGCCAGCAGCGCCCGGATCCGTCCCAGACCCGGCGCATGGGCCTGCCATTGGAACGACTCGATATAGGCAATCGCTTCTTCCGCCGTCATCGGTTCTCGTCCTCCCGGTCTCTCTCAGGCCGCCCGGCGGACAAAGCCCTGCCGCCGCAGAAGCACCGCCAGCGGCATCGCCACCGTAGCGATCACGCCGGCCACCACCAGACCGGAGATCAGGCGGCTGCCCAGCTGGGCAAACACCACCGTCCGGCTGTAGTAACCGCCAATCAGGGCGTCGGCCGCCAGTGCGGCGGTATTGGAAAGCGTCGTGGCCACAGCGCCGGCAAAGCACACCGCATAGCAGGCAGCCGGACGGCTCTCCAGCGGGCGCTGCCCCTTCCAGGCCCGTACAGCCGCCAGACCCACCACCAGACCACGGACAGCCGGCGGGATCAGCCACAAAACCGTGGTTGCCGTCAGGCCATAGGTCAAAAGCTGATTGCAGAATTCGCCCAAAAGAGCCGTCAGCATGGCCTCCTCCGGACCGAACAGCAGTGCACTGGTCACCACCGGAAGCGAAGCAAACGTGATGCGGATGTTGCCCGCCTTGATGGACACCAGGTTCAGCAGCACGTACAGTGCCGCCAGGATGCCGATGCGGCTGATGGTTTTTGCATTGAATTTGAACATAAAAATACCTTCCTTTCATGCGCGGGGCAGTCCGATACCGGAACACCGCACAAAAGGAAGGGCTTCACTCTCATGCGGCAGCGGGATGCGAAAAACGCACTGCAGGCCGCAGCCTTTTCGTCCGGCAAACAACTCCCCGTTTTACCGGCACTGACAAACACACGTTTTTCTACTCTGCCTCTTTGCAATTGTCGAATCCTATTATACGGCAGGAACCGCGAATTGCAATGGCTTTTTGCAAAAAGATTCCCCGAATCCAGCGGATCCGGGGAATCTTTTTTTGTAGGATCGATCACTCAGCCTTCGCTTTTTCAGCAGCGGCAGCCGCAGCGGCCTTGGCCTTTTCGGCCTGAGCCTTCTTGATCTCCTTATACTTGGCCTTTTCCTCAGCGGTGGCAATGGGGCTGATGGCGTCGCGGGGGCAGACCTTGGTGCACAGCTTGCAGCCCTTGCACTTGTCGTAATCCACCACGGCTACGCCGTTCACCACATGGATGGCGTCAAACTTGCACTCCTTGGTGCACAGGCCGCAGCCGATGCAGGAATGCGCGCACACGCTCATCGCCGCCTTGCCCTTGTCCTGGTTGGCGCAGGCCACGTGGACCTTCTTGGACTTGGGCACGGAAACGATCAGGTTCCGGGGGCAGGCTGCGGCGCAGGCCATGCAGTCCGTGCACTTTTCCGGATCCACCTGGGCAACGCCGCGCTCGTTGATGGAGATGGCGCCGAACTGGCAGGCATTGACGCAGGAGCCGAAGCCCATGCAGCCAAAGCCGCACTCCAGCGGGCCGCCGGCCACCTTGGTAGCGGCCGTGCACTCGTGGATGCCCACGTACTCATATCTCTTCTTGGCGTCCTGACCGCCGTTGCAGCGGACATAGGCCACCTGCGGCTCGCCGGAGGGCGCTTCCACGCCCATGATGGCGGCAATGGCCGCCGCATTGTCCGGACCGGCAGGCGCGCACGCATTGCAGGGCGCATCGCCGGCCAGGATCGCAGCCGCAAGACCGGCACAGCCGGGGAAGCCGCAGCCGCCGCAGTTCGCGCCGGCCAGGTGACCGAGGATCTCTTCCTCACGGGGGTCTTTCTTCACCTCAAAGACCTTGGAGGCGATAGACAGGACCAGTCCGAAGACACCGCCCAGGATGCCCAGAACCAGAACTGCGTACACAACGTTCGTCATTTTTCTGCCTCCTTACCAGATTTTCAGGCCGGAGAAGCCCATGAATGCCAGGGCCATCAGGCCGGCCGTGATCAGTGCGATGGGGAATCCTTCGAAGGCCTTGGGATAGTCGGCAAAGACCAGACGCTCCCGGATGCTGGCGAACAGCACGATAGCCAGCAGGAAGCCCAGGCCGCCGGTGATGCCGTAGACCACGGAGGAAATGAAGTTGTAGTTGTTCTGGATGTTCAGCAGCGCAACGCCCAGCACCGCGCAGTTGGTGGTGATCAGGGGCAGGTACACGCCCAGCGCCGTGTACAGGGCGGGCATGGACTTCTGCAGGAACATTTCGATGAACTGCACCAGGGAGGCGATCACCAGAATGAAGGCCACCGTCTGCATATAGCCCAGATCCAGGGGGATCAGAATGAAGGTGTTCACCAGCCAGGTCATGGCGGAGGCCAGACCCATAACGAAGGTCACGGCGATGCCCATGCCCACAGCAGTGTCAACCTTCTTGGAAACGCCCAGGAAGGGGCAGATGCCCAGGAACTGGGAGAAGATGAAGTTATTCGACAGAATAGCACCCAGCGTGATCGCCAGGAGTTGATAGATCTGATCCATTATTTGCTCTCCTCCTTATTCTTCTTGGGCCGGCTCAGCGCCCACTGCATGGCCGCGATCAGGCAGCCCAGCACCAGGAAGCCGCCCACGGGCAGCGTCAGCATACCGGCCGGGAACTGGGACGGCAGGATCTGAATGCCCATGTGGGTGCCGGCCTCATTGACAGGCCCCAGCAGGCCGCCGCCGAAAGTGCCGGCGCCCAGGAACTCACGAATGATGCACATGATCAGCAGCACCACCGTATAACCGATGCCCTGGAAAATACCGTCAAAGAACGAAGCGGCCACGCCGTTTTTGTAGGAGAAGGCTTCCGCACGGCCCAGGATGATGCAGTTCACCACGATCAGCGGAATGAACACGCCCAGGGACTTAGCCAGAGCGGGGACAAAGGCCTGCAGGAACAGATCCACCATGGTCACGAAGCCGGCGATCACCACGATGAACATGGCGATACGGATCTTGTCGGGAATGATTTTGCGCAGCAGGGAAATCAGCACGTTGGACAGCGTCAGGATCACCAGAACCGCGACGCCCATGCCCAGGCCGTTGAAAAACGACGTCGTGATGGCCATGGTGGAGCACATGCCCAGCACCTGCACCAGAACGGGGTTCTGATACAGCAAGCCGTCCATAAACTGTTTTTTCAGATTCATCTGTTTGCTCCTCCTTTCATCAGCCCATCACGCCGGCCACGGCCAGCGCGGCGTTCACGCCGGTGGTCACACCGCGGGTGGACACCGTAGCGCCGGTAATGGCGTCCACGTTGACGCCCACCGTCAGCGCGCCGTCCGCGGCGCTCTTGCCGATGAACTGGTCCAGAACGCCGTTTTCATTGGCCATGACCTTAGAGCCGATGCCGGCCGTTTCGGAGTTATTGACGATGGAAACGCCGGTGACGGTCCCCTCGGTATCAACGCCAACCATCATTTCGATGTTGCCCTGCGAACCGGAGGCCACGATCTTCAGCGCATAGCCGATGGTGCTGCCGCCGGCCTGGGCCTCGTAGGCCTCGGTCACGGAAGCGCCCGCGCCGGAAGCGGCGGCGGTCATATCGTCCGTCACGTCCAGCGTGACAGGCGTGCCGTCCATCTCGGGCATGACCTTCTGGATGGCTTCTGCGGTCTTTCTCTCGTTGATCGCGGTGATGTTGGGCAGGGTCACCTTATTGACCAGGCCCAGCAGGCCCGCCACGACCACACAGGTCAGCAGCAGGGTCAGCGTCAGGCGGACAATGTATTTCGGGTCCATATCGACCTTTTCCTTGGTCTTCACATTCTCGCTCATTTCGCGGCCGCCTCCTTCTTTGCGGATTTCACGCTGCCGAAGCGCGTGGGCTTGACGTTCTTATCGATCAGGGCCACGAGCAGGTTCATCACCATGATGGAATAGCACACACCCTCATTATAAGAACCGAAGTAGCGGATCAGCACCGTGAAGATGCCGCAGCCGATGCCAAAGATCACCTGACCCTTTTTGGTCATGGGGGAGGTGACATAGTCCGTCGCCATAAAGATGGCGCCCAGCATCAGGCCGCCGCCGAAAACGTTGTAGAGCATCCACTCCACCGGAGAATTGCCCCGGGGGAACACCAGCGTCAGCACCGCCACCGTGGCAATGTAGCTGACAGGGATATGGAAGGTGATCACCTTGCGGACGATCAGGTAAATGCCGCCGATGATCAGCATCAGGGCGCTGATCTCGCCGACGGAGCCGCCGATCTTGCCCAGGAACATGTCCGCCACGCTGTAGGTGGCCTTCAGGTCCGCCAGGTTATTGGCGTGCAGATAGGACATGGGCGTTGCGGCCGTCACCACATCCGCGGTGGAGCCGAACAGAGGCGCATAGCTGCCGGGAGCCGCCCAGGTGGTCATCACGCCGGCATAGCTGCCCAGCAGGAAGGCACGGCCGCCCAGAGCGGGGTTGATGAAGTTCATGCCGATGCCGCCGAAAAGCTGCTTGACGACGACGATGGCGAAGAAGTCGCCCACCAGGATCATCCAGTAGGGCATCATGACGGGGCACACGAAGGCCAGCAGCATGCCGGTGACCACGGCGGACAGATCGCCGATGGACTGGGGCTTCTTCATGACCTTCCGGTACAGCCACTCAAAAAACACGCAGCCCAGAATCGACACAATGGTCAGCGCCAGGGCGCGGGGACCGGAAAAGTACACGCCGATCGCCAGCGCGGGGATCAGGGCAATGATCACGTCCAGCATCAAAGAGCGGGTGGTCTCATTGCCGCGCACATGGGGAGAAGACGTAGCGATCAGTTTCAAATTCTTGTAATCCGTCATCTCTTACGCCTCCTTCTTCTCTTTTGCAGCCTTGGCCTCGGCGGCAGCCTTGTCGGCGGCCTTCTTGGCGTTGAGCTTCTGCTTGCCGGTCTTGAACATCTGGACCAGGTGCAGGCGAGCCGGGCAGCCGTAGGTGCAGGCGCCGCATTCCATGCAGTCCGTCACGTGGGCGGCATCCAGCTCGTCGTACATTTCCTTTTTGGCGTACTGATACATAAACAAAGGCTCCAGATGCATGGGGCAGGCAGCCACGCACTTGCCGCAGCGGATGCACTGGGGATTCTCCACCGTCTTTTCCTCATCCGCGGCAAATGCCAGGATGCTGCCGGTGCCCTTGTTGACGGGCACATCGGTGGTATACTGGGCCGTACCCATCATCGGGCCGCCCATGATGAGCTTGTAGGTCTCATCCTTCAGGCCGCCGCAGGCGTCAAACAGCTTGGAGATGGGGGTGCCGATGGGGCATTCCAGGTTTTTGGGCTCCACAACGCCGGAGCCGGTGACCGTAACGATCTTGCTGACCACGGGCATGCCGGTGGTCACCGCACGGTAGATGGCGCAGGTGGTGTTCAGGTTGAACACGGCACAGCCCACCTCAGCCGGCAGACTGCCGGGAGGCACCTGACGGCCGGTGACCGCCTGGATCAGCTGCTTCTCAGCGCCCTGGGGATAGCGGCAGTGCAGAGGATCAATGACGATCGGGGCCTGCTCCTCTGCGATCTTCTGATTCAGGAAATCGATTGCATCCTGCTTGTTCGTCTCGATACCGATATGTACCTTGTCCAGACCGAACATCTTGGCCAGCAGCTTGGCGCCGCCGATGACCTGCTCAGGCCGCTCCAGCATGGTGCGGTGGTCGGACGTGATGTACGGTTCGCACTCCACGCCGTTGATGATCACGGTGTCCACCTTGCCGATGCCGCCGGTGATCTTGATATGGGTCGGGAACGTTGCGCCGCCCATACCGACGATACCTGCGTTTTTCACGACCTCGGCCAGTTCCTCTGCGCTCATGCTGTCCGCGTTCTCAACGGGCTTTACTTCTTCCGACAGCTCATTCTGGAAGTCGTTTTTGATCACGACCGCCATGCTGTTGCCGCCCATGGAAGAGGGCCGGGGCTCCACCGCCACGACCTCGCCGGAGACGCTTGCATGAACAGGGGAGGAAACAAAGCCGCCAGGCTCGCCGATTCTCTGTCCCACCTTAACATGATCGCCCACTGCAACCAAGGGTTTGCAGGGCGCACCGATGTGTTGAGACATGGGGATGACCACCATCGCCGGCGGAGCCAGCTGCTCGATGGCCTTTCCGTTCGTCGCGGCCTTCATATCGTTGGGATGAACGCCGCCAAAGAAAGCTTGTGCCATTGTCTTCACCTCATTTTTACTCCTGGATAGCGATGCTACCACATACTGAGCTTGATTCTACACCACTTCAAAAAAAATGTCCAGACTGTGAACGCCAAAATTTCGTTCCATTTCTGGTATATTTGGCACAAAATCCAAGGATTTTCCGTTCATTTTTGTATTTCGTCGGGACCCGCCCTGCCATTTTCAGGGAAACTTTGGAAGCCGGTCTCTGCAAAAAATGCTTTTCCCGCAGGGCTTTGTGCCCTTCCGGCCGCATGTTCAGGCGCCGACGCCAACTGAATAAGAAAAGACAGCCCGACCTCCGAAGGAGGACGGGCTGCCTGAAGTATCGCATGTTTTTTAATATAATGTATATCCGCCGCAGGACGGGCTCAGCCCACGTGGGGGAACTCCTTGCGGACGTAGCCGCTCTTCCGCAGGCTCAGCACCAGCACCGTGGACACGATCAGGCCGAAGGCCGCCTGCACCAGATTGGAGGGAATGCCGACAGCCGCGCCGGTCAGGCTGCCCGCCAGGAACCCGTCAAACAGCCAGTAGCCCACCACCATGGGGATCTCGCCGATGACGCCGCAGGCCAGCACGCCCAACGCGCTGCCCTTCAGCTTCCGATACATCAGGGCGGCCACCACAGCCATGATCGCCTTGATCACCAAAGTGGCCGGAGCGTACACCGGATAAGCCGCCAGGATATCCGCCATCATGGAGCCCACACCGGCCGCCGCCGCGCCGTACACCGGACCCAGCAGATAGGCGCTCAGCAGCACCACCGTGTCGCCCAGATTCATGTATCCGCCGGAGGGGGAGGGCACCTTCAAAATCAGCGTGGCCACACAGGCCAGCGCCGCCAGCAGCGCCGTCATGACCAGACGCTTTACATTGGAGCGGCTTTCTGCCGCAGAAGAAGTCATTGTTTTTTCCATTGTTTCTCTCGCTCCCTGAAATTTGATGTGGTCATTGTAGCGCAGCTGTGATATGATTGAAATACCCAGATTTAATGTTTTTAATAAGGCCAGTTAAAAAGGAGGCTTCCCCGTGCGCACCTATACTCTGGATCCCCACGGCCCCGTGCCGCTGTACGAATCCCTTTACCGGCAGATCCGGGACGACATTCTCACCGGCGTCCTGCGCGCCGATGAAAAGCTGCCCTCCAAGCGGGCCCTGGCGGAGCATCTGCGCATTTCCGTGATCACCGTGGAGGGGGCTTACGCCCAGCTGACGGCGGAGGGATATGTATACGCCCTGCCCAAGCGGGGCTTCTTCGTCTCCCGGGTCGAGCGGCCCCTTCCGCCGGTCCAGGCCGCGGCGGTCCCGCCGGAGCCGCCGGCCAGGCCGTGGGCCCTGGACCTGAAATCCAACCGCATCCGGCCGGACCGCTTTCCGCTGTCGGTCTGGTCCCGCCTGACCCGGCAGGCCCTGTCCGAAGAGGGGGCCGCCCTTCTGGCCCCCATTCCCCACCGGGGGCTGCCCGCCCTGCGCCAGGCCATCGCCGCCGATCTGCGGGATTACCGGGGCATGGCCGTTTCGCCGGAGCAGATCGTCATCGGCGCCGGCGCCGAGTATCTCTATCTGCTGCTGGCCCAGCTGCTTGGAAAGGAAGCGGTCTTCGCCCTGGAGGACCCCGGCTACCCCAAAATCGCCCGGGTCTACGAGCACTCCGGCGTACGCTGCGTCCGAGTCCCGCTGGACCGGCAGGGTCTGCGTCCGGACGTGCTGCGGACCTCCGGTGCGACGGTCGCCCATATTTCGCCGTCGCACCACTACCCCACCGGCATCGTCACCCCCATCGCCCGCCGGCAGGAGCTGCTGCGCTGGGCCGACGCACTGGACGGATACCTGATCGAGGACGATTACGACAGCGAGTTCCGCTTTTCCGGCCGTCCGATTCCCTCGCTGCAAAGCATTGACACCCAGGGGCGGGTCATCTATCTGAACACCTTCTCGCAGACCATCGCCCCCTCCGTCCGGGTGGGCTTTATGCTTCTGCCGCCGGATCTTCTGGAGCGTTATCTCCGGGAGCTGGATTTTTACGCCTGCCCGGTCCCCGGGCTGGAGCAGTCGATTCTGGCCCGGTTCATTGCCGGCGGCTTTTACGAGCAGCATCTGGCCCGGATGCGCACCGAATACCGGACCCTGCGCCGACAGGTGCTGGACGCCTTTGAGCGCAGCCCCTTCTCCGGCCGGATCCGGATCGTGGAGCAGGGGGCCGGGCTGCACTTTCTGATGGAGCTGGACACCGCCCGCACGGATGAAGACCTGCGCCGCCGGGCGGAGGAGCTGGGCGTCCGGCTGAGTTTCCTCTCCGAGTATGCCGCAGAGCCCCGGCCGGAGCTGGCCCACACACTGGTCATCAACTACGCCGGCCTGTCCGCAGAGCGGCTGGACCGCGCCATCGCCCTTCTGGCCCAGGTCTTTGCCGAATAGCTTTTGAAAAAATAAAAAACCGGAAGAGAGCCGCCGCTCCCTTCCGGTTTTTCGCTTACTGTCCGCAGGCGCTTACAAGCCTGCCTCCCGCGGGCCGGCCGCCGTCAACAGCACGCTGCTTTGAAACCCGGCCGCCCGAGCCAGCGCCGCCGCCTCCTCATACCCGTAAAGAATGGCATCGGCACTGTGGGCGTCGGAGGAAAGGATGATTCTCCCCCTCAGATCCCGCCATTCCTTCAAAAGAAACAGCGCCGGATACGGCACCTCCCGATAGCCCCGGGCCATCCCGCCGGTGTTGATCTCCAGCAGTGTCGCCTGCGGGTCCGCCTGATGCAGCGCCTCCCGCGCGGCCGCGCGGTAGCGGGGATGGGACTCGTCAAAAAAGCGGCCGTCTCCGTTGAGCTTTGTGATCAGGTCCATGTGTCCCAAAATCGTGGGGCGCAGGGCCGCCACCCGGCAAACCTCCCGAAAATACGCCTCCGCCATGGCCAGTGCATCCCCGCCAAAGGCTTCATCCCGGCAGGCGGCAAGCCGCTCCTCACACCAGTCCAGCGCATAGTATTTTCCGCCGCAGCGCAGCGAGTGCACCGAACCGATCCAATAGTCCAGGCCCGTCGGCGCCGTGTCGGACTGACTGTCCCATTCCAGTCCCAGCAGCACCTCCATGCGGCCTGCGTACATGCGCCGCAGATCCAGCACCGCTTTTTTATACTGCGTCAGATCTGCCGGCAGGACAAACCCCTCATCCTCCGGGATGGGGGTGTGGCTGTGGCAGGATACGCCGTAGTACCGGACCCCGGCCCCATAAGCCGCCGCGGCCATTTCCTCCAGCGTGTTCGTTCCGTCGCAAAGATCCGCATGGGTATGGACGGAGCACCGGGCCGGCGTCATTGCATCCGCTCCTGCTTCACCTTGTGATCCACCACGTGGCGCTTTTCCAGCTCCCGGGTAATATCCTCCACGGTGATCCCCATCTGCACCATCAGCACCATCACATGATACGTCAGGTCCGCGATTTCATAGATGGTCTCCGCCCGATCCTCCTTGCGGCCGCCGATGATGACCTCCGTACACTCCTCACCCACCTTTTTCAGGATCTTGTCCAGGCCCTTTTCAAAAAGGTAGGTGGTATAGCTACCCTCCTTGGGCGTCGTTCTGCGGCCTTCGATCAGCTGATACAGGCCCTCATAGCTGAAGCGCTTGAGCTCATCGGAGAGGTAGATCTCATTGAAAAAGCAGCTCTCTGCGCCGGTGTGGCAGGCCGGTCCATCCTTCACCACCTCCACCACCAGCGCGTCGCCGTCGCAGTCGGCCGTAATGCTCACCACATGCTGCACATTCCCGCTGCTCTCACCCTTGCGCCACAGCTC
Organism: uncultured Dysosmobacter sp.; assembly: GCA_934563745.1. Classification (GTDB taxonomy): domain Bacteria; phylum Bacillota; class Clostridia; order Oscillospirales; family Oscillospiraceae; genus Oscillibacter. The sequence goes on along the minus strand of CAKTHE010000004.1, from coordinate 38,307 downwards.
CTGCCGGCTTCGGGACCAAAAACAGGTGCGCCGCTCATTGATGGTGATCGCCAGGCTTTCCGCATTCATATAGGCCAGCGTCAGGACCTCTTTGGTGTAGTGATCCTGCACGATGGCCGGAATCAGGCCCTTTTCGTCAAACTTCAGATCCATTTCCCATGCCCCTCCTTTTCAAATACGCATCTCCACGCCCTGGGCGCGGAGGAAACGCTTAAGATCGTTGATGCGCACCTGCTTCGTATGGAAGATCGAGGCCGCCAGCCCCGCATCCACGCCCGGGTGCTTAAAAAGCTCCGAAAAGTCCTCCATGGTCCCGGCGCCGCCGCTGGCCACGATCGGCACGCTGACCCGCGCCGCCAGTTCGTCCAGCATGGGAAGGTCAAAGCCGCCCTTCACGCCGTCGGTATCGATGGAATTGAGCACGATCTCGCCGGCCCCGTTGGAAACGCCCCGGACCGCCCAGTCCATGGCGTCCAGGCCGGTATCCTCCCGGCCGCCCTTGGCAAACAGATGGAACCGTCCGTCCACCCGCTTGACATCCATGCTCAGCACCACGCACTGGTCGCCGTATTTCTGCGCCGCCGCCCGAATGAGTCCGGGGTCCGCAATGGCCCCGGAATTGACGCTGACCTTATCCGCGCCGCACTTGAGCACCCGGTCAAAGTCGTCCAGCGTGCGGATGCCGCCGCCCACGGTCAGGGGGATAAAGATCTCACCAGCCACCCGGCGCAGAATATCCGTAAACAGGCCGCGCCCCTCCGCCGAGGCCGTGATGTCGTAAAAGACCAGCTCATCCGCGCCGGAATCATTATAAAACCGGGCCATTTCCACCGGGTCCGCCAGGTCCCGCAGGCCCTGGAAGTTGACGCCCTTTACCACCCGGCCGTCCCGGATATCCAGGCAGGGAATGATCCGTTTGGCTAGCATACGCCCACCTCCCGGATCACCGCACTTAAATCCAGCCGGCCGGTATACAGCGCCTTCCCCAGGATGGCAGCCCGGGTGCCGATGGCCTGCAGCTCCCGCAGCTCCTCCAGGGAGCTGACGCCGCCGGACGCCGTCACGGCCAGGCCCTTTATATTCGCCAGTTCCCGGTACAGCTCCAGGTTGGTGCCCCGCTCCGCACCGTCCCGGCAAATATCCGTGCAGATCACGGTTCCGACACCGGCTTCGTACAAACGGCGGCAAAAGGCAAGGCCCGGCTCCCCAGACAGTTCCTTCCAGCCGTTGACGGCCACATACCCGTCCCGGATATCCACGCCCACGGCGATCCGGTCGCCGTACTTCTGCGCCATGCGGGCGGTAAACGCAAAGTCCTTTACCGCCACAGTCCCTAGGATGCACCGGCTTACGCCAAGGTCCAGATACTGCCGGATCCGATCCTCCGTGCGGATACCGCCGCCCACTTCCATGTAAAGCCCGCCCCGGGCGGCCAGGGCGGCAATGCTTGAAAAATTCTCCGTGGTGCCGTCCCGGGCCCCGTCCAGATCCACCACATGGAGGTATTGGGCACCGGCCTCCCGAAATCCCTCCGCCACGGCGCAGGGATCCGTCCCATAGACGGTTTCTTTTTCATAATCGCCCTGGTACAGGCGGACCACCTGGCCGCCCCGCAGGTCGATCGCCGGGAAAATCTGCATGGTCATTCTCCTTCTCCGCCGTGCGTCGGTCCGGGCCCCGCGGACCCGGCCGGGAAGGCCGCAGCCATCCCGGCCCGCGCTTGGTTCTTCGTGGTCTTTTTTACAGCTCGCTGAAGGCTTTCAGCAGCCGCAGCCCCGCCGCGCCGGACTTCTCCGGGTGGAACTGGGTGCCCCAGACAAGGCCGCGGCGCACCGCTCCCGTCACGGTCACGTTTCCGTACCGGGATGTTCCCAGCGTGCTGTCTGCACAGCCCTTCGCGTAGAAGCTGTGCACATAGTAGACGTACTCCTCATCCTGAAAATAGCGGAACAGCGGGTCATCCTTCACGATTTTCAGACTGTTCCAGCCCATATGGGGCACCTTCAGCATCGGATCGGACAGATCCTCCCGCAGGGATACCACCTCGCCCGGAACCAATCCCAGTCCCGCGTGGACGCCGTATTCAAAGCTCCGCTCAAACAGCAGCTGCATCCCCAGGCAGATCCCCAGCAGCGGCTTGCGCTCCGCCTCCTGCCGCAGCACCGGCACCAATCCGGTGGCATCCAGTTTGGCTTTGGCGTCTCCGAATGCCCCCACGCCGGGAAGAATGACGCGGTCCGCCGCCCGCAGGCGCTCCGGATCCCGGGTCACCTCCGTCTCCGCCCCCAGGGATTGCAGGCTTGACGTCAGGGAAAACAGGTTTCCCACGCCGTAATCCACAATCGCGATCATTTACAGCCGCCCCTTCGTACTGGGAATTTCATCCCGGTGCCGCTCGTTCAGCCGCACCGCCGCGCTCAGCGTGTGCCCCATCCCCTTGAACACGGCCTCCAGAATATGGTGCGTATTCTCGCCGGCCAGCTCCCGGATGTGGACCGATGCAGGGCAGGTCCGGACAAAGGCAAGCCAGAATTCCTTGGCCAGCTCCGTATCAAAGCTGCCCACCTTCTGTGCGGGAAGCTCCACCGCCCAGCCCAGATAATCCCGTCCGGAAAGATCGCAGGCACACAGCACCAAGGTCTCATCCATCGGCAGCAGGAACTGCCCGTAGCGGGTGATCCCGCGCTTATCGCCCAGGGCCTCGGTGAAGGCCTGTCCCAGGCAGATGCCGATATCCTCCACACTGTGATGATCGTCCACCTCCGTGTCGCCGCGGCAGGTGACGGACAGGTCAAAGTCCCCGTGGCTGGCAAACAGGGTCAGCATATGGTTCAAAAACCCGCAGCCGGTGTCCGCGCACACCTGTCCGCTGCCGTCCAGATTCAGCGTCAGGCTGATCTGCGTCTCATTCGTCTTCCGTTCGATGCTTGCCGTACGCATAGCTTCCTCCTTTACAGTCCTTCCAGCAGGCGGGCCACCGCATCCGCAAAGGCCGCCATCTGTTCCGCGGAGCCGATGGTGATCCGCACATACTCCCGGATCCGGGGCGCGTCGAACCAGCGCACCAGGATGCCGTTTTCCTTCAGCTTCCGATACAGCACCTCGCCGGAAATACGGCTGTTTTTCGCAAAGAGAAAGTTTGCCTGAGAGGGCAGCACCGTAAAGCCCAGCTGCTCCAGCCTCCGTGCCGTCCAGGTCCGGTTCTCCCGGATCGCCGCCGTACAGCTTTCAAAATAGGCCTGATCCGCGACCGCGGCGGCACCGGCCAGCAGGGACAGCCGGTTCACATTGTAGGGATTGAAGCTGTATTTGACCCGGTTGAGCGCACGGATCAGCTCCGCGCTGCCCAGGGCAAAGCCGACCCGGCCGCCGGCCAATGAACGGCTTTTGGAAAGGGTCTGCACCACCAGCAGGTTGTCATGACCGGAGATCAGAGGCACGCAGCTCTCTCCCCCGAAGTCCACATAGGCCTCATCCACGATCACGACCCGATCGGGGTCCCGCTCCAGCAGGCGCCGGATCTCCTCCCGCGGCACGGCCATGCCGGTGGGCGCGTTGGGGTTTGCGATCACAACGGTCCCGGGAACGTCCAGATAGTCGCTGACGCTCAGTGTAAAATCCTCCCGCAGGGGGATGATCCGGGCCTCCAGGCCAAAAAGTGCCGTCTGCGCCTTGTAAAAGCCGTAAGTAATATCCGCGTATACGGGGCCGCAGCCCTCGCCGCAGAAAGCCCGGAACGCAAATGCCAGAATTTCATCCGACCCGTTTCCCGCCAGGATCTGTTCCGGCCCAAGCCCGCAGCGTTCGGAAAGGGCTGCCGTCAGCCCCGCGCAGGTCGGATCGGAATACAGGTTCAGCCGGCCGGCCTCCGCCGCGCTCAAGGCTTCGATCACCTTGGGGGAGGGTGGGAAGGGACTTTCGTTGGTATTGAGCTTGATGTAACGCCGGTTCTGCGGCTGCTCGCCCGGTGTGTACGGCGCCAGCCGCGCCGCCTCTTTGGATAAAAATCGGCTCATTGCGCCGCGCCTCCCTCCGTCCGGATCAGCACCGAGCGGGCATGGGCCTCCAGGCCCTCGCTGCGGGCAAAGTCCGCAATGCGCCCGGCAACCGGGGCCAGCGCCGCGTGGTCGTAATATAAGAAGCTGGACTTCTTGACAAAATCATCCACGCCAAGGGGGCTGGAAAAGCGGGCTGTGCCGCTGGTGGGCAGAGTGTGATTGGGGCCCGCAAAATAATCGCCCAGCGCCTCCGGCGCCATTCTGCCCAGGAAGATGCTGCCGGCGTTCCGGATCCTAGGCAGCAGCGCGAAGGGATCGTCCACGCACAGCTCCAGATGCTCCGGCGCGATGCGGTTGGCAGAAAGCACCGCCTTGTCCAGATTGTCGGTCACAATGATCTTTCCGTTTTCGTCAATGGACCTGCGGGCCACGGCCGCCCGGGGCAGCGTGGGCAGCTGCCGTTCGATCTCCTGCTGCACCGCGCCGGCCAGCTCGGGGCTGTCCGTCACCAGAACGGCGGATGCCAGCACGTCATGCTCGGCCTGGCTTAAAAGATCCGCCGCTACCCAGGCCGGGTTGGAGTTTCCATCCGCCAGAACCAGGATCTCACTGGGGCCGGCGATCATGTCGATGGCCACCTGGCCGAATACCTTGCGCTTGGCGGTCGCCACGAAGATCCCGCCCGGGCCGACGATCTTGTCCACCCGGGGAATGCTCTCGGTCCCATAGGCAAGGGCTGCCACCGCCTGGGCGCCGCCCACCTTGAAAATTCTGTCCGCCCCGGCGATCCGGGCCGCAGCCAGCGCTTCCGGGCTGACACGGCCGGCCTGATCCGGCGGTGTGACCAGTACGATCTCACGGACGCCGGCCAGCTTGGCCGGGATCACATTCATCAAAATCGTGGAGGGGAACGCCTCCGGGCTGCGGGGCACGCAGATGCCCACCCTTTCAATCGGCGTATAGCGCTGCCCCATCACGATCCCGGGCCGGTCCGTCAGCACAAAATCCCGGTGGATCTGCTGCTCGTGAAAGCGGCGGATGTTCTCTGCCGCCTGCTTCAGCGTCTCCAGAAAATCCGGACGCAGCGCGGCAAAGGCCGCATCCAGTTCCTCCGGCGCCACCTGCAGCTCCTGCAGCTCCACGCCGTCAAAGCGCCGGGTGCATGCCCGAAGGGCCGCGTCGCCCCGGGCACGGACCTCGGCGATTACGGCATCCACCGCCGCATCCACCTGCTCCTCCGCCCGGATATCCCGGTTCAGAATCTCCTCCGGGGCAAGCTCGTCAAAATTTACAATAGGGATCACTGCTCTGTCACCTCCCGCAGTTTGCCGAGAAGCGTATCGATCTCCCGGCGCTTGAATTGATAGCTGGCCCGGTTTGCAATGAACCGGGCGGAAATCGGCATGAACTCCGTAAGGACCTTCAGATGGTTCTCCCGCAGGGTCGTCCCCGTCTCCACAATGTCCACGATCACATCGGAAAGGCCCAGAATGGGCGCCAGCTCAATGGATCCGTTCAGCTTGATAATATCAATGTCCCGCCCCTGGGCGGCATAATACGCCTTGGCGATCTTTACAAACTTCGTCGCCACGCGCAGCGCCCGACCGGGATCATCCTGAAAGTCCTCCGGGCCGGCCACACACATACGGCATTTGCCCAGGCCCGTATCCAGCAGCTCATAAACATCCGCGCCGGACTCCTCCAGGATATCCTTTCCCACGATCCCGATGTCGGCCGCCCCATGTTCCACATAGATTGCCACATCACTGGGCTTGACCAGAAAATACCGGATTCCGGCCTCCGGGTTCTCCACCACCAGCTTGCGGGTATCATTGTAATTTTCCGGGCAGCCGTATCCCACGCCCGAAAGCAGATTGTAGACCTTGTCACCCAGGCGTCCTTTGGGCAGTGCCACATTCAGCACCGCCGGCTCCGCCTTCTGCGGGCTGCATGCGCGCATCCGGGCCAGCTCGTCCAGATACAGAGCAAACCCGACCGCCCTGGCCCCCTTGCGGAACTGGGAGACCAGCGGATCATACCGTCCGCCCCGCAGCACCGCCCGCGGGAGCCCGGAAAGATACCCCTGCAGGACCAGCCCGTTATAGTACTCCATGTCATTGACCAGCGACAGATCCAGCCGCACATGCTCCGTTCCGTTCCGCGCGTCCAGATCCAGGCACAGCGTCCGCAGCTCCGCCAGGGCGGCGCCCATGGCCGCGTTGAGCGCCAGCGGCTCCGCCGCGGCCAGCACCTGTTTCCACGGGCCGTTCAGTTCGCCCAGGCGGCAGAGGGCATCCCCGCCCTGCCTGGAAAGCCCCGCCGCGGCCGCGCAGCGCTGCAGCTCATGCCGGTTGTGATCGCGGATGCAGCTGAGCAGCTGCGGCCGCACCGCCTCCGGCGCGCCTACGGCGTCCAGCAGTCCGGTGACAAAGCCCATATGGCTCAGTTCCATCGTAAACGCCTGCCCTGTCAGGGCCAGGCTTTGAATCGCCAAAAAGACTGCCTGCGCCGTAACGCCGTCATCCACCGCGCCGATGCACTCAAGGCCCATCTGGCTGATTTCCTTGAACGTGTGGCTCTCCTGCGAGGGGCGATACACGTTTTCCAGATAATAAAACCGCCCGCACTGCCCCGGCTCTACCGGAGCGTTTTTGGCGATGGACAGCGTCACATCCGGCTTGAGCGCCAGCAGACGTCCATCCAGATCCGTAAAGGTGATGACCTGCTCGCTGGGAAGAAAACGCCGGTTTTCCTGATACAGGCCATATTCTTCAAACCGGCCCATCCGGTATTGCCGAAACCCTGCCTGTTCGTACAGCACCCGAAGCTGCAGAGAGATCCGTTCCTGCGGCCTGAGCATATTCAGATCCAGTTCCATCATGGGGGATTCCTCCTCGAAGGGCCGCGGCCCGCGTCTCATTGCGGCCATTCTACTTTATTTTGCTATCAAAGTAAAGTGGTAATTCGATAATCTGTAAAATTCTCTTCTTTGCACAAAAGTTTTCCTCTGCAGGAACCGGGCGTCGGGTATTTTCTACCCGGCGCCCGGTTCCTGCGCTTCATTCTGTTCCCTGCGGATGCCCCTTCCCCGCTTCCGCGCCGCGCCGCTGCAGCGGCTATCCGCGGCGGCTCATGCATTCTGCTGATTTCCGTCCGGCAGATTGATCACCGTGCCCTGAGCCGGGCTGTCGGCCCCGTCGGAAGCGGAAACTTCGGCCGACCCGGACGCCTCCCCGCTGCCTGCCCCGGAGTCCGCCGCGTGATCCGCCGGCTCCGTCCGGGCGCGCAGGGTGCACAGCGTCTCATAAAACTCCCGGGTGTTCAGCTTTTCCAGCGCCGCGCTGCGCTGGATCTGCGCCGTATCCGCCGCGGCCTGCAGCCGGTCGTCAAACCAGGCGGCGGCCGCCGCCTCCTGATCCAGCGGCCCGCGCAGCACCAGCCAGCAGCCGCTCTCCGTCTCGATCACCGGGCTCAGTGCACCTTCCGAAAGGGTCAGAGCCGCCGCCTCCACCTCCGCCGGCAGACCGCTGGAGCCGGGCACGAAGGTCTTCATTTCCTCTGCGGCGCCCGCCTGCTTCCCCAACGCGGAAAATGCCTCCTCCGGATCCTCATGCAGCTGCAGCTGTTTGGAAAGATTCTCCGCCGTGGCCCGGCGGGTCTCCCGCGCAGCCGCATCCTCGCCGTCCGGCGCCGGCAGGCACAACGTCCTGACCGTACACATGCCGCGGCTTTGCCCCCAGGTCTCCAGGGCGGCGGCTCCCGGGTTCAGCTCGCTCCCCTCCGTACGGGACAGGCGGTAAAGCCGCGCATAGAGATAGTAATCCTCCGACAGGGCCTGCGCAAAAGCCTCGTCCACGCCCATATAGGCAAGCCGCTGGGCCCGCTGCGCCCCATCCCCGGCGTCATCCGGCTGCCACAGGGCCTGGGCCGCCGCCCGCTCGTCCTCCGAGATGGAGCAGTCATAGCGGCTCCCCCAGGCCTCCACCTGGGCGTACAGAGCCGCCGTCCGCACCGCCTGCTCCGCCGCATACTGGGCCAGCGTCTGCTGCCCCATCTGCGCCGACCAGTCCGGCTCCAGACCCTCGTCCTGATAGCAGTCGGTGATCCGGTCGCAGGCCTCCGCCAGAAAATAAAGATAGCGCTCCGCACACACAGCCTGCCCGTCCACCGTCAGAAATGTCTCATCCGCCCGCACGCCGGCCGCCCGGCATAAAAGCCCCTCCCCGGCCGCCGGCGAAATCCCGCAGGCACACAAAACCGCCAGGCTCAGCGCAGCCGACAGCACCCGCACGCTCCTTCGTCCCATAAAAAACGATCCCCTTCCTTTCGTACCGCTCCGGTCTCTGAGCCATTGTACGCAGGAAGGGGATCATTCAGAATCAATTTGTTTCGTCGTCTTCCGCCGGCGGAGCCTGCAGCTTCAGGTCCTCGGTCAGCGTCAGGGCCGCCTCCAGCACGTCGGCCTGCGGAGGCAGACGCAGGGTCAGGGCCGGCGTGTCCGTTCCGGAAAGGGTCAGGCTGTTTTTGTAGCGGGGCATCGCACACACCGCCGCCAGCGCCTCCGGCCGGAAGCTGGCCAGCGTCAGCTTCAGCCGGTCCCCCTTCTGGGAGATATCGCAGACGCCGGCCTTCACCGCCGCCGCCCGCAGCAGCGCCACATCCAACAGGCGCAGCACCGGCTTGGGCGGCTCTCCGTAACGGTCGATCAGCTCATCCAGCAGGTCCGACGCCTCTTCGTCGGTGCGGATGGCCGCAATGCGGCGATAAAGATCCATCCGCTGTTCCGCCGACGCCACGTACCGCTCCGGAATGTTGGCACTGACCGTCAGATCCGCCGAGCATTCCGGTACGATCTTCTTCTGTTCGCCCTTCTCCTCCAAAACGGCCTCCTCCAGCAGCTTCAGATAGAGGTCATAGCCCACGCTCATCAAAAAGCCGGACTGTTCCGGCCCCAGCAGATTCCCGGCGCCCCGGATCTCAAGATCCCGCATGGCGATCCGGAAGCCGGAGCCGAACTCCACATACTCCCGTATGGCCGCCAGCCGCTTGGCCGCCGTCTCCTGCAGGATCTTGCCCGGCCGGAAGGTCAGATAGGCATAGGCCCGCCGGGTGCTGCGGCCGATCCGCCCCCGGATCTGGTGCAGCTGTGCCAGACCATAGCGGTCCGCGTCCTCGATGATCAGCGTGTTGACGTTGGGAATGTCGATACCCGTTTCGATGATGGTGGTGCATACCATCACATCCGCCTCGCCATCCACCATCTGCTGCATGACGGAGTAAAGTTCCTGCTCGCCCATCTTACCGTGACCGACGACGATCCGCACCTCCGGCCCCAGCAGCTGCTGAAGCCGCGAGGCGGTGGCGGAGATAGACTCCACCCGGTTATGCAGATAGTAGACCTGTCCGCCCCGGTCCAGTTCCCGGCGCATGGCATCGGCTAAAATGCCCCAGTCGTGCTCCAGTACATAGGTCTGCACCGGATGCCGGTCCCGGGGCGGCTCTTCAATGGTGGAAAGATCCCGCAGCCCGGACAGGGCCATGTTCAGCGTCCGGGGAATGGGGGTAGCGGACAGCGTCAGCGTGTCCACCTGCTTGGCCAGTTCCCGCAGGCGCTCCTTATGCGTCACGCCGAAGCGCTGCTCCTCGTCGATGACCAGCAGGCCCAGATCCCGGAAGCGGATGGTTTTCTGCAGCAGCTTGTGCGTCCCGATCACCAGATCCACCGACCCGGCTGCCAGCCCCTCCCGGATCGCCTTGGCCTCCTTGGTACCGGTATAGCGGGACAGCAGGGCGATCTTCACCGGAAAGCTGCGGAAGCGGCTGATGGCTGTGGCATAGTGCTGCCGGGCCAGGACGGTCGTCGGCACCAGGATTGCCGCCTGTTTTCCGTCCAAAATGCATTTCATCACGGCCCGCAGGGCCACCTCGGTCTTCCCGTAGCCCACGTCTCCGCACAGCAGCCGGTCCATGGGCCGGGGCTTTTCCATATCCTGCTTGATCTCCCGGATCGCCCGCAGCTGGTCGGCCGTCTCCTCGTACTCAAAGGCGTCCTCAAACTCCTGCTGCCAGGCGGAATCCGGCGAAAAGGCAAATCCCGGCTGACGGGACCGCTCCGCATAAAGCCGGATCAGCCCCTTGGCCAGATCCTTGACAGCCGCCTTGGCCCGGGATTTCTGCCGGGCCCACTCCGTTCCTCCCAGCTTGTTCAGCCGCGTGTGCTCCTGCCGGTCCTCCCCGCCGCCGATGTACTTGCTCACCAGGTCCAGCTGGGTCACCGGCACGTACAGGCAGTCGCCGCCGGCGTAATCGATCTTGATATAGTCCTTTTCCACGCCATCCACCGGCATCCGCTGGATCCCCGTAAAGCGGCCGATGCCGTGGTGCACGTGGACCACCAGATCCCCCGGCGTCAGGTCCGTATAGGACTGCAGCTTTTGATGGCGGGAATCTTTTTTCAGCCGCTGCCGCTTCCGCGCCGGAGCCAGCAGCTGCCCCTCCGTCAAAACCGCCAGCTTCAGCTGGGGGAATTCGCTGCCGGCGCTCAGCGCTCCCAAAGCGATCCGCACCTGCCCCGGTCCGGGCAGCGCGGACGCCGGAAGATCCAGCACCGCCGGAAGTCCCCGCTCCTGAAGCAGGCGCAGCAGATTCCCGGCCCGGGCCTCACTGCCGCACAGCACCAGCACGCCGCAGCTGGCGGCGCGGTAATGCTCCATATCCTCCGCCGCCGTCTCCAGGCTGCCGCCGTAAGAGGGCAGCTGCTTGGCCGTCATGGCCAGCAGCGTCCGGGGCCGCAGCGGGCAGCGGGAGGTGGGCAGCGCGTCCTCCATTACAACCGGAAAGTGCTCCAGCGCGGCATACAGCTCGCTCTCAGACAGGGACAGCCGGGCATACTCGCCCGCCAGAGCCCCGGCTTCCATCAGCGTCTCCGTATCCTGGCGCAGCTGCAGCAGCGTGCCCCGCAGCCGTTCATCCACCCGGGCCCCTTCGCACAAAAACACCACGGCATCCCCGGGAAGATAGTCCACCGCGCTGACAAAGTCCGGGTAAACCGCCGCCAGATACCGGTCGATCCCCTCCAGAGTCGTCCCGTCCCGCAGGCGCTGGGCATCGGTCTGCAGCATCCGGGCCGCGGCGGCGGTCTTTTCCTTGCGCGCAAGCCGCGCCGCCAGCTGCTCCATGCGCGCCGAAAGTCCCGCAAGCCCATCCGGCGCCAGGGCCGGCAGCACCTCCGCTGCCGGCAGAAGCCAGGCCTCGGCCAGGTTCTTCACCCGCCGCTGCGTTCCCGGGTCAAAGGCGCCCATCGAGTCGATCTCGTCGTCAAAGAATTCGCAGCGCAGGGGCTGGTCCATCAGCGGGGAAAACACATCCAGGATCCCGCCCCGCAGGGCAAACTGTCCCACACCTTCCACCTGCTGGCAGCGGGTATAGCCCATGTCCGTCAGCCGGGCCGCCAGACCCGTCAGGTCCACCCGATCCCCGGGCCGGAGCGGGATGCGCAGTGAGCGCAGCAGCTGCGGCGGCAGCGTCCGGGCGCACAGCGCATCCACGGTAGCCACCACAACGGCCGCCTCCCCCTCTGCCAGGGCGCACAGCGCCGCCAGGCGGCTGCGCTCCCACTCCCGGGAGGTGATCGCCGCCCGGAACTGCCACTCCCGACTCAAAAGCAGCACCGGCTCCCGGCCGGAGAGGGTGCGCAGATCCCCACAGAGGGTCTGGGCCTCCCGCTCGTCCGCGCAGACGAACACCGCCGGCCGCTTCAGGGCAGCGGATGCCGCCGCGCCCACCAGGGCCCGCTGGGCGCTCTGGACCCCGGTCAGTTCTGCCGGACCGCCGCCGCGGGCGATCCACCCGGTCAGCTCCTGCATCTCGGGCAGGGTATTGATCTTGTTCAGCAGTTGATCCATGCTTCTCCCCCTTTCGGCCGGCAAAATCCGCACGCCGGAATGTGCTAAATATGTAAAATTATGGAAGCATTAGGCCGCAGAACACCCGTGCGCAGAGCTGCGGGCGGTGCAGCCATCAGTTGAATTGGTTCTGCGCCTTCTGACAGCCCTGGGCGATCACGCATTCCGCCGCCTGCCCGGCCCGCTTGGCCGCCTCCAGCAGCGCTTCCCGGTCCGCCAGGGGCGGCACGCCGATGACCCAGTCGATCATCTCGCCGGCCGGGGCCTGCCCCACGCCGATCTTCACCCGGGGAAACTGATCCGTGCCCAGGTGGGCAATGATGTTCTTGATCCCGTTGTGGCCGCCGGCGGAGCCGGAGGGCCGCACCCGGATCTTCCCCACCGGCAGCGACACATCGTCGTAGAGGACCAGGACCCGCTCCGGCGGGATCTTGTAAAACTGGGCCGCCTCCCGTACCGCCTCGCCGGAAAGATTCATAAAGGTCTGCGGCTTCATCAGAAGGCAGCGGGCGCCGCCCAGGGTCGCCTGTGCCGTCACCGCCTTGTATTTGATCCGGTCCACCCGGACATTCAGCTGCTCTGCCAGCAGGTCCAGGGCCAAAAAGCCCATATTGTGCCGGGTATTGCGGTACTTCTCCCCGGGATTGCCCAGACCGACGACCAGCCATTCCACTCCGGAAGACTTTTTTTCAAACAGCATCGTATGCTCCTCCCCCGTAAAGTTTGCACCGTTACGCCCGCAAGGCGGGAAAGAACATTCTTTCCCGCCTTGTCGGTAATCCGGTATCTTTTTTCCGCCTCGCTCAGCGGAAGAGCTTGGAGATGGAGACCTCCTGATAAATGCGCTCGATCGCCTCGGAGAACAGCGGCGCCACGGTCAGATACTTGATCTTGCTGCTCTTGGCCGGATCGATGGCCGGAATGGTATCCAGCAGGGCCAGTTCCGTAATGACCGAGTCGTTGATCCGGTCAATGGCCGGACCGGAGAGCACGCCGTGAGACGCACAGGCGCAGACCGATTTGGCGTGACCCACTTCCATCACGGCCTTGGCCGCATTGCACAGGGATCCGCCGGTATCCACCATGTCGTCAAAGAGGATGCAGTCCTTGCCCTCCACATCGCCGATGATGTTCATGACCTCACACTGGTTCGCCTTCTGGCGGCGCTTGTCCACGATGGCCATGTTCATGTGCAGCTTCTGGGCAAAGGCCCGGGCCCGGGCCACAGAGCCCACGTCCGGAGACACCACCATCATGTTCTCGCACTCAGAGCCGAACTTCTTGGCATAGTAATCCACAAAAATGGGATTGCCCAGCAGGTTGTCCACCGGGATGTCGAAAAAGCCCTGGATCTGGGATGCGTGCAGGTCCATGGTCAGCACCCGGTCCGCACCGGCGGCGGTGAGCATGTTGGCCACCAGCTTGGCCGTGATGGGATCGCGGGCCTTGGCCTTGCGGTCCTGCCGGGCGTAGCCATAGTAGGGCATCACGGCGGTGATGCGGCCGGCGCTGGCGCGCTTGAGGGCGTCGATCATGATGAGCAACTCCATCAGGCTGTCGTTGACCGGAGAGCAGGTGGATTCCACCACAAACACGTCGGAGCCGCGGACGCTCTCATACAAAGAGACGAACACCTCTCCGTCGGAGAAGCGGCCGATCTCCGCCTCGCCCAGCTTCGTCCCCATCAGCGCACAGATGTCCTGCGCCAGCTTGGGATTGGAATTGCCGGTAAAAATTTTAATGTCCTTACCGTGAGAAATCATATCCAAGTATCCTCTTTTCTTCCGTTCTTTATCTTGTGTTGTCCTATCTCAAATCGCCGGTGCAACGCTCTCCGGCCGATCTTACGAAATTCAGGTCCCGGCGTGTTTTTTCCGGTTGCGCTCCGCCCAGCCCTCTTTCACCGTCTGGCGGGAGCGGGCAATGGCCAGCGCATCCGGCGGAACATCCTCGGTAATGGTGGCCCCGGCGGCAATGTACGCGCCGTCACCCACCCGCACCGGTGCCACCAGATTGGTGTTGCAGCCGATGAACACATGGTCGCCCACCGTGGTGCGGTATTTTTTAAATCCGTCGTAGTTGGTGGTCACCGTGCCGCAGCCGAAGTTCACATGCTCGCCCACGTCACTGTCCCCCACATAGGTCAGATGCGAGATCTTGGTCCCGTGGCCGATCACGGAATTTTTCAATTCCACAAAATCGCCCACCTTAATATCGTCTCCCACGGTGCAGCCCGGGCGGACGTATGCGAAGGGACCCACATTCGTGCGGCAGCCCACGGTGCTTTCATTGAGCTGCGAAGCGTTCACCGTGGACGCATCGCCCACCGTGCAGTCCCGGATCATGGTGTTGGGCCCGATCTCGCAGCCGCACCCGATCCGGGTGCGGCCCCGCAGAATGGTTCCCGGCAGGATCAGGCTGCCTGTGCCGATCTCCGCCCGGGGGTCAATGTAAACCGCCGCCCCGTCCAGAATGTGCACACCGTTCGCCCGGTGCCGGCGCACGATGGCGTCCCGGCACTCCAGCTCCCGCTCCCGCAGGCAGAGCAGATCATCCACCGCAGTAAAGCCCGCCAGCGGCTCCGCACAGGGATCGGCCGAACCGTCCCAACCGCCGCCGAGCTGCTTTGCCAGGTCCGACGCCGGCGCGGTATACGCACAATTGCGGCCGCCGGGAAGCTCCTCCGGAATCATCGCGCAGGGGAGTACCGCCACTGGACCCTCTTCCTTCAAAAAAGCCGCCAGGTCCGCCGGATCGGACGAAACGGTCACCTCTGCCTCCGGGGAGAAGCAGCGGCGCGCCTCCGCCTGCCAGGACTCCGGACATACAATAAAAAACCGCCGGATGCTGCGTTTTATCAATGCCTCGCCAGCCCAGGTGAGCAGCGGACAGAATAAAATGGATTCCAGCATCAGCGGTTTTTTTTCGTCGTCAGCCCCGTTCAGAAACAATACGGCCCGTGTCATTTGATCCATCGGTATCCCCTCCTTCCGTATATGCAATGTTATTATAACAAAGTTCCGCTAAAAATCCAGTGCCCTTTCAGAAATAGTTTCCGAATTTTCCGGAAGCTTTTCGGCATTTCGCACGATTTCCGGCACGTTTTGCGGGAAATCGTCCGTTTTCCCGCCCGCGGTCCTTTTCAGCCCCGTCTTTTTTCATCACTTAGCAGAATTTCCGGGGCAATTGTTGGCATTTCTCATGAAAATCCGTATTTCTTTACACATTACAGTTGAATTCGCAGATGCAATGGATTACAATGAGGTTCGCTCTTTACGGAAGGAAGGTTCCCGCTTCATGCTGAACATAGTATTGGTCGAGCCGGAAATCCCGCAAAATTGCGGCAACATCGCCCGGACCTGCGCGGCCACCGGCAGCCGGCTGCATCTGGTGCAGCCCCTGGGCTTTGATATTTCCGACGCGGCGGTCCGGCGCAACATGAAGCGCTGCGGTCTGGACTACTGGCCCTTGGTGGAGATCGCGGACTACGCCGATCTGAACGACCTGTTCGCCCGCCATCCGGAGGCGCTGGACGATCTGTGGCTGACCACCACAAAAGCCCCCCAGTCATACTGCCAGGCCCGGTTCCGGGACAACTGCTGGATTTTTTTCAGAAAAGAGACCGCCGGGCTGCCCCTTGCGTTCCGGGAGGCGCACCGGGATCGATGCATCCGCCTGCCCATGCTGGCCGCGGCCCGCAGCCTGAACCTTTCCAACACCGTGGCCGTGTGTGCCTATGAGGCGCTGCGTCAGATCGGTTTTCCCGGTTTTCTGGCGCAGGGAGAAATGGCGGAAGAATAAGATCCCTTTCTTTGTCCGATCCTGCATGTATCCCATTCTTATAAATCAGGAGGCGTTGTCATGAATTACAACAAAAAGACCGTTCTGGACGTGGATGTGCACGGAAAGAAAGTTTTGCTGCGCTGTGACTTCAACGTACCCCAGGATAAAAAGACCGGTGCGATCACCAGCGACAAGCGCATTGTCGCCGCGCTGCCCACCATTCGCTACCTGCTGGAAAACGGCGCGGCCGTGATCGCCTGCTCCCACCTGGGCAAGCCCAAGGGGCAGCGGATCGAATCGCTGAGTCTGGCGCCGGTGGCCGTCCGCCTGAGCGAGCTGCTGGGCTGGGAGATCCAGTTCGCCTCGGATGTGATCGGCCCGGATGCGCAGGCCAAGGCCGCCGCGCTGCAGCCCGGCCAGATCCTGCTGCTGGAGAATACCCGCTTCCACATTGAGGAAGAAAAGAACGATCCGGCCTTTGCCAAAGCCCTGGCCTCCCTGGCGGAGCTGTTCGTCTCGGACGCCTTCGGCTCCGTGCATCGGGCCCACGCCTCCACCGTGGGCGTGGCCGCGTATCTGCCCGCCGTGTCCGGCTTCCTGGTCGCCAAGGAGCTGGAGATCATGGGCAAGGCTCTGGAGCAGCCCCGCCGCCCCTTTGTGGCCGTGCTGGGCGGCGCCAAGGTGGCCGACAAGATCGGCGTGATCCGCAATCTGCTGACCCGGGCCGACACCATCATTCTGGGCGGCGGCATGGCCTATACCTTCCTGGCCGCTCAGGGCGGACAGATCGGGAAAAGCCTGTGTGACCCGGAGCGTCTGGATTTCGCGCGGGAGATGATCGCCCAGGCCAAGGAGCGGGGCGTTGCACTGCTGCTGCCCACAGACACGGTGGCCGCAGCCGAATTCTCCGCCGATGCCGCCCCCGTCGTGGTGGATTCCATGCACATCGGCGACGATCTGATGGGAATGGACATCGGTCCCGACACCACCGAGGCGTTCTGTGCCGCCGTCCGCGGCGCCGGCACGGTGGTCTGGAACGGCCCCATGGGCGTTTTTGAATTTCCTGCCTTTGCCAAGGGCACCCAGGCCATGGCCAAAGCCATGGCTGAGTCCGGTGCCGTCACCATCGTCGGCGGCGGCGACAGTGCCGCCGCGGTGGAGCAGTTGGGCTATGCCGACCGGATGACGCATATTTCCACCGGCGGCGGCGCCTCGCTGGAATTTCTGGAGGGCAAGGAGCTTCCCGGCGTTGCCTGCCTGCAGGACCGGTAAGTACCGATCCCCGGGCAGCGGAGCCACAACCTGCGCACATCCGTACCGCTGCGCCCCCTGAAGCGGCGCAGCGGTACGTTCCTGCCGGAGAGGCCGGCATGCAGTCCATATAAGTAAGAATGAAAAGGGAGAATCAACTCATGAATCGCAGATACCGCAAAACGATCATCGCAGGCAACTGGAAAATGAATATGACCGCCTCGGACACCAAAAAGTATGCCGAGGAGATGAAAAAGCTCATGACCCGCGCCAAGTGGTGCGAAACCGTGCTGTGCGTGCCCGCCTGCAACCTGTCTGTGGCCGCGCGCGCCTTTAAGGATCTGCGGATCTCCGTGGGTGCAGAGAATCTTTACTATGAGGAAAAGGGCGCCTACACCGGTGAGATTTCCGCCGCCATGCTCAAGGATCTGGGCGTAAAGTACGTAATCGTCGGCCACAGCGAGCGCCGGCAGCTGTTCGGTGAAACGGACGCCGCCGTGAACCGCAAGGTCCATGCCGCGCTGGACGCCGGGATCAATCCCATCATCTGCGTGGGGGAGACCCTGGCCCAGCGGGAGGCCGATCTGACGCACGAGTGGATCGCCCTGCAGGTCAAAAGCGCCCTGAGCGGCGTGGCAGCGGAGAAAATGCGCCGCTGCGTCATCGCCTATGAGCCCATTTGGGCCATCGGCACCGGCAAAACCGCCACAGCGGAACAGGCCGGCGAGGTGTGCAGCTTTATCCGCGCCACCATCCGCGGGCTTTACGGTGCCCGGGTGGCCCGCAGCGTCACCATTCAGTACGGCGGCTCCATGAACCCGGACAACGCCCACGATCTGCTGGCGCAGCCCGATGTGGACGGCGGACTGATCGGCGGCGCCTCGCTGAAGCCCGCCCAGTTTGTGGAGATCATCCGCGCCGCCAACCAGGGCTGAGCGCAGCCGCCGAAAAGGGTTTGTGTCCCGGGAAGGAAAAGAGGAATTTCAGCTATGAATAAAACCCCTACCACATTGATCATTATGGACGGCTTCGGCCTGAGTCCGGAAAGCCGCGGCAACGCCATCCGCGCCGCCGCCACGCCTCATCTGGATCAGCTTTTCGCCGCCAACGCTTACACCACGCTGCAGGCTTCGGGCCTGGATGTGGGTCTGCCGGCCGGGCAGATGGGCAACAGCGAAGTGGGCCACACCAACATCGGTGCCGGCCGGGTCGTCTTTCAGGACCTGCCCCGGATCTCCCGGGCCATTGAGGACGGTTCCTTCTTCCGCAACGAAGCCTATCTGCACGCCATGAACGCCTGCAAGGAACACCACAGTTCCCTGCACCTGATGGGGCTTCTGTCGGACGGCGGCGTCCACTCCCATTTGAACCACCTTTTCGCCCTGCTGGAGCTGGCCAAGGCCCAGGGACTGGAGGACGTTTATATCCACGCCTTTTTGGACGGGCGGGACGTGTCCCCCACCTCCGGCGAAGAGTTTGTGACCCGGACCGTGGAAAAATGCCGGGAACTGGGCATCGGCAAAATCGCCACCATCTCCGGCCGCTACTACGCCATGGACCGCGACAAACGCTGGGACCGGCTGGAGCGCGCCTATGACGCCATGGTCTACGGCGAGAGCGAAATCTACAATCCCGTCCCCGTGGCCGCCGTCAAGGACTCCTATGCCAAGGGCGTCACCGACGAGTTTGTGGAGCCGGTGGTCTGTGACCGGGACGGGTGCATTTCGGATCACGACAGCGTCATCTTCTTCAATTTCCGGCCGGACCGTGCCCGGGAGCTGACCCGGGCCCTGGCGGACCCCGCCTTTGACGGATTCACCCACCAGTATTTCCCCCTGACCTTTGTGTGCAACACCGAGTATGACGCCACGATGCCCAATGTGGAGGTCGCCTTCCCCCGCATCAGCGTACACAACGGTCTGGGCGAATATCTCAGCGGCATGGGTCTGACCCAGCTGCGCATCGCCGAAACGGAAAAATACGCCCATGTCACCTTCTTCTTCAACGGCGGCGTGGAAACCCAGTTCCCCGGCGAGGACCGGGTCCTGGTCCCCTCGCCCAAGGTCGCCACATATGACCTGCAGCCGGAGATGAGCGCCCAGGAAGTCGCCGACAAGTGCGTGGAGCGGATCAATTCCGGCGCCTACGACGTGATCATCCTCAACTTTGCCAACTGCGACATGGTGGGGCATACCGGGGTATTTGACGCTGCGGTGAAGGCCGTGGAAACGGTAGATGCCTGCGTGGGCCAGGTGGTGGACGCCACGCTGAAGATGGGCGGCATCGCCATGATCACCGCCGACCACGGCAACGCCGAGCAAATGCTTCAGCCCGACGGCAGCCCCATGACCGCGCATACCACAAACCCGGTCCCCTTCGTCCTCGTCGGCGCCGGATCCGAGCTGCGCCAGGGCGGGCGGCTGGCCGATATTGCCCCCACGATCCTGGATGTGCTGGGGCTGCAGTGCCCGCCGGAAATGGACGGCAAGACTCTGATCATCAAATAACCCCGCTTCTTCCCATGGGTCCGCTTAAAAAGCGGGCCCATTTTTTATCCGCGGCCCTTCCCCCGGTATAAAAACAGCCGGAAACGTCCATACTTCCTTTAAAGTCTGAAGGGAGGCTGGAACATGAATCAGAAAAAAGGGGGCGGCCTGGTGGCCAGCATCGGCTTTTACGCCATCCTGGCCATCCTGCTGGCCGCCGTGGGCACCGCCGGCTATTTCGTACTTTACCGGGAGAATACGCCGGATGCGGCGGCGGATCAGGAGCCGGATCATCAGGCCATGACGCCGGTCCTGCCGCAGGTGGATGGCTCCGGGTCCGCGCCGGTCTACGGTGCCGCCGACGGATCCGGGGAACCGGTCTCCGCCCCGGCTGAGCTGCCGGAGGAAGCGCCGGATATCCCGGCCGCAGCCCAGGAGCCCGTCGTGGCCACGGAGCCGCTGCTGACCGTTTCGCCGCTGGCGGGCACGGTGGTCACCGCGTTTTCCGTGGACGCGCTTTTGTATGACGCCACACTGGGCGATTGGCGCACGCACGCCGGCGTGGACATTGCCGCGGAGGCGGGCACCCGGGTCCTGGCGGCGGCAGATGGAACCGTCAGCGCCGTGCAGGATGACGCCCTGATGGGAACCACCGTAACGCTTGCCCACTCGGACGGGTACCAAACCACGTATGCCAATCTCCAGGCCCAGCCCGCTGTGGAGACCGGCGACACAGTCTCGGCCGGGGAGGTGCTGGGTGCGGTGGGCCTGACCTCCATTGCCGAGCAGCAGCTGGGCCCCCATCTCCATTTCTCCGTCACCCATGACGGTAACGCGGTGGATCCGGACGCCTTTTTAAAACGCTGAAGCCGCGCGTCCATCCGCCGTCCGGTGGGGCAGCCGCCGCAGCACGCGCTTGTCGCAGCCGGAAAAACGGCAGGTCTTAAAGGCCTGCCGTTTTTCCTTTTGCGGATCCCCACGGCTTCTTTTTACATAGATTAAACAAAAATGCCGCCGGAACACGGTTGACGGCCCGCCGCGTCCACCGCTATAATGGCAGGGCAGATCCGAAATCAACAAGATAGGAGCACACCATGCAGACAAACCATCCGATTCAACTCGTCACGTTCGACCTGGACGGCACCATGCTCGATGACGAATGGGCCCACGCCGAGGCAAACCGCCGGATCGGCGTGCGGCTGGGCGTGGATCATACCCGGCTGGGCAAGCTGACGGGATACTCCGTCCGCCTGCGCTGGCAGGAGCTTTGCCGGGCCGCCGGGCTGGCCGCGGATATCGAGGCTCTGGCCGCCGAGCACTTTGCCATTACCCTTCAGCTGCTGTGGGAAGCCGGCACGCCGGCGGCGCCCGGCCTTGAGGAGACGCTGCGCGCCCTGAAGGCCGACGGATACACCGTGGCCGTGGCCTCTTCCTCGGACGAGACCTTTGTCCGGGCCGTTGTAGATTACCTGCAGCTGACCGCCTTTATCGACTTCTTTCTCACCAAAGACCAGGTGACCGAGCTCAAGCCCTCTCCGGAGATCTATCAGACCGCCTGCCGTCTGGCCGGGGTCTCCCCCGACCGGGCCGCCGGCATTGAGGACAGCGACCCCGGCTGTCTGGCCCTCCGGCGGGCGGGAATGCACAGCATCGGCTTTACAAACGGCGGCAAAAACCAGCAGGTCCTGCCGGACGCGGATGTCCGGATCGGCGCCATGCCGGACCTGCTTCCCCTTCTGAAAACCCTGTAAGCGCGTCAAAAAAAGGAGACCGGTCTTCGGACCGGTCTCCTTTTTTGCGCACCGGCAGCACACGCCAAGATTTAACAAAACACGGATAACGGACTTTATAAACGCTCCCGTATACTGAGCTTGTTCACGTGAATGAGTCTTATTTGTTCAATCACCCATTGAGTGGGAAAGGAGCCCCATGGCAAATCTTTGTATCGCCCATCTTTCCGATCTCCACGTCCTGCGGGATTATCGCGGTTCCATGGTCGACCGGGACCCGCTGAATCAGCCCATTCCGCCCGAGACGTATTTCCGGACTGCCCTGCGCCGGGCTGTGGCGGCCCAGCCCGATCTCATCGTGCTGACCGGGGATCTGGTGCATGAAGGCACCGAGGAGGATTATCAATATCTCAAGGACATCCTTGAGCAGGAGCGGAAGGGGATCCCCGTTCTTCCGGTCCTGGGAAACCACGACCGGAAGGCCAGCTTTTACCGCGGCTATCTGGGGCAGGAGCGGACCGGCCGCTACTACGGGAAATACGAGCTCGGCGGCTATCGGTTCTTATTCCTGGATACCGCCACGGAGGGAGACGGCTGCGGAACCATCCCGGACGAGCAGGTCCAGTGGCTGGAGGCGGAGCTGAAAACGCCGGCGGCCCAGGGGACCATTCTGCTGGGCCACCACCCGCTGGCCAGCCAGCAGGCCTGGTTCCACACGGATTACAGCGAAAAATTCCGCCGGATCCTTCAGGAAAGCGACGTGTTCGCCTATCTCTGCGGACACGCCCACTATGCCGAAACACGGACCATTCTGGGGATCCAGCAGGTCACAGCCGAGTCCTTCGCCTGGGGCGTCGAAACCGTCAGCCCCACAGAGGTCATCTATACGGAGACCCGCGGCTATAACATCTGCTGGGTGGAGGGAACCCATCTGATCGTGCACCCGCACCAGGTCTTCCCCTTCCATCCGGAAATCTGCCGGATCCCTTTTTGATAAAAAGCCCTTTGATATACGAAGACAACTGAGGAGGAACAACCACCATGTCCATGAAAAAAAGAATCCTGAGCGCCTGCCTGGCCGCAGCGCTGATGATGACCGCCCTAGTCGGCTGCGGCTCCGGTTCGTCCGGTGCCGGCGGATCCGCCGCCGGCTCCGACTCCGGCAAAAAAATCAAGATCCAGTACTGGCACATCAACGGAGAAAACCAGGGCGGTGCTGCCGTTCAGGCCTACATCGACGCCTTTAACGCCAGCCAGGACGCCATTGAAGTGGAAGGCCGCTTCAACGACGGCTACGACGGTCTGCTGAAAAACCTGCAGGCCGACACCGCTGCCGGCAACGCCCCTGCCATCGTTCAGGTCTCCTGGTCCAACATCGAGTATTTCCCCGCCAACTTCGCTTACACCAGCCCCGAGGAGATCATCTCCAGCGCGTTCCCGGAGGACAAGGATTTCCTGACCGATACCTTCTCCGACAGCATTCTGGATCTGGCCCGGAACAGCGACGGCGTCCTGGCCGGCGTGCCCTACTCCATTTCCAATCCCGTCCTGTTCTACAATGCGGACCTGCTGCGGGAGGCCGGTCTTTCCGAGGATGGCCCCAAGAATTGGAACGAGTTTGTCTCCTTTGCCAAGACCGTGAAGGAAAAAACCGGTAAGTACGGTGCCTATCTTCAGGAGGGCGACACCTGGGTGCTCCAGGCCGTTCTGGAGTCCGGCGGCGCGTCCATGCTGACCCGGGACGGCGACACCGCCACAGCCACCTTTGCCTCCGATAAGGGAAAGGCCGCCATGCAGGCTTACGCCGACCTGGTGGTCAAGGATCAGGCCGCCGTGCACCTGACGTCCCTGGATGACGGTCTGAAGGCCTTTAACGACGGCGAGATCGCCATGTGCATCTGCTCCATCGCAAAGGCCACCAATATCCTCAACTCCGCCAACTTTGACGTGCGTTCCACCGCCTTCCCCACCTTCGCCGGTGAAAAGCGCGCCGTCCCCGCCGGCGGCTGCTATCTGGCCATCACCGCCCAGAGCACCGAAGAGCAGAAGGCCGCCTGGGAATTCATCAAGTTCCTGTGCAGCGACGATAACGCCGCCAAATGGGTGGCCGCCACCGGATACGTCCCCTCCACCAAGGGCGCCGCGGATTCTCAGATCCTCAAGGACTATCTTGACACGAATCCGCTGATGCAGGCCGCCATGGACCAGCGCGCAGACGCCGTGCAGTGGACCGCGTGGCCCGGCTCCGCCCTGGAGATCCAGCAGGCCCTGACGGACATGCGGGATCAGATCCTGGGCGGCACCAAGGACGTCGGCACGGCCATGGACGAATGCCAGGCCAAGGTCCAGAGCCTGATGGAAAGCTGATCTTCATTTGCAGAATACAAGCGGGGGCTCTGCAGCGCATGCAGAGCCCCCCTGCGGAAAAGGAGAACACGGTTTGCCTCATTCTTCATTTGCGGCGGCAGCGCCCCGCGCCCGCCTGCGCGCCCGGAACCGGACTGGTTCCCTGACCCCTTATCTGCTTCTGGCGCCCACGACGGTTTTGTTCGCCGTCTTTATGTTTTATCCCCTGCTCTACACCCTGTATCTGAGCTTTTTTAAATGGAACATGACCCGTCCGACCAAGGAATTCGTGGGGTTGGGCAATTACGCCGCCCTGTTCACGGACCCCGCCTTCGGAAAGATCCTGGGCAACACGGCGCTGTATATTCTGCTGCTTCTGATCTTTGACTTTGCCGCGCCCTACATTTTTTCCTTCATTCTCTCCTTTGTGATCCGGGCCGGGAAAAATTTCTACAAGGGTGCCATCTTTCTGCCCAGCGTCATCTCCCTGGTGGTGGGCACCATGATCTTCGTATGGCTGCTCAATCCGCTGTCCGGGCCGGTCGCCCTTTTGTTCAAGGCCCTGGGCCGGGCGCTTCCCATCTGGAGCAACACCCAGGGATTGGTCATCGTAGTGCTGAGCATCATCACCAGCTGGAAAATCTTCGGCTATAACTTCATCGTGGTGATGGCCGGCGTCTCCAGCGTCCCGCTGGAAGTGGTGGAAGCTGCCCGGCTGGACAATATTCCCACCTGGCGGATCTTTTTGAACATCGTGGTCCCCATGAGCAGCTCCACCGGCATTTATGTGCTGATTTTGTCCATCGTCACCGGCATGCAGCAGCTGTTTACCCCCATCAACATGGTGACCCAGGGCGGTCCCGACAATGCCAGCACCAACCTTATCTACGCCGTGTATGACCAGGCCTTCGGCTTTTTCAAAACCGGCACCGCCTCCGCCTACGCCATTTTAATGATGCTGCTGTTCGGCTTCCTGCTGTTTCTGGAATTCAAGTTTGTGGAGAAAAGTGTGTACTATGAAAACTAAGCTCCGCCGCCCGTCCGTCCGGCAGCTGGGGTGGCACATTCCCCTGGCGCTTCTGGCCGCCATGGCCCTGGTCCCCCTGGTCTTTGCCGCGCTGTATTCCCTCAAATCCCTGCAGAGCATTTACGGGGGCGGCTTTTTCTCCAGCGGCTTCACGCTGGAAAATTACCGGGAGATCGCCCGGCAGCTGCCCATCGTGCGCATCACCCTGAACACGCTGACCGTGGCCGTTCTGGTGACTGCCTGCAAGCTGTTCACCAGCATTCTGGCCGCTTACGCCTTCGTGTTCACCTCCTTCCGCGGCAAAAGCGCGCTGTATTTTCTGATGATCAGCACGATCTTCATCCCCTTCACCGTTACCATGATCCCCAACTACATCACCGTATCCCGGCTGAACCTGTTTGACAACATTCTGGGCATTGTGCTGCCCCAGCTGGCGGACGCGACGGGCATTTTCCTTCTGCGCCAGACCATGCGCTCCATTCCCCGGTCCCTGATTGAGATCGCGGAGCTGGACGGCGTTGGCCGGGCCCGGACCCTGTGGGACATTGTCCTGCCCATCTGCCGCCCCTCCATCGTGGCCACCGGCATCATCTTTTTCATCAACTCCTGGAACGAATACGTATGGCCCACGCTGATCCTGCGCAGCAAGGAGCATTACACCCTCTCCCTGGCCATGCAGCTGTTCAGCAGCGCCGAAGCCGGAACGGAATTCACCACCATCATGGCCATGGCCGTGATCTCCATGCTGATCCCGGTGCTGCTGTACCTGATCTTCCAGCGCTATATCATGAGCACCTTTGCCTCTTCCGGCATCAAGGGCTGACGCAGAAAGGACGCCTTCTATGGAAATCAATCACACCATTGTACTGGATCATGTGCAAAAGGCCTATCAGAAAAATACGGTCATCGCCGACCTGAACCTGACCATTCCCGCCGGCGAGCGGCTGATCCTGCTGGGTCCCTCCGGCTGCGGCAAATCCACCACTCTGCGGATGATCGCCGGCCTGGAGGAGATCACCGGCGGCGAGCTGCGTATGGGCGGGCGCCGGATGAACGAGGTCCCCTCCGGCAAACGGGACATCTCCATGGTGTTCCAGAACTACGCCCTGTACCCGCATATGAGCGTGCGGGACAACATCACCTACGCCCTGCGGGTCCACAAGCTGGCCCCCCAGGCCCTGGAGCAGCGGCTTGCCACCGTGCTGGAGATCCTGGACCTGACCCCTTACGTGCAGCGCAAGCCCCGGGAGCTCTCCGGTGGCCAGCGCCAGCGGGTCGCCCTGGCCCGTGCGCTGGTCAAGCAGTCCCGCTATCTGCTGCTGGACGAGCCCCTGTCCAACCTGGACGCCCAGCTGCGGGTGCAGGCCCGCAAGGAGCTGGTCAAGATCCACGATCTGTACCGGCAGACCTTCGTCTACGTGACCCATGACCAGGTGGAGGCCATGACCGTGGGGCAGCGCATCGCCCTGATGAAAGAGGGCGAGCTGCAGATGGTGGATACGCCCTACCGGGTCTATCACCGGCCGGCCAATATCTTTACCGCCCGGTTTATCGGCTCGCCCTCCACCAATATTCTGGATGCGGACTGGGCCGACGGCGCCCTGCACATCCTGGGCCAGACCATCCGCCTGTCGGACGGCTGGAGCCGCCTGGCGGAAGGCTGCGGTGAGCAAGCCCTGTGCCTGGGAATCCGTCCGGAGCACATCCGCCTGCTGCCCGGCGTGCAGGAAAACGCCCTGACGGGTACGCTGCGCTATGTGGAGGATTACGGCAACAAGCTGGGTGTCTACCTTGCCATCGGCGAAGCGGAGGTGGTCTGCATCTGCGACCGCCTGCCCGCCCCTATCGGATCCACGGTCTCGTTCGTTCCGGATCCTGTGCACATGCATCTGTTCAGCCGCAGCACCACCTGCTCCCTGGGCTATCCGGACGAGCAGCCGGATTCCGGACGGGACTCCCTCTCCTTCCAGCCGGAGGTCCTCTCCTACGGCACCAGCGCCTGAAGCGAAAGCCAAAGCATTCCCCGACAAAAAAGCCCCGGCAGACATCCAGAGCGATGTCTGCCGGGGCTTTTTCTGAACTTGTTCCGCGGACCGGCTTGGCGATCGGGCCGCCCCGGGCACTCCGCGGAAGCCGTGCCCGCTCAGTCGTCCTGCTCCTGCGGGTCGTCCGCCGGGGGCTCCTCCCCCAGGGGCTTGATCTTGAGCCGGTAGATCCGCCGCAGGCACAGCGCCGCAATGGTCACCGACACCACATCCGCAATGGGGAACGCCAGCCACACCAGCTCCAGCCGGCCGCTGAGACTCAGCAGCTTCGCCACCGGCAGCAGCACCACCAGCTGCCGGGCAAAGGAGTTGATCATGCTGTACACGCCGTTGCCCAGGGCCTGGAAAAGGGAGCTGGCCACAATGCTGAAGGCCGCCGGCAAAAAGCAGATGCTGATGATCCGCAGGGCGGGAACGCCCATGCGCAGCATTTCCTCCGAGGGGTCGAAAAAGCCCAGCAGCACCTGGGGGATCAGCTGGAACGCCAGCACGCCCACCCCCATGATGCACAGGGCGAATACCGCACCGGTCTTAAAGGTCTTCATCACCCGCTCCCGGTTTCGGGCGCCGTAGTTGTACGCCTGAATGGGGACCAGGCCGTTGTTCAGGCCGAACACCGGCATAAACACAAAGCTCTGCAGCTTGAAGTACACGCCGAACACCGCGGTGGCCGTGGTGGAGAAGGCGATGAGGATTCGGTTGACACCGTAAGTCATCACCGAGGAAATGGCCTGCATAATAATGGAAGGCACGCCCACGGCGTAAATACCGCGGATGATCTCACCGTTGGGCCGGAAGCCCCGGAAATGCACCGGCACCTCCGGGTTTTTCCGGCGGCAGAAGTAAAACGACAGCAGCATTCCGACGATCTGCCCGATGACGGTGGCAGCCGCCGCACCGGCCACGCCCATTTTGGGGCAGCCCAGATAGCCGAAAATCATGATCGGGTCCAGAATGATGTTGACGATTGCACCCAGGGACTGGGTGATCATAGTCAGCATCGTCCGCCCGGTGGACTGAAGCAGCCGCTCAAAGGTGATACCGAAAAACAGGCCCGGCGAAACAATGCAGCAGATCTGCAGATACCGGATGCCGCCCTCCAGGATCTCTTCCACCTGGGTCTGGGAGCGGAAGAAGACCGGGACCAGGAAGATCCCCACAAAGATAAATGCCACAAAGCTCAGCAACGCCAGGAAAATCCCGTTGACCGCCGTCTGCTCCACTCGTTTGAAATTCTTCTCCCCCAGCGAGCGGGAGAGCAGCGAGTTGATACCCACACCGGTGCCGGCCGCCACCGCGATCATCAGATTCTGCATGGGAAAGGCCAGGGACACGGCCGTCAGGGCGTTTTCCGACAGATGCGCCACATAGACGCTGTCCACCACGTTGTAAAGCGCCTGCACCAGCATGGAGATCATCATCGGCAGAGACACGTTTAAAACCAATTTGCCTATGGGCATGGTACCCATCTTATTTTCTTTCACTTCTTTTTCCATGTAAGCTCCTCTCTTTTAAATAGATCGTACCTGTACCTTTTTATGTCCTTGGGCTGAAAAAGGACGCGGAACTGCCTCCGCGCCTTTTCGTCCGGTTCCGTTACTTCTTCAGCTCTCCGGTGGCCAGCTGGGTCAGATAGGCGTTGATAAACCCATCCAAGTCCCCGTCCATCACACCGTCGATGTTGCTGGTTTCAAAGCTGGTGCGGGTATCCTTGACCATCTGATAGGGCATGAATACATACGAACGGATCTGGCTGCCCCACTCGATCTTCATCTGCACACCCTTGATGTCCGAGATCTTCTCCGCATGCTGCTGCGCCTTCAGCTCCGCCAGCTTGGCCCGCAGCATCTTCATGCAGTTGTCCCGGTTCTGGAACTGGCTGCGCTCGGTCTGGCAGGAGACCACCACGCCGGTGGGCAGGTGGATCAATCGGACGGCGGACGAGGTCTTGTTGACGTGCTGACCGCCGGCGCCGGAGGAACGGTAGACCTGCATCTCAATATCCTCAGGCCGGATCTCAATGTCGGAGTCCTCCGGCATCTCCGGCATCACCTCGACGGCGGCAAAGGACGTCTGCCGCCGGGCGTTGGCGTCAAAGGGCGAGACCCGCACCAGGCGGTGCACGCCGTTTTCGCTTTTCAAAAGGCCGTATGCGTTTTCCCCTTCGATGGAGATGGCCGCAGACTTGATGCCCGCCTCGTCGCCGTCCTCATAATCCAGCGTCGTGCACTTGAAGTCATGCCGCTCGGCCCAGCGGGTGTACATCCGGAACAGCATCTGCGCCCAGTCCTGCGCCTCCGTGCCGCCGGCTCCGGCGTGCAGGGTCAAAATCGCGTTATTGGGATCATACTCGCCGGAGAGCAGCGTGGTCATCCGCGTCTCCTCGATTTTCTCCTCCAGGGCGGAAAAGCCCTCCGCAAGCTCCGGCAGCAGGTCCGGATCGTCGGCCTCCTGGCCCATTTCACACAGGGCCTTCAGATCCTCCCATTCGCCGATCAGCTTTTCCTGACGGCCCACTTTATTCTGCAGCTGCTTGAGCCGCTGGTTCACCCGCTGCGACTCCTGCAGGTCATTCCAGAAGCCCTCCTGCTCCGTCTGGGCGTTGAGCATCCGGATCTCCTGCCGGGCGCTGTCCAGATCCAGCGCGGCGGAAAGCTTATCCAGCTCCGGTCCCAGGTCCCGCAGGCGCTGCTTATAGGTATCGTATTCGATCAAAGCCATGGCAATTCTCCATCCGATCAGATTTCATTAGCCATAGTATTATATCGGATCCTTTACAACATGTAAAGCAAAAACCGTATTTTTCTTTCAGGGAATTGGGTTTGCCGGGGAAAACCGCCCGGTTTGACGGTCTTCCCGGGTCGAAAAGCGGCTCTTCTTGACATTTCGGCCCAGTGCGGTAAGATGGATCCATTCTGTTCCCGGAGGTATTCCATGAATCAGTTTGCAACCAAACGGCTTTTGCCCGCCGCGCTGGCCCTTGCGGCAGCGCTGTTGTCCCTCACCCTTCTGGCCCGCGTCACGGCGGATCCCGCATTCTTTCAAAGCGCCCGGACGGCGCTGGATGAAAAGCAGTCCACCGTGCTGGAGCTGACGGCCGCATCCACGGCCGCCTCCGCAGCCATCTCCCTGCTGCCCGGCGACAGCCTGACGCCCCTGGCGGAAAAGCTGGCGGACCTGAGCGGCTATTTCCTGATCGTTCTGTGTGCGGTCTTTCTGGAGAAATATCTGCTGAGCATTACGGCTCTGGCCGCTTTCAAGCTGCTGATCCCCGCCGGCTTTCTGCTGCTGGCCGCCGCGCTGCTGGTCCCCCGGCTGCGGGCGGTGGGATACGCGCTGGCCGGAAAGCTTCTTCTGTTCGGCCTGGCCATCGTTCTGGTGATCCCCACCGGCGTCCGTGTCTCCGCCCTGATCGAGGACACGTACCACGATTCCATCGAAGCGACGATGGAGGATGCCCGGAACTCGGCGGATGCCCTCTCCGACGGGGCTTCCGGCACAGAAGAGGACGGCACCGGCGGGCTTTTCTCCGCCGTTGCCAACGGAATTTCCCAGACGGTCAGCCGGGCGGCGGAGCGGGTGAAGACCCTGATCAGCCGCTTTCTGGAGGCCCTGGCTGTGCTGCTGGTCACGTCCTGTCTGATCCCCATCCTGGTGCTGCTGTTTTTCGTGTGGATCGTCAAACTGGCTCTGGGGATCCGCCCGGGCGCCTTCGGCGGGCCGCGCGCAGCCGCCGCGCCGTCCCGGGATGAGTCCCCCCTCCGCTGAAAAAAGAGCCGGGCGCTCTCCGAAAAGAAGGCATCCGGCTCCGGCTCAGGGCATTTTCCAAAAAGAAAAGCACCGCTTTGCGGTGCTTTTCTTTTTGGAGCGGATAACGAGAGTCGAACTCGCCTATGCAGCTTGGGAAGCTGCCGTTCTACCGATGAACTATATCCGCAAATCAATTGTGGGACTATTATACCAGAGCTTTTTTCATTTTGCAAGTCGAAAAATGTCCGCTCCGGGCCGCAGCCGAAATTTTTCGCTTTCCCCGTCCGCATGAAGCGTTCCGCCGGGTCATACACTGAAGCAACGCTGCAAAGGGGGAACAAGCATGAAAAAATGGATCGCGCTGGCTTGCGCGGCGCTGCTGCTGACCACCGGCGCAAAAGCCGTGGAGGTCTCGGCTCCGTCCGCCCTGCTGATGGAGCGGGACACCGGTACCGTTCTTTTCGCCAAAGACGAGCACCGGGCGCTGGAGCCGGCCAGCGTCACAAAGGTCATGACTCTGCTGCTTACCATGGAGGCCATCGATTCCGGCGCCCTGCACTACGACGACGTGATCACGGCCAGCGCCCACGCCTGTTCCATGGGCGGCAGCCAGATCTGGCTGAAGGAAGGCGAGCAGCTGACCGTGGACGAAATGCTCAAAGCCGTGTGCGTGGTCTCCGCCAACGACTGCGCTGTAGCCCTGGCGGAGCAGATCGCCGGCAGCGAGGACGCCTTTGCCGAGCGCATGAACCAGCGTGCTCAGGAGCTGGGCATGGCGGACACGCATTTTGAAAACGCCACGGGCCTGCCCGCTGCCGGACATGTGACCTCCGCGTATGACATTGCGCTGATGTCCCGGGAGCTCATCGCGCACCACCCGGATATCCGCCGCTATACCACCATCTGGATGGATACTCTGCGCGGCGGGACATCTTCCCTGGTCAACACCAATAAGCTGATCCGCTTTTACGACGGCGCCACCGGTCTGAAAACCGGGTCCACCTCCACCGCCGGCTATTGCCTCTCCGCCACTGCGGAGCGGGATGGGATGGAGCTGATCGCCGTGATCCTCAAGGGCGCCACCTCCGCCCAACGCTTTGAAGACGCCAAAGCCCTGCTCAGCTATGGCTTTTCCCAATACGCCCTGGTACATGTCACGCCGGAGGAGCTCCTGCCGCCGGTCCCGGTCCGGCTGGGGGTTCAAAGCCGGGTACAGCCAGTTCTGACCGGGGACAACGCCCTGCTGGTGGAAAAGGCCCAGCGCGCGGAGCTTACCCAGACGCTGCTTCTGGAGGACAGCGCGGACGCCCCGGTCCTTCAGGGGGACCGGCTGGGCACCCTGCGGGTGGAGCACAACGGCACGGTTGTGGCCGAGCTGCCCATTCTGGCCGGTGAGAGCGTGGCCCGGATCCGCTGGGGGCAGATGCTGCTGCGGCTTATGCGCACGGCCCTGCTGGCAGCCTGAATCCGCTGATTCCGACGGTTTTTTCTTGTGCCGAGCCGGGAAAGCTGGTATACTGAGCCCAGTCAGAGCCCCTGAAAAGAACAGGCCGGCTCCCATGCCCGGTCGACGGACAAATTTACATAGGAAGGGATCGGTCCCTATGCTGACGCTGAAACAGTTCCACATGCACAAATTTTTACCGCTGCCCTATGAAGAGGCGCTGGCGCCCCGGCTGCAGAAGGCCCACGAAAACCTGCAGAGCGGGTCCGGCCTGGGCGGCTCGTTCACCGGCTGGGTCCATCTGCCCCGGGACTATGACCGGGCGGAGTATGCCCGCATTCAGCAGGCGGCCCGGAAGATCCGCGGGGACTCCCAGGCCCTGGTGGTCATCGGCATCGGCGGCTCCTATCTGGGTGCCCGGGGCGTGATCGAATGCCTGTGCTCACCTCAGTACAACCTGAAGAAAAAGGACGGCCCCAACATCTATTTTGTTGGCAACGGTCTCAGCGCCGACGCCCTGGGCGAGGTGCTGGATCTGGTGGCGGATGTGGATTTTTCCGTCAATGTCATCTCCAAGTCCGGCACCACCACCGAGCCGGCCGTGGCCTTCCGCTTTTTCCGCTCTGCACTGGAGGCCCGCTATGGCCGGGACGGTGCGGCCCGGCGGATCTATGCCACCACGGACCGGGAGAAGGGCGCGCTGAAGGCAGAGGCGGACGCGGCCGGCTGGGAATGCTTCACCGTGCCGGACAGCGTAGGCGGGCGCTACTCCGTGCTCAGCGCTGTGGGCCTTTTGCCCATTGCGGTGGCCGGGGTGGATACGGACGCCCTGATGGCCGGCGCCGCCGCCATGATGGACTGCTGCGCCCAGCCCGGCTTTTCCTGCCCGGCCTGGCAATACGCCGCCCTGCGCTATCAGCTTTACCGCAAGTGCGGCAAGCGGGTGGAGGTGCTGGCCTGCTATGATCCGGCTTTCCGCTTTATGGCCGAATGGTGGAAGCAGCTTTACGGCGAGAGCGAGGGGAAGGACGGCAAGGGGCTTTTCCCCGCCAGTGTGGAATTCACTGCAGACCTGCACTCCATGGGCCAATATATCCAGGACGGGGAGCGGCTGCTGTTTGAAACGGTCGTCTCGCTGGGGCCCTCCGCCCGGCGCCTGCGCGTCCCCGCGGCGGAGCAAAGCGGCGACGGGCTGGACTTTCTGGCCGGGACAGATCTGGATACGATCCGGGAAAAGGCCCGGCAGGGAACGCTGCTGGCCCATACGGAGGGCGGCGTCCCCAACCTGCTCATCGAGCTGGATGGCAAAACGCCCCACGCCCTGGGCCAGCTGATCTATTTCTTTGAATATGCCTGCGGCCTGTCCGGCTATCTGCTGGATGTGAACCCCTTTGACCAGCCCGGCGTGGAGGCCTACAAGAAGAACATGTTCGCCCTGCTGGGCAAGCCCGGGTACGAGGCCCAGCGCACAGAGCTGGAGGAAAAGCTGGCCCGGTAAACTTTTTCCGGCCGCGGCACATTTTGGGAACATTTCACAAATTGACACAGCTGTCAGGCCGGCAGCTGTGTCAATTTACATTATAGACAAAGTTTCCTCTTTCTTTTCTGCATTGCCTTTTCTTCGGCGGTATGCTATATTTACTTTAGAAACCTATCCCCCGCAATTCTATATAACAGGAGTGATTTACTATGGTCAGACTGATTATGGGCGTCAAGGGCTCCGGTAAAACCAAGAAGCTGATCGAAATGATCAACAACGCAGCGAAGGACGAGCCCGGCAACGTGGTGTGCATTGAGGCCAACTCCACCATGAATTATGATATTCACTATCACATTCGTCTGATTGATGCGCAGGAATATAAGCTGAACAATTACGACGTGTTCCGCGGCTTCATCAGCGGCCTTTACGCGGGGAATTACGATATTTCGCATGTATTCATCGACAATCTGTGCAAGATCATCGGCGGTGAAATCAACGCGGAGACGGAGGCCTTTATCAACTGGCTGGACGCCTTCGGTGAGCAGAATCACATCAAGTTCACGGCCACCATCAGCGCCGATCCCTCCATGGCTACCGACGGAATGGCAAAATTCCTGTAAGCTGCACCGATCAAAAATCGGGTCCGGAAAACCGGACCCGATTTTTTCTGCTTTTTTCGTCCCGCCTCAGCCCAGCAGGCCGGTACGGACCGAGCCGCCCCCGGGATAGTCCGCCAGGGACGAGAGATCGCTGAGGAAGAAGGAGCCGACGCCGAAGAAGGAGGCCAGCGTGTCCCGGGCGGCGGCAGAACGGGCGTTGTGATACCACACCACCGTCTGACTTGCGTTGACCGTCCGCACCAGGTACGCCGCCTCATAGCGCTCGGAGTAATAGCTCCGGGCGGCGCCGGAATCCAGCAGCTGGCGGATCTCCTCCGCCGAGACGCTGCCGCTGCGGTTCACCCCGGAAAAGGCGTTGCCGGTGGTGGTGATCCAAAGAGAGATCTTCTCCGGCGCCACGGCCCCCTGCAGCTCACCCAGGGCGTAATAGACCTCCTCCAGCGGCTCCAGCGGCGCGGAGGTCACCGTTCCGCCGGACAGGCGGCTGTCCGTCTGCGTCCGCAGGATCAGCCGGTCCGCCACCGCGCCCAGCGCCGCATAGTCATACCCGCCGTATAAGGTCCCGCGCCAGGCCGGCGCCTCCGCCGCCACATACAGAAGCTTGTCCCCCAGCGCCTTTTTCAGGGCCCGGACCAACTCGGTCAGCTCCGCCTGCCGCGCCGCGGGCAGCTTGGCAA
Organism: uncultured Dysosmobacter sp.; assembly: GCA_934563745.1. GTDB lineage: Bacteria > Bacillota > Clostridia > Oscillospirales > Oscillospiraceae > Oscillibacter. The sequence goes on along the minus strand of CAKTHE010000004.1, from coordinate 3,766 downwards.
GATCCAGTACCGCGCCATCCCACGCCTGCTCGGAAACCCGGCTTGCCACAGACGCCGCGGCGGTCTCCGCCGGGGCGGAAAGGGCCGTTTCCGTTCCGCTGACCAGAAGCAGCGCCTTGGCGCCGGAGGACCGGATCGTCCGGCACAGCGCGGCCGCCTGCTCCGCCGTCTGGCCGGACAGCGCGCTCAGGCTTCCGCTGGCGTTCAGGCGGACTCCCTCCGCCGCCACAGACTCATAGCCCCGGAAGTCATCGGTCTGCCGCCCTCCGATCCGGGCCGCGCCGCAGATGGCGGGCGCCGCGGCATAATAGTGCGTGTAGGTCCGCACCAGCATCACCGCCGCCTGTTCCCGAGTGGCCGTCCGGGTGGGGGAAAACGTGGTTTTGGAGGTGCCGCTGACGATCCCCAGCCGGTACGCCACGGAAATATAGCCCGCGTTGGAGGAGACATCCGTAAAGGGCATGGGCAGTTCCTGCACCATACCGGCCAGAGTGCCGTATCCCAGGGCCCGCACCAGCATCACTGCCAGCTCCTCCCGGGTGATGGGGTCCCGGGGGCGGAAGGTATCGGTCTGGGCTGTGATCGCCCCGTGCCGGTACGCCGTCTCCACGGCGCTGAAGTACCAGGCCTTCCGGTCCTGATTGTCCCGGTAGCTGCCCTGCTCCGGCGTCTCCAGTTCCCAGCGGAACAGGCGGCACAGCACCACGGCAAAGGCCGCCCGGGTCATCTTGTGACCCATTCCGAAACGATCCTTCGTCTCACCCTGAAACAGCCCCAGATCCACCGCCTGGTCGATGGCGGCGGCCGCCCAGCTCGTGGCGGGCACATCCCGGAACCGGCCCGCCGCACCGGCCGCCGGAACCGCGCACAGCGTCCCCAGCAGCACACAGACCAGCAGCAGCGATCCGGCGCGCAGCAATCGTCTTTTCATGATCTTACGCTCCTTTTGGCAAATTCTTCATTCTCCGCGTATTGTAACAGACTTTGCTTTTCCCGTCAAACCCAGACGCCGCAAGGAAATGTGCGCAAAAGAGGCTTTACCTTTTCCGCCGGATTTGCTATAATATTAAAGTTATCATGGTATAGTAGCGAAATTCGCACAAAGGAGGCGGCCCGGCATTGAAATTTGAAAAATGGAACATCGCCGCGCCGGACCCTGCGGCCGTCGCCCTTTTGCAGGAGGCCGGCTATTCCCGGCTTCTCGCGTCGGTTCTGGCCGTTCGGGGCGTGAAGTCGGCGGAGGCCGCAGCCGAGTTTTTGGAGGCGGAGCGGACGTTGACGCTCTCGCCGCTTCTGATGAAGGATATGGACCGGGCCGTGGCCCGGATCCAGCAGGCCATCACCCGGAAGGAAACCGTCGCCGTCTTCGGCGACTATGACGTGGACGGCATTACCTCCACCTGTCTTTTGACCGATTATCTGCGCAGCTGCGGGCTCACCTGCCTGCGCTATATTCCCCGCCGCATTGAGGACGGCTATGGGCTGGGCAAGGAGGCGATCCGCAGCCTGGTCCGCCAGGGCGCCACGCTGATGGTCACCGTGGACTGCGGCATCACCGGCAACGAGGAGGTGGACTTTGCCAATTCCCTGGGGCTGGATGTGGTGATCACGGATCACCATGAGTGCAAAGAGCCGCTTCCGGCCGCTGTGGCGGTGGTGGATCCTCACCGGGCGGACTGTCCGTATCCGTTTAAGCACCTGGCCGGCGTGGGGGTAGCCCTGAAGCTGGTATTGGCCCTGGGCGGCGAGAGCCGGGAGGATGCGCTCTTCGCCCGGTACTGCACCCTGGCCGCCATCGGCACGGTGGCCGACGTCATGCGCATGGAGGGAGAAAACCGGGTCATCGTCCGCTGCGGGCTGGACGCCCTGCCCCATACGGATTTTGTGGGAATCCATGCGCTGATCCGGGAGGTCGGCCTTTCCGGAAAGCCCATCAGCTCCACACAGATTGGCTTTGTACTCTCGCCCCGGATCAACGCCGCCGGGCGCATGGGGGCTGCGGACCTGGCCGCCGACCTTCTGGAGGAGCAGGACCCCGCCCGGGCAGAGGCCCTCGCCCGGCAGCTGTGTGAGCTCAACCGCAAGCGCCAAAGCGTGGAGCAGACCATCTGCGCCGAAGCGGTGGAGCAGATCGGGCATCTGCCGGAGGAGGAGCGCAGCGCGCTGGTTCTGGCCAGTGAGGAATGGCATCAGGGCGTGGTAGGCATCGTCGCCTCCCGGCTGAGTGAAAAATACGCCTGTCCCAGCTTTATGATCCATCTTAAGGACGGCTGCGGCAAGGGCTCGTGCCGCTCCTACGGCGGGCTGAACCTGTTTGAGGCGCTGGAAGCCTGCTCAGACCTGCTGGAGGGCTTCGGCGGACACGCCCTGGCCGCCGGCTTTACCATCAAGGAAGCCAACATTCCGGCCTTCCGGGCCCGGATGAATCGCTATGTCCGCGGCTGTGTGGGCAAAGAGCCGCCGGTCTCATCGCTGGACGTGGATGCGGCCATCCGCGCGCCGGGCAGCGTGACCGAGCAGGAGGTGGCCTCGCTGGATCAGCTGGAGCCGTATGGCTCCGGCAATCCCCGGCCGGTGTTTGCCCTGCTGGGCGCCACGGTGGACGCAGTCCAGCCGGTGGGCCAGGGCAAGCATCTGAAGCTGCGGCTGAGCAAAGGCCCGGCCCACTTTGAGGGGATCTTCTTTTCCATGACGGCCCGCCAGTGCGCCCTGAGCGCGGGCGACCGGGTGGACGCCGCCTTTCATCTGCAGCTCAACACTTTCCGGGGCACCACCTCCGTGCAGCTGCAGCTGCTGGACCTGCGCCCTTCCCTGTGCGCCAGCCGCCATGAGGCCGAGGCGCTGGAGCTGCTGCACCGCTGCATGGACGGCAGCCCCCTCAGCGCCCAGGAGACCGCACGGCTCAAAACCTCGCGGGAGCAGTTCGGCGCATTTTGGACGGTGCTCAGCCGCCGTCTGGACAGCGGGCGGCTGGAAACGCCCGTTCTTCCGCTGCTGCGTCAGTTGGCGGAGGAGGCCGGCGGAAACGAAAGCTTTCTGCGGGCCGCCCTGGCGCTGGAGGTTTTTTCCGAGCGCGGACTTTTAAGCCTGTCCCGCGAGGGCACATCCATCCGCCTCAAGCGGATCCCCCGCAAGGACAAGGCCGATCTGAACGCATGCCCGTATCTTGCGCGGCTGGGAAATCCCGCCGCGCCCCGGAATTGAGGTGTTATCATGACGATCCAAGAATCTGCTCCGGCTCCCGAATCCGGCCGGACCCCCGCCGTGCCGGAAGCACAGGCGGACTCCGCCGCGGTCAAAGCCGCCGCGGAAGCTGCGGCGGACGCAGGGCTTCCCGCGCCGGATGTGCAGGCCCAGTACGCGCAGCTTGAGCGCACGATCCGCGCCTACAATCCCGGGGCAGACCTGCCCCAGATCCGGGCGGCCTTTGAATTTGCCGAACGGGCCCACCGCAACCAGAAGCGCAAAAGCGGCGAGCCGTATATCATTCACCCCCTGGCCGTGGCCCAGATCGTGGCGGAGGAGCTGCATCTGGACTCGGAATCCATCGAGGCGGCTCTTCTGCACGACGTCATTGAGGACACCCCCGCCACTTACGACGACGTGGCCAAGCTCACCTCGCCCACCGTGGCGGATCTGGTGGAAGGCGTCAGCAAGCTGACCCGGATCCAGTACGCCACCAAGGAAGATGAGCAGATGGAGAACCTGCGGAAGATGCTCATGGCCATGGCCAAGGACATCCGGGTCATCCTCATCAAGATCTCCG
>CAKTHE010000003.1 GCA_934563745.1 uncultured Dysosmobacter sp. | reverse complement strand
ACGCAGGAGGTCACTGGTTCGAGTCCAGCAGTCTCCACCAAAAAGTTCCTGATTTCGTCAGAAATCAGGAACTTTTTTTATATCCCTGCAAAAAAGTTCTCTTCAAAATTTTAATTTTTCACCAACCAATACACTGACCAATGCGGCGATAGCACTCTTTAGAACAAGGCAGTACCGAGCGGAACGTTCCTTCCTTGTTGTCGGATGTCTATCTGTTTTGAAATCTTTTCTTGATCTCCTTATATGTTATCGTTTTTCTTTATCTTTGGCTTTGCCAGTCATCTCTGTTGCAGAGCGGTTCACAGCATGATATGATAAATTGAAAAGCAAAATTTGAACGGAGCAGCCCAAATGACAGAAAAAGAAAAAATGCTGAAGCAAAAGCTTTACGATGCTAATTATGACGAAGATTTGAAGATGGAGCGTATCAAGGCAAAGGAATTATGTTATCAATACAATCAGCTCTCCCCTGCGGATGAACAAGAACAGCAAAAAATTCTATATCAACTTCTGGGTAAGAGGGGAGCAAAGTGCTACATAACCGCTCCCTTCTGGTGCGATTATGGTTACAATATCGAAGTGGGAGAAAACTTTTATGCGAACCATAACCTTGTTATTCTCGATTGTGGAAAGGTGACCTTTGGCGACAACGTCTTTGTCGCACCAGGCTGTGGCTTCCATACAGCGGGACACCCCATCGATTACGAGCGTCGCAATCAAGGCTTGGAATATGCATATCCTATAACTGTTGGAGATAATGTCTGGATTGGCGCGGGCGTACAAGTGATGCCAGGAGTAAACATTGGAAGCAATGTGGTAATTGGCGGTGGCAGCGTTGTTGTGAAAGATATCGCGAGCAACTCCGTAGCTGTCGGTAATCCGTGCAAAGTTATCCGTCCCATTACAGAGGATGACAAAAAAACTTGCTGGGATCGGTAGCTTCTGACTGATCGGGTAGTTGAAGCGCGAAGAAAAACAGGATTTTCCATCATGCTATTAAGCAGGAAAGCCGTATGGTAAACTTCTTTGAGTACAATGAAAATCATAAGATCCATCTTATTGGTCAATTCCGCTTCTATTCAGAGGCAGAATTGACCAACTTCTATTTCGACAAGGTTTTGTATAGAGACGTGCCTCTCTGCGGATTGACAAGCGAGTCTTTACCATGGTAAAATAAAACCCCAAAATTTGTGTGGATTTTTCTGGAACATCGCATCCATTTTTCGCCACGCACCCATGCTGGGTGCGTGGCTTTTTTATGGGAGGACAGACGAATGAATGTGTTTTATCAGCTGATCGGCTTTGGCGCATTAATTACTATGGGACTCAGCTACTGGCAGAAGGGCAAGCGCATGATCTTGCTGTGGCAGGTCGTTGCCACAATTTGATTTTTGCCCTCCATTATGTACTGCTTCATGCCCTGTCCGGTGCAGTATGCAGCTTTTTTCAAATTATCGTGTTACTGCTTTTCCTATTACAGGAGCGGTTTCGTTGGAACAAGATCGCCACAGCGATGCCTATCACAGCGGTGTTCCTGCTGATTGCTGTGGTAACCTACGAAACGCCAGTGACGCTGCTGCCTATTCTGGCATCGTTGGTAGCCCTGCTGCCTTTCTTCCAGTCCAACAAGTGGATGATACAGGGAGCTGGCATTGTCAGCGGTCTTTCATGGCTGATGTATGTCATTGCGGTGCGCTCCTATTCCGGCATGGTGACGGAGTCCGTGCTGACGGGGATCACGGCGGCATCCCTGATGAAAAAAGAGCCGAAAGGCGGCGCGGAACAGGAAGACACCCAGATAAAGGGGAGGTAAAATAATATGTCTCACAAAAAGATAATATTAAAACTTTTGACTGTCATTGTAGGAACAATAATTGCTGCATTCGGATTGGATATAGCAATTTATGCCGGCTTTGGTTCCGCAACGCTTGCGGTATTATGGCAGGGGATTGCAAAAACGATCCATATAACTATTGGGCAGGCGTCGTTGATCATTGCCACGGCAATGGTGGTCTTTTGCTGGATTTATGACAGAAAACAAATCCATATAGGAACGATACTGTATCAAGTGATCTATAGCTTTTGCATCGATTTATTTGCTCCATTTTTGCATTATAGCAGCTTAAAACTGGTGAATTTTCTTATTATGATATGTGGATTTGTCATATTCAGTTTTGGTTCAGCACTTTATTCCCTTGCGGACTTCGGAAAAGGGTCCTATGAAGCTTTAACATTTGCTTTTGTGCATAAAAATCAATGGTCCATTCAAAATGTAAGAATCGTATTAGATGTGATCTGTGTTTTGTTTGGGTGGATTTTAGGAGGTACTGTTGGAATTTGCACGATTGCAACAATTATGCTGTCAGGCGCGTTGTTACAGAAGTTTGTAAAAATCCTAAAGCCTGCTATAGATACAATATTAAATTGAACTTATCAATGAATCGCAGATTTGGGGAGCCTAGGCCCTTTACCTTAACCGGAATGCCCGGGCGAACTGAATGCCCACTGCCGCCCGGGCTTGGCCGCGCAAACCGGCGGAAAGGCACAGGCCGCCGTACCGCCTGTATGCCCCGCTTTGGGGCAGACCCAGTTCTTTTCCCACATAAAAAAGAAGAGACACGCTTGTGCGTGTCTCTTCTTTTTGGATTTAAGTACGCATCGGCTAGGCCGCTTTCACACAGGACGTTTCGCCCGGGACGGATGCACAGGTGGGAAAGCCGCCATTCTCCGGCTGCTGCGGCCCGGCCGGAGGCGGTGCGGATCAGTCGTGCGAATAGTAGAAGGACTGCTCCCTTCCGTTGCCGCGGATCGGCGCCGCAAGGAACGCGTTGATATAATCCGCAATGAACGCGCCGGTGGTCTCCAGCATCTCCCGACCCCATGCGGCGGTTGCGTCCTTGGGATCATCCGCCCCATACCAGCCGGAGCCCGAAAACTGCCCAAACAGGCGGGGCACCATCATGTTCACTCCCCGGAACGCAACGGTATTCATGCCGCGGCAGGTCAGCTCGTCACTGAGATCCTGCGGATCCCGCGGCATATAGTACTGCATCTTCACGCCCTCCGGGTGAATGGCCAGCATAGCCGCCGTCTCTTCTCCGCCGCCGTGGCCGCCCTTCCACGCAGGGTTCAGATCTCCCGCCAGCGACCACCAGTTTACAACCGTCGCCAATGCGCCGTTTGCGGACAGGTCCATTCCGATGTTGGTGAAAACCGGATTGTTTCCGCCGTGGCCGTTCAGAAAGATAAACTTGCGAGCCCCCATGCGGTACAGCTGATCCGTCAGCTTTTTGATCAGCATGTGCAGCCCGTCATAGCCAATGGTCAGCGTCCCGGGAAAACAGGAGTGGGCATCCCCCACCCCGAAGGGGATCGTAGGCGTGATCAAAACCTCGCACTTTTCCTCCACGTAATCCGTCAGCGCAGTGGGGATCAGAAAATCGGTGCCCAGAGCCAGATGAGAGCCGTGACTCTCCGTGCTCCCGACCGGGATCACCACCGCGTCGTGGGTCTTGAAATAGTCCTGAACCTCCACCCATGTACTAGTCTGAAGTCTCATGATGCCGTCCTCCTTAATACGTATAATATCCCGCTTCCAAAACCCTCCGGTCCCTGACCCGGCAGCGGCCGCGGGCAATCACCGTGTCCACGCTCCAATCCGAATCCAAAACCACCAGGTCCGCGTCGGCGCCGGGCGCAATGTGCCCTTTTACGGGATAAAGCTCCAGCCCCCGGGCCACGTTTTCCGTGATCAGCTTCAGCGCTTCCGAAGCCGCCAGGCCGCCGACGATCAGGGTCCGCACCGTTTCCCACAGGGTATCCATCTTCCCGACGCCCATCCCGATCAGCTCCCGCTTTTCGTTCCACACCGGCGCACTGCCGTTGGAATCCGAGGAGAGGGTCATCTGCTCCAGCGGCGCCCGCTCCAAAGCCCAACGGATCTGCTCCGCCGTTTTCTGCGGATCCGACCCGGATGTAAAATCAATCATACCACCCATGTTTGCAAATTGTACAGCATCATCCAGCAAATGGCCCACATGCGTGGGCCGGAAATGGCGGATGGGCAGGTCGCTTTCCTCCACCACCGCCATTATGTCGGACAGGCCCGCCTTGCCGGTGCCTGTATGCATGCACAAGATTCCGGCCTTCCCGGAAAGCATGGACGCAACCCGGACCTGGCTGGCCAGGCGGCTCAGCTCCTGCCGGGTGGGCATCGAGCTGCGGTGGTCGGTGATCGCGACCTTTACTCCAATTACCTCCTGAACAAACGCAATATCCCGCGCAACAGAGCCGGTCAGCGTCACGGAGGGCAGCGCGTAGGAGCCGGTCAGGCACCGCGCCGTAATTCCCTCTTCGTTCAGCGCCTTGGTCTTTGCCACCAGATTCTCAATGCTTCGGCTCAGTCCGTCCGTTCCCAGCAGGCCCACCACCGTGGTCACGCCGCTTTCCAGAATATCTGCCACATCAATCTCGCGAATGCGGCTGCGGAAGCTGCTTTCTCCGCCGCCTCCGGTAATATGCACGTGCTGATCCAAAAATCCGGGGACCAGCTTCTTCCCCTGCACGTCAAGAACCTGCATATCCGGAAAATCGTATGACAGGTGTTCGCCGATCACGGCGATTCTCTCGCCGCAGATCAGAAGGTCCCGCAGCCCGATCTCCTCCGGAGCGCAGACGTCGGCATTCCGGATCAGCAAAAATGCGGCACGCTCCGCGCTTGTTTTCATAGCGTCGCTTCCTTTCCTTCCTTTAACCGCAGGCAGGCCGCCCAATGCCCCTCCTGGATCTCGCGCAGTACGGGCGTCTGCCGGGTGCATGCTTCGCAGGCCATCGGGCAGCGCGCCGCGAAATGGCAGCCATCCGGAAGGTCGATGGGACTGGGCAGCTCCCCCTGCAGGATCTGCTCGTCATCCGCCGCGTCCGGATCCAGCTGCGGCGCCGCGCGCAGCAGCGCCTGGGTGTACGGGTGCAGCGCGTGGGCATACAGCTCCTCCGTATCCGCCAGCTCCACAATTTCCCCCAGGTACATGACCGCGATCCGGTCCGTAATGTATTCCACCACCCGCAGGTCGTGGGAAATGAACAGGATCGTCAGATCCAGCTTCTCCCGCAGCTCTACCAGCAGGTTCAGGATCTGCGCCTGAATGGAGACATCCAGCGCGGAAACCGGCTCATCCGCTATGATCAGCTTGGGCCGCATCGCCAAGGCCCGTGCAATTCCGATCCGCTGTCTCTGCCCGCCGGAGAATTCCCCGGGGTAGCGGTCCGCCACCGTCGGGCTCAGGCCCACCATATTTAAAAGCCGCTCCACTGCGTTGGGCATCTCCCGGGACGTACAGATGCGATGATACCGCAATTCCTCCGACAGGATCTCCCGCACAGTCATCCGCGGGTTGAGGGAGGAGTACGGATCCTGAAAAATCATCTGGAAATTGCGGCAGTTGCGCCGCAGGGCGCCGCGGTCCAGCCGGGTGATGTTCACGCCGTCAATCTCCACTTCCCCCGAAGTCGGAGGCTCCAAGTGAATGATGCTTTTTGCCAGGGTGGATTTTCCGCAGCCGGATTCCCCCACCAGACCGAAAATCTGGCCCTTCTCCACAGAAAAGGAAACATGGTTCACCGCAGCCAGCCTTTTCTGCGGCTTCCGCTGCAGGACATCCATAAACGGCTGCTTGAGCGGATAGACCTTGCAGAGGTCCCGCACGCACAGCAGCGGCTGCTTGCTCACTTCTTCCATGGTCACAGCACCTCCTTTTTCGGATCCTGCCGCCAGCAGCGGACCAGATGGCCCGGAGCAGCCTCATACTGCACCGGGAACTTTTTCCGGCACCGTTCATCCGCATATGCGCACCGCGGCGCAAACGGGCAGCCCGTCGGCACAGCCGTCAGGTCCACCGGGGAGCCGGGGATCGGCCGGAGCCGCTGCACCGCGTTTCCGCCCTTGGGGATAGACCCCATCAGCCCCAGCGTATAGGGATGACGCGGATCCCGGAACAGATCGTGAACCTCTGCCGTTTCCATGATCTGCCCGGCGTACATGACCACCACCCGGTCACACATCTGGCTGACCACGCCCAAGTCGTGGGTAATCAGGATCAGGCTCATGTGCAGCTGTCTGCGCAGCGTCTTGAGCAGGTGAACGATCTGGGCCTGAATGGTCACATCCAGCGCCGTAGTCGGCTCGTCGGCCAGCAGCAGCTTCGGCTGCGACGCCAGCGTGATGGCGATCATCGCCCGCTGGCGCATGCCGCCGGAAAACTGATGAATGTATTCTTTCAGGCGTTTTTCCGGGTCCGGAATGCCGACCATGCTCAAAAGCTCCACGGCGCGCCGCTGCTTTTCCTCCCGGGACAGGGTCTTGTCCAGCGCTTCATACATTTGCCTGCGGATGGAGAGGACCGGGTTGAGCGCCGTCATCGGCTCCTGAAAGATCATGCCGATCTCCCTGCCGCGGATGGCCCGCATCTCCTCTTCCGAAAGCGCCAGCAGATTCGTTCCCTTATAACGAACCTCGCCGCCCATAATTTCCGCGTTGGCGGCCAGCAGACGCAGGATCGTCCTGCAGGTGGCCGTTTTTCCGCAGCCGGACTCGCCCACCAGGCCCAGGCTTTCGCCTTCCTTTACGCAAAAGCTGACATTTTCCACGGCGTGGACCGGGCGGTCCGGATGTTCCGTCAGATAGTGGACGGTCAGGCCGTCAATCTCCAAGATATTCTTCATGCGCGTTTCCTCCTCAGTGGTCCTTCCGGCGCAGAATGTCCGACAGGCCGTCGCCGATCAGGCTGAACCCCAGTCCCGTCGCGGCCAGCACCAGCCCGGGCAGCACCGTGATCCACCATGCGGTGGTCAAAAACCCTTTGCCGCCGGAGATAATCGCCCCCCACTCCGGCGTGGGCGGCTGGACGCCGAGGCTCAGATAGCTCATGGAGGCGCCCGTCATCATACACAGCACGATATCCGTCGTCCCGTAGACAATGGCGGAGCTGATGACATTCGGGAGAATGTGGCGGAACATAATGCGCAGCTCGCTGTAGCCCAGCGTCTTGGCCGCCAGCACGTACTCCGCATGCTTCACCACCAGCACCTCACTGCGGATCAGGCGGGTATACTCCTTCCAGCCGACGATCCACATGGCGAAAAACAGGCCCTTCGTTCCGGGTCCGATGATGGCCACAATGGCGATGACCAGCACCATAAAGGGAAAGGCAATGAAGATATCCAGGATCCGCATCACAATGGCGTCCAGCTTTCCGCCGTAATATCCGCAAAGCAGCCCAAGAACCGAGCCGAATATGCAGGGCGGCAGCATTGCGCCCACACCGATGAACAAATCCAGCTTCGTGGCGTACAGGACCCGCGCAAACACGTCCCGGCCGTAATGGTCCGTGCCGAACAGGTGCTCAGCAGAGGGAGGAAGCAGCTTCGACGCCCCATCCAGCGCCAGCGGATCATAGGAAGTAAATACCTGCGGGAACAGCCCCAAAATCAGGATCACTCCCACCAGCACACAGCCGACGATCATGGAGCCGTGCCGGTTTTTTACGCTTCTGCGGCGTGCGTTTTTCAAAATGGACTCTCTTGTAAACATTGTCCCGCCCCCTTTAATTCAGCGCGACCCGGGGATCCAGCCAGGAATACAGCAGATCGGTCAGCAAATTGATGATCAGCACCGTCAGAGAAAAAATCAGCACCACACCCTGCACCACCGCATAATCCCGGCGCAGCACCGCATCCACCAAAAGCGCCCCCATGCCGGGCAGCGTAAACACCGACTCAATGATCACACTGCCGCCAAGCATGCCGGCAACCTTCAGGGAAAGCAGCGTTGTCGTTGGGATCAGCGCGTTGCGCAGAACGTGCCGGGCCGCCACGGCGGAGGGACGAATGCCCTTGCTCTTCGCAAAATCCACATAGTCCTTGTTTTTCACGTCGATCACGTTGTTCCGAAGATTTCGGATCAGGATACCGGAGGTGGCCACCGCCTGGGTCAGGGCCGGCAGGAACAGGCTTTGGGCGTGCTGCGCCCAGGTTGTTCCCCAGCCGGAAACCGGAAATATTTTCAGCTTTACGCCGAAGGCCAGCATCAGAAGCAGTGCGATCCAAAAGGACGGAAGCGAGATGCTTAAAAGCGAATAGCCGCGGATGGTGATATCCGCCAGATGATCCTTCTTCACGGCAGCCAGATAGCCCAGAGGAAAGCTGATCAGCACCGTCAGCAGGGCGGAGGCCAGCGTCAGAAGCAGCGTTACGGAAAACCGGCTGGCCAGCAGGGCGGAAACCGGCATCCGGTACTGGACGGAGTCCCCGAAGTCGCCTTTCAAAACGCCCTTGAGGAAAAGCCAGTACTGCGTGGTCACAGGCTGGTCCAGCCCCAGCTTGCTGCGCAGGGCCGCCAGAGCCTCCGGCGTGGCCTTGTCTCCCAGCATGACCTGCGCCGTGTCGCCGCCGGGGATCATCCGGATCATGGCAAAAATCAATATCGTTACTATCAGCAAAACAGGGATCATCTGCAAAATGCGCTTCAGGCAATATCCTGCTCGTTCCATCGTTGTTCTCTCCTCTCGGCCGCGGAAGGCTGCATTCATGCCAGTGGAAATACGGGGCAACAGGGGGCCGGGTCATCCGACTCGGCCCCCTGTTTTTCTTCAGAAACCGCTTCAGCCCACTGTTTTCGTCAGGTTTTCAAAACGGTAAATGCCAAGGGGCGTCTGCACAAACCCATCCACCGCCGTGGTGGTCGCCACCGTGAAGGGCACGTAGCACAGCGTGATCAGCGGCGTTTCGTCAAAAACAATCTGCTGAACCTGCGCGTACTGTTCTTTCCGCGTCTCCACGTTTCCTTCGACCAGCGCGGCTTTCTCAAGCTCCGTGCAGGTCGCGTTGCTGTAGCCGGTGTGCAGGCCATCGGTCTTGCTGGGATCCAGGAAGAAATCCATAAACTCGGAGGGATCGGAGACATCGTCGGTCCACATCCACAGGCAGGCCTGATATTCTCCGTTATCCCGCTTTTCGGTCATGACCGCCTTCTCCTCCGGGTCCAGCGTCACATTCACACCGACCTTGGCCCACTGGGACTGCAGCGTCACGGCGATCTGCTCGTACGCCTCGTCGCCGCTGCGGTACATCAGCGTAATATCCATCCCGTTGGGATAGCCCGCCTCCGCCAGCATGGACTTGGCCGTATCCACGTCATAGCTTACATCCTGAATGTCCGTATTGAGGTATTCGCTGGTCTCTGCCAGGCAGGACACCGCCGGGACCGCATTGCCGTCGTAGACCATATCGATGATCTCCTGCTTGTCTGTGGCATAGCGCAGGGCCTGCCGGACCTTCTGATTCCCCATGATGCCATCCCGCACGTTGAACATCACATACTTCATTTCCGTGGATTCGGGCGCCAGGAAGGTCAGGCTGCTGTCCGCCTGAATGGGAGCCACCGCGCTGGTGGGCACATAGGTCATGATATCCACCGCGCCGGCCTGCAGCTGCATCAGGCGGGAGCTGTCGTCCGAGATCACCACAAAGTCCAGCTCCGGCGTCTTGGGCGCCTCGCCGTGATAGTTCGGATTGGCCACGAAGGTCATGCTCTCCCCCTGCTTCCACTCGGAAAGCATATAGGCGCCCGTGCCCATGGGAGACGCGGTATAGGCCTCCTCTCCCACTTCCTCAAAGTAGGACTTGTCCTGAACGGACATGTTGAACATAGAGCAGTAGGACAGGAATGCGGCGCAGGGTGCATTCAGCGTAATGACCAGCGTATGCTCATCCGCACCCTGGGCCACGTCCGTGATGGGCGCACCGGTGAAGTTCCACTCGGACTCCTCCGTGTCACGGGCACGCTCCAGCGACCAGATCCAGTCCTCAATGGTCACATCGTCGCCGTTTGCAAATTTCACGCCGTCTTTGAGATGGAAGGTGTACACGGTTCCATCGTCAGAAATCTTCCAGGTATCCGCCAGGCAGGGCTCGATCTCATTTCCGCTGTCGTCCGTCTTGACCAGCCCCTCCATCATCAGTTCAAACATCCAGATGTTCTGGTTGCCCTCCGCCGTGACCGGATCCAGATTGTCCGAGTCCATCGGGCGGCCGATCGTGATCTTATCGGCGTACCCTCCGGCCGAAGACGCTTCGCCGCTGCCGGAGGGAGTCTCTGCCGTATTGCCGCAGGCGGTCATCCCCAGCACGGTACATGCGGCAAGCGCAGCTGCCATCCATCTCTTAAATCTTTTCATTTGCTTTAGTCCTCCCCTTTTTTGCATCAATCGCTATAGTTTTGGGCAATAAAAAAAGACAATGATGTCGTTGCAGACATCATTGTCTTGGATTAAGTCGCATTATAGGCAGGTATTGCAGTTTTGTCAATGCAGGAAAAAACTTTTGTCATACCGTCCAAAGTTTTGAAACGGCCGCCCCGCCATTCCGTAAAAATAGCAGAACCCGTCAAAACGCATCCGGGTCATCCGTTCCGATCGCCAGGATCGGATCGCCCGCCCCGATCGCCAGCGAACGCACCACATACAGAATGATCCCATCCGCCGGGGCCGTGCAGCTTTTAAGGGTCCGGCCGAAAAAGTCCCGGACCTCGCCCAGGGGCTGCCCCTTTTTCACAGCGCCCCCCTTCTCAACCGACGGATACCAGCAGCCGGTCTCGTCACTGGTCATGCTGATCATATGGTCCAGCAGCACCGGCCGGCCGTAGTCCTCTGCCGGCTCCGGCAGCACACCCAGCATGCGCAGCACATTCTTCACGCCGCGCAGATACAGCGCGACTTGCTCTTCCGTCCAAAGGCCCAGCTCCCCGACCTCCGCCAGGAATCCCGGGACCCCCATCTGCGCAGCGCAGCCATAGGCGCCGCCAGCCGCCCGGGAGCCCACCACATACGGGATGCCCATGGCCTTGCAGCCCGCCACGGCCAATGCTTTCTTCTCTTCCGAGACATTCAGATTCGAATAGATCACAAAGGGCGTCAGAGATTCGTGCAGATCCCCGCCGTGCAGGTCCATGTAGAAATCGGCCTGGGTAAAAAGATTTTGGCTGATGGCCCAGGCGATCCGCTGGCTGACGGTCCCCGTCTGCGCACCCGGATACACGCGGTTGAGATTCAGGCCGTCATACGGACCCTGATACTGCAGTTTTGCAAAAAAGGCCGGGACATTGACCGGATGCACGATGGCTACCTGGCCGCAGACCGTCTGCGCATCCAGCGTCCGCGCCAGCCGGATGGACGTTTCCACACCCGGATACTCGCCGCCGTGCGTTCCGCCGGTGATCGCCACCGTTTTGCCCTCCCCGCTTCCGTTGATAACCGTCAGCGGAAGCTTTTCGCTGATCCCGGGGATCTCCAGATAGCCCTCTTTCTTCTCACCCGGCTGTGCGGAAATCCCGGCGACCGTAAAAACAGCTGTCTTCACTTAAAAGCACCTCCTGTTCGCAGGGCCGCAGGCCCTGCACAAGCTCTTTTGCGGATCAGGCTAATCCGCCTCCTTTTCAAATCCGCTTTCTTCCGGCACCGGCCGCTTTTCCCATGCCGCGGCTCTGCCGGGCTGCTGACCGGTCCTTAAAGCGGCGGCAGTTCACTGGCGCCCAGCACACGGCGGATGGTCTCCGTCTTTTCCTTATGCGCCTCAAAGCGCTCCTTGTTCTCCAGCGCAAACAGCAGCGCCAGCTCGTTGATCAGCGCGGCCGGCGCGGTCATGGAGTTAAAGAAAAACGTCTGGTTGGTCACGCTGACCAGAGTCGCCTCCGCAAAGGGGCGAATGGGGCCGTTCACGCTGTCCGAAAAGCAGACGATCCGTCCCTTTGCTTCGTGCACATACTGCGCCAGCCGGATGGGCTGCTGCGAATAGGGCGCGTAGGAGAAAACCACCATCAGATCGTCCGGCGTGCAGAACGCCAGATAGTTGACCGCATCCGGCATGGGCATGGATGCAAGGTTCCACACATCCACCCCCAGGCGCACAAAACGCTCGGCAAACAGGTCCGCCACCGTGCAGCTGTAGTCGTGGGCAAACACCACCACCCTCCGGGCGTCCTGCAAAAGCGTCAGCACCTTCCGGATCTCTGACGCGGCAATGTGCGAAAAGGTCTCCCGCAGGGCCTGCTCCTCCAGCTGCTGCAGCTCCGGCAGGGAAAAGCGTGCCTCGCCGCTTCCCCGAATGGCCGCCTTGATCCCGTCGTTGGGGGACATCCACTGGGAGATATAGCTTTGCAGCTCCCCTTTCAGGTCCAGAAAGCTTTTGCAGCCGATGCGTCTGGAAAAGCTCAGAATCGTCGCCTCCGTGGTATGGGCCTGCCGGGCCAGCTGGCGCAGCGAGGAAAAGCAGCCCATATCCGGATGCTGAAGCAGATAGTCCGCGATCCGGCACTGGGTCTTGTTAAACGTCGGATACTGCTCCCGGATCCGTTCCAAAATATTCATGCGGGCCGCCCGCTTCAGCCGCGCGCCCCGGACGGCCGCTTCCCCGCAGCCGGAAGCCGCAGCTCAGTCCACATACGCGCCGCCGTTGATGTCAATGTCCTCCGCCGTGATGAAGGACGCCTCCTCCGAGGCAAGGAACACGATGGCCGCCGCCACCTCTTCCGGCGTTCCCGCACGCTTCATCGGCTGGTTGGCGCATTGGCGCATCACTTCCTCCGCTTCCGGAGACAGGCCGTTGCGGGTCCGGATATCCGTGGCGATCATACCGGGCGTCACGGCGTTGGCCGTAATGCCATAGGGGACCAGCTCCAGTGCCGTGGATTTCGTCAGGCCCAGGATCGCAGCCTTGGAGGTAATGTAGTGCGGGCCGCCGAAGGAATAGCCCTGCTTGGCGCCCACGGAGCTGAGATTGATGATGCGTCCGTATTTCTGCGCCTTCATCTGGCCCATAACGGCCTTCGTGCACAGGAACGTCCCGCCCACGTTGACATGCATCACCTTCCAAAACTGCTCCGCCGTCATATCCTGCAGCGAGATATGGCCGGAAATGCCGGCGTTATTGACCAGGATGTCGATCCGTCCGAAGGTATCCAGCACCTTCTGCATCCCCTCCCGGACCGAGGTCTCGTCGGACACGTCCATCCGGACGGCCAGGGCCTGTACGCCCAGGGCTTCCGCTGCGGCGGCCGTCTGCTGCGCGCCCTCCAGATCCAGATCCGTGGCCACCACATTGCAGCCCTTCTCAGCCAGCGCCAGCACCGCCGCGCGCCCGATTCCATGCTCGCCGCCGGCACCCGTGACCACGGCGCATCTTCCTTTAAAGCCCATAATCGAAAATCCTTCCTTTCACTGTTTGCTCATCCGTTCGCAGGTCCGGCCGGCTCCCAGGCAGGTCCTGCGGAAACAAAAAGCGCAGGGATGGTGAGAGCCAGCCCACGCACCCTTGCGATTGTCCTAAAGAATAGGCCGTTTTGGCGGAATTGTCAAGTCGCCGCATCCGCAAAAAGCGGCCGGGCCGGTGCCCCCTGTTCCGTCAGAGTGCCCAGTTTCCCCTGCGGCACAGCCCCGGCCGGCCATTGACTTTTCCGGCACAAGCCGCCATACTAAAGAAAAGCCCCGGCCCGTTCCGGGCAGGATTTCAATCTGTAAGGAGTGTTGATGATGCGCAATCCCTATGAACTTCTCAGCGGCGTACGGATCGTGGAACTGGCCACCTATGTGGCGGCGCCCTCAGCCGGCCGGATCCTGGCGGATTGGGGCGCGGAGGTTATCAAGGTCGAAGCAACGCCCCGGGGCGACACAACCCGCTATGTGGTGCCGCTGCCCGGCATGAAGCCCATCACCTATCAGACCCACAACGCCAACAAGGCAAGCATCGCCGTGGATCTGAAAACGGAGGAGGGCCGGGCCGTGATGCATCGGCTGCTGGCCACCGCCAATGTGCTTTTGACCAACACCCGCTCCCAGGCTTTAAAAAAGATCGGCATGGACTATGAGACCCTGTCCGCCCGGTATCCCGGCCTGATCCACGCCCAGATGACCGGATACGGAGAGACCGGCCCCATGGCCAACGAGCCGGGCTTCGACAACGTCTGCTTCTGGGCTCTGGGCGGAGCCATGTACGCCGCCATGGAGCGGGACACCGCTCCGGTGATCCCGCCCAGTGCCTTCGGCGACAACGGCGCCGCCTGCACCATGGCTGCCGCCGTCTGTGCGGCGCTGTTTAAACAGAAATCCACCGGCGAGGGCAGCAAGATCGTCACGTCGCTTTATGGGCAGGCCCTGTTCAATATGACCGAGCCCATTCTCTCCATTCAGTGCAGCGACAAGGACCGCTATCCCAAAAGCCGCCTGGAAAACACGCCCCTGAACAATACGTACCGCTGCCGGGATGGCAAATGGATCATGACCTGCTGCCACGAATACGAGCGGTATTTCCCCCTGTTTATGAAGGTCATCGGGCGGGAGGACCGGATCGACGACGCCGAAATCAACACCTTTGACAAGGGCAACGAGCACTGCGCCGAGGTGGTCGCCCTGATCAGCGAAGGCTTTGCGCAGTTCGACCGGGATGAGCTGGATCGTCTGCTGACCCGGTACGACATTCCGCACGCGATCCTGGCCAACGTGCCGGATCTGCTGGAGTCTCACCAGGCCTGGGACAATCAGTACCTGCAGGCCTACACCCTGGATGACGGCACCCGCATGGTGGAGCCGGCCACCCCGGTAAAATTCGGCGGCGTAACGCTTCCGCCCCGGCGGAAGGCGCCGGCCCTGGGCGCACAGACCCGCGCCGTTCTGGCCGAGCTGGGATACCCGCCCGAGGAGATCGAGCGGCTGCTGGCCGCCGGTGTTATCATCGCCCCGCCGGAGGAATAAGCCCGGCACCGGGGCACAAAATTGCTTTTCTCTTTTCCTACAAAAAAGCAGCCCGCCGGAATCTTCCGGCGGGCTGCTTTTTGCTTCTCATTGCTTCTGCAGGCCCTGCCCGCCGGCGCAGACGCCGGCCAGAAACAAGCCCACCACGTCTTCCATGCGGCGAGACAGGTCATAGGGATTTCCCCGGCGGGCCCAGTCTGCCACCACGCCCCGCATCACGACCAGGGAAAAAGACGCCAGCTCCTCCGAGGAATACGCCTCCGTAAAGGAGCCGTCCGCCTGCCCCCGGGCAAAAATCTCCTCCACGGTCCGGTTCATCAGGCGCTTTTCCCCGTCCAGCCCCACGTCCGAAAGGGTCACACTCGTGCTGAGTGCCGTGCGTTCCATTCCGGCGCGCTGTACGTAGGCGGAAAAGCCCAGGGCCACCTTCATAAGATTCTCCCGCTCCTGTCCGGGCCGCAGCGTTTCCAGTACGTTTTGCGCCAGGTCCTCATCTGCCAAAAGCAGCAGCCCTGCCAAAATGTCGCTTTTCTTTTGAAAATAGTGGTAGAACGTCCCGATGGAGATCCCGGCCGCCTCACAGATCTGGTTGACGCTGATCTCCGCAAAGGAGGCCGTGTCCATCAGCTTTGTGGCGGCGACAATGATCTCTGCCCGTCGACTTTGCTGTTTTTGCTTAACTTTCGACATGAACCTGCGCCCTCCTGTCTGTTCTTTCACAAAATCTGAACAAATATTATAATCTCTTTCATCTTTTCTGTAAAGAAAATCCGCCTTGTTTTGCCCCTTTCGTCCTTCTAACCAAATTTTCCCTCTTTTTTGCACGAACCTGTTCCTTGACGCACCCGTTTTTATTTGTCTAGTATATATTACATTTTGTGAGCTGCTTTGAACCGGTCATTCCACCTCTCCGCAGCGTCTGAGGGCGGCGGGCGCACGGATCATCTTCGGCCGTTTCCCCGGCAGCTCAAGCGGGTCAAGAGGGTTCTTATCTTTTTATAGGAGGCGTTTCGGTATGGGCATTTTCTTTTTGCTCTTGAGCATTGCCATCGTCCTGGTTCTCATTTTCAAAGGCGTCCCCATTTTCTTCACGGCCGTCATCGCCAGCATCTTTCTTCTGGCAACGGCCGGCGTCAACGTGATTGACGGCATGACCACGTCGTACATCTCCGGCCTCGGCGGCTATTTTCAGGGGCAGTTCTGGATCTTTATCCTGGGCGCCATCTTCGGAAATATGTTCGGCGTCACCGGAGCCGCGGATTCCATTGCCAATGTGATCATCAATAAGCTGGGCGAAAAAGCGGTGGTCCCCGCGGTGCTGATCGTCGGCTTCATTCTGGCTTACGGCGGCGTATCCGTGTTTGTATGCTTCTTCGCCATGTATCCCCTGATGCTCTCCCTGTTCCGCAAGGCGGACATCTCCTGCACGCTGATCCCCGGCCTGTATCTGGCCGGTGCCGGCACGGCGGCAGGCTGGATCCCCGGTTCCCCCTCCGTCCAGAACGTAGTCCCCTGTGACTATCTGGGCGTCTCTTACGCTGGCTGCGCAGCCCCGGCCTGGATCGCCGGCATATTCGAGATGGTGCTGGTGTTTCTGTACTGCTTCTGGGTCGTGCGCCGCACGAAGGCCAAGGGCATGCACTTTGAGCGTCAGGACGAGCTGGACGCGCTCAAAGGCTCGGACAAGCCGCTGCCCAGCGCGCTGCTTTCCGCCATCCCGATGGTCCTGCTGCTGGTTT
Source organism: uncultured Dysosmobacter sp. (assembly GCA_934563745.1). GTDB lineage: Bacteria > Bacillota > Clostridia > Oscillospirales > Oscillospiraceae > Oscillibacter. The sequence goes on along the minus strand of CAKTHE010000003.1, from coordinate 112,380 downwards.
TGATGAATTTCACCCCGCTGGGCGCCGCCGTGAGCCTGTTCTTCGGCGTGCTGGCCGCCGTGGTGTGCTTCTATAAATATTACGATGTCAAGGAGATCTGGAAGGTCCTGCAGGAGGGCGCCAACGGCGGCCTGAACTCTCTGTTCAACACCGCCGCCATCACCGGCTTCGGCGCCGTCGTCCGGACCGTGCCCGCCTTCCAGACCTGCATCGAAGCCCTGACCAGTCTGAGCTTCAACCCGCTGATCTCCGCCTGCCTCGCCACGGCCGCCCTGGCCGGCATCTGCGGCTCCGGCTCCGGCGGCACCGGCATTGCGCTGCCCATCATCGAGCAGTACTTTGTTCCCATGGGCGTCAACAAAGAGGCGCTGGCCCGCTGCATCGCGCTGGCCTGCCTGACGCTGGACTCCCTGCCCCATAACGGTCTGGGGATCTCCCTGCTGACGTACACCAAGAACAACCTGAAGTCTTCCTACGGCCCCATGGGCATGGTGACTGTGGTCATTCCCATCATCACACTGGTGGTGCTGCTGTCGCTGTGCGCCGTGTTCGGCTATATGTAATTGGAAGCACTCCCATCCGCCCAAGGGAACGCGGAGGGCGCCGCCGGAAAACGGCAGGCGCCCTCCGCGTCCCGCTTTTCTTCCGGATTTCTTTCCGTATGTGTATCCTTTCGTACACATCCCGGCCCAGGAGTCCCGATCCTTGCGGCGGGATCTTCCTGATAAGGCCGCAGGAAAGGAGTTTTCTATGGATCACACGACACACTATCAACTCAGTCAATGGGCCGAGGATGACCGGATTCTGCGGGCGGACTTCAACGCAGACAATGCCAAGATCGATGCGGCCCTGGCCAACGCAGGCCGCTTCGTTCTGCTCAAGGAGGTCGTTACGTCTGAGGCCGTCACCGGCGGCATCCTGGAGCTGGACCTCAGCGACGTCGACTTTTCCGCCTGGCAGAACGTGCATCTGGACTGCAAGATGATGGCCACCACCCAGGTCCTCTACTACGTCAACAGCGACAAGGACCACTGCGGCAGCGCCTGGCTGTCGATCTGGTCCTCCGGCGCACACGGCGGTTCCGGATCGCTGGGGTACTTCGGCGACGATGACCGCAACCACTTTACGGTCCGGATCACCTTCCCCTCCGGCAAGGAGGGCAGCCGGATCGTAAACTGCCACCGGAGCGGCAACTATTTCGGTCTGTGCACCACGGTCACCTTCGACGCGCTGACCAGCATGCAGTTCTCCTGCTCCGGCACCATCAAGGCGGGTACTGTTATCCGCGTCTGGGGGGAGGGTTGACTCATGCAGATTTCCGTTTTGGTCTGTAAGGCAGACGGCACCCAGATTCGGGAGACCCGTGAGGTCCCCGACGATTTTTTCGCGGCTCTGGAACCGGACGAATCCGGTCCTGCCGCAGAGCAATAACCGCTTCAGGAGCCCCGGCACAGAATTGTGCCGGGGCTTTTATTTTGCTGCCTCCGGCGCCTCCGCCTTTTCTTTCCGCCCGTTCGGCCGTTTCATCCGCCTGAGGCGCCGGGTTTCGTGCAATTTTTCAGGTCCGTTTTTGCATCGCAGCGCCCCATTATGCGCATTTTTCATGTGGGGCTCACGGCTTTTTCAAGCCATGTGCCGGGCTCCGCCCGCCGTTTTTGCAAGTCTGCAGGCCGCTTCCTGCATCCCGTGCAAAGGCCCCCGGACAGTCTTTGTGCGTTCCGGAGAAAATGCGCTTTTGGGCGGCCGGGCGCCGGAAAAGCGATTCACAGGCGCAGCCGGCTGTGCTACCATAAAAGAAAGAAGTTTCGGTCGAAGCAGCCGGCAGCCCCGGCCGCTTCCCCGCCCGGATCCGCGCACCGATCCCGGATCACTCCGCGCGTCCGGAACAAAGGAGGAACTGCTATGAAACTTGTCACCCCTGCCACCGCCGGCACCATGGAATCCAACGACATTATGATCACGCTGGAACCCCGGGAAGAAGGCGGCATTCAAATCGACCTGACCAGCAACGTGCTGGAGCAATTCGGCCGGCAGATCAAGGCCGTGATCCGCGAGACGCTGACCGTCCACGGCATTGAGCATGCCGAAGTCACCGCCATTGACAAGGGGGCGCTGGACTGCACCATCCGCGCCCGGGTGGACGCGGCGATCTATCGGGCCGCTAAGTCGGACGCCTATGAATGGGAGGTCAAATAAGATGTATGTGAAAGACCGCTTGAGACGCAGCATGATGTTTGTCCCCGGCAACAACCCCGGCATGATCCAGGACGCCCACATTTACGGTGCGGACAGCATCATGTTCGATCTGGAGGACTCCGTCGCCTATACGGAGAAGGACTCGGCCCGCTTCTTGGTCTATAACGCGCTGAAAACACTGCACTTCGGCACAAAGGAAACCGTGGTACGCATCAACGACCTGTCCAACGGTCTGGGCGTCCGGGATCTGGAGGCCGTGGTCCGGGCCGGCGTGCAGGTGGTGCGCCTGCCCAAAACCGACTGCGCCCAGGATGTGATCGACTGTGAGCGCGAGATTGCCCGCATTGAGGCCGAATCCGGCATTCCGGTGGGCACCACAGGCATGATGGCCGCCATTGAAAGCGCCCGCGGCGTGCTCAATGCGGCAGAGATCGCCCGTTCCTCCACCCGGCTGATCGGAATCGCCCTGGGGGCCGAGGACTATGTCACAGATCTGAAAACCACCCGCAGCGACGGGATCGAGCTGCTGTTCGCCCGCAGCATGATTCTCAACGCCGCACGGGCCGCCGGTATCGCCGCCCTGGACACGGTCTATTCCGATGTCAACAACGAAGAGGGCTTCCTCGCGGAGGCCACTTTGATCAAAAAGCTGGGCTTTGACGGCAAGTCCGTCATCAATCCCCGGCAGATCGAGCCGCTGCACAAGGTCTTCATGCCCAGCGAGAAGGACCTGGCCAAGGCCCGGGCCGTCATGAACGCCATTGAGGAGGCCCACGCCCGGGGCTCCGGCGTGGCTTCGCTGAACGGCAAGATGATCGACAAGCCCGTGGTCACCCGGGCCAAGCGCCTGCTGGATCTCTATGAGGCCGGCAGCAAAGTTCATGAAGTGGAGGAGATCTGACATGGTGGATCTGAACCAAATCCCGCATATTGATGAAATTTCCAATCACGGCGTCTTTCACGGCGCAGCCGCAAAGAAGACCGCCACCTTCCAGGCCCGCTCCGCTTCCCAGAACAAGGTCCTTCCCTCCCTGGAGGAGGCGATCCGCCGCACCGGTCTGAAAGACGGCATGACCATCAGCTTCCATCACCATTTCCGCAACGGCGACCATGTTATGAACCAGGTCCTTGCCAAGCTGTCGGAAATGGGCTTCCGGAACCTGACGCTAGCTGCCTCGTCCCTGGCCGCCGTCCACGCGCCGCTGATCGAGCATATCCGCAGCGGCGTCATCACGCACATTGAAACCTCCGGCATGCGCGGCGAGCTGGCCGAGCAGGTCTCCCGGGGACTGATCGACTGCCCGGTGGTATTCCGCTCCCACGGCGGACGGGCCGCCGCCATCCGGACCGGCGAGCTACACATTGACGTGGCCTTCCTGGGTGCGCCCTCCTGCGACCCCTACGGCAACGCCAACGGCTACAGCCGGGACGGGGATGACGGCATCGCCTGCGGCTCCCTGGGCTATGCCCGGACGGACGCCAAATACGCCGATCAGGTGGTCATCATCACCAATCATCTGGTGGCCTATCCCAACGCCCCCTGGGCCATTCCGGAGTACGACGTGGACTATGTCGTCGTCACGGATGACATCGGCGACCCCAAAGGGATCATGTCCGGCGCCACCCGCTATACCAAGGATCCCAAGGAGCTTCTCATCGCCAAAACCGCCGCCAACGTCATTGAGGCCGCCGGCTATCTGTACGACGGCTTCTCCATGCAGATGGGCAGCGGCGGCGCCTCTCTGGCCACCGCCCGCTTCCTGCGCCAGAAAATGCTGGACCGGAAGATCCACTGCCGCTTCGCCCTGGGCGGCATCACCGGTCAGATCACCGCCATGCATGAAGAGGGGCTGATCGACCGGATCCTGGACGTGCAGAGCTTCGACCTGGACGCGGCCATGTCCCTGAAGAACAACCACTTCCACCATCAGATCGGCGCCACGTACTATGCCAGCTATCTCTTTGCCTCCGCGGCCAACCAGCTGGACTTCGTGATCCTCTCCGCCCTGGAGATCGACACGGACTTCAACGTCAACGTTCTCACCGGATCGGACGGCGTGATCCGCGGCGCCATCGGCGGCCATCCGGATACAGCGGAGTGCGCCAGCCTCAGCGTGGTGGTGGCGCCCCTGACCCGGGGCCGGATCCCCACCATCGTCCGGCACGTCAACACCGTGGTCACCCCCGGCGAAGTGGTGGACGTGGTGGTCACCGAGCAGGGCATCGCCGTGAATCCCCGGCGGCCCGATGTGAAGGAAAAGCTGCTGGCCGCGGGCCTGCCGGTCTTCGACATTGAGCAGCTGCAAAAGCGGGCGGAAGCCATCGTGGGGGTGCCCGATCCCATCCGGTACAAAGACCGGATCGTGGGCGTGGTCCTGTACCGGGACAACACCGTCATCGACGTGATCCGCCAGATCGACGAAGATGCCTGAGCTGCGGCTTTATCAGCAGCTCCCCCCTGCCCTGCGGCCCGCGTATGAGGCGCTGCTGGCCTCCGGCGGGCTGCGGGACGAGGGGGATACCGAGCTGACCGCCCTGCTCACCGGGGCGGACGGCCGGCTTCTGGCCTGCGGCAGCCTCAGCGGCCGGATCCTCAAGCAGATTGCCGTGGACCCGGCGGCCGAGGGCGCAGGCGGCTGCGCCGCCATCGTCACCGCCTTGGTGCAGCAGGCGGTGGAGCGGGGCGTGGTGCATCCGTTTTTGTACACCAAGCCCGCCCACGCGGCGCTGTTCCGCTCGCTGGGATTTTATCCCCTGGCCCAGACGGATCAGATGTGCATGATGGAGCGGCGGCGGGACGGGCTGGGCCGCTATCTTGCGTCGCTGCCCCTGCCGGGGAAGCCCTGCGCCGCGGTGGTCTGCAACTGCAACCCCCTGACGCTGGGGCACCTGCACCTGATCGAAACCGCCGCCCGGGAGAACGAGGCCGTGGTGGTGTTCGTCCTCAGCGAGGAGAACGGCGGCCTGTTCACGGCGGCGGAACGGCTGGCCCTGGTGCGGGCCGGGACGGCGGCGCTGCCCAACGTGACCGTGGTCCCCGGCGGGGACTACATCATCTCCCGGGGAAGCTTCCCGGCGTACTTCCTGCAGGGGGACCCGGAGCAGGCCCGCTGTGACCTGGATCTGGTGCTGTTCGGGCAGAAGATCGCCCCGGCGGCGCAGATCGTGCGGCGCTACGTGGGGCAGGAGCCGTACTCCCCGGTGACGGCCCGGTACAACGCGCGGATGAAGGCGCTGCTGCCGGGCATGGGCGTCGCCGTGCGGGAGCTGCCCCGGTTTGAAGGCATCAGCGCCAGCCGCGTCCGGGCGCTGATCCGGGCCGGTCAGGTGGACGCGATCCAATCCATGGTACCGGAAGTGACCTATGAGTTTGCAAAGCATCACTTTGGAGCAGATGCTCCGCGCCCGTGACGCACGGGTGGAGCGGCAGCAGGCCCTGCTGCGGGCCCACGGGCTGCCGCTGGTCTCCTTTACCCTGAACATCGCAGGCCCCGTCAAGGACGGGGCCTTGGTGCGTTTTGTCTTCCGGGCGGGGCTTTCCGGGCTGGAGGGCGCCCTGGGGATCCCGTCTGTGCGGGTGCTGACCTGGGCCCCCACGGGGCCGGAGGCCCTGCTCCTCTTCCCCGGGCACAGCGCCCGGGCCCTAAAGGCCGCCTGCATGGCGCTGGAGAGTGAAGACCCCGTCGGGCGGCTTTACGACCTGGACGTGCTGGACACGGACGGGCAAAAGCTGAGCCGGGACGGCGGACGGACCTGCCTGGTCTGCGGCGGGCCGGTCAGCGTATGCGCCCGAAGCCGGGCCCACGGGCTGCCGGCCATCATCGCCCGGACCCAGGCGCTGGAGCGGGACTTTGCGGCCCGGACGCTGGGCCGGGCGGCCCGGCAGGCACTGGAGGACGAAGCTGCCTTCACTCCCAAGCCGGGGCTGGTGGACCGGGCCAACAACGGCGCCCATCGGGACATGGACCTTGCCCTGTTTCAGCGCAGCGCGGCGGCGCTGGAAGGCCCGCTGACGGAGTTTGCGGCCCTGGGCCTTGCCGGTGCGCCGGAGGAGGCCCTGCGCCGGGCGGGCCGGGCGGCGGAGGAGACCATGTTTGCCGCCACCGGCGGCGTGAACACCCACAAGGGCGCCATTTACAGCTTTGCCCTTCTGCTGGGGGCACTGGGCGCAGCCCTGGCGGAGGAGACGGGATCGGGCGTTTACGAAACGGCGGCCCGCTGGGCGGCGGCGGCCGCGGCCCCGGAGGGGACCCACGGCGCGGAGGTCCGGGCCCGCTGGGGCTGCGGCGGCGTGCGGGCGGAAGCCGTCAGCGGCTTTGCCGGGCTGCGGCGCATGGTGCCGGTCCTGGAGGCGGAGGGGCCGCTGACGGCCCTGCTGACGGCGATGGCCACGCTGGAGGATTCCACCGTGTATCACCGGGGCGGACCGGAGGGCGCGGCCTATGTGCGCCGGCAGGCCCAGGCGCTGCTGAGCCGGCCCCGGGAGGCGCGGACCGAGGGCACCCGGACGCTGGACCGGGCGCTGATCCGGCGGAACCTGAGCCCCGGCGGCAGCGCGGACCTGCTGGCCCTGGCGCTGTTTGTGCAGCGGGTGAAGCCCCTGTGCGACGACGGCATGCTGTGAAAATTTTATTACAGAAACGAACAAGCCCCGCGCCTTTCGGCGCGGGGCTTGTTTTGGGTTTGCTCAGGGCTTTACTGAAAGCTCAGCAAATTAGTCCTCGCTGTTGTACAGAATGTACACAGTGGAGGCAGCAGTATTCGCGCTATTGTACTCAACATACACGCCGCGAGTACCATCGCCACTCTGCAGAACAACGGGGCTGGCATCGACCTCAGTAGACAGATCGCCAGCGGTGCCAACAGTCACAGAGTCATCAGCCATGTTAATGGTGTAAACCTTGACGTCATCAGCAATCGTCTTGCCGCTGTATTTGCCGTCGATATACAGCAGGCCGCCCTTGTTCTGGATCTTCTGACCAGCAGCGATAGCAGCCGTATCGGTCGTGCCGATCGCGCTGTACAGTGTATCAGCAGTCAGAGCGCCAGCGCTAGACTTAGTGGTAGTGCTGTCTTCGCCAGCCACGATGGTGTCGAAGATATAACCAGCGGAAGTCTGGGTGTAAGTGCCCTTCACGTAGACATACTTGCCAGTCTCAGTGGCGGAAGCGCCAATGTCGCCAATGAAGACAACATCTGCAATACCGTCGGGAGTAGAGTTGGTGTCCACAGCCCAGGCCGTAGTCAGGCTGCCGTAGGTGGGAACATTCTTGTAGCCAACATAGGTGGTGACGTTGGAGAACACCTTCGCAGTGGTGTCATCATCGTCGTCATCAACATAATTGCAGACCACATACAGGGTGCTGGCGTTTGCCTTATAGCTGGTCGTGATGGTGATCTGGTCATTGGGCAGCTCAGTCACCTGTTCGCCAGCAGCACTGCCGGCCACATACTGGTCCTTGCTGTTGGTCGTATAGGTAATGACGGTGCCTTCCTTCTTGGACCAGGTATCGCTGGTGATCACAGTCTGGACGGAACCGTCAGCCAGAACGATCGTGGCACGATAGGCATTTTCATAGGTGCCATCGCTGTTGGCAACCATGACAGCCTTCGCAGTGCCGGGAACCACATAGGCATAGTTGGTGGAAGTCTCGGTGAAGGACTCGATCACATAGCCCAGAGAATCAACATAGAAATCCTGAGACTTCTTGCTGATGGAGGGTCTCGTACCATAGGCAGCCAGATCATAGCTGGTGCCGTCAATGGTCATAACGCCCTTGTTGGTGATGGAGGACAGAACACCGGACATCGAGGTAGTAGCATCAATGTACAGCTTATTTGCGCCCTTGTAATAGGTCACATGATCCTTCTTAGCCAGTTCGGCAGAAGTCACAATGGTGTCAACATCGTCATCCTCGTCCACAACCGTCGTATAGATACGGCCGGTAGCAGCGTTGGTGTCGATGGTATAAGTGTTGTAAGCGCCGTGGGTCTTGTTGGCGGTGGTCTTGGTCACGCCGGTAATCTCACCCAGCTTCGGCTTAATTACAACAATGTTGGTGATAGCGTTATTGTCAACGAAAATCTCAACCGTGTAGCCATTGCCGGTCAGGGCGGCGATAGCGGCAGCAGTTTTGTTAGAGGTAGAAGTGGCCTGAGCAACTTCGCTGTTGGTCGTGGTAGTCACGGTCCCAGCATACGTATAGCCCTTCAGAGCCTTGGTCATATCATCGCTGGAAACAGACTTGGTATAAACCAGGGTAGCCTCATCGGCAAAGGAGCCGAGGTCGGTGACCTTACCCTTTTCGGTAACCTGCCAGCCATGTGCAGGACGGCCCAGGTCATCACCGGTAACCTGCGTACGGGTCAGACCAGAGAAATACTTCTCAGCGAACTGGACCGTATCAGGGTTTGCAGCAGAGGCAGAAGCGTTGGGGGTTTCATCAACAATGGTGTTGGAATCCTTGGCAGAAGTGACAGGTTCAGCCTTGGAAGCACCGGTGCTGATGGTAGCGCCGTTGACGGTGATGGTGGTGCCCTTGGTGGCATACTCAACCATAGTAGCCTTCATGGTGTTGAAGGCATACAGGCAAGCCTCTTCACGGGTCATGGCCTTGGAGCCGACGAAGGTGTCATTGCCCTTGGTCAGGTCCAGGTTGACAGCCAGCTTGGCAACGTTCACCGACCAATTGGAGCCGGTAAAGCCCTCAATGGTGGCGTCATAGCCCAGAGCGCCCAGCAGCATCTTCAGGAACTGATAGCCGGTCACGGTCGCGGCGGGCTTGAAGGTGCCGTCAGAGTAGCCGTTGATGATGCCCTGAGAAGAGCAGTAAGCGATGTAGCCGGCGAAGGTGTGGTTCGCGGGAACATCAGAGAAGGGAGCGCTGGAGCAGCCCAGAGCGGAGGCGGTGGTGGGGCCCAGGATCATGTTGCAGATGATCTTGGCGGCAGCACCACGGGTCAGGGTGTTGCTGGGATTGAAGGAACCGTTGGCATAACCATCGATGACCTTCACGGCGGACATCACGTTCACAGCTTCATCATACTTGATGCTCTTCTGGTCCGTGAAGTCCTTGGCGCCGGCGCTGACGGTGACCAGAGAGAAGGTCATTACCAGAGCCAGAACCAGAGAAAGGAACTTTTTCATAGGATCTTTTCCTCCTTTTAAAATTTGCACGCGCACCTGGGTGCCCCCCGGCCCTTTCCGGGATTCGTGTCGGGGCATGCCGGACCTACATCAGTCCCGGAACCGGCAAAGAGACGGCCCCTGTCCGCTTGCAGGACCTAATGTAGCGCCTGTTTCCGGCAAAGTCCAGCGTTTGGGGCCATCTGTAATTCAAATGACAAACGGCGCAAATTTGTTGCAATCATTTGCGTTTCAAATGTTGCAAGAACCCATGTTTTTCCAGTTCCGTTTCCTCACGCCTCGCGCTTTAAACAATAGCGCTGGCTCTGCTGGATCAGGGTGCCGTCCGCCACCAGGCGGCGGAGGATGGGGCCGCACTGGCGGGGCTCGATCTGCAAAATCCGGGCAATATCCTGCCGATAAGCGAAGCCTTCCTGCTGCAAATAGGTTATAATGGTCTGGGCCTGCCGGTCCGGCGGCACCACGGTGTCTTTTAAATAGTACCGGGCACCCACCTGGGTCAGCCGCCCCCGCTGCACCATCTGCTGAAGCCGGTAATACGCGGTGGTGCGGCTGAGGCCCAGCAGCTTCATGGTCTCCGCCCGGGTGATGGAGCGGTGGGTGCGCAGATAGGTCAGCACCGCTGTCTCGCCCCCGGCACGGACGGCGCAGTCCTGCCGCAGGTCCCGCAGCGTCAAATCGTCCATGCCCGCCCCGATGAGCAGGGATCGGGTCAGGCGGGACAGACGCGACGCGTCGTAGGGCTTGCGGGAGCGGGGCGCCACCACGACGTACTCCGTATCCGGTTCCTTCACCCGCAGGTCCCGCAGCACCGCCGTCACGCCGCCGGGCAGCGGGACGGTCCGCTCCTCCAAACGCGCCCGGGACGCGGCCCAGTCCACCTGGCTCCAGCGGAGGGTGACGATCTCCCCCAGCTGCAGCCCGGCCTGCCAGGTTAGCCACAGCGTCACACCGCCGGGGGTGAGCCGCTGGTCCTGCAGCAGCTTCCACAGGCGGAACTCGTCCACCCTGGGGGCGCGGGCGGCGGAGCGGGCTCGGGTGGAGACCTTCTCCCCCAGCTCCGGCCCGTAGTGCCGGATCAGCGCGGCGGCCTGGTCCCCGCTGACGCGGGAGACGTACTGCCAGTCATGCTCCTGAAGCTGCCGCAGAATGAAGGCGTGGCGCAGGTCGATGAGGCGGACGGCGGTCTGGCACCCGGCGTCCAGCGCCGTCCGGGCCAGGCGGGAGATGGACGGCGGAGACGGGGGCTGGGCGTCCCGGTCCGACAGGAGCACCCGCTCGCTGCGGAAGCCCTGGCGCGCGCTGAGCGCCTGCAGATACTCCGCCAGCTCCGGCGCCAGGGGGATGGTCCGGTCCGGCAGTTCCAGCGCGGCGGCGGGGAAGTTCACCTGGCTCCAGCGAAGGGCCGCGATCTCATCCCGGGTCAGGCCCGCCCACAGCGCCAGGCGCAGCACCGTCCCGGCGGCGTTGTCCGGATTGGCGGCCAGGATCCGCTCCATCGCGGCGGGATCCGGCCGGTTGACCACGTACTGCGCCATGTTTGTTCCCTCCTTCCCTGTCCGGCGCCGCAGGATGCGGCCGCCCGTCTTTGTTACAAATAGATAGCAAATCATAGACCATTTCCGGTTTTTAGGCTATTACGGTCCAGCCGGACCAGCGATCCGCAGGTCCGGTATGTTACAATTGATTATCAAAAATGCGCACATTTTTGATAATCCGTCAAGTCCTTGCAGCGCAAGGCTTTGCCGCGTTTTTGTCTTTTTATAATATTCTATAAGATAACGAAAAGCAATATCTTTTAACACATTCTCCGCCCCTGCCGCGGACGATAGACTAAAGGCAAAAAGGGGATGCGTAGCGATGGAGAAACAACAGCTGGTCCAGATCGGCCAGCGCCTGCGCCAGCAGCGGAACAAGCTGGGGCTGACCCGGGAGCAGTTTGCCGAGCTGGCGGATGTGGGTGCCGGGTATTACGCTCAGATCGAGGTGGGCGGCTCCCAGATGTCCATTGACACGCTGATCAAGGTGGCGCGGACATCCCGTTTATCCATGGAGTACATCCTGTTCGGTGAGGATCCGCCGGCGGCGGACGCCTCGTCCTTATACGCGCTGCTGTCCCGGTGCAGTGAGCGGGAGCTGCATCTTGCGGAGCAGGTTTTGCAGCTTTTTTTGCTGCGCGGAGACTAAGCCGCTTCCGGTCCGGCAAAAAAGGACTTGCGCCGTCTGCGGCAATGTGGTTTGATGAAGAAAAGACCATCGGGCGGGAAGGACCGCCTGCGCACACGGAAAGGAGCCGGCTATGAAGCTTTTAAACATCGGTTCGGTGAACATTGACAAGGTCTATCAGGTCCCCCATTTCCTGCAGGCGGGCGAGACGCTCTCCTCCCGGCAGCTGGACACGTTCCCGGGCGGGAAGGGCCTGAATCAGAGCATTGCCGCCGCCCGGGCCGGAGTACCGGTGGTACACGCCGGGCGCATCGGGGCCGATGGGGCCTTTCTGCGGACGCTGCTGGCGGAAAACGGCGTGGACACGCGCCTTCTGCGGGAGGATCCCGGTCCCACCGGTCACGCCGTCATTCAGGTGGATCCGGCGGGACAGAACTGCATTTTGCTCTTCGGCGGCGCCAATCAGCAGATCTCGCCGGACGATGTGGCGGCGTTTCTGGCCCCCTTCGGTCCGGAGGATGTGCTTCTTGTGCAGAATGAGACCTCCTGCCTGCCGCAGGCCCTGGCCGGCGCGGCCGCCCGGGGGATCCGGACGGTACTCAATCCCTCCCCCATCTCGCAGGAGCTGCTGGAGACCGATCTCTCCTCCGTGGCGCTGTTTTTGCTCAACGAAGTGGAGGGGGCCGCGCTGGGCGGCGGTGTCCGGGAGCCGGAGGCGATCCTGGACGCGCTGGAGGCACGCTGGCCGCAGGCGGAGCTGGTTTTGACCCTGGGCAGCCAGGGGGCCCGCTATCGGGGTCGGAGCCGGTCGGCCGTCTGCCCCGCCTTTTCGGTGGAGGCTGTGGACACCACCGCCGCCGGCGACTGCTTTACCGGCTACTTCCTCTCCGCCTGGCTGGAGGGGCAGGAACCGGAGCAATGCCTGCGCTTCGCCTCCGCCGCATCGGCCATTGCCGTGGGCCGTCCGGGCGCTGCGCCGTCCATTCCGCTCCGCAGCGAGGTAACGGCGTTTTTGTCCGCGCACGGTTTTTAAAAGGGAATTCCGGTTTAAAAAAGGCCCCCGGCTGCAAACAGCCGGGGGCCTTTTTTGATTCTGCTGCACCGCCGGACCGCATAGTCCACAGGGCCGATGCATAGGATAGAGCAACACCATGCAGGGAGTGTTGCCTCTTGAAGGGAAACATTGAGGAACGGGCCGTTATGCTCGCTCAGTACATCATAGAGAACCAGGCTACGGTCCGGGGCGCCGCCGGAAAATTCGGAGTCAGCAAAAGCACGGTACATAAAGACATTTCCGAGCGTCTGCCGCTGTTCAACCGCAGCCTTTACCTGCAGGTAAAAAAAGTGCTGGACGTAAACAAAGCCCAACGGCACATCCGGGGCGGCATCGCAACCCGGAAAAAATACCGTGGCGCCTAAGCGCCCGAAAGGGGGAAATCCCATGGCAAACGGTTTTCACCGGCGGGGCGGCTGCTGCCGTCCGGCGGCGGAGCCGGTTCAGCCCCGGCCGGAGCCCATCCGTCCATCCGCGCCCGCAGAGCCGCCCATGCGCCGCTGGCCTCACCCCGTGCAGGAGCCGCTTCCGACCGGAGGGGCGAAATTCGCCGCCCTGCAGGCGGCTCTGGATCGGCAGACCGCGCTTTTGGAGTGCATCGCCGCACGGCTGAGCGCCCTGGCAGGGGAGGCGCAGCCCCCCTCCAAACCGTAAAGCGCCGCGTCCGGACCCGGCAGAAGAGGAACGATGGCATGCCCGCCGCGGCATGTCATTTTTCCTCTTGTTCTTTTGTCGGGGGCAGGCTATAATAGGCTTACTCTCCGGTTTTATGTAAATCCGGCCGTCTGCGGCGCAGCCGCGGCCGCCGGGCCGGAATTTGAAGGAGCAGCCCTATGCAGACTCATCATCGAAGACGGCGCCGGCGCAGCTGGAGCCGCACCCTATTGCTTTTGGTCTTTGTGGCCGCCGGCGTGATCGGTGTGGTCAAGTGCCTGGTCCATGCCCCGTCGCTGACGGATCCGGATACCGGCGGCTCCTCCTCTGCGGCCGCTTCCTCGTCCCAGGGCGGTGCATCCTCATCGGAAGAGGATCCCCCCTCTGGACAGGAGCGGAAAAAGCAGTTTTACACCATTCTGCTCTCCGGCCGGGACGATGACAACGGCGGCAGCGATACCAACATCCTGGTCGCCTTTGACGCAGCCGGCGGTGCCGTGAACTGCGTGAGCATCCCCCGGGACACCGGCGCCTATGTCAACGGAAAAGTCCACAAAATCAACCTCGCCTCCAAAACCAGCACCCAAAAGCTGGCCGACACGGTATCGGACCTGCTGGGCATCCCGGTGGACTTTACCATCGAGGTGAATCTGCAGGGCTTTGAGGACCTGGTCAACGCCATCGGCGGCGTGGATTTCAATGTGCCCATCAATATGAATTACGACGATCCCACCCAGGATCTGCACATCCATCTCTCCGCCGGCATGCAGCATCTGTACGGGGCCGACGCACTGGGCGTGGTCCGCTTCCGCCACAACAACGACGGCACCGGCTACGGCACGGAAGACATCGGCCGCATCGGCACCCAGCAGGCCTTTTTAAAGGCCGTCGCCCAGCAGACCCTGACCCTTTCCAACGCGGACAAGATCCCGGAGCTGGCCAAGCTGTTCCAAACCTACGTGACCACCCGGCTCAGCGCCGGGGAGCTGGCCTGGTTCGGCACCAAGGCGCTGTCCATCGGGACGGACAACATCCGCTTTACCACCCTGCCCGGCGTGTGGAGCGACCGGCGGAAGCTCTGGGTCGTGGACGCGGAGCAGACCCTGGAACTGGTCAACACGCAACTGAACCCTTACATGGAAGACCGCAGCCCCGATGCGCTGCATATTCCCTGAGCCCTTTACCGGAAAGAGAGGTCCTTTATGAAGCTTCGTCTTCCCGCCCTTCTGCTTGCCGCCGTCCTGGCCCTGAGTATTCCGGCCGGCGCTGCGCAGGGGACCTTTGTCCGCTCCAAAACATACGCCGGTCAGTTCTCCGACCTTTCCCGGGACTCTGTTTTTTACGACAATGTCTCCGCCCTGTACGAGTACGGGCTGAGCGTGGGCAAGGCGAACGGCCGCTTCGGCGTCACAGACTCCGTCACGGTGGGACAGGTGCTGATTTTTGCCGGGCGGCTGCGCAGCCTGTATGAAACCGGCGATGCAGAATCCGGCGCCGCTGCCTTCCGCACCGCCGGACAAAGCACCGCCGGACCGTATCTTCTCTATCTTCAGTCCCTGCAGGCGGTGGGGACGGAGCTGGACGGCCTTCTGACCCGGACCGCCACCCGGGCGCAGGCCGCCCACGTGCTGGCCAACGCCCTGCCGGACAGCGCCCTGGAAGAGCCCAACCGGGACCTGGTCACACAGGCATACGCTTCCGGACGCTTTATTTCCGATGTGACGGAGTATACGGACTACAGCCGGGATATTCTGGCCCTGTACCGGCGGGGCATCTGCGTGGGAAGCGACGCCGCGGGCTCCTATCGCCCCGATGCCGCGCTCTCCCGGGGGGCGCTGGCCGCCATGCTCACCCGTATGGTGGACCCCGCTCTGCGTCTGCGCCCCGCATGGGATCTCTCCGCACTGTACAGCGCCGCCGGGCGGACCTACGGCTCGCTGATCGACGGTCAGCCCCAATACACCGCCGCACCGGAAACCGACGCAGCCATCGAGCAGGATGTGGCGTACATGCTGGCGCAGGAGCGCAGCACGCTGACGCTGGACTTTGGCCGCAGCCTTACGCCGCTGCAGTGCTATCAGATCATGCATAAGGCCCTGGACGAAGTAAAATCCTACTGCGAGCAAAGCTATAACACCGCCGCATGCTCGGCCTACGATCTGGACGCGGGAAAGCTGACCATCACCTTCTCCGCCGCGGCCTGCACAGAGGCCCAGCTGCGCCGCTATCGGGCCGCGGCCCTGGAAAAGGCCATTGCCGTCCACGATCAGCTCTGGGCGGAGGGAACCATTACCGCCTCCATGACGGAAACGGAAAAGGCCCGGGCCTACTACACCTGGATCTGCCGGAACTGCACCTATGACGATCAGGCTGGGGACGAATCCCTGAGCCATATCCCCTATGCGCTCTTTGCCAACGGGACCGCCGTATGCGATGGCTATACCGGCGCATACAACCTGCTTTTGAAACTGGAGGACATCGACTGCTGGGCCCTGCGCAACACGGATCATATCTGGACGGTGGCCATGCTGGACGGCGTTCAGGTCCATATTGACACGACCTGGGGCGACAGCAGCGACGCCGCCGTAGACTACAGCTATTTTGCCATGACACCCGCTCAGTCCTGGAGTTATCACAGCTGGTGATTTTCCCGCCGGAAGGAGGTTTTTGCCGTGAAGCATACATCGGATCCGCTTCCCCGGGGCACAGTGCCGCTGGTTCTGGGCACGGCCGCCCTGTATTGGGGGCTCAACAACCTCAGTGCCATTGGCCGCGCCGCGGGACTGCTGGCAGGGTTTGTGTTTCCCTTCCTGCTGGGCGGCGGATTTGCCTTTTTGCTGAACATTCCCATGCGCGCCCTGGAGGGGCTTCTGCAACGGGCCGGGCTGAAGAGCCGGTTTCTGCGTCCCGCCGCCCTGCTTTTGACCCTGCTGGCCGTGGCCGGCGTGCTGACCGGCGTCACCTTCGTGGTCGTGCCGCAGCTGGGTGCCACCGCACAGCGCATCGGCGCGCAGATCCCGGATTTTCTTACGCAGTGCCAGGCGTTTCTCTCCGCCCTGCCGGAGCGCTTTCCCTGGCTGTCCCTGCCCCGGGGGCCGGACTCGTTTTCTCTGAGCGCACTGCCGGACAAGCTGACGGAATTTCTCAGCAGCCTGGGCTCCCGGGTCCTGGGGTCGTCCATCTCCTTCGCAACGACCGTATTCTCCGGCGTGGTCAACTTCGGCATCGCCTTCGTATTCGCCCTGTATATTCTGGTGGGCAAGGAGACCCTCAGCCGACAGCTGAGCCATCTGATGCAGGCGTTTTTGCCGGAGCGTTGGAACCGGCGGATCCGCTATGCGCTTGGGATCACAAGCCGGACCTTTTCCGGCTTTTTCACCGGGCAGGTGCTGGAAGCCTGCATCCTGGGGTTTTTGTTCTTCGTATCCATGACGCTGCTCCGCTTTCCCTATGCGACGCTGGTGGCCGTTCTGGTGGGGTTCACGGCTTTGATCCCCGTGTTTGGCGCCTTCATCGGCTGTGTGGTCAGCGCGCTGCTGATCCTGGTGGAAAATCCGGTCCAGGCTCTTTGGTTCATTGTGCTGTTCCTGGTCCTGCAACAGCTGGAGGGGAATCTGATCTATCCCCGGGTGGTGGGCTCCTCCGTGGGGCTTCCGCCGATCTGGGTTTTGGTTGCCGTCACACTGGGCGGCAGCATGTTCGGCATTGCCGGGATGCTGGTGTTTATCCCTACCGTGTCGGTGGTCTATCAGCTGCTGCGCGACGCCGTCCGCAGCCGGCTGCAAGGCCGGGCCGCCCGGCCCGCCCCGGATTCGCCGGAGAGGCCGGAGAGGCCATGACCGGTCGCTTCCTTTTCCCGCAGCCTTACACGAAAAAATCCCCCTGGCTTTAAAAAGCCAGGGGGATTTTGCATCCAAATATTCTTCCGGCGCCGCCGGTCACGGCTCGGTCAGCTCCCGCAGCCAGGAGGCGCAGGGCGTCAGATAGGATAGATCCTCCGGATCGCCGGTGGCCGCAGCCAGGTTCCGCACCGCCGTGCGCTTTTTGCCGAGGGAGGCCCGCCGCAGCTTGGCAAGGTTCCCCTCCGGCAGCGGCTTGCACTCCAGCACGCCGGTCTCCAGCGCCCGGTCAAACAAGGCCTGTCCGCGGACCGTGCGGATCAGCAGCTGATTCCAGCCCCGGTCCACGTCCCAGCCGTCGCCGCTGCGCGCGCCGCCCACGGACAAGTCGGAAAATTCCGCCGTCATGTCCGCGCACAGCCGGCAGCTGCCCCGCACCAGCGGCTCCACCTCGTCCAAATTGACCGACTGCTCCGCCCCGTCCGTCTGAAGGGTCATGCAGTGATACTTGCTGGGTGGGATATCCATGTGCGACACGGCCGCCGGATCCGCGTGGCGGCGCACCAGCGCTTCGGTCCCATCCCAGTCCAGGCCCCAGCCGCAGAACAGGCCGAACACCATGCCGATATTCTCCGCATGATGGGTGTTCTCCGCAAAGGGCTGTGCCTTCATCTTGTAAACGGCCAGCGTCTTGCAGGGCGTCCCTACCACGCCGATGCTGTGATAGCGGTTCTCCTTCAGCGCCCGGTTGAGCACTGCCAGCGTCGGCGGGATCTGAAAGCTGGAGCCCCGGCAGGCGCGCACTTCCTCCGGCGTGACGGCCAGGACGCCCTCCGGCTCCAGTCCGCCCCGGGACCGGGCCAGCACGGCGCTGTCGATGAATCCCTCCCGCAGGGCAAGCTCCACCAGTGCCGTCATGGTTCCCCCGTGCTGGGCGCCGTCCCGCACAGCCGGATCCGCCGCCCGGGTCAGGTACAGGCCCCGGAAGGGTCCCAGCTCCGGCAGGATCTGCTCATCCGGGAAGCTCGCGCGCAGCAGCGCCGGCAGGTCGGCGGGCATCCGGGGGCAAAAGCGCACGCAGCGCCCGTCCTCCCGGTCGCATTCAAAATACAGGATCGTCCGCCCGCGGACGGAATCCCAATACGGGCACAGGCCCTGACAGGCGCCGCAGCCGGTGCAAAGGCCCGGGCGCAGCACCTTATTATCCAATGCAATGGTACTGATCATCTCGGCTCCCCCCTTACGAAATCAGCAGATTGCGGACGTAAACATCCGTTCCGCCGCTGCGGCGCTCCGGCAGATAGCACGCCAGCGTCCGCCCCTGGGAGGCCAGGCGTCCATCGATCAAATATTGGTACCCGCCCCGTTTGGGGGCCACAAATCCCTGCTCGTATAAAAGCGCCGTCACGTCCCGCAGAAGGGTGTCCGCCGGAAGCTCCAGCGTCAAAACCCGCTCCGGGTGCAGAGGATGGTGAAAGCGAAACACTTCCTTCATAGCCGTCCCTCCTCACTGCCGCGCATCGCCGCGGTGCCCAGGCGGAACGCCGCCCGGTTCACCTCCAGCGCCCGGCCGGAAAAGCGCTGCTCCAGCGTCTGGGCGACCTCTTCCGCCTCCAGTGGGAAGCGTTCCAGCGCGGTAATCGCCCCCATCAGGGCGATGTTGGCCGCCTTGGAATCGCCCGCCTGCATGGCAAGCTCCGCCGCAGGCACCACATGCACCCGAACGCAGCGCGCCTGAAGCTCCTGATGGATCGCCTCCGGCGCGGGATAGACCTGCTCCCCCTGCAGAACGCCCAGCGGATAGACCGGCCGGGGATCGTAGATCACTTCCGTATCCGTTCCGGCATAGCGCCGGGCCAGGCGCAGAGTCTCCAGCGGTTCAAAGCCCAGGATAATATGGGCCTCCCCGGCCGGGATCAAAACGCCCATCTCCTTTTGGGCGGAAACCCGGACGTGGCTCATCACCGAGCCGCCCCGCTGGGAGGCGCCGTAGGTTTCGCCGATGGCCACCCGGCAGCCCTTTTCCACCAGCACCGAGCCCAGAAGCTCCGACGCCAGCACATTGCCCTGGCCGCCGATGCCGCAGATGACCAGATTCAGCGGATCGTATGTAAGCGTTCTCATTCCCCGTCGCCTCCTTCCACGTGAATGGCCCCCGCCGGACACAGCTGGGCGCAGACGCCGCAGCCCACGCAGGAGACCGGATCAATAACCGCATGGCCGTTCCGGAAATCCCAGGAGTTCCCCGGGCAGCCCCAGACCCGGCTGCAGAACCGGTTGCAGCCGCAGCCGTCGCCCCGGCAGGCCTCCGGATCCACCCATACCTTCCGCTTGGTCCGGGTCTTGGAGGCCAGCGTCGCGCAGGGCTGACGCAGGATCAAAACCTTCAGTCCGGGCTTTTTCAGCAGGGTGTGGACGGTTTGAGTCGTCTTCTCCACCTCAAAGGGGTCCGCCACGGTCACATCGCAGCCAATGGCCTGGGCCACCGCTTCTATGGAGATGGGCTCCGCCGGCCGGCCCATGGCCGTCTGCCCGGTTCCCGGATGAGGCTGGAACCCCGTCATGGCCGTGGCCGAATTGTCCAGGACCAGAAACAGCATGTTGGCGTTGTGATAGCGGGCGTTCACCAGCCCCGGCAGGCTGGAGTGGAAAAAGGTCGAATCGCCGGCCATCGTCACCACCGGCTGATCCAGGCCATAGTCTGTCAGCTGGCCCAGGCCCTCCGCCAGATTGATCCCGGAGCCCATGCAGCTGCCGGCCTGGAAGGCGAACTGTCCGGCCCGCTGGCCGGCCATAAAGTAGCAGCCGATGTCGCCCACCACGACGCCCTGCTTTTCTTCCATGCGCAGGGCCTTTTTCAGCAGGAAAAAGGTCGCCCGGTGCGGGCAGCCGGCACAGAAGGTCAGTTCCCGCTCCGGCAGGTCCAGATCCAGCGGCTCCGCCCGCTCCGGCAGCGGCCGGTCCAAAAAGCGGGCGATCGCCGTGCGGACCATGTCCGGATCCAGCTCGGAGATCCGGGGCAGCGCACCGTCCAGACGGCCGCAGATCCGAAGCTGCAGCTGGTTGAGTCCGGCGATGGCGGCGATATTCCGCTCCAGGAAGGGGTCCACCTCCTCCACGATCAAAACCCGCTTAGCCGCCTTCAGACGGGCCAGGATCCGCTGTTCCGGCAGGGGCCACAGCGTCACCAGGGACAAAAGGCCCACCCGGCCGCTCAGTCCCAGTGCCTCCAGCGCCTCTTTGCAGTAAAGGCGGCCGGTGCCGCCGGCTATGATCAGATCCTCCGCCGCGGCGGGGCCCTCGTCGTGATTCCAGCGGCTTTCCTCAAACAGAGCCCGGGCCGCATCCAGCTTTTCCAGCATCGGCTCATGCAGCCAGTTGATGCACACCATCCGGTCCCATTCCCCGATGGCCTGCAGCGGCTTGCGGGCCCGGGGCAGCTCGCCCAGGGTCACATTGCCCCGGCCGTGGCACACCCGGGTGGTCAGGCGCACCAGCACCACCTGCCCCAGCTTTTCCGACAGCTCAAAGGCGTAAGGGATCATGTCCTTGGTCTCCTGCAGGGTGGTCGGCTCCAGCATCGGAATGCTGGCATAGGGGGCCATATTGCGGGAGTCAAACTCGTTGGTGCTGGAGTGGGAGCAGGGATCGTCCGAGCTGATCAGCACCAGTCCGCCCCGCAGGCCGGACAGGGCGCAGCTGCACAGCGCGTCGCCCACGCATAAAAGGCCGTTCTGCTTCATAATGCACAGAGCCCGGGCGCCGGCAAAGGAGGCACCCATGCACGCCTCCAGCGCGCAGACCTCGTTGCTGGACCACTCGGCATAAAAGTCCAGCTTCGGGGCTATGTGCCCCAGCATCCCCAGGATCTGGGACGACGGAGAGCCGGGGTAGGACGCGGCAAAGTGGATGCCCGCCTCCACGGCGCCGCGGACCACAGCCTCGTTGCCCTGCATCAGATAGGTTTTGCCGGGGGCGTCAACGGTGGTTGTCCATTCCATGTTGTTCTTCACCTTCCTGAACGGGGAGCGGCAGCGCCCCCGAAAGATCCGCCGGCGCACCGGCCGGCACTGAAGTTCTCTTCTTTCAGTTTATCATGCCCGCCCCTGAAAAACCATCCAAATCTGCGGCAAAAAACCGGACAGTTTCCACAGGGAAACTGTCCGGTTTGTGCGGCCCGGGCCGCTTTTTATTTTGCCTGCTTCATGCTGAGGCCGATCCGCTTTTTCTTCTCGTCCACCTCCAGCACCACGACCTTCACAACATCCCCCACGGATACCACCTCGGAGGGGTGGCGGATGAACCGGTCCGCCACCTGGGAAATGTGCACCAGGCCGTCCTGATGCACGCCGATATCCACGAACACGCCGAAATCAATGACGTTCCGCACAGTGCCGGTCAGCACCATGCCGGGCTTGAGATCCTCCATTTCCAGCACGTCCGTGCGGAGGATGGGCTTGGGCAGCTCATCCCGGACGTCCCGGCCCGGCTTCATCAGCTCGGACACGATGTCCCGCAGGGTGGGCACGCCCACGCCGATGGCCTCCGCGGCCTTTTCCTCGCCGTAAGCCTTCACCTGGCCGGGAAGGCCGGAAAGCGTCCCGTCCTTCACGTCCGCCAGAGTGTGGCCCGTCAGCTCCAGCAGAGCCTTGGCGGCGTCGTAGCTTTCCGGATGGACGGCGGTGTTGTCCAGCACGCTTTTGCTCTCCGGCACCCGCAGAAAGCCCGCGCACTGCTGGAATGCCTTGGGCCCCAGCTTGGGCACCTTTTTGATCTGGGCCCGGGAGGTGAAGGCACCGTGTTCCTCCCGGTAGGCCACCAGGTTTTTCGCTGTGGTGCCGTTGAGCCCGGCCACCCGCTGCAAAAGGGAGGGCGACGCCGTGTTGACGTCCACGCCCACAGCGTTGACACAATCCTCCACCACGCCGTTGAGGGCCTCATCCAGCTGCTTTTGCGGGCAGTCATGCTGATACTGGCCCACGCCGATGGCTTTGGGGTCGATCTTCACCAGCTCCGCCAGGGGGTCCTGCAGCCGCCGGGCGATGGACACGGCGCTGCGGAGATTGACGTCGTACTGGGGGAACTCCTCTGCGGCCAATTTGCTGGCGGAATAGACCGAAGCCCCCGCCTCCGAGACGATCATATAGCTGACATGGGCGCCGGCCGCATGCACCCGCCGGATCAGCTCCACCGCCATCTGCTCCGTTTCCCGGCTGGCGGTACCGTTGCCGATGGCGATGTGTTCCACGCCATGTTTCTTTATCAGCTTTTCCAGGGCGGCGATGGCCTCGTTTTTCTGGCGCTCGCCGTAGGTAGGGTACACCACGGCGGTGTCCAGCACCTTGCCGGTGCCGTCCACCACCGCCACCTTGCAGCCCATGCGGTAGCCGGGGTCCAGGCCCATGGTGACCTTGCCTTTCACCGGCGGCTGCATCAGAAGGGGCTTCAGGTTCAGCGCAAACTGGCCGATGGCCCCCTCGTCCGCCTGCTCTGTAAGATGATTGCGGATCTCCCGCCCCAAAGAGGGCCAGATCAGCCGGTCCAGGGCATCTTCGGCGGCATCCTTTACAAATTC
Source organism: uncultured Dysosmobacter sp. (assembly GCA_934563745.1). Classification (GTDB taxonomy): domain Bacteria; phylum Bacillota; class Clostridia; order Oscillospirales; family Oscillospiraceae; genus Oscillibacter. The sequence continues at coordinate 89,749 of CAKTHE010000003.1, read as the reverse complement.
CATGGCCGCGCTGCCGGGCACCACCACCGCCCGGCGCACCATGGGCAGCAGCTGCTCCCGCTCCTCCAGCACGGTGACGGAGAGCTTCCCCTCCCGCTCACCCCGGTTGATGGCCAGGATCTGGTGCCCCTGGAGGCGGGGGATAGACTGCTCAAAATCGTAGTACAGGCGATAGACGGTGTCCTCCTCCGTGGCGGCTTTGGATACCAGCTTCCCCTGGCGCAGGGTATACTCCCGCAGGGTCTTGCGGATAGTGGCATCGTCGGAGATCCACTCGGCCACAATGTCGTGGGCCCCTCCGAGGGCGTCGGCCACGGTCTCTACTCCCTTGCCGGGGTCGATGTAGTCCTGAGCGGCGGCCACCGGGGCGGGGCAGTCCTTCCCCTGGGCGAACAGCAGCTGGGCCAGGGGCTCCAGTCCCTTTTCCCGGGCCACGGTGGCCCGGGTGCGGCGCTTTTGCTTGTAGGGGCGGTACAGGTCCTCCACCTCCGCCAGGGTCTGGGCCCGGTCCAGGGCGGCGGAGAGCTCCTCCGTCAGCTTTCCCTGGCCTTCGATGGATTTTTTCACCGCCTCCCGGCGCTCCTCCAAGCCCCGGAGGTATTGCAGCCGCTCCTCCAGCGTGCGCAGGGTCGTATCGTCCATGGCGCCGTGCAGCTCTTTCCGGTAACGGGCGATGAACGGGATGGTGTTGCCCTCGTCCAGAAGGCGCACCACATTTTCCACATGCTGGGACGGTCGGCCCAGCTCCTGGGCCAGCGTTTGGATCAGATCCATAAGACATTCCTTTCCGAAAAAATCCGGCCGGCCCCCTGCCTGAGCGGGGGACCGGCTGTATGCCGCTCTTCCGGCGGTACCCGAACGGTGCAGCCGGAGGGCGGCTCCTCTCAGCGGTGATAAAGCCGTTTGGTCTCGTACTTGGGTTCGCAGCTGACCCGGACCCCCAGGCGCTTGAAGATCTTCAGATCCTCCTCGCTGATGATCACGGAAAAGTGTGCCTCGCTGCCTCGCAGACCCGGCAGCTGCCGCTGGGCCAGATCCGCCAGGGGATTGGTCAGCGCGGAAATGGTCAGCGTCAAAAGCACCTCGTCGGTATGCAGCCGCGGATTGCGATGGTCCAGATAGGTGGTTTTCAGGTGGCACACCGGCTCCAGGACCTGCTTGGAGATCAGCTCAAACTGATCGTCGATCCCGCCCAGGGCCTTCAGGGCGTTCAGCAGCAGCGCCGCCGCGGCCCCCAGGGTCCCAGAGGTCTTCCCCGTAACGACCCGGCCATCCGGCAAAACCATGGCGCCGGCCGGGGCGCCGGTGGCCTCCGCCTTGGCAAGAGAGGCCGCCACCGCCGGACACAGCTCCGGTCCCACGCCGCCCTGGCGCATCACCAGCTCCAGCTTGCGGGCCGTCTCCTCCGCACCGGTCCCTTCTGCCAGCTCCACCCGCGCCGTGTAGTATCGCCGCAGGATCTCCATTTTGGACGCGGCACGGCAGACCTCATCGTCCACAATACAGTTGCCCGCCATGTTCACGCCCATGTCCGTGGGGGATCTGTAGGGCGAGCGGCCCTGGATCTTCTCAAAAATGGCGTTGAGCACCGGGAAGATCTCCACATCCCGGTTGTAGTTGACGGTGGTGACGCCGTAGGCCTCCAGATGGAAGGGGTCGATCATGTTCACATCGTCCAGATCCGCGGTGGCCGCCTCATAGGCCAGATTCACCGGATGCTTCAGGGGCAGGTTCCAAATGGGGAAGGTCTCAAACTTGGCGTAGCCTGCCTCGATCCCCCGTTTGTGATCGTGGTAAAGCTGGGAAAGGCAGGTGGCCATTTTACCGCTGCCCGGGCCCGGCGCCGTCACCACCACCAGGGAATGGCTGGTCTCAATGTAATCGTTTTTGCCCAAGCCCTCATCGCTGACGATATGCGCCACGTTAGAGGGGTAGCCGGCGATGGGATAATGCCGGTAACAGCGGATCCCCAGCGTGCCCAGCCGGTGCAAAAACGCATCCGCCGCCGCCTGACCGCTGTAGCGGGTCAGAACCACGGAGCCGACATACAGGCCCATGTCCCGGAAAATATCGATCAGCCGCAGCACATCGTCATCATACGGAATGCCCAGATCCCCGCGCATCTTGTTCTTTTCAATATCCCCGGCGTTGATGGCGATCACGATCTCCACATCGTCTTTGAGCTGCTGAAGCATACGGATTTTGCTGTCCGGAGCAAAGCCCGGCAGCACCCGGGAAGCATGGTAATCGTCAAACAGCTTGCCGCCGAACTCCAGATACAGCTTGCCGCCGAACTGATCGATCCGCCGGCGGATCTGCTCGGACTGCATCTCCAGATATTTTTGGTTGTCAAACCCGATCCTCTGCATTAGGAACCGCCCCTTCCCCTCATTATCATAACGGCTGCTATTTTATCACATGCCGTCGAATTTGCAAAGGGGCTCCGCCGCCTTTTGCCTCTGAATTTTCCGAAGGATTCCTCCGTCCCGGCAGGCCGCCCTTCCCCGCGCCCGGTCCGGGCGGCGGCCTTTTATAAGGAAATTTAATAATAAATATTAATACTTTGCTCTTTACTAATACCGCTTCCTCCGGTATACTAAGAACTAGCGGCCTAAAGGTCGACCTAAAATATAAAATGTATTTTTATAAAAACCGGGAGGTTTTCTTTATGTCGAACTGCGCTATCGTGGGCATCAACTGGGGGGACGAGGGAAAGGGCCGTATGGTGGACCTGATCTCCCAGGACTATGATGTGGTCGTTCGCTATCAGGGCGGCGGAAACGCCGGCCACACCGTGGTGAACGAATACGGTACCTTCGCGCTGCATCTGCTTCCCTCCGGCATTTTCCGCCCCGGCGTTATCAACATTCTGGGCAACGGCGTGGCACTGGACTGCGAAAGCCTTTGGACCGAGCTGGAGCAGGTCCGTTCCCAGGGTGTCTCCATCACGCCGGAAAATCTGAAGATCAGCGACCGGGCGTCGCTGCTGCTGCCCTGGCACCGGGATCTGGACAGTCTGGAGGAAGCCCGGCTGGCCGACAAGAAGTACGGTTCCACCAAGCAGGGCATCGCCCCGTTCTACAGTGACAAGTTCCAGAAAAAGACGATCATGGCCGGCGAGCTGCTTTATCCCGAGCAGCTGCTGGATCGGCTCAGCGGCCTGCGGGAGTGGAAAAACCTGACGCTGCAGAAGGTCTACGGTGCCGACGGCTATACCATGAAGCAGCTTCTGGGCTGGCTCAAGGAATATGCCGAGAAGATCAAGCCCTTTATCTGCAACACCGGCGCCGTGCTGCGCAAGGCGCAGAGCGAGGGAAAGAGCATCCTCTTTGAGGCGCAGCTGGGCGCCCTGCGGGATCTGGATTACGGTATCTATCCCTACACCACTTCGTCCAACTCCATCGCCGCGTATGCGCCGGTCGGCTCCGGTCTGCCCACCGCCCGGATCGACGAGGTGGTCGGCGTGGTAAAGGCCTACTCCTCCTGCGTGGGCGAAGGCCCCTTCACCTGCGAGTGGCTGGGTGACGAGGGCGAAGCCCTGCGCAAGGCCGGCAACGAGTACGGGGCCAAAACCGGCCGTCCCCGCCGTGTGGGTCCCATCGACCTGGTGGCCACCCGTTACGGCGTGCAGGTCCAGGGTGCGACCACCATCGCCCTGACCAAGCTGGATGTGCTCAGCTATCTCGATCAGATCCCCGTGTGCGCCCACTATCGGATCCATGGGGAGCAGACCGATGAATTTCCCTTCCCTGTCCTGCTGGCCGAGGCGGAGCCGGTGACGGAGTATCTACCCGGCTGGAAGTGCGACATTTCCGGCGCCCGCAGCTGGGACGAGCTGCCCGAGGCGGCGCGCAGATACGTGGAATACGTGGAAGAACGGATCGGCTGCCACATCGGCTACGTCTCCGTGGGCGCAGAGCGGGACAGCATCATTCTGCGCTGAAGCCCGGCGCAGTCCCGCACAAGGCAGCCCCCGGCGCACACGCTGCCGGATCCGGGGCCGCGATCCCTTTTCGCCTCCGGCGAAAACCCGTGAACCCAAAGGAGGCGCCTTTCCGGCGCCTCCTTACTTTTTATGACGAGAAAGGTGGACCTTTTATATGTCCAGAGACCGTTACGAATCCCCCCTGGCGTCCCGTTACGCCTCCTCTTTCATGCTGGAACTCTTCTCCCAGCAGACCCGGGTCCGCACCTGGCGTCGGCTGTGGGTCGCCTTGGCCCGGGCCGAGCACGACCTGGGTCTGCCCATCACACAATCCCAGGTCGACGAGCTGGCCGCGCACCTGGATGACATTGACTTTGACCTGGCCGCCCAGCGGGAAAAAGAAGTGCGCCACGACGTGATGGCCCATGTCTACACCTACGGGAAGGCCGCTCCTTCCGCCGCGGGCATCATTCATCTGGGCGCCACCAGCTGCTACGTCACGGACAACGCCGACCTGATCCTGTACCGGGAGGCGCTGCGCTATCTGCGGGGCGAGCTGCTTTCCGCCATGGACAATCTGGCGCGCTTCGCCGATACCTATAAGGCTCTGCCCACCCTGGGCTATACGCACTATCAGCCCGCGCAGCTGGTCACCGTGGGCAAACGGGCCTGCCTATGGCTGCAGGACCTGCTCTCCGACCTGGAGGAGCTGGACTTTGTTCTGGAGCATCTGCCCTTCCTGGGCTGCCGCGGCACCACCGGCACGGAAGCAAGCTTCCTGGATCTTTTTGACGGCGACGGGGAAAAGATCGACGAGATGAATCGCCGGATCGCCGCGGAGTTTGGCTTCACCCACTGCTTCTCCGTGTGCGGCCAGACCTATCCCCGCAAGCTGGACAGCCGCATTCTCAACGTTCTCAGCTCCATTGCCCAAAGCTGCTATCGCTTCGCCAACGACCTGCGCCTTCTGCAGCACGACCGGCAGCTGGAAGAGCCCTTTGAAAAGCATCAGATCGGTTCGTCCGCCATGGCCTACAAGCGCAATCCCATGCGCTCGGAGCGGATCTGCTCTCTGGCCCGCTATCTGATGGCCGATGCCATGAACGCCCCCATGACCGCCTCGGTCCAGTGGATGGAGCGGACGCTGGACGACTCCGCCAACCGCCGCATTTCCCTGCCGGAGGGCTTCCTCTGCGCGGACGCCATTTTGCGTCTGGTCCAGAACGTCACCGACGGGCTGCATGTCAACGAAAAGATCGTGGACCGGACCGTGCGGGAATATCTGCCCTTCATTGCCACGGAGAACCTGATGATGGAGGGGGTCAAGCGCGGCGGCGACCGGCAGGAGCTGCACGAGATCATCCGCACCTGCTCCATGGAGGCGACCGCCCGCATGAAGGAGGGCGAGCCCTGCGACCTGCTCCGCCGCCTGGCCGCTCAAAGCGCCTTCGGCATGACCGAGGCCGAGATGGAGGCCGTGCTGGAGCCGTCGCTGTACATCGGCCGCTGCCCGGCGCAGGTGGACGCGTTTCTGGCGCGCATCCGCCCGCTTCTGAAGGACGCCCCGGCCGCCGAGAAGCCGGAGATCAATCTGTGACCGGAACGGGACCGCGCGGCAAGCGCGGTCCCGTCTGCTTCCCGGCGGAATCCGCTGGCACCTCCGGCCGGGGCAGGCTTTCCGTATCTCTGACGGAAATTCCGGAAAATCTGCATGAATTTCCGTCTTTGTTTTGTCTATTTTGACATTGACAACCGATTGCGTCCATGGTAGACTTCAAACATTCCAAGCAAAAAACAATGAATCATCGACAATGGCGTTGATGGAGAAAAGTACCGCAGACGTTCCGTTTCAGTGAGCGGGGGACAGTGAGAACCCCGTAACAAAGAATCTGCGCGAAGAACACTCCGAAGCTGCAATCTGAACGCGAGGCTGTCGCTAGTAGGAAAGACGAGTTGCGATCGTTACATCGCACGGGTTTGTTAGAACCTTGAAAGGTGACTGTCCCAAGAGGCAGTAAGTTAGGTGGCACCGCGGATCGCAGCTATTCGTCCTAAGATCATAGGAAGAATCAGCTGCATTTTTTATTGCCTTCGCCCGGAAGTCCGGGCCGGCGAAAAAATTTATCCGGAGGTGCTTTTATCATGTGCGCAATTATGGGATTTTCCAGCAAGGATCTGAGCCGGGAGCAGGTGCGGGCGTTTTTTGACCGCACCGTCAGCCGGGGCCCGGATATGAGCCGGATCATCGAGACCAAATCCGGCTGGCTGTGCTTCCACCGCCTGGCCATCATGGGCCTGACTGAGGCCGGCATGCAGCCCTTTGAGCTGGATGGCGACTATGTGGTGTGCAACGGCGAAATTTACGGCTTCCGCCCCATCAAGCGGCAGCTCAGCGAGCAGGGCTACACGTTCCGAAGCGGCAGCGACTGCGAGATTATCCTGCCCATGTATCGGGAATACGGCCTCTCCATGTTTGAGAAGCTGGATGCCGAGTTCGCCATGGTGCTGTACGATTCCGCCAGCGATTCCCTGATTGCCGCCCGTGATCCCATCGGCATTCGTCCCCTGTTTTACGGCTATGACGCCGGCGGACACATCGTCTTCGCCAGTGAGGCCAAAAACCTGGTGGGGCTGTGCGCGGAGGTCTGTCCCTTCCCCCCGGGCCATTACTACGCCCATGGGCAGTTCGTCCGCTACGCCGATCTGACAGCCGTGTCGGATTACTGCCGGGATGATCTGGACACAGTGTGCCGTCAGATCCGCAACAAGCTGATCGCCGGCGTGGATAAGCGGCTGGATGCAGACGCTCCGCTGGGCTTCCTGCTTTCCGGCGGGCTGGATTCCTCTCTGGTCTGCGCCATTTCCTCCATTGTGCTGGGCAAAAAGATCCGCACCTTCGCCATCGGAATGGATACCGACGCCATCGACCTGAAGTACGCCCGGGAGGTCGCCGATTTCATCGGCGCCGAGCATACCGAGGTTTACATGACCCGGGACGATGTGATCCGGGCCCTGCCGGAGGTCATCGCCGCCCTGGGCACCTGGGATATCACCACCGTGCGGGCCAGCATCGGCATGTACCTGTGCTGCAAGGCCATTCACGAGCAGACGGACATCCGCGTCCTGATGACCGGCGAGATCTCCGATGAGCTGTTCGGCTATAAATACACGGATTTCGCCCCCTCTGCCGCAGCCTTCCAGGCTGAGTCCAAAAAGCGGGTGGATGAGCTTTATATGTACGATGTGCTGCGGGCGGACCGCTGCATTTCCGTCAACTCTCTGGAGGGCCGGGTCCCCTTCGGAGACCTGGATTTCGTAAAATACGTCATGTCCATTGACCCGGAGAAAAAGCTGAACACCTATCACATGGGCAAATACCTGCTGCGCCACGCCTTTGAAAACGATCATCTGCTGCCGGACGACATTCTCTGGCGTCAGAAGGCCGCCTTCTCCGACGCGGTGGGGCACTCTATGGTGGATGACCTGAAGGCCTATGCCGAAACGGTTTACACCGACGCGGAGTTTGAGGAAAAGCGCCGCAAATACGAATACTGCGCCCCCTTCACCAAGGAAAGCCTGCTTTACCGGGAGATTTTTGAGCAGTTCTATCCCGGCCAGGCCCCTATGATCAAGGACTTCTGGATGCCCAACAAGGACTGGGAGGGCTGCAACGTCAGCGATCCCTCCGCCCGGGTGTTGAGCAACTACGGCGAAAGCGGCGTGTGATTTTTTCCGTTCTCTCTTTACAGCATCCCTGTAATTCGTATATAACAGAATCAACCATATGATCAAATATTGGAGGAATGAATGATGAGTACGTCTGCAAAGCTCCCCGAACTGTTCGGCAGCATGGTTTTCAACGAAGAGACCATGAAAGAGCGCCTGTCCAACGCTTCCTATACCGCCTGGAAAAAGTGCGTCACGGACGGCGGCCCGCTGGATCTGTTTATCGCCAACGAAATCGCCGAGGCCATGAAGCAGTGGGCTGTGGAGAAGGGTGCCACCCATTTCACCCATTGGTTCCAGCCCATGACCGGCGTCACGGCCGAAAAGCACGACAGCTTCATTTCTCCCATCGGCGGCGGCAAGGTGATTATGGAGTTCTCCGGCAAGGAACTGGTCCGCGGCGAGCCCGACGCCTCCTCCTTCCCCTCCGGCGGCCTGCGCGCCACGTTTGAGGCCCGCGGCTACACGGCCTGGGATCCCACCTCCTTCGCCTTTATTAAAGAGGACTCCCTGTGCATCCCCACGGTGTTCTGCTCCTACTCCGGCGAAGCACTGGACAAGAAGACACCCCTGCTGCGCTCCATGGATGAGGTCTCCCGCCAGGCGATCCGGATCCTGCGGCTCTTCGGCGACACGGAGACCAAGCGCGTCACGGCTTCGGTCGGTCCCGAGCAGGAGTATTTCCTCATCGACAAGGATCTTTACAGCAAGCGGGAAGACCTGCGCATGACCGGCCGCACCCTCTTCGGTGCCAAGCCGCCCCGCGGCCAGGAGCTGGAAGATCATTATTTCGGTGCCATTCGTCCCCGGGTCGCCGCGTACATGAAGGATCTGGACGAAGAGCTGTGGAAGCTGGGCGTTCTGAGCAAGACCAAGCACAACGAGGTGGCCCCCTCCCAGCATGAGATGGCCCCCGTCTTCTCCGATGCCAACACCGCCTGCGATCACAACCAGCTGACCATGGAGCTGATGAAAAAGGTGGCCGACCGGCACAACCTGGTCTGCCTGCTGCATGAAAAGCCCTTCGCCGGTGTCAACGGCTCCGGCAAGCATGACAACTGGTCCCTGGGCACCGATACGGGCAAGAACCTCTTCAAGCCCGGCCAGACACCCAGCCAGAACGCCCAGTTCCTGCTGTTCCTGGCCGCCTTCTGCAAGGGCGTGGACGACTATCAGGACTTCCTCCGCGCCACGGTCGCCTTCGCGGGCAACGATCACCGTCTGGGCGCGCAGGAGGCGCCTCCCGCTGTGATCTCCATCTTCCTGGGCGACGAGCTCAACGCCGTGGTGGAATCCATCATCAACGGCACGCCCTATCAGGATACCGGCAAGCGCACGCTGGAAATCGGCATCGACAGCCTGCCCTCCATCCCCCAGGACAACACCGACCGGAACCGTACCTCCCCCATGGCCTTCACCGGCAACAAGTTTGAGTTCCGGATGCTGGGCTCCTCCCAGTCCATCTCCGGCCCCAACATCGCCCTGAACACCATCATGGCCGAAGAGCTCAAGCAGTTTGCAGATGAGCTGGAGGGCTCCACGGATTTCAAGAGCGACCTGCAGAAGCTCATCAAGCGGGTCTTCACCGAGCATCAGCGCATCATCTTCAACGGCAACGGTTATGACGACGCCTGGATCGCCGAGGCAGAGAAGCGCGGCCTCGCCAACCTGAAGTCCACCGCCGACGCCCTGCCCGCCTATGTGGTGAAGAAGAACATGGATCTTTTCATCAAGCACGGCATCTATACCAAAGAAGAGATCCTGGCCCGGTATGAGATCCACATTGAAAACTACACCACCGTCATCAAGATCGAGGCCAACACCATGATCGACATGATCCGCCACCAGATCCTTCCGGCCGTCTCCGGCTACGCCACGGACCTGTGCGAGCGGGCCGACAGCAAGACCGCCTGCGGCGTTTCCTGCAAGTATGAAACGACCACTGCCGCCAAGATCGCCAAGCTGACCGACAGTCTGCTGGACGCCTGCGACAAGCTGGAAAAGGATGTTGCCAAAACGCCGGAAGACGCCAAAAAGGCCATGGACTTCAGCCACAAGACCATCGTGGCGGATATGGACAAGGCCCGGGCCCTCGCCGATGAGCTGGAGGCTCTGACCGCCAGCGAGTATTGGCCGTTCCCCGTGTACAGCGATCTGCTGTTCTCTGAATAAGTCAGCCTTCGAGGAATTTCCTCTCTAAAGAGCAGGGCAGGCGCCTAAGCGCCCGCCCTGCTCTTATTTCACCCACGAAGCCCCGGTCAGTCCGCGCCGTCCGGTCCGCCGGGAAAGTGGCTGCCCGCCGCCGGAGGGCCGTTCCTCCCTGCGCAGGTCCGAAAAAAAGCGCCGCCATAGCGGCGGCGCTTTTTCATAGGTCCAGTCTCTTTTACAAAAACAGCACCAGCAGTGCGGTGATCAGTCCGCACATTCCCATGGACAGGCTGCTCATGGCGCCCTCCGTCTCCCCCAGTTCCAGCGCCTTGGATGTACCCAGCGCGTGACTGCACGCGCCGATGCCCAGGCCGGCCGCCACCGGGCTTTTGATCCGGAACAGCCGGATCAAAAACGGCGCGACAATGAAGCCCAGCTGGCCGGTCAGCGTCACGGCGGCCACGGTGATGGACGGGATCCCGCCCTTGGCCTCCGACAGCGCCATGGCAATGGCCGTGGTCACGGATTTGGGCAGCAGCGACGTGGTCAGGATCTGGTCCAGGCCGAACAGATGGCACAGCAGCCACACACTGCCCACCGAGGCCAGCACGCCCACCACGCAGCCCACCAAAATGGGGATCCAGTCCTTTTTCAAAAGCTCCCGCCGGTCATAGATATTCACCGCCATCACCGCAGTGGCCGGTGTCAGCAGCATGGTAAACAGGCTTCCGCCCACATTATAATCCTCATAGGGAATGCGGAAGGCCACCAGCACCACGCCCACCGTCACGGCGCCCACCACCACAATGTTCAAAACCGAAAGGCCGGTTTTCTTGTTGACATACGCCCCCAGAAGCGAGGCGGCCAGCGTCAGGGCAATGCCGAAGATCGGCGAAGTAAAAGCCTCTCTCATGCGTCCTTCTCCTTCTTTCTCAGCTTTTTCATCAGGTGCATGGTCAGCTGCACCGCATAGGCCGTAGCCGCAAAGGTCACCACCAGCGACACCACGCACACCGTCATCAGGGGTACGAAATTTTCCCGGATCACGTCAAAATAGTTCATGATGCTCACGGCTGCCGGCACAAACAGCATCGGCAGAATCTCCATCAGGAATTTGGTAATGTCCCGGATCTGCGCGGGGCGGATCACCTTGGCAAACAGCAGAATCAGCAAAAGGACCATGCTGATGACGCTGGCCGGAAACGGAATGGGCAGCACCTTTTCAATGCAGAGGCTGACAAAGCACAAAGCAAAAATAATCGCCGCTTGTTTGATTGTTTTCACAAAAGTTCCACCTTTCTCCCGGGCCCGCGGCGCAGCGGGTCCTTCCAAGATACGCGGCACATTATACAACGCTCGTTTATCCTTCGTCAAATCCGTCGGGCCCTTTCGGGAGGATTTCTCCGTTTTCACGAAAAATTCACATTTTTTTGCCGATTATTTACGAAAAAGTCACCCCTTTCCCTTGCTCCTGCCGTGCAAAACGTGGTATAGTGACGGTGTTATGATTTCGAACCCGGAGGTGTTTCCTTGCAGAAAAGAAGCCATCAGCTTCTGGCCAGCTGCCTGCTCCGGCGCGGCGCCGGCTTTGGCCTGAAGCGTTATGAACTTGCCTTTTTGTTCGGCTCTTTCCAGCCGGACTGCAACCCGCTGAGCTATATCAAGGGCTCCCTCAGCGGCCCGCTGCTGCGGGGACATAATTTTCCCAACTCCCAGCCGTACATCCTCTCCCGCATTGCCAGGCTGCAGCAGCGCCGCCGCTGGCGCCTGTGGCAGTATTATACGCTGGGAAAGCTGACCCACTATCTGGCCGACACGTTCACTTTCCCTCACAATCCCCACTACCCCACGGGGCTGAAGAACCATCACAGCTATGAAACCGTCCTGCGTCTGACCCTGCAGGAGTATCTGCGCACCACGCCGCTGCCCGCGGTCGGCGCGCCGGTACCGGACCTTCCCTCCGCCTTGGCGGAGCTGCACCGCCGCTATCTGGGTGAAGCGGCCTCCCCGGACCGGGACGTGCAGTACATCGTCCGGGCCACCGTCCTGCTGATGGCCTGCTGCCGACCGGCCGCCGTTTGACGGTTTTCCGCAATTATTTTTGCATTTCCCCGTTCTTGTTTGTGAAGATTCCCAATTCTCATTTGGGCAGGGACGTGTTATGTTTGAAGTATCAGGAAAACGGAAAGGAACCCAGGAATGAAGAACATGATCTGCGCTGCCGAATACCGTTACTTTAGCTTTACCTACTTTTTTGGTAAGGCTTATTTCGGTTTGGCTGAACGCGCGGAGGCATGACGGAAAGATTGGGCGAACCTTTCTTTGCGAAAGACCCGCAGCCGAACCGGCTGCGGGTCTTTTTTGCCGTTTCCGCCCAAACACGGCGGAACACATCAACGTTGGGAGGAATCATCCGATGATCGTTATTTTAAAACAAAACCCCGATCAGGAACAGCTGGACAGCCTGATCACCTGGCTCAAGGGCAAGGGGATCGGCGTCCACTTCAGCATGGGGGAGGACCGAACCATTCTGGGTCTGGTGGGCGACACCGCCCAGCTGGATGCGGACCTGATCGCCGCGCTGGACATTGTGGAAGACGTCAAGCGCGTGCGGGAGCCCTACAAAAACGCCAACCGGAAATTTCACCCGGAGGATACCGTCGTGCAGGTGGGCAACACCCAGATCGGCGGCGGAAACCTGACCATCATGGCCGGCCCCTGCTCCGTGGAATCCGAAGAGCAGGTGGTGGCCATTGCCAAAGCCGTTCAGAAAAGCGGCGCCACGCTGCTGCGGGGCGGCGCCTTCAAGCCCCGCACCTCGCCGTACTCCTTCCAGGGTCTGGGGGAAGTGGGCCTGAAGTATCTGGAGGTCGCCAAGCAGGAGACCGGCCTGCCCATCGTCACCGAGCTGATGGATCTGAGTCAGCTGCCCCTGTTCAAAAATGTGGACGTGATCCAGATCGGCGCCCGGAACATGCAGAACTTTGACCTGCTCAAGGCCGTGGGCCGGCAGGACAAGCCTGTCATGATCAAACGGGGTATGTGCGCCACCTACGAAGAATGGCTGATGAGCGCGGAATATGTCATGGCCGGCGGCAACGAGAATGTGATCCTCTGCGAGCGCGGGATCCGCACGTATGAAACCTACACCCGCAATACGCTGGATCTTTCGGCCATCCCCGTGCTGCGCCGGCTGACGCACCTGCCCATCATCGTGGATCCCAGCCACGCCACCGGAAAGAACTGGCTGGTCCCGCCCACCGCCTGCGGCGCCGTGGCCACCGGCTGCGACGGGCTTTTGATCGAGGTGCACAACGACCCGGCCCACGCCCTGTGCGACGGTGCCCAGTCCCTGCGGCCGGAGGAGTTTGACGCCCTGGCCCGGAAGCTTTTGAAGCTTCACGCCTTCATGGGCGAGCTGGAGGGCTGAGCATGCAGATCGGAATCGTAGGACTGGGCCTGATCGGCGGCTCGATGGCCAAAAGCATCCGCGCCCGCACCGACCACACCGTCTGGGGCGCCGACACCGACGCCGAGACCTGCCTGCTTGCCCGCATGTGCGGCGCCGTCAGCGGCCCGCTGGACAGCCAGACGCTGCCGGCGTGCGACCTGATCCTCATCGCCGTCCGCCCCGGTGCCGCCATCGAGTGGCTGCGTACCCACGCCGGGCTGATCCGGCCGGAGGCGACGGTGGTGGACCTCTGCGGCGTCAAACGCACGGTGGTGGACGCCATGACGCCCATCGCCGCGGAGCACGGCTTCTCCTATGTGGGCGGGCACCCCATGGCCGGACGGGAGCGGGGCGGCTTTACCGCCTCGGACGCGGATCTCTACGTCGGCGCGTCCATGATCCTGACCCCCGGCGCCGGCACTGCCCCCACCCTGCTGGAGCGGCTGCGGGACTTCTTTTTGGATCTGGGCTTCGCCCGGATCACCTTTTCCGAACCGGAGGAGCACGACCGCATCATCGCCTTTACCTCGCAGCTGGCGCATATCGTCTCCAGCGCCTATGTCAAATCCCCCGAGGCCCAGCGCCGCCGGGGCTTCTCCGCCGGCAGCTTCCGGGACATGACCCGGGTCGCCCGGCTGGACGAAGCCATGTGGACCGAGCTGTTTCTCTGCGATGCGGACTTTCTCACCGAGGAGCTGGAGATCCTGCTGCAAAATCTGACCGCCTATCGGGATGCCCTGCGGGAGCGGGATCCGGACCGGCTGCAGGCCCTTCTGAAAGAGGGCCGTCTATGCAAAGCCTCCGTCGGAGGCAATTGAAAAGGAGCGCGTTTTTATGCCCACTCTTCGCGTGCATACCTCCCCCGCTTATTCCGTTTATGTGGAGCGCGGCCTGCTGCGCCGCTGCGGCAGCGTTCTGCGCACCCTTTTTCCCCTCTGCCGGGCCGCCATCGTCACCGACGACCGGGTCGCCCCCCTTTACCTGGAAACGGTCCGACAATCGCTGGAGAGCGCCGGCTTTTCCGTGTGCTCGTATGTTTTCCCCTCCGGGGAGGCCAGCAAGACCCTCCCGGTCTTTTCCTCTCTGCTGGAATTCTTCGCCCGGGAGGAGCTTACCCGTACGGACTGCGCCGTGGCTCTGGGCGGCGGCGTGGTGGGCGACCTGACCGGCTTTGCGGCAGGCTGCTATCTGCGGGGGATCCCCTGCGTACAGCTGCCCACCACACTTCTCGCGGCGGTGGACTCCTCCGTGGGCGGAAAGACCGCCGTGGATCTCAGCGCCGGGAAGAACCTCTGCGGCCTGTTCGTACAGCCCGCGACGGTCCTGTGTGACCCGGACACCCTGGACACGCTGCCGTCCGCAGTCCTCGCCGACGGAGCGGCGGAGGCCATCAAGACCGGCGTTTTATCCGGTGAAGCACTCTTTTCCCTTTTGGAACAGGGCGGCGTTTCCGCCGCTCCGGAAGAGGTCATCGCCCGGTGCGTCGCCCACAAGGCCGGCGTGGTGGAGCGGGACCCCACCGAGCAGGGCGAGCGCAGGCTTTTGAATCTGGGGCACACCGTCGGCCACGCCATTGAGCTTTGCAGCGGCTATGCCATCCCCCACGGCCGGGCCGTGGCGGCAGGACTGGCCATCATCACCCGCAGCGCCGTGGCGCGGGGCTGGTGCTCTGCGGAGGCCGGGCAGCGGATCCGGGCCGTTCTGCAGGCTCACGCCCTGCCCACCGCGACGGATTATCCGCCCCAGGCGCTGGCTCAGGCCGCGCTGCATGACAAAAAGCGCAGCGGCGGCCGGATCACCCTGGCCATTCCCGAGGAGATCGGCCGGTGCTGCCTGAAGACCCTGCCCCTTGCCGAACTGCCCGCGCTGATCGCCGCCGGTTGGGAGGAATAAGATGGACGTACAGATCACGCCTTCCCGGCTGCACGGATGCGTAACGCCGCCGGCCAGCAAGTCCGCCGCCCACCGGCTGCTGCTTTCCGCCGCCCTGGCGGAGGGTGTCAGCACCCTGCACAATCTCACCCCCTCCGAGGATTTGGAGGCGACTCTGCGCTGCCTCACGGCCCTGGGCGCCGTCTGGGAGCAGACGGCACCGGATACGCTCCGGATCCGCGGCATTGGCGGACGGTGCCGCGCCGCCGCAGAAGCGCTGCCCCGGTTTGACTGCGGCGAATCCGGCTCTACCCTGCGGTTTTTGATCCCCATCGCCCTGGCCGTATGCGGCGGCGGGGTGTTCACCGGCCGCGGCCGGCTGATGGAGCGCCCTCAGGAGCCCTATGCCGCGCTCTTCGCCCGCAAGGGGATCCTCTGGGACCTCCGGGACGGCGTCCTGACGGTCCGCGGAACCCTTACGCCCGGGGAATATGCGCTTCCGGGCCATGTATCCAGTCAGTTCTTTACCGGGCTGCTGTTTGCGCTGCCGCTGCTGGATGGTCCCTCCCGGCTCCGCTCCCTCACCCCGCTGGAAAGCCGGAACTATGTGGACCTGACGCTGCAGGTGCTGCGGGACGCCGGCGGAGCGGTGCAGGCGGAAGGGGATACGTTCCGGATCTCCCCCTTTGTCTTTCACCCCCGGGATACCCAGGTGGAAGCGGACTGGTCCCAGGCCGGCTTCTGGTATGCCGCCCGCTTTCTGGGACAGGCCGTCCGGCCGACGGGGCTGGACCCCGCTTCTCTGCAGGGCGACCGGGTCCTTGCGGCCTATACCCGGCGGCTCGCTGCCCCCGGCGCGGCGGAGCTGGACCTCTCCGACTGTCCGGACCTGCTGCCGCCTCTTGCGGTTATGGCGGCGGTCCGGCCGGATCCCACGCATTTTGTCAACGCCGCCCGGCTGCGGCTGAAGGAGAGCGACCGTCTCGCCACCACCGCCGCCCTGCTGCAGGCTCTGGGTGCCGCGGCCGCGGAAGAG
The DNA here is from genome assembly GCA_934563745.1 of uncultured Dysosmobacter sp. Lineage (GTDB taxonomy): Bacteria > Bacillota > Clostridia > Oscillospirales > Oscillospiraceae > Oscillibacter. Next base: position 73,591 of record CAKTHE010000003.1, on the reverse strand, counting down.
CCGGCGGGCCTGTTGGTCCGCGGCGGCCGGGCGCTGCACGGCGGCACCGTGGACGGCGCCAACGATCACCGGATCGTCATGGCGGCGGCCGTGGCCGCCTCCGTCTGCTCCGGCCCCGTTACCATCCGCGGCGCGGAAGCCGTCAACAAATCCTATCCGACCTTTTTTCAGGTCTATCAACAACTGGGAGGGATCGTCCATGTCCTCTGAATTCGGCAAGCTGCTGCGCGTAAGCGTATTCGGTCAGTCTCACGGCCCGGCCATCGGCGTCACGATCGACGGTCTTCCGGCCGGAGAGGCCGTGGACTGCGACCAGCTGCAGGCCTTTCTGGCCCGCCGGCGGCCCGGCGGACCCTTATCCACCGCCCGCAGGGAAGACGACCTTCCGGAATTTCTCTCCGGCCTTGAAAACGGCGTCACCTGCGGCGCACCCCTGTGCGCGGTGATCCGCAATCAGGATCCCCGGTCCGGAGACTATGCTCCCTTTGCAGACGTGCCCCGTCCCGGACACGCGGATTATACCGCAGCCGTCAAATGGGGCGGGCAGGCCGACCTGCGGGGCGGCGGGCACTTTTCCGGACGCCTGACGGCACCTTTGTGCATTGCCGGCGGCATCGCCCTGCAGATCCTGGCCCGGCGCAAGCTGTTCATCGGCGCGCATCTGGCCGCGGTGGGCACGGCGGAGGACCGGCCCTTCCCGCTGCTTCCCTCGCCGGAACTGTTTGCCGCCGTGGCACAAAAGCCCCTGCCCGTGCTGGACGACGCCGCCGGCGAGGCGATGCGCGCTCAGATCCTTGCGGCCAAGGCCGAGGGCGACTCGGTGGGCGGCCTCATCGAATGCGCGGCGGTGGGCGTGCCCGCCGGTCTGGGCGCCCCCATGTTCGAGGGGATCGAAAACCGTCTGGCCGCCGCGCTGTTCGGCATCCCCGCCGTCAAGGGCGTGGAATTCGGCGCCGGCTTCGCTGCCGCCCGCATGCGCGGCAGCACCCACAACGATCCTTTTACCGCAGAAGACGGGCAGATCCGCACGGCCACCAACCACGCCGGCGGCATTCTGGGCGGCATCAGCGACGGGATGCCCATCGTGTTCCGTCTGGCCGTAAAGCCCACGCCGTCCATCGCCCGCCCCCAGCAAAGCGTATCCCTGTCCCGCAGAGAGCCGGCCCCCCTGTCCGTTCAGGGCCGCCATGACCCCTGCATCGCGCCCCGGGCCGTTCCGGTGGCGGAGGCCGTGGCCGCCTGTGTGCTGCTGGACATTCTTTTGGAGCAGGGCGCCCTGTGATTTTCCGGGCCCCGGCTGATTCTATATTAAATCGGAGGTACTTCCCCATGGATCTTTCTCAAATCCGCGATCAAATCGACGCCGTCGACGACCAGCTGCTGGAGCTGTTCCTCCGGCGCATGGACCTTTCCGACCAGGTGGCCGCCTATAAGCAGGCCAACGGTCTGCCCATTCTGAACAAGGAGCGGGAGCGGGCGATTCTGGCCGACGTGACCCGCCGCGCCGGTGAGCAGGAGCGCTACGTCCACCGGTTCTTCTCCTCGCTGATGGAGCTCTCCCGGGCCCGGCAGGCCCAGCAGCTCCACCGTCCCACCCGGGTGGGCGCGGCGATCGACGCCGCGCTTTCCGCCGGCGGCACGCTTTTTCCCCAGACGGGGCAGGTCTCCTGTCAGGGTGTGGAGGGCGCCAACTCCCAGGCCGCCTGCGACCGCCTGCTGCCCCGGGGCAACATCGTCTATGTCAAAACCTTTGAAGCCGTCGCGGCGGCAGTGGAATCCGGCCTCTGCCGCTTCGGCGTGCTGCCCATTGAAAACAGCTCCAACGGCTCGGTGCGGGACGTTTACACCCTGCTGCAGGAACGGGACCTTCAGATCGTCCGCTCCGTCCGCCTGTGCATCCGGCATGAACTGCTGGCCCGGCCCGGGACAAAGCTCGATGCCATTACGGAGATCTATTCCCATCCCCAGGCCATCGGCCAGTGCAGCCGCTTTTTAAGTGCCCACCCCCAGGTGGAGGTCCACCCCTGCGCCAACACCGCCCTGGCCGCCAAGCAGGTGGCCGAAAGCGGCAATCCCCACGCGGCCGCCCTCTCCTCCCACGCCTGCGCGGCCCTGTACGGTCTGGAGCCCATCGACGTATCCGTGCAGAACAGTGACAACAACTATACCCGCTTTGTCTGCGTCAGCAAGACCCCTGCCATTTACGCCGGCGCCAACCGCATCAGCCTGATTGTCAGCTGCCGCAACGATCCCGGCGCCCTGTATGACATTCTCTCCCAGATGGCGGCCCTGGGCGTGAATCTGACCAAGCTGGAAAGCTGCCCGGTGACCGGGCGGAATTTCGAATTCATCTTCTTCCTGGAGCTGGAGGCCTCCTGCCAGGATCCCGCCGTGCGGGCCATGCTGGAGGAGCTGGAGCGCAGCTGTGAGGGCTTCCGCTTCCTGGGCAGCTACGCCGAAGTATGACCGACCGGAAGATCTTCGGCCTGGTGGGGCGGACGCTGGGCCACAGCTGGTCGCCGGACATTCACGCCCGCTTCGGCCTTGAGAACTACCGGCTCATCGAATTGGAGCCGGACGCGCTGCCCGCCTTTTTGTCCCGGCCGGACCTGGGCGGCGTCAATGTGACTATTCCCTACAAAAAGTCCGTGCTGTCCCTGTGCGCCGGGATCGACCCGGACGTCCGGGCCATCGGCAGCGCCAACACGCTTGTGCGCCGTCCGGACGGCACGCTCTATGCCTGGAACACCGATGCCGCCGGCTTTCGCTTCATGGCCCGCCGGGCCGGGATCTCCCTTTCCGGGCGCAAGGTCCTGATCCTGGGCAGCGGCGGCGCGTCACTGACGGTCCAGGCCGCCGCGCGCAGCGCCGGAGCCGCCGAAGTGACCGTGATTTCCCGCAGCGGACCCGATCACTACGGCACCCTCTCCCGTCACGCCGACGCGGAAGTGATCGTCAACGCAACGCCGGTGGGCATGTATCCCGGCAACGGCGCGGCGCCGGTGGACCTGCGGGTCTTTCCCGCCTGCCGGGGCGTGCTGGACCTGATCTACAACCCGCTGGCCACCGCCCTGATCCTGCAGGCCCGGGCCCTGGGGATCCCCTGCTCCAACGGGCTGCCCATGCTGGTGGAGCAGGCCCGTCTGGCCCAGGAGCATTTTCGGGACACGGTCATCCCCTCCGACCGGACAGAGCAGGTCCTGCGGGAACTGCAGGCACAGCACACCAACCTGGTTCTGATCGGCATGCCCGGATGCGGAAAATCCACCGTGGGCCAGATCCTGGCCCGGCGCACCGGCCGGACGCTGATCGATATTGACCGGCAGGTGGCCGACCGGTGCGGCTGCTCCATTGAGGCCCTGTTTGCCCGGGAGGGGGAAGCCGCCTTCCGGGCCCTGGAGCGGGAAGCCATCGCAGACGCCGGAAGGCAGACTGGCGTGATCATTGCCACCGGCGGCGGCGCCGTAAAGGACCCCCGCAACGACGCGCCGCTGCGGCAGAACGGCCGCGTCTATCAGCTGCGGCGCCGCACGGAGCTGCTGGCCACCCAGGGCCGTCCTCTCTCCCAAGGGGCAGATCTTTCCGCTCTGGAGCGGGAGCGGGAGCCGCTTTACGCCCGGGTGCGGGACGCGGCAGTGGACAACAACCGGCCGGCGGAGGAAACCGCCGCAGCCGTCTGGAGGGATTTTTGTGAACATACTGGTTCTTAACGGCCCCAACATGAATCTTCTGGGGATCCGGCAGCCGGAGCTATACGGCCGGGCCTCCTACGCCGATCTGCAGGCCCTTCTGCTTCAGGAAGCGGACCGGCTGGGCGCGCAGCTGCGCTTTGTCCAGTCCAACCACGAAGGCGCCCTGGTGGATGCCATTCAGCAGGCCTACTTTGATCGCATGGACGGCATCATCTTCAACCCCGCCGCCTATACCCACACCAGCATTGCCCTGCTGGATGCACTCAAGGCCGTCGGGCTCCCCACGGTGGAGGTGCATTGCTCCGACCCGGACAGCCGGGAGCCCTTCCGCCGCGTCTCCTATGTGCGGGAGGCCTGCGTGAAAACCATCAAGGGGCACGGGCTCGACGGCTATGTGGAGGCACTGCGCTATCTGTGCAGCCGGGGCACACCCGGAACGCCGGTTTGAGCGCTGCGGTTTTTTGTGCAAGGCTCTTGACCTTTTTCCGGAATTCTTTTACAATACCCCTGTCAAATCTTTGACGAACGTCCGATTCGTTGTACGTTCTGCACAATTTGAAAGGAGTATTCTTATGAATCTGCTCGAAGGAAAAGTAGCCGTTGTGACCGGCGGCAGCCGCGGCATCGGCTTTGCCACCGTTCGTACCTTTTTGCAGGAGGGTTGCGCCGCCGTGGTGCTGTGCGCTTCCACGCAGGAAAACGCCGACCGTGCGGCCGCCGCGCTGAAAGAGGAGAACCCCGCCTGGGTCGTGGAGGGCATTGCCCCCAACCTGCTGGACTCCGAGTCCGTCAAGTCCGCGATGGATGCCGTGGCCGCCAAGTACGGCCATCTGGACATTCTGGTCAACAATGCCGGCATCGCCCCCGGCGGCCGTATCTACAAGACCAATCTGGATGCCTTCAAAAAGGTCATGGATCTGAACGTGGACGCCGTGTTCAACGGCTGCCTGGCTGTGGCCCCCATCATGAAGGCCCAGGGCGGCGGCGTGATCCTGTCCACCAGTTCCATGGCCGCTGAGTTCGGCCAGGCCTCCGGCTGCCTGTATCCCGTTTCCAAGAGCGCCGTCAACGCCATGACCAAGTCCCTGGCCCGCGAGCTGGGCCGTGACAACATCCGCGTCAACGCCGTGGCCCCCGGCCCCATTCTCACCGACATGAACAAGAACATGCCCGAGAAGATCCAGGCCAGCATGTGCGCCGCCATCCCCCTGGGTCGTCTGGGTCAGCCCGAGGAAGTGGCCAACACCTTCGCGTTCTTGGCTTCGGACAAGGCTTCCTACATCAGCGGTGTGGTGCTGCCCGTGGCAGCCGGCGCGGTGCTGTAAGCCGTTTTTCCCGTCCTGCGCAGGGCCGGATCCGGAAGGGTCCGGCCCTTTTTTCCTGCCCTTCCGGCCCTTTTTGCGCCTGGTCGGGTCCTTTTTCCCGTCTTTATGTGCAAATTAACGATTGACTTTGCCTCCCGGGCAGCGTATAAATGAGTCATAGAAATGATTCACGCAATGAACGGGACATGTCCGGAAAAATGCGCCCTTTCAGAGAGCCGCCGGTGACGGTGGAAGGCGGCAGCGGCCCTTTTTCGGATCTCACCCGGGAGCAGTCTGTCCAACGGGATCTCTCCTCAGTAGGCAGTACCGGCTGTCCCCCGATACCGGGACGTATGAGCGGCCGTCCTGCGGGCGGCAACAAGAGTGGTACCACGGAAGTCTGACTTTCGCCTCTTCTGCATTGGCAGACGGCGGAGGTCTTTTTTCATATTCCCCGCAAAAAGCATTTATAAATTCTATGGACAAAGGAGATCGCCATTATGCTGGATATTAAAATCACCAAAACCACAGCTCCCAAGGCAAAGCCCGCCGATGAAAGCGCGCTGGGCTTCGGCACGGTCTTTTCCGACCACATGTTTATCATGAACTACGACAAGGGACAGGGCTGGCATGACGCCCGCATCGTCCCCTACGCTCCCATCACCCTGGATCCCTCCGCGGTGGTATTCCACTACGCGCAGGAGTGCTTTGAGGGCATGAAGGCTTACCGCACCGCCGACAACAAGATCCAGCTGTTCCGCCCGGACTGCAACGCCCGCCGGCTGAACAACACCCAGGACCGGCTGTGCATCCCCGAGATCCCCGTGGAGGATTTCGTCCAGGCCGTCAAGGCCCTGGTGGAAGTGGAGAAGGACTGGGTCCCGCACATTGAGGGCTCCTCCCTGTACATCCGCCCCTTCACCATTGCCACCATGGCGCAGCTGGGCGTGCATGCCTCCACCAGCTATCAGTTCATCATCATCTGCTCTCCCTCCGGCGCTTATTATAAGGAGGGTCTGGCTCCCATCAAGATCTATGTGGAAGACACCTATGTCCGCGCCTGCCCCGGCGGCACCGGCTTCACCAAGTGCGGCGGCAACTACGCCGTGTCTCTTCTGGCCGGCCAGAAGGCGGAGGAGAAGGGCTACAGCCAGGTCCTGTGGCTGGACAGCCAGGAGCGCAAGTATGTGGAAGAGGTCGGCGCGATGAACATCTTCTTCAAGATCGACGGCAAGCTCTACACCGCCGCAGCCTTGGACAAGGACGGCACCGTGCTGCCCGGCGTCACCCGCCGCTCCATCATCGAGCTGCTGAAGGATTGGGGCTATGAGGTCATCGAGGGCAAGCTGGCCATCGAGACCATCATGCAGGCCGCCAAGGAAGGCAAGCTGGAAGAGGTCTTCGGTTCCGGCACCGCCGCCGTCGTCTCGCCCGTCAAGCAGCTGGACTATGAGGATCAGTCCGCCTTTATCAACAACGGTGAGATCGGCCCCCTGACCCAGAAGCTCTATGACACCATGACCGGTATGCAGTGGGGCAAGATCCCCGACACCAAGGGCTGGATCGTGCCCGTGTGCAACGGCTGATTCCGGCGTTTCTCCCGCAAAGCAGCGTCCCGTCCGTTTGGACGGGGCGCTTTTTTCTTCTCTTTTCATAAAAAAAGCCCGACCCGAGCGAAAAAACACTTGACAGATCTTCTCAACTGTATATACTGTATATGAACAGTACGAACAAGGAGGCTCTCATGGATATTATCCTCAGCAACACCGGCGGCCAGCCCATTTATGAGCAGATCTATACCCAGATCCGCCGGCAGATTTTATCCGGGGCCCTGGTTCCCGGAGAGGCCCTGCCATCCATCCGCGCCCTGGCCAAGGACCTGCGGATCTCCGTCATCACGACCAAGCGGGCCTATGACGAGCTGGAAGCCGGCGGCTTTGTGTACACCGTAGCCGGCAAGGGCTGCTTTGTGGCCCGGCAAAGCCCGGATCTCCTGCGGGAGCAGCATCTCCGCGAGATCGAATCGCACCTGCAGCATGCGGCGGACCTGGCGGCGGAAGCCGGCCTGAGCCGGAAAGAGCTGACCGACATGCTGCAAGCACTTATGAAGGAGGAGCCCTGAAATGATGCAAGAACCCACCCCGGCCCTGGAGCTGAGCGGTGTATGCCGCAGCTTCGGTGATTTTTCCCTGCAGGACGTCAGCTTCACGCTGCCCACCGGCTGCATCCTGGGCATGATCGGTGAAAACGGCGCCGGAAAATCCACCACCATTCGTCTGATCCTGGGGGCGCTGCACCGGGATGCCGGCACTCTCCGCGTTCTGGGTGAGGACCCGGCTGCGCCGGCCTTCGCCGCCCGGAAGGAAGATCTGGGCGTGGTGCTGGATGAGCCCTGCTTTCCGGAGCCCCTCACCGCCCGGCAGATTGGCCGGATCCTCTCCGCCGCGTATACCCATTGGGATCCGGAAGTTTTTGAGAACTATCTCCGGCGGTTCGACGTACCGGAGGGAAAGCCCTTCAAGGATCTTTCCCGTGGCATGACGCGAAAGCTTTCCATCGCGGCGGCCCTGTCCCACCAGCCCCGGCTGCTGGTACTGGACGAACCCACCGCCGGGCTGGACCCGCTGGTCCGAGACGAGATCCTGAGCGTGTTTGAAGAGTTCACCCGGGATCCGGACCACTCCATTCTCATTTCCTCCCACATCACCAGCGACCTGGAGAAGCTGTGCGATTACGTGGTGTTCCTGCATAAAGGGCAGCTGCGCTTTTTTGCGGAAAAGGACCGGCTGCTGGAGGAATACGGCATCGTGTCCTGCACCCAGGACCAGCGGGCCGACCTTCCGGAGGACGCGGTAATGGGCATGGAGCAGGGGAAATACGGGGTCCAGGTCCTGGTCCGGCGGGACGCCGTGTCTCCGGTCTTTGCGCCGGAGCGGCCCAGCCTGGAGGATATCATTCTGCTGCTTTCCAAGGGGGAAAAATCGTTATGAAAAGCCTTCTCATCAAGGACTTCTATGTGGTCAAAAAGCAAATCCGCTCTATGCTGCTCATCGTGATTCTGTTTTCCGTCATACCGTCCCTTTCCTACACGCCTCTGGCCGGCATTTACACCGTCTCCCTCCCGCTGACCGCCATGGCTTATGACGAGCGCTGCAAATGGGACCGGCTGGCAGCCGCCATGCCCTACACCGCCCGTCAGCTGGTACTGAGCAAATACATCCTGGGCTGGGGCTTCTGCGCGGCAGGTTCCCTGATATCCCTGGCCGTCAGCCTGGTGTGCCGCTCGTTCGACTTCCGGACGGTTGCCCCGGAAAGCCTTCTGATCTCCGCCGCGGTGGGCGGGCTTCTGCTGGCCGTCTCCCTGCCGCTGATGTTCTGCTTCGGCGTGGAGAAGGCCCGAGTCATCAGCATTGTGGTCGTAGTCGTCGCGGCCGTTATGATCGGCGCCGTCATTTCGCTGGTCGTCCATGATGCCGTCGGGCGCATGCTGCGCGGAAGCGTCGGTCTGCTGCTGCTTTTGCTGCTGGTGGGCAGCACCCTGGTATCCATCCGCCTGTCCGCCTATTTTTACACCCGGCGGGAATTCTGAATATGTCCCGTCCCCTTCGAAAAGAAGGAAGCCCCGGCGTCCGTAAGACGACGCCGGGGCTTCCTTCTTTTTACTTCGTTTTCATACAGAGGCCGCCAGGTCCGGTCCGTCACCGGCCGGACGTGCTCCCCTTTTCGATCAGCCCCGCTGTGATCAGAGCCATGGCGTATACCTCTTCTGCGTCACAGCCCCGGGACAGATCGTTGATGGGGGCCCCCAGCCCCTGCAGAATGGGGCCGTACGCATGGAAGCCGCCCAAGCGCTGGGCGATCTTATAGCCAATGTTGCCGGCGTTAAGATCCGGGAAAATGAAGGTGTTGGCCTGGCCTGCCACCGGTGAGCCCGGGCACTTGATCCCCGCCACGATGGGGGAAACCGCCGCGTCAAACTGCAGTTCGCCGTCGATGGGAAGCTCCGGTGCCAAAGCCCTGGCCTTTTCACAGGCCCGGCGCATCTTGTCCACATCCTCCCCCTTGCCGGAACCCAGAGTGGAATAGGACAAAAATGCCACCTTGGGTGCAAGGCCGAAGCGGCGGGCCGTGGCCGCCGTCTCCACGGCGCTTTCAGCCAGCTCATCCTCCGTGGGCTTGATGTTGATGGCGCAATCGCCCATGGCCAGCATTTCCACGCCGCCGGCCGCCGGGCGGGTCAGAATAAAGCAGGAAGACACCGCGCTGCAGCCTGGCTTGGTGCGAATGATCTGCAGGGCCGGGCGCACCGTGTCCGCCGTGGAATAGGTCGCGCCGCCCAGCAGCGCATCCGCCGCGCCCATCTTTACCAGCATGGTCCCGTAATAGTTCCCCTGGCGCAGCGCCGCCCGACACGCCTCCCGGGTCATCTTCCCCTTGCGCAGCGTATACAGCAGCTCTTCCATCTCGTCCATGCGGGGCTCCGCCTCCGGATCGCAGATCCGGGCGCCGGCGATCGCAAAGCCGCCGGCCTCTGCGGCGGCATGCACCGCCTTCGGCGCACCCACCAGCAGCGGCGTCACCTTTGTCTCCTTCAAAAGCCGCTCCGCCGCGGAAAGGATCCGCTCATCCGTTCCCTCCGTAAACACCAGCGTGCAGGGCTCCGCCTGCAGCTTCTTTTTCAGCTCTTCAAACATACGCGTCCTCCTCTGTGCCGGAACACCCGCCGTCCCGGCTTATAAAGCCTTCCGGATTCCATGATACACGTTCCGGCCGGTCCGGTCAATTGGACAACCCGCCGGAGAAGTCCCCCTCTTCGGGCGCTTTTGTACCGCTTTTGACACATTTGTGCCGTCTTTCCTGCATGTTGTAGCTTTGCTTTCCCTTACACCGCAAGGGCTGGAAGTATTTTCGGCACGGATGGGACTTGACGCGGCCGGAAAAAAAGGCTATGATGAAGCGGTAACAAATTGTAACTTTTTTCAGTCCAAAGGAGTATCTATGAGCACTGAACTGAAAAGAAGGCCCCGCCGCAGTGCGCAGCGCTGGAGCGCCGCGCAGTGGGGTGAGCGGCTTCATACAGATGGGCGGCTGCTGGCAAAACGCGCACAGCACGCCCTGGGACTGGGGGGAACACGGACACGCCCGCGCGCGGCCTTTGAAGAACCCGCCGCCCCGCCGGTCCGGGAGTCTGAGACCGCAGTGGCTTTGGGCAAAGCCGCTCCCGCGGCCGCAGCGCCGGCACAAACCGGCCGGCCGGTCGCCATGCGGGCCGCGGCACGGGCCGCCGCAGAAGCGGAACCCGCCAAACCCGTCCCCGCCCAAGCGGCGGAGCCTCCGGCCCCACGGCCCGCAGCCGGGGCGCGTACGGCGGCTTCCCCGGGCAATCTGATCGCAGCGGCCCGTCAGAAGCTGCAGCGGACCAAGCGGCGCTGGAAGCAGATCCTGGGCGAAAAGCGGGCCCGGCATTTTCCGGAATCCAACCGGCTTCCCATCCAGTGGGTGCTGCTGGGCTGGGGCCTGCTGCCCATGCTGGCGGATCGGCTGGGCGAGGCCCTGCTGGGCCGCCGCAAGCGTTCCATTCACCGCTTTATGGCCACCCGGGAGCGGGCGGAAAACCGCCGGCATCTCCGGCCGGCCGTCTTTCTCGGCGCAGCCGGGGCCCTGGCTGTGGTCACCCTGTTCTTATCCTTCTATACCTTCGGCACCACCGTCACTTACGATGGGGAGCCTGTGGCGGCCGTGGCCTCGCCGCTGACGGTAAAGAGCGTCTGCTCGGACCTGGAGAAGGTGACCTCCTCCACCCTGGGCACCCATTTTACCATTGACGAAAGCCTGCTGCAGTATCACTCCGGCCTGCTGCGCCGCCAGGATGTGGTGGACGCGCAGGAGCTGGAGGCGGACCTGTCCGGCGAGATCGGGCTGGTCACCCAAGCATACGCCCTGTATATCGACGGGGATCTGGTGGGCGCGACCCCATATGAGGGCGCGCTGGAGGAGCTGCTCAAGCAGCTTAAAAACGACTCCACGGATGAGAACACCATCTTCTGCGACTTTTTGCAGGATGTAGAGATCCGGCAGGAATACGTGCCTTCGGATTCCGTGATGAATCTGGGGCACCTGGCCGAGCTTTTATACAGCACCAAGACGGAAGAAGTCACCTATACCGTGAAAAAGGGTGACACCTGGTCGCAGATCGCCAATTCCCACGATATGACCTCCAAAGAGCTGCTGGCCATGAACCCCGGCTACAATGTGGATAAACTCTCCATCGGCGAAGTGCTGACCCTGTCCGCCGCCGTTCCGTATCTGACGCTGAAGGTCGTGCAGCAGGAGCGCTATGTGGACGACGTGCCCTTCGACATTGTGTACACGGATTCGGCCAACCTCTATAAGGGTGATTATAAGGTCACCTCGGCCGGCTCTTACGGGGCGGCGGATGTGGTGGCCAACGTCACCTATGTCAACGGCGAGGAGACTGAGCGGCAGATCCTCTCCTCCGTGACCATCAAGCAGCCCGTGACCGAGCAGCGGCTGCAGGGCACCAAGGAGCGGCCCACCTGGCTGCCCACCGGCTCGTTCCGCTGGCCCACCACCGGGCGGATTACCTCCCGCTTCGGCCGGCGCTCCTCCCCCGGCGGCATCGGCTCCACGAACCATAAAGGCATCGACATCGCCGGGCGCCGCGGCACGCCCATCTATGCCGCAGACGGCGGCACGGTGGTATATGCTGGCTGGATGAGCGGCTACGGCTATCTGGTCCAGATCAATCACGGCAACGGCTATGTGACCTATTACGGCCACAATTCCAGCCTGACCGTTTCGGTCGGTCAGCATGTGTACAAAGGCCAGCAGATCGCCCGCATGGGCTCCACCGGCAACTCCACCGGCAATCACTGCCACTTTGAAGTACGCTATAACGGCGTGGCCAAGAACCCTCTGAATTATCTGCACTGACCCCTGCGAACAAACCGCCCCGGTCCGTTTTGAAAACGGACCGGGGCGGTTTATCATCCGAAGAACACAAAAGCCCCCAGATTCCCCGGGGCGATCCCGCTTCGGCGCGGACAAAAGCCGCGGCGTGCAAAAAAGGACACCCCGACGGGTGTCCTTCCGTGCGACTTCATCAGCCGATCTTGTTGAGCTTGAGCGTCATAGCGCTCTTTCTGTGCGCGCCGGTATTCTTGTGCAGAATTCCCTTCGCCACCGCCTGATCGACCTTCTTGACTGCAACCTTGTAAGCGCCATCGGCCTCGGTGCGATTGCCTTCTGCGGCAGCGGCCTCGAACTTCTTGATAGCGGTCTTCAGTTCGGATTTCGCAGCCTTGTTGCGGGCATTTCTCGCTTCGGCGATCAGGACGCGCTTCTTGGCAGACTTAATATTCGGCAAACCAAACACCTCCTTAGGCAAATTCACGCGGTGGAATCCACCGTGCAGAATGATATTTTAGCAGTTAAATTCTCAAAAATCAAGGGGTTTTTCAGAATTTCCGCCTCTTTTTTCGCATATTGTTCCGCCGGGCGCAAAAGCTAAGCCGACAGCACAAGATTTGGTGGAAAAAGAAAGGATCTGACTACAAGATGTTCACAAAGCGCACCGACCTGGCCCTGGAAGCGCAGGAGCTTTTTCAGGAATCCGCAGAAAAAACCACCCGCCTGGAGGGCGTGAAGGCCCTGCGCCGGCGCAAGGAAGGCTACTCTACGACCCGGGTGGACGTGTTGGATGGCCGGGGCGCCAAGGCCCTGGGAAAGCCCGAGGGAACCTATATGACCCTGGATCTCACTTCCTTCTGGCAGCGCAAGCCGGACTTTTTCGAGCGGGCCGTGCGTCTGGTGGGCACGGAGCTTCAGGCCCTGCTTCCTTCGGAGGGGGCGGCGCTGGTGGTCGGTCTGGGCAATGCCGCCATGACGCCGGACGCCGTGGGACCGGACACCCTGTCGCACCTGCTTATTACCCGGCATCTGCTGGGCGCCATGCCCCGGCAGTTTTCCGGCTTCCGCCCGGTATGCGCCTTTGCCGCCGGCGTGCTGGGCACCACCGGCGTGGAATCCGCCGAAACCGTACGGGCCCTGGTACGGGAGACGAAGCCGGATTTCGTCATTGCGGTGGATGCTCTGGCCGCCCGCCGCGTCAGCCGCCTGTGCACCACGGTGCAACTTTCCAACACCGGGATCGCGCCGGGCTCCGGCGTGGGAAACCACCGGGCCGCGCTGACGGAGCGCACCCTGGGCGTTCCGGTCCTGGCTGTGGGCGTCCCCACTGTGGTGGATGCCGCCACCCTGGCCGCCGACCTTCTGGAAGATGCGGGCGCAGCCCTGCCGGAGGGGAAAAAGCTGCCCGGGCGAGGCATGACGGTGACCATCCGGGATATCGACGCCCGGGTGCGGGATCTTTCCAAGGTCCTGGGCTACGGCATCAACTGGGCCCTGCAGGGGCTGGAGATCAGCCAGATCAATGCGCTGCTCAGCTGAGCGTCACACGTCCAGCTCCAGCACCACCGGGCAGTGGTCGCTGCCCAGGATCTCGCCGTAAATGTCCGCGCCGGTCACATGCTCCATCAGCCGCTGCGATACGATGAAATAATCGATCCGCCAACCTACGTTCCGCTCCCGCGCCTTCATGCGGTAGCTCCACCAGGAATAGGCCGCCGTATCCGGATGCAGCGCCCGGTAGGTGTCCACAAAGCCGGCAGACAGCAGCGCCGTCATCTTTTCCCGCTCCTCATCCGTAAAGCCGGGATTGCGCCGGTTGGTTTTGGGATTTTTCAGGTCGATCTCTTCGTGGGCCACATTCAGGTCGCCGCACAGGACCACCGGCTTCACCCGGTCCAGCGTGCACAGATAGTCCCGGAAGGCATCCTCCCAGTTCATCCGGTAATCCAGACGGCGCAGCTCGTCCTGGGAGTTGGGCGTATAGCAGCACACCAGGTAAAACGCCGGATACTCCGCCGTGATCACCCGGCCCTCGTGCCGGTGCTGGTCGTCGCCGAAGTCATAGGTCACCGCCAGCGGCGGCGTGCGGGTAAAGACCGCCGTGCCGGAATAGCCGGCCTTGTCGGCGCTGTTCCAAAAGCGCTCATAGCCGGGCAGTTCAAACGACGCCTGCTCCGGCTTCATCTTGGTTTCCTGCAGGCAGATCACATCTGCGTCCGCGAAGGCGCAGAAGTCCAGAAATCCCTTGCCCAGGCAGGCCCGCAGGCCGTTCACGTTCCAGGAGATCAGTTTCATGGCAGATTCCTTTCTGAAAAAAGACTTTTCTTCATTATACGCAGCTTTCCGGCAAAAAACAATCTTGTTCCCGCGGCCGCTTTGGAGTAAAGTAGAAGCAAAGGAACCCTGCGCGGGCCCGCACGCCTCCGCTGCGTTCCGTCGGGGCGGAGCCCGGTGCTCCGCCGTCCGGGAAAGGGGGATGTATGGATCGATCTTCCAGCCGCGGTCTTCGCAACATGACCGTCGGCAGCCCGCTGGGGCACATTTTTTATTTTGCACTGCCGCTTCTGATCGGCAGCTTTCTGCAGCAGCTTTACAATATGGTGGACAGCTGGGTCGTGGGCAACTACGTGGGAGATGCCGCCCTGGCCGCCGTGGGCGTAGGGTTCCCGGTGATCTTTATGTTTACCTCCATGTTCATGGGGATCTCCAACGGCGGGACTGTGGTCATCGCCCAGTTTTACGGCGCCGGCCGGATGGACCGGGTCCGGGACGCGGTGGATACGATCTATACCACCTTCGTCTGCAGCGTGATCCCGGTCACGCTGCTGGCCCTGGTGCTGGTCCGGCCCATCCTCTTTTTGCTGCGGGTGGACGCGGGCGCCTATCATGAATCCTGGGTCTATCTGATCGTGGTCTGCGCCGGTCTGATCGGCACCATCGGCTATAACACGAACGCCGGCATCCTCAATGGACTGGGCAACAGCCGCACCACGCTGATCTTCCTGGCCACAGCCGCCGTTTTAAACATTATTCTGGACCTGGTTTTGGTTCTGGCCTGCAGCATGGGCGTGCTGGGCGTGGCCCTGGGTACCATTCTCTCCCAGGCGTTTTCCTGGCTGTTCGGTCTTTTCTACATCAACCGCCATTATCCGGAGATCGGCATCCGCCCGTTCTGCTTTCATTTTGACCGGGGACTGTTCAAAAGCGTCATGCAGGTGGGGCTTCCGGCCGGAATCCAGATGTCCCTGGTATCCCTGGGCGCCATGATGGTCATCTCCAAGGTCAACACCTTCGGCAAGCCCTTCACCGCCGGTTATAACGTAGGGCTCAAGCTCGATCAGATGGCCTTTCTGGCGGTGCAGAGTCTTTCCAGCGCCGCCACCGCCTACGTTGGGCAGAATGTGGGCGCCCGAAAGCCTGAGCGGGTCCGTCAGGGCGTCCGCGTCACCGTGGTCATGGCCGTGGGCTGGAGCCTTGCCATGATGGCGGTGCTGATCCCCCTGGGGCCGACCTTGGTGTCCAGCTTTTCCCACACGCCGGAGGTCATCGAGGCCGGCAGCACCTATCTGCGCTGCATCATGCCCTTCTACCCGCTTTTCGCCGTCATGTTCTCTCTCAACGCCTCCATGCGCGGAGCGGGCGAGAGTGTGTTCCCCATGGTTAACGTGGTGCTGTCCCTGATCCTGGTCCGGGTGCCCATGGTTTATCTTCTGGCCAACCGCTACGGTCCCGGGGTCATGTTCTACGGCATCGGGATCGGCTGGTGCGTCGGCTTTGTCACCTGCGTGCTCTATTATCTCTCCGGACGCTGGAAGCGCAACAGCGGCCGGATCACCGGCGGCTCCGCCGCGCCGGGGGAATCTCCCGGCTGAGGGCACGCCGGAAGCTTGTATTTTCCATCTTTCCATAGTATAATGTTAGATTATGCACAAAGCACTGTGATTACCGGCGCTCTTCCATTCGGAGCCGCCGTTGAAAAAGGAGAAATCCCCATGGAAAAAGAACGATTTTATATTACGACCCCCATCTACTATCCCTCGGATAAGCTGCACATCGGTCATACCTACTGCACTGTGGCCACCGACACCCTGGCCCGCTATCACCGGCTGAAGGGTGAGGACGTCATGTTCCTCACCGGCACGGACGAGCACGGCCAGAAGATCGAGCAGAAGGCCAACGAGGCCGGCATCACGCCCAAGGCGTTTGTGGACAACATCGTGGAAGGTCCCCGGGGCGTCAAGGATCTGTGGAAGCTGATGAACATCTCCAACGACCGCTTCATCCGCACCACCGACGATTATCATGTCTCCGCCGTGCAGAAGATTTTCCGCAAGATGTACGACAAGGGTGACATTTACAAGGGCACCTATAAGGGCAAGTACTGCACCCCCTGCGAGTCGTTTTGGACCGAGAGCCAGCTTAAAGACGGCTGCTGCCCTGACTGCGGCCGCCCGGTGGTGGACGCCGAGGAGGAGGCCTATTTCTTCCGTCTGAGCAAGTATGCCGACCGCATTCGGGACCTGCTGGTAAACACCGACTTCCTGCAGCCCCGCAGCCGCGTCAACGAGATGGTAAAGAACTTCATCGATCCCGGTCTGGAGGATCTGTGCGTCTCCCGCACCAGCTTCACCTGGGGCATCCCCGTGGACTTCGATCCCAAGCACGTGGTCTACGTCTGGCTGGACGCCCTGACCAACTATATCACCGCCCTGGGCTATGAAAACGACCGCTATGACGAGTATCACAAGTACTGGCCCGGCGTCAACATCGTGGGCAAGGAGATCGTCCGCTTCCACTCCATCATCTGGCCCGCCATGCTGATGAGCCTGGGCGAGCCCCTGCCCAAGCACGTCTTCGGCCACGGCTGGCTGCTGCTGGACGGTGGCAAGATGTCCAAGTCCAAGGGCAACGTGGTGGATCCCTACGTGCTGGCGGAGCAGTTCGGCGTGGATGCCCTGCGCTTCTTCCTGATGCGCACCTTCCCCTTCGGCTCGGACGGCAACTTCTCCAACGAGCTGCTGATCCAGACCATCAACACCGACCTTGCCAACGATCTGGGCAACCTGGTTTCCCGCACCACCGCCATGGTGGGCAAATACTTCGGCGGCACCCTGCCGGCAGGCTCCGGCGCGACGGAAGCGGAGAAAGCCCTGGCCACCAGCGCAGATCCCAGCGGTGCCGCGGCCGCCTGGACCGAAGGGCCCGGGAAATTTGACGCCGAGCTGATCGCCCTGGCCGCCGGTCTGCGGGGCCGCTATGAAGAGGCGATGGAGGGCTTCGCCCCCCACAAGGCCCTGGAGGAGGTCTTCAAGGTCATCCAGCGCGCCAACAAGTATATCGACGAAAACGCCCCCTGGGCCCTGGCCAAGGATATGGAGGCCAACGGCGCCCGCCTGGCCCATGTGCTGTATAACCTGCTGGAGGCCACCCGCATCTGCGGCATTCTGCTGACGCCCTTTATGCCCGAAAGCATGGAAAAGCTCTTCGCACAGACTGGCGCCGACACCGGCTGCCGCAGCTGGGAATCCGCCGCCCAATGGGGCAGCCGCAGCGCGGACGCCTCGGTCACAAAGGGTGAAAATCTGTTCCCCCGTATTGACCTGGACAAAGCCCTGGAGGCGCTGGAAGCAGCCGAGGCCGCGGCCCGGAAGGCCGCCCTGCCCGCCATTGAGGTGGAGCCTCAGCTTACGGAAAAGGTGGATTTTGACACCTTCTGCAAGTCGGACTTCCGGGTGGTGAAGGTGAAGGCCTGCGAGGCCGTAAAAAAGTCCGAGAAGCTGCTGCGCTTCACCCTGGATGACGGCACCGGCACGGACCGCCAGATCCTCTCCGGCATCCACAAGTTCTACGAGCCGGAGGAGCTGGTGGGCAAGACCCTGGCCGCCATCGTGAACCTGCCGCCCCGGAAAATGATGGGGCTGGAAAGCTGCGGCATGCTGCTCTCCGCTGTCCACACGGAGCAGGGTGAGGAAAAGCTGCATCTCATCATGCTCGACGACGCGATCCCCGCCGGCGCCAAGCTGTGCTGAACCGCAGGGAAGTTGTCCCGCGCGCCGGGGCGGCTTCCCTGAATCGTCCGATTTTTTGAACGGGAGGGACCATGAGCCTCTTTTTTGACACCCACGCCCATTATGATGACGGCGCTTTCTCGCAGGACCGGGAGGCCCTGCTCTCCGCCCTGCCGGAGGCGGGCGTGGCGCTGGTGGTCGATCCCGGCTGCGATCCGGACTCCTCCGGCCGGGCCGTGGCCCTGGCTCACCGGTACTCCTTTGTGTATGCCGCCGTAGGCTGGCATCCGGAAAATTGCGGGGCCTACACGGACAAAAGTCTGGATCTTCTGCGGGCCTGGGCCGAAGATCCCCGGGTCGTGGCCATCGGCGAGATCGGGCTGGACTACTATTGGCCCGAAAATCCGCCCCGGGCGTTTCAGCAGCAGGTGTTCCGCCGGCAGCTGGAGCTGGCCCGGGAGCTGGATCTGCCTGTGATCGTCCACGACCGGGAGGCCCACGGGGACTGTCTTGCCATCGTGGAGGAGTATCCCGGCGTCCGGGGCGTGTTCCATTGCTTCTCCGGCAGTCCGGAGCTGGCGCAGATCCTTCTGAAGCAGGGCTGGTACCTGGGCTTTGACGGGCCCGTCACCTATAAAAACGCCCGGCGGGCGCCGGAGGTGGCTGCTGTGACCCCGCTGGACCGGATCCTTTTGGAAACGGACTCGCCCTACCTTTCTCCGGTGCCCCGGCGCGGCCGGCGGAACGACAGCCGCAACCTGCCCCGGATCGCGGAAGTACTGGCCGGATGGAAGGGCGTTTCACAGGAAACGCTGGCCGCCATCACGCTGCAAAATGGAAAAACATTATTCGGAATCGAGTGAGCATTATGGAAAAAGGCTTTACCATCACATATGAATACGGGGACAATCTGTATGTAAATCCCACCAACCGCTGCAATTTCAACTGCAATTTCTGCCTGCGGCACAACCAGGGCAGCAACGGCAGCATCTATACCCACAACCTCTGGCTCAAGCGGGAACCCACAAAGGAAGAGATCCTGACCTCCATCGAAAGCCACGATCTGAGCAAATACCGCCAGTTGGTGTTTGTCGGCTTCGGGGAGCCCAGTTATCGTATGGATGACATCTGCTGGGTGATCGACCAGATGAAGGCCAGGGGCGAAAAGATCTTTACCCGCATGGACACCAACGGAACCGGTTCACTGATCAATGGCCGGGACATTGCGCCGGAGTTTGCCGGCCGCTTTGACATGGTGTCCGTCTCGCTGAACACGGACACTGCGGAAAAATACAACGCCCTGTGCCACCCGCAGCAGCCCGGCGCCTACGAGGCCATGAAGGCCTTCACCAAAGAGGTGCGCCAATATGTGCCCACCGTCATGATGACGGTGGTGGATACGATCCCGCCGGAGGAGATTGAGGCCTGCCGCCGCATCTGCGAGGAAGAGATCGGCGCCACCTATCGGGTCCGGGAATATATCAAGGATTAACGCCTTTATAAAAGGGAGCGGAGAAGCAGCTGCTTCTCCGCTCCCTTTTTGTATGTCCCGGACCGCCCGGAAGCCCCTTACTTGCTGCGTCCCTCCAGCACGGCCAGCATTTCCCGGGCAAACAGCCGGCCGGCCAGGGCCGCCTCGTCCGGGGAGTTCCCGGCCGCGCCCACCTCCACCAGCAGCGAGCCGGTGGTGGCATGCTGGTTATAGCGGGAGTTGCGCAGCAGGACCGGCCGCATCAGCGTCGGATAGTCCGTCAGGGCCTGGTTCTGAATCGCCACCGCCAGCTTCAGGTTCTCCTGCCAGTGGGGGTGGGGCATTCCGCTGCCGTCGCTGCCCACCACCAGGGTCAGCTGTGCGGCCGTCCCTTCGCCCTCCACGGCGGAAACCACCTTGTATTCGTTCCCCTGGGTATCCTCAATGGCGTCCCGGTGCACATCCAAAATAAAACGGATCGAGGGATACTCCGTCCGGTAGGTCTCGATAGCCGCCAGAGCCCGGTTATAGGCATTTTTGTAAGACGGGTAATCGTATAAGGTCCGGTCATGCAGCACCGAAACGCCGGCGGCGGCAAATTCCTGCGCCATCTCATCCCCCACCCGCACCACGTTATAGCGGTTATCCGTCGTCCGGTGGTTGCCGGAATAGGCGATCTCCGTGCCCGCCGGCGGTGTATAGGACTCACTGCCGTGCGTATGCAGGATCAGGATCTGCGGCGCGTCGGCTGTCAGCTCCGCGTCAAACTCCTCCGTCAGGGCAGCGGAGGAGAGGGTGTGCTCCGTGCTGTTGCTGATGTACGTCCTGCCAACCACCGTGTAGCCGCTGGGATCGTTGGGAATCAGCGTCCGGGCCGGTACGCCGTTGTCCGTTCCCCCCGGCGCATCCTCTACGGGCGTCTCCGTCACCGGTCTGGTTCCGGGATCCGCCGGATCCTCCGCCGCATCTGCATCGCCCGTCTCCTGTGACCACAGCTTTGCCACCTCGCCGCGGGCGCTCAGCAGCAGCGGCGACTGCCCGATGGTCAGGACCGTGGCCGGGGACAGGGTATCCTCCCCGCGAAAATCACCCAGCTCCCAGCGCAGGGCCGCCAGCGGAGCCTGGGCTGCATCCGTCAGGGCCCGGACCGCCGCCGAGGCCGTCCGGCTCCCGGCGGTGGCGTGGACCGCCCAAAGTGTGCAGCCTGCCGCCAGGGCCGCCGTCAGGCGGCGGGACAGTGCAGGCAAAGCAGCCGTTCGTTTCATGGTTGATCACCTCTGGGACAAACCTATGCGGGACCGGCCGTAAAATATTCCGACCACCGCGCAGGCCACCGTCGCGCCGGTTTCCCCGGGCGGCCGCCCGGGGACCCTCCATCGCAGCCAACGGGTCAGGCATAGCCCGCCCCGTTCAAGGTTTTGCTTCGCAAAACGCTTGGACGCAGCTTCGCTGCGGGCCGGTGGGCGCGTACGAAAAAAGCCCCGGCCCACCGGGCCGAGGCTCTTTTTCATCACAGGATCCTTATTTCACCGCAGCTGCCGCTGCCACCGCGCAAGCCACCGTCGCGCCCACCATGGGGTTATTGCCCATGCCGATAAAACCCATCATCTCCACATGTGCGGGGACCGAGCTGGAGCCGGCAAACTGCGCGTCGGAATGCATACGGCCCATGGTGTCCGTCATGCCGTAGCTGGCAGGGCCGGCCGCCATATTGTCCGGATGCAGCGTCCGGCCGGTGCCGCCGCCGGAGGCGACGGAGAAATACTTCTTTCCCTGCTCTATGCACTCTTTTTTGTAAGTGCCGGCCACCGGGTGCTGGAAACGGGTGGGGTTGGTGGAGTTGCCGGTGATGGACACATCCACGCCCTCTGCATGCATGATCGCCACGCCCTCGCGGACGTCGTCGGCGCCGTAGCAGCGGACCGCCGCCCGTTCGCCCTCCGAATAGCGGATCTCCCGGACGATCTTCAGCTCGCCGGTATAATAGTCAAACTGGGTCTGCACATAGGTGAAGCCGTTGATCCGGGAGATGATCTGGGCAGCGTCCTTACCCAGGCCGTTGAGGATGACCCGCAGGGGCTCCTTCCGGGCCTTGTTGGCGTTGCGGACAATGCCGATGGCGCCCTCGGCGGCGGCAAAGGACTCATGCCCGGCCAGGAAGGCAAAGCACTTGGTCTCATCCCGCAGCAGCATCGCGCCCAGATTGCCGTGGCCCAGGCCGACCTTCCGGTCCGCGGCCACAGAGCCGTCAATGCAGAACGCCTGCAGGCCGATCCCGATGACCTCCGCCGCCTCGGCGGCGGACTTCACCCGGCGCTTGAGGGCAATGGCCGAGCCCACGGTATAGGCCCAGGCCGCATCGTCAAAGCAGATGGGCTGAATGCCCTTGACCGTTTCATAGGGATCGAAGCCGGCGGCCCGGCACAGCTCCAGGCACTCCTCCACGGAGCCAATGCCCTCTTTTTCCAGGACGGCGTTGATTTTATCAATCCGTCTTTCGTAGTTTTCAAAAAGACTCATAACAGCTCCTCCCTTCTTATTCCTGCCGGGGGTCGATGTATTTGGCAGCGTTTTCAAACTGGCCGTAGTGCCCCTTGGCCTTTTCCAAAGCCTCGTTGGCATCCACGCCCTTTTTGATGCTCTCCATCATCTTGCCCAGATTAATAAACTCATAGCCGATGATCTCATCCTGTGCGTTCAGGGCCAGGCGCGTGCAGTAGCCCTCCGTCAGCTCCAGATAGCGGGGCCCCTTGTCCTTCGTGGCAAACATTGTGCCCACCTGAGAGCGCAGGCCCTTGCCCAGATCCTCCAGCGAAGCGCCGATGGGCAGGCCGCCCTCCGAGAAAGCCGTCTGCGTGCGGCCGTAGACGATCTGCAAAAACAGCTCCCGCATGGCCGTGTTGATCGCGTCGCACACCAGGTCCGTGTTCAGTGCCTCCAGCAGCGTCTTTCCGATCAGAATCTCCGAAGCCATTGCAGCGGAGTGGGTCATACCGGAGCAGCCGATGGTCTCCACCAGTGCCTCCTCAATGACCCCATCTTTCACGTTCAGCGTCAGCTTGCAGGCGCCCTGCTGCGGTGCGCACCAGCCCACGCCGTGCGTCAGGCCGGAGATGTCCTTGATTTCCTTGGCCTGCACCCATTTCCCCTCTTCCGGAATGGGAGCCGGACCATGGTATGCGCCCTTGGCAACGGGGCACATATTCTGTACTTCCGTCGAATAAATCATGGCGTTCGATCCTTTCTGTTCTATTTTTACAAAACTTGCGTTTTTCTGGGATTTGAGTTAGATATTCCGCTGATATTATACTGTTAAACGATTACACTGTCAAGCCGAACCCCGTTCTTTCCGGAAATCCCCTGTCCCGCATAAACGACAAAGCGGCAGCTTCTTTTTCCCACAGCGTACAGCATCTTTGTCCCTCCGTGCGGATGGGCGCAAAAAAGCGGCGGGGCGGAGCAGCCGAATCACCGCTCCGCCCCGCCGGGGAATTTCAGCGCTGCTGCTCATCCGGAATCGGCAGCATGATCGTCAGGCCAAAGCGCCCCTGGGTTTTGGTATCCAGCGCCAGGAAGCCCCCGTATTTTTTGACCGTGCGCAATACGTTTTTCAGCCCCACTCCATGCAGGCCGTTTTCCTTGGTCGTATCCGGCAGGATCCGTCCGGCCTGGATCTCCGGCGTCCGCTCACAGGAATTGGTCAAAACCACCACCGCCTGTCCGGCTGCCTGAACTCCGCGCAGGGCAATGTAGCGGGCAGCCGGATCCGCAACCCGGCGGCTGGCCTCAATGGCATTATCCAGCGTATTCCCGAAGATCGTGCACAGGTCCGCATCGCTGACAAAGGACACCAGGCTGGAATTGAGCACCACCGACAGCTCGATATGGTCCCGGGCCGCTTCCGCGGCCTTTTCCGCAATCAGCCCATCCAGCAAATCACTCCCAGTCTCCACGCTGCGCGCCTCAACATGCAGGCTTTCCAGCATTTCATCCACATAGGCGCTGAGCTTTGTCTCCTCCTGTGCGCCAGCCAGACGCCGGATGGCCAGCAGGTGATTTTTCATGTCATGGGCCAGCGCCCGGGTCGATTCCTGCCCTGCGCGCCACGTCTCCATGCTTTTGAGAATGTACGCATTGGAAAGCTCCTGCACGCGCTCGTCCTCCTGCTCCCGGCGCAGCCGCATAAACCGCTCGAAAAAGATCAGCATGGCCAGCAGGCACAGGTGCATCAGCACCATGATCACCGAAACCAGCAGGCTGTATTCTCCCAGACTGCTGCCGATCAGAGAGATCGTGGACTTGGCATAGATTACGCAGGCCGCCGTGGAAAGAACCAGGCTACCCCGGGCGGAGCCCACCTCCGGCAAGTCGTTGAAGGGCAGATTCCTTCGCAGGATCCCAAAAAGCGTCCAGTCCACCGCGTGGGTGCAGACCTCGCAAAACAGGGAAAATCCCCAGCCGCTGCCAAGAGCCAGCACCTGCCCCAGCCAGCTCAGGCCCTCCTTCACGATCGGCAGCGTGATCAGGTTCAGGGCGCTGTGATATACGGTCGTATACAGGCAGGAGAAATAGGCTGCCTTCTTCCAGGCAAGGCCCAGTCCCAAATGAACGTAGCCCGTGCAGAACAGTGCCCGCAGGATATAGCGCAAAACCATGACCAAAAAGACCTGCATAAGTCCCTCGGTCCCCGGCCAGGGCGGATAAAGCACCACCGGCAGCAGCAGGAAAAATCCGCGCACCAGTCTATTCCCCCGGCGGCGTTCTTTCTCCGGAAGGATCTTCGCAAAAAACCACGCCAGCAGCACAGTGTCGATCAGAAAGTCGACACCGCGGTTCGGATAAGGAACCCCCGTCATCATAAGCGCACCCCCGCAAAGCCTGCAAAGCTCTCCAAAAATTCCTTCCGGCGATGCTTGCTCAGGGGAATCTCATCCCCATTGGACATCGTCACGCTTTTGGCCTGGATCTGCCGGACAAAGCAAAAATTCACCAGATAGCCCTTATGGCAGCGGAAAAATCCCCGCCCGGCCAGCTGCTGCTCAAATTCGGCCAGCGTCGCCCCGGCCAGCAAAGTTCCCTGCCGGGCTGCCACCCGGATCTCATGGCCGCAGGCCTCAATGTACAGAATTTCCGACGCGCCGACCTTCCGGATCTGTGTGCCCCTGCGCAGGGAAAAGGTCAGTTCTTCCCGCACCGGCGCGGCTCCCAGCGCCTCCCCCAGCACATAGCGGAACCGCTCATACCCCACCGGCTTTCTCAAAAAGCCGAACGCATGCACCTCATAACCCTCCATGGCATACTGGGTCATCGCCGTGATAAAAATAATGCAGACCGGATCCTCTCTGCGCCGCAGGGCCCGGGCCGCTTCCATGCCGGAAAGAGCGCCCATCTGGATATCCAGCAGCAAAATGTCGGTGTCTTCCGTCCAGTGTTCCAGCAGTGCCTCCGCGGAAGAAAACGTCCGGACCGCAAAGGGCTCCCCCCGCTCCGCGGCCATCCGGTCCACATACGTCCGCAGCTGGGCACAAAGCTCCGGGTCGTCATCGCAGATCACGATCTTTTTCATGCTCCATCGTCTCCTCTCCAGCGCCGGCGGGCCGGCCTTGTTCTCCCCGCTCCATTATACCGCACACAGCCGTGCTTCGTCAAAAGCGTACGGCCGGTCCAGTTGAGCCAAAAAAACGCCCAGTTGAGGCCGGCATCTTGCAATCCTTCCGGGGCAATGGTAGCATGAACCCATAAGCAGAAGGCCGTCCCTTCCGGCCGCGTATCCGCGCATGGGTCCGCCCCGGAAACCCTTCTGCAGGTGAGCCTCCTTCTTTTCTCCGCGCGCCTTCCTCCAGGTCTGCGCGGACCAGCAGCCTCTTTTTACCCCGGGAAAGCAGGCATACAAACGGTATGCCTGCTTTTTCACAGCCCGGCAGCCTTTCTTCGGAAGGGCTGCCGGGCTGTTTTCAGGAAGCGGTACGCAGCAGGCGTCCGCTGTTGAACAGCACCACAAATGCGCCGATGTTATGCAGGAACGCCCCTGCCATTGCACTGATCACGCCGCAGGCCGCCAGAAAGATCATCAAAAAGCTGATGGAAAACGCAATCACAATGTTTTGGAAAATAATGCTGCGGGTCCTCCGCGCCAAAACAACGGCAAACGGGATATTGGAAAGGTCATTGTTCATCAAGGCAATATCCGCGCTCTGGATCGCCGTGTCCGAGCCCATGGCCCCCATGGCAATACCCACATCCGCCTCGGCAAGCGCCAGGGCATCGTTGATCCCGTCTCCGATCACCGCAACCGTGCAGCGTGCTTTGAGCGTCCGCACATGCTCCAGCTTCTGTTCGGGCAGCAGCTCGCTGTATACCCGGTCAATGTGCACGGACGATGCGACCCGCTGCGCCGCGGCGGCATTGTCCCCGGTGAGAATACAGCTCTCCTCCACCCCCAGGGCTTTCAGCGCATCCACCGTCTCTGCTGCGTCCTCCCGGGGCTCGTCCCGCAGGACAATGCAGCCCAGAACCCGTCCGTTTTTTACGACCCAGCTGACCGCCCCTTCGGACTCGAACCGGTCCGGAAGGGAGAATCCAAGCCCGGAAATATAGCGGTAATTGCCCAGGATGACCTCGCAGCCCTTCTTCTTTCCGACGAGTCCCCGGCCGGTCTGCTCCTCTACCGTCAGATCCTGGTCAAAGGGCTGTTCGGCCGCCAGGGCGGTGATCGACTTGGATACCGGGTGCAGCGACTTGCAGCACACGCTGGCCGCCGTGCAGATCAGTTCTTCATAGGAGCGCGCCTGCTCCAGATAATAGTTGGTCGTCTCCAGCGTTCCCTTGGTGATCGTGCCGGTCTTGTCAAAAATGATGCACGCGGCATCCGCCAGCTTCTCGATGAACGCCGCGTTCTTGATCAGGATCCCGCGTTTGGACGCCGCCGCCAGTGCCGCAATCATGGGGGCCGAGCTGACCAGAAGATAGCCGCAGGGGCAGGAGACCACCAGAATGGCGATCGCCTTGGAAATATCCCGGGTCAAAAGCCAGGTAAGCGTCGAGATGATCAGCGTCAGAGGAATATAGTAGCTCATAAAGCGGTCCACGATCTGCGTCTCGGGAATGCTGATGTTCTCTGCATTTTCCAGAAGATCCACAATTTTTTGGAAGGCCGTGTCCCCCATGCTTTTGGTGACCTCCACCAACAGGACCCCCTCCATATTGACGGTTCCGGCAAAAACCGGATCCCCCGCCCCGGCGCTGACCGGCAGCGATTCACCGGTCAGGGATTTCTGGTCCAGGCTGGAGTGGCCCTCCAGCACCGTTCCGTCAATGG
Source organism: uncultured Dysosmobacter sp. (assembly GCA_934563745.1). Taxonomy (GTDB): domain Bacteria; phylum Bacillota; class Clostridia; order Oscillospirales; family Oscillospiraceae; genus Oscillibacter. The sequence continues at coordinate 46,868 of CAKTHE010000003.1, read as the reverse complement.
GGATCGCCATGCCCGGCTTTAAAACGATCCGGTCGCCGACCCGCAGATCCTTTGCATCCATCTCCACCTCCCGGCCATCCTCCAGACGAAGGGCCGTTACGGCCTGCAGACTTTTCAGCCCCTCAATGGCATCCCGGCCGCCCATGATGCTTTTTTCCTCCAGAAAATGCACCAGCGTCAAAATCACCGGGACCAGGATCGCCAAAGTATACTGATTGCTGAGAACCTCCATCACCATGGCGATGGAGACCAGGATCTCCATGGACGCGCCGGTGTCCGAATGGAGCAGCCCGGTCACCGCCGTTTTCAGGATCGGGATCCCGATCACGCACACGCCCACGAAATACAGAATGCCGGTCACCGCCTCCTGATCCGGAAAGAGCCGCCGGTGCAGCGTGGCCGCCAGCAGCAGGCACAGCGCCGTGGAAGCCGTTAAAATATCCTGGCGCAGCCGGTCCTTATCCCGCTTGGAAATATATTGGCGTGTCCGCTCCACAGCGGCGGCGCCGCTTTTATCACAGGACAGTTTCATTCTCCGCCTCCTTTCAGGGCAGGTACAAGATGGGACGTCCGTCCGCCGGAACGACCACCGTGGCGCCCATTTTCGCCAGCACTGCACTGGCCCGTTCGCGGAAAACGCCATCCAGCACCACCCGGGGGTTCATGCTGTATTCGGCGAAAAGCCCCTGAAATTCCGCCATTTCCCCATTGGCAGCCGACAGACGGCTGGCTTGATTCACGTTGGATTTGTCCACCAGCTGCCGGGCCTCGCCCTGGGCGTCCAGAACCTTCTGGGCCTTATAGTCATTCGCCTCCTGGATCAGGGTCTGCTTCCCGACGGCGGCGGAGTTCACGGCGTCAAAGTAAGCCTTGGTCTCCCCCGGCGGCGTGATGTCCACAAATTCCATGTTGCTCAGCATAACCCCATAGTCCTGCTTTGTGAGAAAGTCCTGCACATGTTCCAGGAGCGCCTCCGCCAGATTGGCCCGCTCCGCCGTCAGGATATCGTCGACCGTCATGCCGGACGCCAGCGCATTGAGCTCGCTGCTGATCAGTCCGTTCATAATGCCGTCGATCTCCTGCACATACAGGGCATAGGTCACCGGATTCCGGATCCGGTATTTGATCTTGGCGTCGATCAAAATCAGATTCTTATCCCCGGTAATGATATAGCCGTTTTTGTTTACATCCGGGTCAATGGCCGACGGAGCCCCGTAATGCGTGGCAATCTCCGTCTCCAGCACCCGCTCCACCGGGATCTTGATCACCTCGTCGATCATGCTGGGCAGCGCAAGGTGCAGGCCCGGCTGGCGCACCTGCGTCTCGTAACGGTCCCCCACCAGCTTGCCGAAGCGCAGCACCACAGCGCATTCACCGCTGTCCACCTTATAAACGCCGGACAGCGCCACCAGGACCACCGCCGCCAAAACGATCCATTTAAAGCAGCGGATCACGGAGCTGAGGATCAGCTCAAAGCGCTCAAATCCATTTTTCTTCATAGGCCGCCTCAGTCCTTCTGATTCAGAATGTCAAAGGGCGAGTCACTGGCCGGCATCACGATCACTGTATTTTCGTTGACCGAATTCTCCAGCGCAATCAGTTTTTTCAGAAAGATAAACAGCTCTGCGTTATCCTCGTACGCCTCCCGATAGATCTCCGCCACCTGGCGCTCCGTCTCGGCGTCGATGGAAGCGGCCTCCAGCTTTCCATCCGCAAGGATCTGCGCCGCCTCCGCATTGGCCTCTCCGGTGATGATGGCCGCATCCCGCTTGCCCTCCGCCAGCAGCTCGTTGGCATATTTCTGCCGGTCTGCCACCATCTGCTCCAGCACGCTCTGCACATTGGCGTCCGGAAGGGCCAGGCGCTTGATGCGCACACTTTCCACCGCGATGCCATAGCTGTCCAGGGCCTTTTTTCGCACCTGTTCCTCAATGTCCGCCGAGATCTCATCCACCCGCAGGTCATTGTTCTGCGTCGACACCAGGTTCGAGAGGGTATAGCCGCCCATCACGCCGTTTTTTGCATTGGCCAGCAGGTCGTTGAGATAATCCGCCGCAACGCCGGTATTGCCGATGCTCATGTGATATTTCTGCACATCGGCGATATGCCAGATCATATAGGTCTGCAAAATGATGTTCTTTTTATCGTTGGTCAGGGTCTCCGTATAGCCGGAATCCAGGTACTGGCTGCGCGTGTCGTAGACCACGGCCTGTTCAAACGGCCAGGGCAATTTCAGGTGCAGCCCCGCGTCCGTATGAATCGCCCGGATCTCCCCAAAACGGGATACCAGCACGCTGGTCCCCTCCCGAACCGTCAGCGTGAAGCCGAACACGACAATGATCACCGCCACCAGCGCCGCAAAAATCCATTTATATGTCTTATGCATGTCCATTCTCCTTCTCTTGGCCGCAGGCTGTCGACCTCCGCGTCACATTCCGTCGTCACTCCAGCCGAAATAGAAGAACTCCTCTTCCTCGTTCTTCTTGCCCTCCTGCTCGTCCATCAGATCCTCCAGATCCGACCAGCCCACAGCGGTCGGCAGGCTTTCGCCCGTTGCCCCCAGCACAAAACGGGAGCTGTCCACGCCGTCTCCGGTCACATAGATCTTCCGGGTGGCGATCAGCTTTTCATATGTATCCAGATACTTAGTCAGCAAAAAGCACTCCGGGCTGACGTCATATGCTTCAAAGGCCGCCAGATACACGGCCATCTGCTGTGTGGCCTCCGATGTGCGCTGATACTGGCCGGTCTCCGCCGTGGAAAGCAGCTTGCTGCGGTCCTCCTCCGCCTGGATCACGGTCTGCAGGGCCCGGGCCTCGGCGTTCGTGATCAGCGTGCTGCGGCGCACGTCCGAGCTGACCACGCTTTGATAGACCTCAGATACCTCGATGGGCGGATGAATATTTTCAACGATCACCGCCTCCACCTTGATCCCCAGCCCGGCTTCGTCGCTGAAGGCCTGCATTTCGGCCGCCACATCGTCAGCCATGGACAGCCGGTCCACGTTCAAAAGCGTGTCCAGATCCGTCTCGACCGTCTTATGCATCATGATCTCATAGCCCTTGGCCGCCAGCAGCCGCTCCGGCTCCGCCGTCGCGGTGAGGTAGCGGTAAAGATCCGAGATCGTATAGATCGCCCGCATATTGATGGACACCAGTTCGTTTCCGCTGCCGAGCAAAAGGGTGTACTCTTCGCCGCCGTGGGACTGCGTCCACAAATAATCTCCGGATGTAGCGTTTTCATAGCCGATGGTAAATTGCTTGCTGCGCGCCACATCGTAGATCTCCACCCGGTCGATGGGCCAGGGCAGCTTCAGATGCAGTCCCGCACCGTAGATCGACTGTTCCGTAAGGGCGCCGCAGCGATACAGGGCCGCCTGCTGGTAAACCTCCAGCTTGAAAAGACAGGTTGACAGCATCAGCATGGCAAGGAACCCCAAAAGCAGCCCCGGGAGGATCCGGAAGAGGTATTTGACGCTCCACAGGGACTTCAGCGAAATACCGGTGTTCGCCTCCAGCGCGTCAAAAAAGGCTTCGTCCTCCTTTGGGCCGACCGTTTTGATGCCGGGCAGGTAAAAGGGATAGTCAAACGAGGCGGTCAGCCTCAGGCGCACCGCCGCATTGCCCAGTCCCGCCAGGATCATGGCCGCCCCATACAGGGACAAAAGAGCCAGGCCGGCAGCAGCCGCGCGGGTGGTGTCCAGCTTGAGCATAACGCTGATCGCGGTGGCCGCCGCCAGGATCCCGGCGGCACTTCCCGTCACCATCAGAGCCCCGGCAGCCGTGAAGCGCCCGTTGGCACTGCCCAGAAGCGTAAACTTGCGCAGCACGAAGCAGCTGACCGCGGCGGCCGTCAAAGCCAGCACATGGACATAGCTGAACAGGCTCAGGGATTCCGTGCCCCACCCGGGCAGGCCTCGGAGGGTCCGGTACAAAAAGAGCAGCGTCAGCCCCAGGATCACCCCCGCGTATGCGGCATCCAGCCGGCGAGCGCCGCGGGGGCGGTCTTTCGCCGGCGCAGCAGCCGCAGCTGCGGACGGCGGCGCCTTCTCCAGCGCAGCCAGGCCATCCGGCGGCTCACAGGCCTCCGCCTGCGCCAGCGGCGCAGCCGGCTCCTCGGGCCGGAGTTCCTCTCCGGCCCCTTCTCCCGTAGCTTTTCCGGAGCCTGCTCCGGCTGCCGGTTCCATCGGTCCCTTCGCAGGCTCCGGCGGTTGGGTCTCCATCTGTGCCGGTTCCGCCGATGCGGCCGCTTTTTTGCGGGCGCGGCGCCGTGCGGCGGCCGCCCGCGGGTGGCGCAGGTCCTGCCAAAGCACGTTCCAGGCACCGCGCAGATCGGGACGGGGCCGTTTTGCCTTTGCGCGGACCTTCGGGGTCCGGCTCTCATTCTTTTTGCGAAGGCCCGCAAAGATCTGCGCGCACAGCAAGACGGCCGCAAAGTAACCGCTCAGCCGCGCCAGCTGCCGCAGCAGGCCGGAGGCTGCGGCCGTCCGTCCAAACACAGCCAATATGCCGGTCACAAGCAGCAAAAACGCACACTCCAGCCACGTGCCTGCGCCGGCCGGTGTCTTTTTCTTTTTCAAGGTTGCACCTCCAGTCCGTCTCTCCGGACGGGCCGTTCCTTTCTGAAGACGTAAGGGCGCCGCAGCGGGCGCCCTTACAGGTTCTGTATCCGAATCAGCAAACCGGTTCCGGCCGTTTAAACGCCCCACGGTCCCGGACCGCCTTCAGCGATGCAGAAGCCACGCGGTCGGCATGGCAGACCGCGTGGGCCGCACGCTGCTTTTACACGGAGTAATAGGTCAGCTTATACTGCGTTGCCAGCTTGATGCACTTGAGTGCAAAGATCACGTTGGTGTTCACATCATCTAGCACGAAGGCCTCTGCATCGCCCTTGCTCATGTCGTGGATCTTCTCCACGGAATAGTTGAAGTAGGGGTGCGTTGCAACCAGCACATCCGCACTGGCCTTTTCGCAGATTCCGATGAATTTATCGATGGAGGCAAGGTAGTCCTCCAGCGCGGATTTAGCGTAGTCGTACTCGCCGCCGCCCCACAGCGCCGCCACATGCTCCTTGCCGTTAACGCTGACGTTGACGGTGAAGGACATGGTGCCCTTGGTGTGGCCGGGGGTCGCATACCAGTTGAAGGTGAACTGGCCGTGGGTAACGGCGCCCTCTGCCAGATTCTCGCTATCGGGCACGGCCGTGGTCTTGCCGGCAGCCACGGCAGCGGCATACACCGCCTCGGCCGTCGCCTTGTCGGCGTCGCTCATGTAGATCACCGCGCCGTAGGTTTCCTTGAGGTAGTTGGCAAAGCCGTATTTATCCGCGTGGCCGTGCGTCAGATAGACCGCCTGAATCTTCGCGGGATCCAGGCCGTGGCCCTGCATGGCCGGCAGCACGATATCCGTAAAGTCGTCGTTGCTGGTCATGGCGTCGATCAGCACGATCCCGTCCGTGGTGTCAAACACCAGCGTGGCGTCGGTACCGTTTCCGATCAGATAGACGTCATCCAAAATCTTGGCATCCACGGCCTCGTCCTTGAAGATCGAGGGCACGCCCAGATCGTATTCGGGGATCTGGATCAGGTACGGCCAGGACAGCACGCGGCAGTTATAGCCCTCGTTGGTAAACTCGCTGATCCCGTCCTGGGCCAGCTTGCCCTTGCCGGTGGCATAGACATAGAGGCCCTGCATAAAGAAGTCCATTTCGTCGGCCGTCTTGATCAGAGCGTCCGAGCTGCCGGATTCCCGGACAGCCGTGGTATTCTCCACCGAGTAGTCCACAAAGGGATGCATGGACAGGAACGAGTCGGCGCCGCATTCCTTGATGAATTCCCGATACTTCAGCACGGAGTCCAGATAGGTCCGGGTCCCCTCGGCGTCACGGGGTGCGGACGTGCCGCCCCAGCAGCAAAGCTTATGCGGGTTGCCGTCAAAGTCCACCACGTCCAGCAAAAAGCTGGTGGAGCCGGCCGTGTGGCCAGGGGTATGGGTGAATGTCCAGGTGGTGTTGTCCACCGTGATGGTCTGGCCATCCTCATAGAACTTATAGTTTTCCGGAAGCTTGGTCCCGCTTTCGGCATAGCGCTCCGCGTTGGAGAGCATCAGCTCTTCATCGCCCTTATCAATGTAAACCTGCGCGCCGTTGGAATTCTCCAGGTGGCCGGCCAGGCCGATATGATCGAAATGCCCGTGAGAAAGGAAAACCGTGGTGATCTTGGCCGGATCCAGGCCCAGCTTCTGCATATCCGGCAGCAGGATCTCCTCATAATCCTCCTCATACTCCAGGGCATCCCACATCACGATATTGCCCTGATCGGTCACATACAGCAGGCAGCACACCCAGGTATCGCCGATGAAGTACACGTTCTTGAATACTTCCACCGGCTCAAACCGGGTGCCCTTCGTATCCGGGCGGGAAGGCTGGAAGGTGCTGCCGGGAACGTTAAAGCCGCCGTTATTGAAAAATTCGGCGCCAAAGGGCTCGAACACGCCGCTGCGGGGGGCAGCGGGGGCCGTATAGCCCACCTCTTCGATCTTATCCTCTTCCTTGGAGGAATCTCCGCCCGGAGCGGCGGGTTTGGTGCCGCAGCCGGTGAACAGTGTCAAAACCGCTGCCAGAGTCAGAATCAGAGCTAATAATTTCTTCATGATCTTCTTTCCTTTCTGCGTTTGCTTTACCGATGCTTTGGGTCATCGGCGCGGTATCGTGCGGAAATGGGAATTCAGGTCTTCACGGGGCGCAGCCCGGACCGGATGCCGGGTCTGCCGAAAGGCCGGATCGGCCGGCCGGGGCGCTCACTCCTCTCTTCTTTTCACTCCTCACTTCATATTTGCGGGAACTTTGATGAGGGAGACCCCCGGCCGCATGAAAAGCCCTCTTCCCGGCCCTGCGGGCCCCCTCATGGTATGAACATGGCACACGCCTATCCAAATTACAATGGCTTTCCCCCAACTGGGCATATCTGCTTCCCAACTGGGCACGCCCCGCATTCGTGCAGATTCATCAAATTTCCCGCATCCATTTAGTTAGTTTTGTCTAACTCGTACAATGCCTTGATCCTTCGTGCAGCCGGCCCCATAAAAACAGCGGGGCGGAGCAGCCAAATCGCCGCTCCGCCCCGCCGGGGGTCATCTTTTTCAATTACAGGATCAAAAGCTTCTTGGGGGCCCGGGTCAGATTGATGCAGCCCTGTCCCTTCAGGCAGACCACATCTTCAATCCGCACACCGAAGCGGCCGGGCAGATAGATGCCCGGCTCCGCCGAGATCACCGCCCCCTCCGGCAGCGGCTCCTCATTGCCCGGCGTCGCGTTGGGCGCCTCATGAATCTCCACACCCACGCTGTGGCCGAAGCTGTGGCCGAAATAGGGGCCGTATCCCGCCGCCTCGATCACGGCGCGGGCGGCGCCGTCCACCGCTTTTCCGGTGGCGCCGGGACGGGCCGCGGCGATCCCCGCCAGCTGCGCCTGCAGCACGGTCTCATACACCCGGACCATCTCGTCCGACACGGCACCCACCGCCACCGTGCGGGTCATATCCGAACAATAGCCTCCGGCAATACAGCCAAAATCCATCGTCACAAACTCGCCGCTGCCGATCTTCCGGTCGCCGGGCACCCCATGGGGAAGGCTTCCGTTGGGGCCGGAGACCACAATGGGGTCAAAGGACATATTTTCCGCCCCGCCGCTGAGCATCAAATACTGCAGCCGGGCCGCGATCTCCCGCTCCGTAACGCCGGGGCGGATCTCCGTCAGGATTTGGTCCAGGGCCGCCTCTGCAATGCGCTGGGCCCGCTCCATACAGGCAAGCTCCTGGGCGTCCTTGCTCTGGCGCAGGCCGGACATCAGATCCGACGCGGCGACCAGCTCGATCCCCGGCAGCGCCTTGGCGTAGGCGGCATACTCCCGGACGCTCATCACCGTGTCCTCAAAGCCGACCCGGACCGCCCCCTGCTCCACCAGGGCCTCCCGGGTCAGGGCGCCGTATCCCCGGCCCCGGCCCACCTCCCGGATCTCTGCGTTCCGGACCGCGCGGCCGGCTGCCTCCGTATAGCGGGAGTCCGTAAAATAATAGCACTTTTTCGGCGTCACCAATGCCACGCCGTCTCCGCCGGTGGAATGAAAACCGGAGGCGTAGAAGCGGTTGGCCTCTCCGGTCAGCAGCATGGCGTCCAGGCCGCGGCGCGGAAGCTCTGCCGCGATCCGCTGAAAATGATCCATAAAACGCTTCCTCCCTTTGCGTCCGTCTTACTGTCCGCTGCGCTTGACCGCCGCACGGATAAAGCCGTAAAACAGGCGGTGCGCCCGGTTGGGGCGGCTTTTGAATTCCGGATGGAACTGCACGCCCACAAACCAGGGGTGATCCGGCAGCTCCACGATCTCCACCAGGCGGCCGTTGGGCGACAGGCCTGCCAGCAGCAGCCCCTTCTCCTGCAGCGCCTCCCGGTATTCATTGTTGAACTCAAAGCGATGGCGGTGCCGCTCGGAGATCTCCGCCGCGCCGTACAGCTCCCGGCTGCGGCTGCCCTCCAGCAGCACACAGGGGTATTTGCCCAGGCGCATGGTGCCGCCCTTGTCCGTGATATTCACCTGATCGGGCATCAGCGCGATGACCGGATGCTTTGTGCTCTCGGAAAATTCCGCGGAATTGGCATCCGCAAAGCCGGCCACATGCCGGGCAAACTCGATCACAGCCATCTGCATGCCCAGGCAGATGCCGAAATACGGCACCCCATTTTCCCGGGCATACTGCACGGCGGTGATCATGCCCTCAATGCCCCGATCCCCGAAGCCGCCGGGCACCAGCACGCCGCTGACACCGGCCAGCTGCTCCGTCACATTTCCGGCGTTCAGCGTCTCCGAATCCACCCAGCGGATCGTCACAATTGCGTCGTTTTCCGTCCCTGCGTGGGCAAGCGCCTCCACAACAGACAAATATGCGTCATGCAGCTGCGTATACTTCCCCACCAGGGCGATCTCCACATGCTTATGGGCCGCCTTGACCCGGCGTACCATGGCGCTCCACTCCCGCAGGTCCGGTGCCGGCGTCTGCAGGCCCAGCTTCCGGCACACCACCGCGTCCAGCCCCTCATGGGCCATCAGCAGCGGCACCTCATAGAGCGTCTCGGCCGTGCGGTTCTGGATCACGCACTCCGGACTTACGTTGCAGAACAGCGCGATCTTGCGGCGAATGTCCTCGCTGATGGGCGTGTCGCAGCGGCACACCAGAATATCCGGCTGGATCCCCAGGCTCAAAAGCTCCTTTACGGAGTGCTGCGTGGGCTTGGATTTGAGCTCGCCGGTGCCCGGGATCTGAACGATCAGGGGCACGTGAATGAACACCACGTTCCCCCGGCCCCGCTCCGCCGCCACCTGACGGATAGCCTCCAGGAAGGGCTGGCTTTCGATGTCGCCCACGGTGCCGCCGATCTCCGTGATGACCACGTCCACATCCGGCGCCTCCATGGAATAGATCCGGCTTTTGATCTCATTGGTAATATGCGGAATGATCTGCACCGTGGCGCCCAGATAGTCGCCCCGGCGCTCCCGGTTAAGCACATTCCAGTATACCTTGCCGGAGGAAACGGAGGAATTCCCGGAAAGGTTTTCGTCCACAAAGCGCTCGTAATGGCCCAGGTCCAGATCCGTCTCCGCCCCGTCGTCCGTTACAAAAACCTCGCCGTGCTGATAAGGGCTCATGGTACCCGGATCCACATTGATATACGGGTCAAACTTCTGGTTGCGGACACTGAGGCCCCGCTGCTTGAGCAGCCGTCCCAAAGATGCTGCGCAGATTCCCTTGCCCAGGCCGGACACCACACCGCCGGTCACAAATACAAATTTCGTCGCCATCGCTCTCTCCTCCGTATCATTCTCATCATTACTGATTCATCACTGATTCGTTCGATCCCGCTTGCCGCCGCATCGGTGCGGAAACGCCCGGGCGGGACCCCGCTGAAAAACAAAAAAGCACCGTCGGACCATTTTGCGGCTAAAAGTCCCTTGGGTAAGGGCTCTCAGCTGCGATCCGCGGTGTCGCCTCTTGATTCTTGCTGCCGGCGCTGCCTCCTTGCGGCTTCCTTGCCGCAAACCGCTGCCGTCTGAGCGCTAAAATACTTTGCTAGTGTAGCACGGGGATTTCGGAAAGTCAATCGCTCTTTTTTCGGCTTTTTGCCGGTTTTTTACCGCCGGATTCGCCGCTTTTTTCACAACAAGCCCCTGACTGGAAAACCGCTTCTTTCAAGTTGTTAAAAAATTATCAATTTCCTATTGACTTTTCCTCCCGCGTCCTGTATGCTGAATCCATTCGTTAAAACTTTATCAATCATCTCGAAACCATCGGAGGTCTTCTCATGAAAATTGCCGTTTATGATCTGCGGGAGGACGAATGCGCCTCTCTTCACGCTGCCGCCAAAGAGCTGGGCTGCACCCTGGTGGAGACCGACCAGCATCTGACGCCGGAGACCCTGCACCTGGCAGAGGGCTGCCAGGGCGTCAGCTTCCTGGGCTATACCCGGATCGACGCGCCGGTCCTGACCGGTCTTCAGCGTATGGGTGTCACCTGTCTGGGCACCCGCATCATCGGGTATGACCACATTGACCTTGCCTGCGCCAAGGAATTGGGGCTGAAGGTCTGCAACTGCAAGTACGGGCCCAACGGCGTCGCCGACTTCGCCGTCATGCTGATCCTGGTGGTGCTGCGCAAGCTCAAGCAGGCGCTTCAGCGCAGCCAGATCCAGGACTACGAGCTCAAGGGCCTGCGGGGCCGGGAGCTGAAGGATCTGACGGTGGGCGTCATCGGCACCGGCTGGATCGGCTCCACCGTGGTGCGGAATCTCAGCGGCTTCGGCTGCCGGCTTCTGGCCTATGACCTGAAGGAAAACCCGGCCATCCGGGACTGTGCCGCGTATGTCGACCTGGACACTCTGTATCGGGAAAGCGATGTGGTCACGCTGCACCTACCCCTGCTGGAAAGCACCTATCACATGATCAACGCCGAAAGCATCGCCAAAATGAAGCCGGGCGTGGTGCTGATCAACAGCTCCCGCGGGGAAATGGTGGATACGGCCGCTCTGATCCAGGGGCTGGAATCCGGCCGGATCGGCGGCGTGGGCCTGGACACCATTGAGGGCGAGCAGTGCGTGCTCAATGCCGACCACCGGGCCGGACCGCCCCCGCATCCGCAGATCGCCTATCTGCAGCAGTTTCCCAACGTGGTGCTGACCGGCCATATGGCCTTCTACACCGACGACGCCGTGGACGCCATGGCCGGCGGTTCCCTGCGGACGCTGTGCCAACTGATCGAAACCGGTACCTGCCCCACACTGCTGACCTGACGGTGTCCCTCCCGGCTCCGCCGGAGCCGGGAGGGAACTTTGTGCAAAATTTCTCTTGACAGCCGGGCCATCCCGTTTTATAATGCAAACAATTTCATTAAGAAAAACCTTTGAGCAAGAAGAGTAGTCAGTCAGGCAACCTTTCAGAGAGCCGCAGGCGGTGGGATTGCGGCAGAGTCCGGACGGATGAATGGCCTTGTGAGGGCAGCCCAAAGCCGAAAGGCGAGTAGCACCTGCCGGGATCCGAACCCGTTATCCAGTCGGCACATATGTCAGTATGTGAGAAAAGCGGATGCTTTGCATCAACTTGGGTGGTACCGCAGGAACGTTCAGTCTTGTCCCAGATATGGGGCAGGGCTTTTTTTGTTGCCTGCCAAAAAGGAGGTACCCCACATATGATCCTGTTAAAAGAACGATGGCGCCGGCCGTAAACACGGCGCTCCCGCCTCCCTTCCCGGCCGCCGGCCGGACCTCTTTCAACATTATAATAAAACATGATAAAACCTGGATTGAAATGATCAGATAGGAGATTGATTATGAAAAACTTCCGTTCCATTCTCTGCGGCGCTCTGGCGCTGACTCTGTCCCTGTCCCTGAGCGCCTGCGGCGGCTCTTCCTCCGGCGGCACCTCTTCCTCTGCCGGCGGTTCCTCTTCCTCGGATCTGCCCATCATCGGCATCGCCCAGTACGGCGAACACAGCTCTTTGGACAACTGCCGCACCGGCTTTATCCAGGGCCTTGAAAACGCCGGACTGAAAGAGGGCGTGGACTACAAGCTGGATTACCAGAACGCCAGCTTCGACGACTCCATCGACTCCCAGATCGCCCAGCGCTTCTCGGACGAAAATGCCGCGCTGATGGTCGGCATCGCGACGCCCTCCGCCGTGGCCTGCTTCAACGCCGCGGAGGAGAAGGATATCCCCGTGATCTTCACCGCCGCCACCGATCCCGTGGGCGCCAAGCTGGATTCCGGCAATGTCACCGGCACGTCGGACGTTCTGCCTGTGGAAGGCCAGCTGCAGCTGATCCGTCAGCTTCAGCCGGAGGCCAAGACCATCGGCATCATCTATACCACCAGCGAGCCCAACTCCCTGTACTCCATCGCCGTGTATGAGGATCTGGCCGATGAATACGGCTTCACCATCGACGCCGTGGGCGTCACCTCGCAGGCGGAGGTCACGCAGGCCGTGGATAAGCTGCTCAAGGACGGCGTGGACTGCCTGTCCAATCTGACGGACAACAACGTGGTGGGCGTACTCAGCGCCATTCTGGAAAAGACCAATGAGGCCGGCGTGCCGGTTTACGGCTCCGAAGTGGAGCAGGTGAAGCTGGGCTGCGTGGCCGGTGCGGGTCTTGATTATGTGAAGCTGGGCATTCAGACCGGCGAGATGGCAGCCCGGATCTTCAAGGGCGAGACCACCTGCGAAGACCTGCCCTATGAGATCATCAAGAACTACGATCTGTACATCAATTCCGAGTCGCTCAACGCCATGGGTATCCTGATCCCGGACGATCTGGCCTCCACCGCGGTGGAGTGCGCCGGCTGACGCATTTCCCCTTCCTCTCTGCGTATTGCTCTTTCCGCCTGCGCGGAGGCGGCCCCTCGGGCCGTCTCCGCGCGGACGCATCTTTTCCTTCCACTTTCTAAGGAGGCAATTATGACCGATCTGATCATCAGCACCCTGACCCAGGGCCTGATCTACGCCCTGGTGGCCTTCGGCGTGTACATCACCTATACGATCCTGGACTTTCCGGACCTGAGCACTGACGGCAGCTTCCCGCTGGGCGCCGCCGTCACGGCCGTGCTGCTGGTGCGGGGCGTCTCGCCCTGGGCCGCGCTGGCCGCCGCGGTGGGCGCCGGGATCCTGGCCGGTCTGGTCACCGGGATCATTCACGTGGTGTTCCACGTACGCAACCTGCTGGCCGGCATCATTACCCAGACGGCACTTTTCTCCATCAACCTGCTGATCGCCGGTGCATCCAACGTTCCCATCGGCCGGGGCACCGACACCATCTTTACCTCCGGTCCGGCCGCCGTGCTGAAGGACGCCGGGCTGGGTGTCCGGCGTCTGGTGGTCTCACTGGTTCTGGTCCTGGTGGTCAAAATCGCGCTGGACCTTTACTTCCGCACCAAGTCCGGCCTGCTGCTGCGGGCCGTGGGCGACAACAGCACTCTGGTCACATCCCTGGGCCGGAATATGGGCAGTGTGAAGATCAAGGGCCTGGCCCTGGCCAACGCACTGGTGGCCCTGGCCGGCGGTGTGGTCTGCCAAGCGGACAAATCTTTCACGGCCACCATGGGCACCGGCCAGGTCGTATTCGGTCTGGCCTCCGTGATTATTGGCATCTCGCTGTTCCGTAAGCTCAGCTTTATCCAGGGCACGACGGCCGTGCTGGTGGGCAGCATTCTTTATAAGGCCTGCATTCAGGCGGCCATGCAGCTGGGCTTCGATCCCTTCATGCTGAAATTCATCACGGCGGCCCTGTTCCTGCTGGTGCTGATCCTGTCCGGCCGAAAGGGGGAGGCGATCATCCATGCTTGAAGTACAGAACATCACCAAGATCTATAATCCCGGAACCGCCACGGAAAACCGCCTGTTTGAAAACTTCTCCCTGACGGTAGACGATGGACAGTTCGTCTCCATCGTGGGCAGCAACGGCAGCGGAAAAACCTCGCTGCTCAACATTATCTGCGGCTCTATTCCCATCGAGGGCGGCGATGTACGCATCGGCGGGCAAAGCATTCAGAATCTCAAGGATTATCAGCGCTACGCCACCATGGGCCGGGTCTATCAGAATCCCTCCCTGGGCACCTGCCCCAATCTGACGATGCTGGAAAACCTCTCTCTGGCGGATAATAAGGGCAAGTCCTTCGGCCTTTCCTTCGCCGTCAACAAAAAGCGCATTGATTTTTATAAGGAACAGCTCCGTTCCCTGGGGCTGGGGCTGGAGGATAAGCTGCACATGAAAATGGGTGCGCTCTCCGGCGGGCAGCGGCAGGCTGTGGCGCTGCTGATGGCCACCATGACGCCCCTGAAGTTTCTGATCCTGGACGAACACACTGCCGCTTTGGATCCCAAAACCGCCGAAGTAATCATGCAGCTGACCGGCCGGGTCGTCCGGGAGAAGAAGCTGACGGCAATGATGGTCACCCACAATCTGCGTTACGCCATTGAATACGGAGACCGGATCCTGATGATGAACCGGGGCAGGATCGTGCTGGATAAGGCCGGCGCGGAAAAGGCAGCCACCTCCACAGAGGATCTGATGCAGCTGTTCAACCGGATTTCCATGGAGTAAGCGGTCGGCTGCGGATCAAATGTAGAAAAAACCCCGGCGGAAGAGGAGACTTCTCTTTCCGCCGGGGTCTTTTTTGCGCGCTTTCTCTGGAGGAGGAATCCGGATCCCGGCGCACTTCTCCCCGGCCCAGGAGGCGTTTCCGCCGGACCCGGAGGAGCGCATAGATCGGCGCCGAAATCGGGCTTTGCGGCTCAGCGGCCGGAAAAGGCGGGCGCCGGGACCCTTGGGGCTCTCCGCGGCCGACTGTTCGTTTCTCTTCCGGCCCCTTGCAAAAATACCGGCTGCGGAGTTTCCGCAGCCGGTATCGTGCATTTGTGCCGCCTTACAGCAGGCCCATCAGGTTAAACGCGATGATCAGGCCGGAGAACACGATGGAAACCGTGGAGCACAGCTTGATCAGAATGTTCAGAGACGGACCGGCGGTATCCTTGAAGGGATCGCCCACCGTATCGCCCACGACCGCTGCCTTGTGGCAGGGAGAGCCCTTGCCGCCGTGGTGGCCGGACTCAATGTATTTCTTGGCGTTATCCCAGGCGCCGCCGGCGTTGGACATAAACACAGCCATGGCAAAGCCCGTGACCGACACGCCGCCCAGCAGGCCGACCACACCGGTGGGCCCCAGGATCAGACCGGCAACCAGCGGCACGATAATGGCCAGCAGAGCCGGAGCCACCATCTCATGCAGGGCACCCTTGGTGCACAGGGACACGCAGGCCGCATAGTCGGGATCCGCCTTGTACTCCATAATACCGGGGATCTCCTTAAACTGACGGCGCACTTCCACCACGATGGACTGAGCCGCCGTTTCCACCGCGCTCATGGTGAAGGCGGAGAAAACGAAGGTCAGCATGGCGCCGACGAACATGCCCACCAGAACCGTGGGGCTGGTCAGAGTGAAGTTCAGGGTCTCGGAGGTGCTGGACTGAACGATGTTCACGTAGGAAACCAGCAGCGCCAGCGCCGTCAGAGACGCAGAGCCGATGGCGAAGCCCTTGCCGGTCGCGGCCGTGGTATTGCCCAGGGAGTCCAGCGCGTCGGTCCGGTCACGGACCTCCTCCGGCAGACCGGCCATCTCGGCAATGCCGCCGGCGTTATCGGCCACAGGGCCGTACGCGTCGGTGGCCAGAGTGATGCCCAGCGTGGAGAGCATGCCGACGCCGGCAATACCGATGCCGTACAGGCCCTGGTTAAAGGCATCGGTGAACGCGCCGTTGGCGTCCACAATCACCACGGAGCCGCCGGCCGCAAAATAGCTGACCAGGACGGCGGCCGCCACGATCAGAATCGAAGTCAGAGTGGATTTCAGGCCCAGGGAGATACCGCCGATGATGATGGTTGCAGAGCCGGTCTCAGAAGCGGCGGCCAGATCCTGGGTAGGCTTGTACGTATCCGAGGTATAGTACTCGGTAAAATAACCGATGGCGCAGCCGCCCACCAAGCCGCAGAGAATGGCCACATACACGCCCATGTGCCCTTCCAGAATGACATAGGTCAAAGGCGCAGCCAGCACGGCGGCCAGCACGGCGGCGGTATAGGTGCCGGTCCGCAGGCTCTTGAGCAGAGACTGCTGCGTAGCGTTCTCCTCGGTCTTGACCAGGAAGGAGCCGATGATGGAGCACACGATGCCGCACACCGCCAGCATGACGGGCAGCAGCATGCCTCTCCATCCGTATCCGCCCACGGCGCCCAGCGAGAAGGTCGCCAGAATGGAGCCTACATAGGACTCATACAGGTCGGCGCCCATGCCGGCCACGTCGCCCACGTTGTCGCCCACGTTATCGGCAATGGTGGCGGGGTTGCGGGGATCGTCCTCGGGAATGCCGGCTTCCACCTTGCCCACCAGGTCAGCGCCCACGTCGGCGGCCTTGGTGTAGATGCCGCCGCCCACACGGGCAAACAGCGCCATGAAGGACGCGCCCATGCCGTTCATGACCATGACGTTGCCCAGGGCCACGGGATCATCGATCCCAAAGGCATAGCGCAGCAGGAAGAACCACATCGTAATGTCCAGCATGCCCAGGCCCACCACCGTGAAGCCCATGACGGAGCCGGAGGAAAACGCAACCCGCAGGCCTTTGTTCAGGCTCTCCGAAGCAGCCTGGGCGGTGCGGGCATTGGAATTGGTGGCGATCTTCATGCCGATGAAGCCGGCCAGCATGGAGAAAATACCGCCGGTGATAAAGGCAAAGGGGGTAAACTTGGAGAGCATCTTGCCGCCGGTGGCGAACGCGATGATCAGCAGGACCACAAACACCACAATGAAGACCTTAAATACAGTTGTATACTGCTGCTTCAGATAGGCGTTGGCGCCGGCACGAATGGAGGCAGCAATTTTCTGCATCCTGTCGGTTCCTTCCGGGTAGCTCAGCACTTTTTTCGCCTGCGTGTAGGCGAAAAGACCCGCGATGAGCGCACCCAGAAACCCAACCCAGAACAGATTTTCCATGAAATTTCCACTCCTTAAAGTTTTCTGTATTCACAGTGCGTACACTATTTTAGCACACCGCCTATATTTTGCAAGAAAATCTTCGCGTACCCCATACGTAAATCTTGCTTTTTTTACGTTTTAACTAAAAAAGACATGGATTCCCTTCCGGGGTTTGGACTCTTTTTTAGCAGAAGGCCGCCGGCAGCACCGCCGCAGAGCCTTTTCTGCATGAAACGGCGCCGTTTCTTTACATTTTCAGGCAAAAAAAGAAAGCCCGCCCCATCGGGCCGGCCCTGCAGAATTCTTCGTTTTTTCCTTGCCTCCCTGCCGCGGCGCAGGCCCGGACGGGGCCCTGCCGGGAACGGGATCAGCAAAAAAATAAAGCCCGCTTTTCAAGCGTGGCTTCCCTGCGCACTCAGCGCTCACTGGGCGTCCAGACGTCTTCGTAGATCAGATCGTCCAGATCGGCTGCGATGAACTTTTCCAGCATCTCATCAACCACTCCTTTCCGTTTTCGTTTTTACAGTTCTTAGTATACCGCATTTTGTGCGTTTGTCAAGGCGGTTTTCTGCACTTTACACAAAGTTAACATTTTGTTTTTATTGATATTGCCAGTTCCTTTTTCTTGCCTCCGGCCGCAGCGCCCCGTATAATACAGAGTGTGAACTATTTACACCGTGAATCATTGAAGGAGGATACGCCGGATGAAGCAATCGGAACGGGACGCGCTGCGGGGCCAGTTGATCCGCTCGCTGGAGGAAGTCTATGGACTGGAGGCCTTTTCGGCCCTGGCGGAGCTGCTGCAGGGGGAGGCACTGGTGCTGCGGGCCCTGGCCGCCCAAGCGCCCCGGGCTCTGTCTCCGTCCGAGCTCAGCGACCGGCTGCACCTGTCCCGCTCCCGGATCACCGGCGCGCTGAACTCCCTGCGGCGCAAGGGCCTGATCCGAACGGAGCCCGCGCCCGCCGACCGGCGGCGGCTGCTGGTTTATCTGACTGAGGCGGGCGCCCGGCGGATCGCGGGGCAGCTGGACGCTATGAACGCCTATTTCAACCGGATGATCGAGGGGCTCGGCCCCGCAGAGGCCCGGACGCTGATCGAACTGATCGACCGCTGCGTCACCGTAATGGAAGGAGCCTGACATGGAACAAACACCGTCTTCGTTTGTCGTGTTTGACGACGTCAGCAAAATCTACCAGATGGGCGAGGTAACGATCCCTGCCGTGAATCACATCTCCTTTTCGGTTGAAAAGGGGGAGTTTGTGGTGATCGTGGGCCCCTCCGGCGCCGGAAAGACCACCGTTCTCAATATGCTCGGCGGCATGGACAGCTGCTCCTCCGGCACCATCACGGTGGATGGAAATCCCATCAGCCGGTACAGTGCCCGGCAGCTGACGGCCTACCGCCGCTACGACATCGGCTTCGTCTTCCAGTTCTACAATCTGGTGCAGAATCTGACCGCCCTGGAAAATGTGGAGCTGGCCGCAGAGATCTGCCGGGATCCCCTGCCGGCCGGACAGGTCCTGGACGAGGTGGGCCTGAGCCAGCGGAAGAACAACTTTCCCGGGCAGCTCTCCGGCGGCGAGCAGCAGCGGGTCGCCATCGCCCGGGCCCTGGCCAAAAATCCGAAGCTGCTTTTATGCGATGAGCCCACCGGCGCCCTGGATTATCAGACCGGAAAGGCCATTTTGCAGCTGCTGCAGGATACCTGCCGGAAAAAGGGCATGACGGTGATCGTGATCACCCATAACAGCGCCCTGTGCCCCATGGCCGACCGGGTCATCCGCATCAAAAACGGCACGGTGGCCGATCTGCAGCGCAACCCCCATCCCGCTCCGGTGGCGTCTATCGAGTGGTAACGCTCCGCCGCCCCGTCCAGAAAGGAGGAATTCCCCGCGTGCGCACCATTCGCAAGGACTTTATACGGGAGATCCGCGGCACCAAAAGCCGCTTTTTGTCCATTCTGATCCTGGTCGCGCTGGCCGTGGCCTTTCTCTCCGGCCTGCGGGCAACCGCCCCGGACATGAAGCGCACCTGCGACCGCTACATGGACGCGCAGAATTTCATGGACATTCAGGTCCTCTCCACCCTGGGACTGACGGAGGAGGATCTGGCAATCCTGCGGGCGCAGCCCGACGTTTCCGACGGTGAGGGCGCCCATGTGATCGACGCTTTGACCCACACGCCGGAGCTGGACCTGGTCACCAAGGTCTACTCCCTGCCGGAGCGCATCAACCGCCTGCAGGTAACAGAGGGGCGCCTGCCTCATGCGGCGGATGAGTGCGCCGTGGAGAAAAAGCTGCTTCAGACGCTGCACCTTTCCCTGGGAGACCGCATCACGCTGGTGACCTCCGGCTCCTTTGAAACAGCCCTGACCCGGCAGCGCTTTACCATCGTCGGGACGGTGGTCAGCCCCTACTACATCAGCGCGGAACGGGGCAGCTCCACCCTGGGCACCGGGCAGGTTTCCGCCTACCTTTTTCTTCCCCGGGAAAGCTTTTCCATGGATTTTTACACCGCCGCCTACCTGACGGTAAAGGGCGCGGCGGAGGAAATCGCCTTCTCCCAGCCCTATCAGGATCGGGTGGAGGCCGCCATGGACGCGCTGGAGCCCCTGGGAGAGGAGCGGGCCGCCGCCCGGCACGACGCCCTGGCCGGAGAGGCCGCAGAAAAACTGGCCGAGGCCCAGGGGAAGCTGGATGACGCCCGGGCGGAAGCCGATCAGGCCCTGGCCGACGCCTGGACGGAGCTGAAAAACGCCCGGGCGGAGCTGGATGACGGCTGGGTCCAGGTACAGGATGCCCGGGAAACCCTGGCCCGCGAAACGGCGGACGCCCAAGGGAAAATCGACGACGCCCGCCGGAAGCTGACCGATGCCCAGCTGGAGCTGGACGACGGCGAGGGCCGCTATGCCGACGGATTTCTGGAATACCAGCGCGGCCAGCAGGACTATGCTGAAGGGCTGGCCCAATATGAGGACGGGCTGGCCCAATATCAGGAGGGGCGCAAGGCCCTGGCGGAGGCCGCCGGGGAACTGGCCTCCGCCTCCAACCGCCTGGCGGCCGCCCGGCAGCAGCTGCAGGCCGCCCAGGACTCTCTGAACGCGCTTTTGGACGTGCTGCAGGGTGCCCTGGATGGTGCCGGGCTTTCCTTCCCGGACCGGGATGCGCTGCTGGAGGCCCTGCGGGCTGACACGGAGGGTGCCGGCGTGCGTCCGGCCGCCGACGCGGCCCTGGGGCAGCTGTATGCGCTGAGCGAGCTGGATTCCGCCGGGATCCTCACCCTGCTCTCCGGCGGAGATCCGGAGCAGATTCAAGCTGCCGGTGCGGCCCTGGAGCTGGCCCTTCCGGGGGTGAATGCCGGCCTTACGGCCGCAGGACTCGGCCCCTATGCGGACAGTGCCGCCCTGGCGGAAGCCATGGCCGACCCGGAGGCAGGCCCCACAGTCTGTGCCGCCGTGGATCAGGCCCTGTCCGCCGTGCACAGCGGCCTTTCCAAAACCGATGAAACCGGCGCGCCTACCGGAGAGCCGCTGGACAGCGATGCGCTGCTTTCCGCTGCGGACCAGCTGGACGCAGGCTGGGCCTCTTACCGCTCCGGGCAGGCACGACTGGAAGCCGGGCAGGACGCCTACGCCGACGGCTGGCGGGAGCTGCAGGACGCCAAGGCCGAGCTGGAGCAGGCCAAAGCGGACCTGGAGGAGGCCCGCCGGAAGCTGGAAGAAGCAGAGACAGAGCTGATCGGTGCCCGGGAAGAGTTGGACCAGGGCTGGGTGGATCTGGAGAATGGCTTTGCGGACGTTGAAAGCGCCGAGGCAGAGCTGCGGGACCGGACTGCCGAAGCCCAGGGCGAAATTGACGACGCCGTCCGGGAGCTGCGGCGAAATGAAGTCCGCTATAACGACGGGCTGAATGAATACTACGACGCCCAGGCTGAAGCCCGCACGCAGATCGGCGAGGCGGAGCAGAAGCTGACCGACGCCCGCCGCAAAGCGGCCGAGCTGGAAGACGGCGCATGGTACATCCTCAGCCGGGACTCCAACCCCGGCTACCTGGGCTTTGGGCAGGACGCCGACCGCATGGCCAATCTGGCCTCGGTATTCCCGGTGCTCTTTTTCCTGGTGGCCGCGCTGGTATGCCTGACCACCATGACCCGCATGGTGGAAGAGCAGCGCACGCAGATCGGCTGCCTGAAGGCTCTGGGCTATTCCCGCTGGGCCATCTCCCGGAAATATCTGGGCTATGGGCTGCTGCCGTCGCTGCTGGGAGGCGTGCTGGGGCTCGGGATCGGCTTTACCCTGTTCCCGTCCATGATCTTTACCGCCTATCAAATCATGTACGATCTGCCCGGCATCGAGCTGCACGTCTACCCGCTTCTGAGCGTTGGGGCCCTTCTGGCCGCGGCCGGATGCACCACGCTGGCCTCGGCGGCCGCGTGCCTTTCCACCCTTTCCGCCGTACCCGCGGAGCTGATGCGTCCCCGGACCCCGCC
The DNA here is from genome assembly GCA_934563745.1 of uncultured Dysosmobacter sp. GTDB lineage: Bacteria > Bacillota > Clostridia > Oscillospirales > Oscillospiraceae > Oscillibacter. The sequence goes on along the minus strand of CAKTHE010000003.1, from coordinate 25,315 downwards.
CCCCGGCAAGCGGGTATTTCTGGAATCCATCCGCCCGCTCTGGCGGCGCCTGAGTTTCCGCCGCAAGGTCACCGCCCGGAATCTGTTCCGCTACCAAAAGCGCTTTTTCATGACAGTGATCGGGATCAGCGGCTGCACCGCCCTGATCATCGCCGGCTTCGGCCTGCGCACGTCCCTGCTGATGACCATGGACGTGCAGTACGGCGATCTATACACCTACACAGCCCAGATCTCCACCAGTGCCAACCTGCTGGACGAGGAGCAGGCCGCCCTGACGGACTATCTGGACCGCTCCCCTGACATCGTGCGCTATTTGCCCTGCCGCATCAGCGCGCTGAACGTTCAAAGCGACGCATATTCCACCACCGCCTATCTGGAGGTCGTGGATCCGGCGCAGATCGGCCAATACGTCAAGCTGCGCACCTTCGGCGACCGGACGCCGCTGACCCTCTCCGACGACGGCGTGATCATTGACCAGAAGCTCTCGGAGCTGCTGAACGTGCAGCCCGGTGACTTCTTTACGCTGGATGCAGAGCCCCGGGTCCAGGTCCGTGTGGCTGCGGTGACCGAGCACTATCTGGGGCACTTTGTCTACATGTCGCCGGAGTATCATCAATCCGTTTTCGGCACGCCGGCCCGGCGCAATGCCTGTCTGCTCACGCTGCGGGACGATTCGCCCGACGCGGTGGGCGCGGTCTTTTCCGAGCTTCTGCAGCTCAGCGGCGTCACCTCCGCCACCCGGATGGAAAACACCCGGGATACCTATCAGCACTCCATGGAGCGGGTGGATTTTGTGGTGGTCATCGTGATTCTCTGTGCAGCGGCGCTGGCCTTGGTGGTGCTGTACAATCTCTCCAACATCAACATCACCGAGCGGCGCAGGGAGCTGGCCACCATTAAGGTCCTGGGCTTTTACGACCGGGAGGTCTGCGCATACGTCAACCGGGAAAACGTGGTACTCACGGCGGCCGGCATTGCCCTGGGTCTGGTGCTGGGCCGGGCGCTGCACCTGTGGCTGGTGCGTTCGGTGGAGATCGACCTGATGATGTTCGGCCGCAGCACAGATCCCATGGCGCTGCTCTGGGCCGCTGTGCTGACAGCTCTGTTCTCCGGGGCGGTCAACCTGCTGGCCGGCCGGCGCATTCGTTCCATTGATATGGTGGAGTCCCTGAAAAGCGCGGAATAAGGCCGGTTTGTGCATTTTTTCTCTCGCCATCGACGGTGCGCTGTGCTATAATAATGGCCGGTTTTATCCGGGCCTTTCCGGGGCGGGGCCGACCCGTCCCGGACCCGCTGTCTTTTCTCCGCTGCGGCGGAGCCGCAAAGGAGATCTTTACCATGCCGAAAACCCACCCGCGCCGGAGGCGGCGTCCCGCCCGGCGGGCCGCCCTGGTGCTGCTTGCCGTGATCCTTTGGATCCTGTGGGGCAACAACGCCCTGCAGATCACGGAGGACTCCGTGACCCTTTCCGCCCTGCCGGCCGGGTTTGACGGCTGCCGCATCGTGCAGCTGAGCGACCTGCACTGCAAGCGCTTCGGCCGGGACAACCAACGGCTTTATGATGCCGTCCGGAAGGCAGAGCCGGAGTATATCTTTCTCACCGGGGATCTGGTGGACGAGCATGCGCAGGATCCGGTGCCCTATGCCCGGGCCGTGGGCGCGGCGCTCAGCGCCATTGCCCCCACCTACTTTGTCACCGGCAATCACGAGTGGGCGCAGGGGACCGCCGTGGCGGAGCAGGTCAAGGAGGCGCTGCGGCAAAGCGGCGTCACCGTGCTCACCAACGAGGCCGTCCCCCTCTACCGCAACGGCGATACGGTGATCCTGGCCGGCATAGACGACCCCAACGCCTATACGGATCAGAAAACGCCTTCCCAGCTGGCGGCGGAGATCTATGCCGCCTGGGGCGATCCCTGCTGGCTGCTGCTGGCACACCGGAACAATCTGTTCAACGGCCGCTACTGCCGTCTGGGTGCGGACCTGACCTTCAGCGGCCACGCCCATGGCGGGATCTGGCGCCTGCCCTTTACCGACGGGCTGGTGGACACCAATCTGCACATCCTTCCCTCGTTTACCAGCGGGCTTTACCGCTGCACGGATGCGGGGTGCGCCGGCAGCGAGGTCTTTGTCTCCCGGGGGCTTGGGAATTCCCCGGGCTGGGCCTTCCGCCTTTTCAACCGGCCCCAGGTGGCCGTTGTGACCCTGCGCGCAGACTGAGCTGAAAAAAACGGCCGCCCGGCGGCCGATGAGAACCGGCCCCGGCCGGATCAGGAGGAATTCCATGCAGGAATACAGTGCCGGACAAGTGGATATCGCGGTGATCGGCGCCGGCCACGCCGGGATCGAAGCGGGGCTTGCCGCCGCCCGGCTGGGGCTTTCCACGGCAGTGTTCACCCTGAATCTGGACGCCGTGGGCAACATGCCCTGCAACCCGGCCATCGGCGGAACCGGGAAGGGCCAGCTGGTCCGGGAGCTGGACGCCCTGGGCGGCGAAATGGCCCGGGCGGCCGATGCCTGCTGCATCCAGTACCGCCTTTTGAACCGGGGCAAGGGCCCGGCCGTCTGGTCGCTGCGGGCCCAGGCGGACCGGCGGAGCTATCAGGCCTATATGAAGCGTGCGCTGGAGCGCCAGCCCGGGCTGCAGCTGCGCCAGGGCGAGGTGGTGGAGCTGCGGGTCCGGGACGGAGCCGTCCGGCAGCTGGTGCTGGACACCGGCGCCGTCTTTGACGTGCGGGCGGTCGTTCTGGCCACCGGGACTTATCTGCAAAGCCGCACCCTCACGGGAGCGTGCATACGGGAATCCGGGCCGGATGGCCTGCACGCCGCCGGTCCGCTGAGCGCATGCCTGCGGGCACTGGGGCTGCCCCTGCGCCGCTTCAAAACCGGGACGCCGCCCCGGATCAACGCCCGCAGCGTTGACTTTTCGGAAATGGAGCTTCAGCCCGGGGATCCTGATCCCCTGCCCTTCTCCTTCTCCACCGCCGTGCCGCTGGAGAATCGGGCCGTCTGCTATCTCACCTGGACCACGGAGGAGACCAAGCGGCTGATCCTGGACAATCTGGACCGCTCCCCCATCTACTCCGGAGTCATCGAGGGCGTCGGTCCCCGGTACTGCCCCTCCTTTGAAACAAAGGTCGTCCGTTTTCCGGACAAGCAGCGCCACCAGCTGTTTATTGAGCCCATGGGGCTGGATACGGAGGAGCTTTATGTTCAGGGTCTTTCCTCGTCCATGCCGGAGGAGATCCAGCTGAAGCTGCTTCACTCGATCCCAGGGCTGCGCCGGGCCGAGCTGATGCGCCCGGCTTACGCCATCGAATATGACTGCATCGATCCGCTGGCCCTTCAGCCCACGCTGGAGTGCAAGCAGATCCGGGGCCTGTATGGTGCCGGGCAGTTCAACGGTTCGTCCGGCTATGAAGAAGCCGCGGTGCAGGGCTTTGTGGCCGGCGTCAATGCCGCCCGGAAGCTGCTGGGGCAAACGCCGTTTCTTCTCTCCCGCAGCCAGTCCTACATCGGCACGCTGATCGACGATCTGGTGACCAAGGGCACCAACGAGCCTTACCGCATGATGACCTCCCGCAGCGAGTACCGTCTAGTGCTGCGGGAAGACAACGCCGATGAGCGGCTCACTGCCATCGGCTGCCGGCTGGGTCTGGTCCCGCAGGAGCGGCTGGACGCGGTGGAGAAAAAATACGCGGCCGTCGCGGCGGAGATCCGCCGCCTGGCCGGCACCGGCGTCGCGCCTTCTCCGGCGCTCAACGCCATGCTGACCGGCCGGGGCACTGCCCCCGTGGGCGACGGGGCACGGCTTGCCGACCTGCTGCGCCGCCCGCAGCTCTCCTACGCGGACCTCTCCCCCTTCGATCCGGACCGCCCCGCCCTGACACCGGAAGAGGCAGAGCAGGTGGAGATCCGCGTCAAATACGAGGGCTACATTCAGCGCCAGCTGCGCCAGGTGGATGACTTCCGCCGAATGGAGCGCCACCGGCTTCCGCCGGATACGGACTATGCCTCCATCGCCGGACTACGGCTGGAGGCCCGGGAAAAGCTGGCCGCCGTCCGGCCGCTGGATCTGGGACAGGCCTCCCGGATCTCCGGCGTGTCCCCGGCGGATATCGCCGCCCTGATGATCTGGCTGGAGCATTCCCGCCGCAGCGGCTGACTTCGCCGCCGGAAGCCCTCCCCCGCCGCCCGGAGAGGCTTCTGCCGCCGTTTTCCCCTCATCACACCCATGCGGCAGAATGGAGATTGAAACAACACCATGCGAAAATTTTTGGCCATCGTCCTGTGCAAGCTTGGACACGCCGTCGGAAAATTGGTTGGGAAGGGAAGCTCCATGCCCGGCCAGCTGGCCCTGAAAATCTGCCCGGACATTCTCAGCCGGGTCACGCTGCCGGAAACGGTCATTGCCGTCACCGGCTCCAACGGCAAAACCTCCACCGTGGAGATGATCGCCGCCGCCCTCCGCGCCGCGGGGAAAACCGTGCTGTACAACAAGGAAGGCTCCAATCAGACCGAAGGCGTGGCCACGCTGATCCTGACGCATGCCAGCCTCGGCGGCACCGTCCGGGGCGACGTGCTGCTGATCGAATCGGATGAGCGCTACGCCGCCCGCAGCTTCCGCTTCTTCCATCCCACCTATTTCGTCATTACCAACCTCTATCGGGATCAGCTGACCCGCAACGGGCATCCCGAATGGGTATACGACGCCCTGAAGGGCGCCATCTATCCGGACTCCACCCTGATCCTCAACGCCGACGATCCCCTTTCGTCCTGCTTTGCCATCGGCCATGACGCCGTCAAGTGGTTCGGGCTAGACCGCTGCGCCCTTTCCTCCGACACGCCCTCCGGCGTGTACCGGGACGGGGCCTACTGCCCGGTGTGCAAGGCCCCTATGGAGTACGACTATTATCATTACAATCAGATCGGCGCCTACCGCTGCCCCCACTGCGGCCATCACAGGCCCGCTCCCGACGTGGCCGGAACCGCCCTGGACCTGCAAAACGGCACACTGACCATCGACGGATGCGAAACCGTGTCTCTGGCCTTCCGCAGCATTTACAACGTCTACAACATTCTGGCCGCTTACACGGCCTGCACGCTGGCCGGCGCCGCGCCGGATGCCGTTGCCGCGGCGTTGAGCAATTACGTCCTTAAAAACGGGCGCATGGTACGCTTCCGGCTGGGCGCCCACACCGGCACGCTACTGACCAGCAAGCACGAAAATTCCATCGCCTATGACACAAATCTCCGCTACATTCATGATTCCGGAACGGACTGCACCGTCCTGGTGATCGTGGATGCCGTCTCCCGCAAATACTTCACCAGCGAGACCAGCTGGCTGTGGGACATTGACTTTGACCAGCTCAACTGTCCTCATGTGCAGCGGGTCCTGCTGTGCGGCCGCTATGCCAATGACCTGGCGGTCCGCTTTTCCTGCACCGCCCTGCCGCAGGAGCGGCTGGAGCTGCATCCCGATATTGCCGAGGCCTGCGAGAGCCTGAAATCCTCCGGCAGCGAGGCATTGTTCGTGGTCACCTGCTTCTCCGACCGGGACAAGCTTTTGAATCTGGTGGAAAAGGAGGACTGAGCAATGGACGTACGCATCATTCATTTTTATCCGGATCTCATGAATCTTTACGGCAGCTATGCCAATGTGGCGCTGCTGCGCCGCCATCTGGAGGATCTGGGCTGCGGGGTCCGGGTGGACACGGTCATCCCCGGGCAGGAGGCGGATCTTTCCGACGCGGACTTTCTGTTTATGGGCGCCGGCACCGAGCGCAGCCAGCTGGCCGCGCTGGCGGATTTCCGCCGCTTTGCCCCCGCCGTGCGGGCCGCAGCGGAGACCGGGACGGTCATGCTCTTCGCCGGCACCGCCATGGAGCTGCTGGGTAAAACCATTACCGCCGCGGACGGCACGGTCCACGAAGGGATCGGCCTGGCGGAGTTCACATCGGTCCAGGGCAGCCGGCGGATCGTAGAGGATGTGCTGGGCTTCACCGATCTGTTTGAAGCGCCGGTGGTGGGCTTCATCAACAAGTGCAGCCGCATCTCCGGTGTGACCACGCCGCTTTTGACCCGCTGCACCCTTGGCTTCGGCAACGAGGCAGCCGGCGGCCCTGAGGGCTATCACAGCGGCAACGTGTTCGCCTCGGAGCTGACGGGGCCGCTGCTGGTGAAAAACCCGCTGCTGCTGGGCGCGGTCATTCACGCGCTGTATCAGCGCCGGGGCCAGCCCCTCCCCGCCGAAATCCCGTCGTATCCCTTTGAAGAGCGGGCTTACGCCGTCACGGCCCAGCAGTTGGGGCTGCGGGCCTCCAAGCCCTGAGCGCGGCGGTCTTCTCCTTCCGCAAAGCAAAAAAGCGTATGCCCGCATGGGCATACGCTTTTTTTATTTTCTTTCCACGCTCCGGCGATCTGCCGCTTACGACCCGGCGGAAGCCGCCGCTTCCTGCTCGTTCAGGCTGGGCACCGTGCGCAAAACCTCTTTGTGCATATCCAGCACCTTGATCCCCAGGTCCCGGTACTCGGCCGTTCTCGGATCCTCGTTGAGCCGCAGCAGCGACGTGCTGACATAGCTGGTGCTGAGCACCTTCCCGTCCCGGGTGACCCGGCAGTAGGGGCTGAAATTCTCGCCCTTGACATACCAGTTGCCCATCCGCTCGTAAAGTCCGGTGATCTGAATGTCGTGGATGCCCATCTGCATCTGGGTCGGCTCATACAGCGCCGTGCTCTGCCCCAGATAGTTCTGCCCGTATAGCACATCGTACTGAATGGCCTTCAGATCGCTGAGATACGACGGCTCGCTTCTGCAGAACTGATGGAACTGATTGAGCAGCCCCTCCGTGATATTCAGACGGCCCAGCACATAGGACCCCAGTTCGTACGAGCACATATTCTTCTTTTCCCGCTTGAGTCCGATGTTGTCCCAGATCAGATAGCGGGTTTTGTAAATGCTGCCCGACTTCATGTCCGTCCGGCTCAGGTTCATGGCCGGCAGATGGTCGCCGTAAAGCACCAGAACGGTTTTCTCGCCCCGTTCCTCCAGCGATTCGATCAGTTCTTTCACAAAAAGATCCATCTCATGGACCTGATTGACGTAGTATTCCAGCGAATAGGCGTTGACCGTGTCCGGGCATTGGGTGACCGTGACCTCCGGATACTCGATCACCCGCTCCGTGGGATAGCTGCCGTGGCCCTGGACGGAAACCGTGAACACCAGGTCCGGCTGGTTTTCGGTCGCGTCCAGCGCGGCGCCGATCTGACTGGTCAGGATGAAATCCTTGGCCCAGTTGCGCTCCGTCCGGGCGACCCGGGGCATAAATTCCAGCGACGTGAAATCGTCAAAGCCCAGATCTGCATACACCTGATTGCGGCCGTAGAAGGTGGCCCGGTGGTTGTGGATGGCATGGGTTCCGTACCCCAGCGCCTTGAGATTATATGCCAGAGACTCCATCGTCTTTTTGTTCAGGCAGGTCTTGTAAGGGTACTCGCCGGGGCCGAAGTAGCGGGTGGACATGCCCGTAAGCACTTCCGTCTCCGTATTGGCGGTGCCGGCGCCCACCACGGGGACCGTCACATAGCCGGTGGTATACTCCTGCTCCAGCTCGTGCCAATAGGGGGTCGCGTCCTCGGAAAGCTCCAGCCCTTTGATCTCGCTGGGCAGAATGAAGGACTCCAGCTGGACGAAGATCACGTTCACATCGTCCTGGGGCGTCTTTTCCTGCGTGTCGTTTTCGATCTCCTGGCGGATCTTGTCCATCATCTTCTCGCCATAGCCCGAGGGCCGGTGCACACCGGTATTCAGCCAGGTCTGCAAAAAGCAATAGGAAAAGCCGTAATCATCGTAGGCAAATGCCAGGTTGGAAAACACCGTGGAGAGCTGATCGGCGGCAAAGGCGGCCTTCCAGCTGCCCACCAGCGCGCCGCCCACCACGATCAGGGCGATCACCCCCGTGAGGATCCGCTGCCGCAGCCCTGCCCGGCAGCGGGGCCCCTTCCAGAAAAGCAGGATCAGCGCCGCACACAGCACCGCCAGCACCGCAGCCAGCAGAATGATATACCCCTTGGACATATAGTTGGGCAGCGTGTCCAACCCGGTTTTCAGCACTGTCAGATCCGCCGTGGTGAAGGGCGTCATCCGCTTGAGCAGGATAAACCCGTTGACGCCGCCGGCGATCAGCCACACGGCGGCCGCCAGCGTCACATAAAAGCTGCGCCGGCGCAGGAACAGGGCCGGCGTCAGGGTGATCAGCACCAGCAGGAAATTCACCAGCAGCGCCAGCGGCCCCTGGCGGACAAAATCCAAAAAGTCCCCCAGCCCGTTGACCGCAACCTTATGATTGAACAGCTCTATAATCAGAGTGACCAATGCCGCGCAGACAGGGATCCATAACAGGGCGGAGCGCAAGCACCGCCCTCGGCGGGTTCCCGCCGGCGGCAGAGAAATGTGTTTTCGATTCATGGTAACCTCGCTTTCACAGTGGCTACATATTATACCTGCTCTTCCCCCAGAAATCCAGAATCTTTCCGTAAATTTTCCCGTTGTTTTTCACAAATTATTCTCCCTGTTCCAAGCATGCTCCACAAAGAGCCGGTTTATACCGGCCCTTTGCGGACAGGCGCGCGGTTCTTCTTCGCTTCCGGCCCGTGATCCGCTTTGGGCCGCAAAAAAACAGCACGGCGGGAATGGTCCCGCCGTGCTGTTCGTTTTTTATGCTTCCGCGTCCGCTCAGTCCTGATACATGGCCTTGAGCTTGAGCAGGTGGGCATAGCGCTCCTTGGCGGCCGCCTCGCTCTTGGCGAAGAGGGTCTCGGCGCGCTCCGGGAACTCCCGGGTCAGGCGGGAGTACCGGGCCTCGTTCATCAAAAACTCCTGATAGCCGCCCTTGGGCTCCTTGGAATCCAGCGTGAACTTGGCACCCTGCGCCGCGGGGTTGAAGCGGTACAGGTTCCAATAGCCGCAGTCCACGGCGCGCTTCATCTCGGCCTGGCAGTTTTCCATGCCGCCCTTGATGGAGTGCATCTCGCAGGGAGAATAGCCCACGATCAGAGACGGGCCGGGATAGGCCTCGGCCTCCGTGATGGCCCGCAGGGTCTGGGCCGGGTCGGCGCCCATGGCCACCTGCGCCACATACACGTAGCCGTAGCTCATGGCGATCTCGCCCAGGCTCTTCTTCTTCACTTCCTTGCCGGCCGCGGCAAACTGCGCCACCTGGCCGATGTTGGAGGCCTTGGACGCCTGACCGCCGGTGTTGGAATACACCTCGGTATCGAAGACGAACACATTCACATCCTTGCCGGAAGCCAGCACATGGTCCAGGCCGCCGAAGCCGATGTCATACGCCCAGCCGTCGCCGCCGAAGATCCACATGGACTTTTTGGCCAGGAACTCCTGATTGTCCAGGATCTTTGCCGCCAGCGTACAGGCCGCGCAGTCACAGTGGGTCTTGCCCTGGGCGGCCAGTTCGGCTGCGTGCTCCTTGAACTGCGGCATTGCCGCAAGCTCCTCCACCGTGGCGATGCCGGCCTTCAGAGCCTGCACATACGCCTTGGCCGCCGGGCCGTTGGCACTGCCGTCCTCCATGGTGTCCAGCCACTTCTGAGCGGCCTCCTTCAGGGCGGGCTGTGCCCACTCCACCGCCAGCAGCTCCTTCGTCAGGTCAGCCAGGCTGCTGCGGACCGCTTCCTGACCCAGATACATGCCCAGGCCGAACTCGGCGTTATCTTCAAACAGAGAGTTGGACCAGGCCGGGCCGTGGCCGTCCTTATTCGTGCAGTAAGGAGACGTTGCGGCCGGGCCGCCCCAAATGGACGAGCAGCCGGTGGCGTTGGCAATATACATATGGTCGCCGAACAGCTGCGTCACCAGGCGGGCATAGCTGGTCTCGGCGCAGCCGGCGCAGGAGCCGGAGAATTCCAGCATGGGCTGGCGGAACTGGCTGGAGACCACCGTGCTGCCCTGCAGCTCCGGCTTCTCGGAGACCTTGTCCACGCAGTAGTCGAACACCTTCTGCTGCTCGGTCTGCTCCTCCAGAGGCACCATGGTCAGCGCCTGGGTGGGGCAGCGGCCCACGCACACGCCGCAGCCCATGCAGTCCAGCGGAGAGACGGCCATGGTATACTGATAGACGCCCTTGCCCTTGCCGGCCCGGAAGTCCGCCAGCTTGATGTTCCCCGGCGCAGCCGCCGCCTCATCCGGCGTCAGCGCATAGGGGCGAATGGTCGCGTGGGGGCAGACATAAGCGCAGCTGTTGCACTGGACGCACTTGGCCGCGTCCCATTCCGGCACACGGACCGCCACGCCGCGCTTTTCATAGGCGCTGGCGCCCAGCTCAAACTGGCCGTCCGCATGGGGCATGAACGCCGACACCGGCAGGCTGTCGCCATCCATGCGGTCCACCGGCTCCAGAATGGAGCGCACCTGCTCCACCAGCTCCGGCTTGCCGTGCAGGGCCGCCGGCGCGGCGTCATCCGCAGCGTCGGCCCAGGAGGCGGGGATCTCCACCTTCACATAGGCGCTGGCGCCCAGGTCAATGGCCTTGTGGTTCATATCCACAATGCCCTGGCCCTTCTTCAGATAGGACTTGGTGGCCGCGTCCTTCATATAGCCGATGGCCTCCGCCTCCGGCATGACCTTTGCCAGGGAGAAGAAGGCAGACTGCAGGATCGTGTTGGTATGCTTGCCCATGCCGATCTCCTCGGCCAGATCGATGGCGTCGATGATATAAAGCTGAATGTTGTTCCGGGCGATATAGCGCTTGGCGTCCGCCGTCAGCTTTTCACCCAGCTCCTCCGGCTTCCAGCGGCAGTTGATCATAAACACGCCGCCGGGCTTGACGTCCTGCACCATCTTGAAGCCCTTGACCACATACGAGGGATTGTGGCAGGCCACAAAGTCCGCCTTGTTGATGTAATACGGGCTCTTGATGGGCTGATCGCCGAAGCGCAGGTGCGAAATGGTCACGCCGCCGGTCTTCTTGGAATCGTACTGGAAGTAAGCCTGCACATACTTGTCCGTATGGTCGCCGATGATCTTGATGGAGTTTTTGTTGGCGCCGACGGTACCGTCGCCGCCCAGGCCCCAGAACTTGCATGCGATGGTGCCGGGCGCCGCCACGTCCGGTGCCGCCGTCTCCGGCAGGGAGAGGTTGGTCACATCGTCCACGATGCCGATGGTGAAGCGGCGCTTGGGCTGGGCCTTGGCAAGCTCGGTATACACGGCGAAGATGCTCCGGGGCGGAGTATCCTTGCTGCCCAGACCGTAGCGGCCGCCGATGACCTGCACATCCGTCCGCCCCGCGTTGGCCAGGGCCATGACCACATCCATGTAAAGGGGCTCACCCTGGGAGCCGGGCTCCTTGGTGCGGTCCAGTACCGCCACCGTCTTGGCCGTGGCCGGAATGGCCGCCGCCAGGCGCTCGCCGGAGAAGGGCCGGTACAGCCGCACCTTCACCAGACCCACCTTTTCGCCGTGGGCGTTGAGGTAATCAATGACCTCCTCGGTCACATCGCACACAGAGCCCATGGCCACGATGACCCGGTCCGCGTCCGGCGCGCCGTAATAGTTGAACAGCTGATAATCCGTGCCCAGCTTGGCATTGATCTTGTGCATGTACTTTTCCACCACATCGGGCAGGGCGTCATAGTACTGGTTGCAGGCCTCCCGGTGCTGGAAGAAAATATCCCCGTTTTCGTGAGAGCCGCGCATATTGGGCCGCTCCGGATTCAGGGCGTGTTTGCGGAACGCCGCCACGGCGTCCATATTGCACAGGTCCTTCAGATCCTCGTAATCCCACACGGCGATCTTCTGCACCTCATGGGAGGTGCGGAATCCGTCGAAGAAGTTGATGAAGGGGACCCGGCCCTCAATGGCGGCCAGATGCGCCACCGGCGCAAGATCCATGATCTCCTGCGGATCGTTCTCGCACAGCATGGCAAAGCCGGTCTGACGGCAGGCCATCACGTCGGAATGATCGCCGAAGATGTTCAGCGCATGGGTGGACACCGTCCGCGCAGACACATGGAACACGGCCGGCAGCAGTTCGCCCGCGATCTTGTACATATTGGGGATCATCAGCAGCAGGCCCTGCGAGGCCGTATAGGTCGTCGTCAGCGCGCCGGTGGTCAGCGCGCCGTGCACCGTGCCGGATGCGCCGCCCTCAGACTGCATCTCGCAGACCTTGACCTGCGTGCCGAAAATGTTCTTCTGGCCGCCGGCCGACCACTGGTCCACCAGGTCCGCCATGGGGGAAGACGGTGTAATGGGATAGATCCCGGCCACCTCGGTATATGCATAGGACACATAGGCCGCGGCGTTGTTTCCGTCCATGGACTTGAACTTCCTTGCCATATCGTTACCTCCTGTTTCACCGCCGCACAGCGGCAGCTTGATTTTCCGAATACTCCGCCGGCCGCAAAGCCGGCCGGGACGCGCCGCCGATGTCCGCGCGTCCTTGCGCCAAATCACATCTTCCGGGGAATCGGGGTTTCCCTTTCGTGAAATTTGTGTTATTTTTATTATAAACTGGTTTTGAACCCTTGGCAATCGAAAAACAGCTTATTTGCAAAGTCGCGGTAACGATTGCCTCTGTCAAATTCACTAAAATCCGGAAGGAACAGGAGGAATTGGCCATGGTGGTCACGGTGCGCTCTCTGGGGCTGGATGGGCTGGCCGGCTATGAGGTGACGGCGGAGTGTTTTCTCTCCGGCGGGCTGCCGGCTTTTGACGTGGTGGGCCTGCCGGACGCCGCCGTGCGGGAGGCACGGGAGCGGGTCCGGGCCGCCGTGAAAAACTGCGGCGCCAAATTTCCGGTCTCCCGCATTACGGTCAATCTGGCGCCGGCCGGGAAGAAGAAGGCCGGCACGGTCTACGACCTGCCCCTTTTTGTGGGGATCCTGGCCGCGGCCGGGGAGCTGAAGGCCCCGCCGCCGGATGCCGCCTTCCTGGGCGAGCTGTCCCTGACCGGGGCGCTGCGGGGCGTCAGCGGCGTGCTGCCCATGGCCCTGGCGGCCCGGGCCGCCGGGATCCGGCAGCTGTTCTGCCCGGCGGAAAACGCCGCCGAGGCCACCCTGGCCGGCGGGCTGACCGTCTGGCCCGTTCCCGATGTGGGGGCCCTGGTGCGTCACCTGCGGGGCGAGGCGGCCCTGACCCCGGCGCCGGTCTGGGTGCCGGAGGCGGAGGAAGCGCCCCTGCCGGATTTTCAGGATGTGATGGGGCAGGAAAACGTCAAGCGTGCCCTGGAGGTGGCCGCAGCGGGCGGGCACAACATTCTGCTCATCGGTTCTCCGGGCGCCGGCAAGTCCATGCTGGCCAAGCGCCTGCCCTCCATTCTGCCGGACCTGACCCGGGCGGAAGCGCTGGAAAGCTCGGCCATCTGGTCCATTGCGGGCCTGACGGACCCGCGCCATCCCCTGCTGACCCGGCGTCCCTTCCGGGCACCGCACCACACTGCCTCCGCCGCGTCTCTGGCCGGCGGCGGGCCGGCCCTGCGTCCGGGTGAGATCTCCCTGGCGCACAACGGCGTTTTGTTTCTGGACGAGCTTCCGGAATTCCACCGGGACGTGCTGGAGGCCCTGCGCCAGCCCCTGGAGGAGGGCGCCGTCACCGTGGCCCGGGCCGGCGGGACGCTGCACCTTCCCGCCCGGTTTCAGCTGGTCTGCGCCATGAATCCCTGCCGCTGCGGCTGGCGGGGACACCCCTCCGGCAAATGCCGCTGTTCGGACCGGGACGTGGAGCGCTACGTTCAGAAGATCTCCGGCCCGCTGCTGGACCGGATCGACCTGCACATCAGCGTGCCCTCCGTCGAATACGAGGCCATGCGCCGAAGGGAAAAGCCCGAGCCCTCCTGCGTGATCCGGGAGCGGGTCTGCACCGCCCGGCAGCGGCAGCTTGCCCGCCTTTCCGGCAGCGGCGCCGCCTGCAACGCCCAGATGACCCCGGCTATGCTGGGGGCGTTCTGCCGTCTGGATTCCGCCGGCGAGGCGCTGATGAAAAACGCCTTTGCCCGCATGGGGCTTACGGCCCGCTCCCATGACCGGATCCTGCGGGTAGCCCGCACCATTGCCGACCTGGACGGATCGGAGGAGATCCGCCCGGCGCATCTGGCCGAGGCGATCCAGTACCGCAACACCGATATTCTCAAAGGCTGAAGCGCCCCGGCGCGGCCTTGCTTTTTCCCGCCGCTGTGGTAAAATGCCCGGCGGACCCCCCTCGCCCCGACGGGCGTTTGGATTCCATCAATCGGAGGTTATGTTATGACAGATCTGAACCAATCCTTCTCCCCGGCCGGGGACATCCCCGGCGAGCTGTTTCTGCTCAAGCTGGGCGAGGTGGTCTTAAAGGGCCTCAACCGCAAGGCCTTTGAGGACAAGCTGCTGGGGAATGTCCGGCGGCGCCTGCGCTGCTGCGGCGAATTCTCCGTTTCCGTCCGGCAGAGCACCATTTATGTGGAGCCGAAGAACGCCGACTGCGACCTGGAGGCCGCCTGGACCGCCTGCCGCCAGATCTTCGGCGTCATCGCCGTGGCCCGGGCCATGGCCTGCCCCAAGACGGTGGAGGCCATTGTGGACACCGCCAAAACCTATCTGGCACAGGAGCTGGAGGATGCCCGCAGCTTTAAAGTGGAATCCAAGCGGGCAGACAAGGCCTTCCCCATGACCTCCATCGAGATCTCCCAGGCTGTGGGCGGCGAGCTGGCGGAGGCCTTTCCCCACCTGCGCGTGGACCTGCACAAGCCGGAGCTGACGGTTTATGTGGAGGTGCGCGAGCGGGCCGCTTATGTGCACGCCCCCTCCGCCCCCGGCGCCGGCGGTCTGCCCATCGGAATGGGCGGCACGGCCGTTTCGCTTCTCTCCGGCGGGATCGACAGTCCCGTCTCGTCGTGGATGATGGCCCGGCGGGGCGTGGCACTGGAAATGCTGCACTTTGTCTCCCCGCCCTATACCTCGCCCCAGGCCCGGGAAAAGGTGCTGCAGCTGGCCCGGGAGCTGACGCCCTGGACCGGACGGCTGAACGTGCACATCGTTCCCTTTACGGAGATTCAGGAGGAGATCCGCCGCAGCTGCCCGGAGGAATATTTCACGCTGATCATGCGCCGCTTTATGATGCGCATCGCCCAGCAGGTCGCGCAGAAAACCGGGGCCCACGCCCTGGTCACCGGCGAATCCCTGGGCCAGGTAGCCAGCCAGACCATGCTGGCTCTGGGCGTCACCGAAGATGTGACGAGCCTGCCGGTGCTGCGCCCCCTGATCGGCATGGATAAAGTGGAGATCATCCGCATGGCCCGGGAGATCGGCACCTATGATACCTCCATTCTCCCTTATGAGGACTGCTGCACCGTCTTTACCCCCCGCCATCCCTGTACCCGGCCCCAGGTGGCGGCCGTGCGGGAGGCGGAGGCCGCCCTGGACATTGACGCACTGATCGCCCGGGCGCTGGAGGGCGCAGAGCGGGTGCGCATCCGTTACGAGGGATAACTCCGCCGGCAGTCCCGGCACACTCCCCCCGGCCGGACCGGAGGCAAAAAGAAGGGAACACACGTGGCACACACGGCAGAACTGATTGCAGTCGGCACCGAGCTGCTGCTGGGCAACATTGCAAACACCAATGCCCAATTTCTCTCCCGGGAGCTGAACGCCCTGGGGATCAACGTATACCGGCATACCGTTGTGGGGGACAATCCCCAGCGGCTGCGCCAGGCGGTGGAGGAGGCCCGCACCCGGGCGGACCTGATCCTTACCACCGGCGGCTTGGGCCCCACCTACGACGACCTGACCAAGGAGACGGTCTGCGCGGTGTTCGACCGCCCCCTGGTCCTGCGTGAGGACCTGCTGGAGCAGATCGAGCGGATCTACCGCACCGTACTGCACCGCCCCATGCCGGAAAGCGACCGCCGCCAGGCGGAGCTGCCCCGGGGCGCCGTCGCCTTTGAAAATCACACGGGCACCGCCCCGGGCTTCGCCTTTGACGCATACGGCTGTCACGTCGTCATGCTGCCTGGCCCGCCCATCGAGTGCCGCTCCGTCTGGGAGCACGGCGCCCGGGACGATCTGCGCCGGTTTTCCGACGGTGTAATCGTCAGCCGGGACATTATGACCTTCGGTCTGGGCGAATCGGCGGTGGAGGCCCTGCTGCACAGCCGGATGTGCGCCATGCGCAATCCCTCCCTTGCCACCTATGCCAAGCCTTCGGAGGTCTGTCTGCAGGCCACGGCCCGGGCTGCCGATCCGGCTGCGGCCCAGCGCATGCTGGACCCGGTGGAGCGGGAAGTGCGTCAGGCCCTGGGTGAGCTGGTCTACGGCGTGGATGTGGCGGATCTGGCGGAGGCATGTCTGCGGCTTTTGAACGAGCGCGGGCTGAGTTTCGCCTGCGCCGAATCCTGTACCGGCGGACTCATTGCCCAGCGCATCACCGCACTGCCCGGCGCCTCGGCCGTGTTCCGGGGCGGCGTGGTCAGCTACTGGTCCGCAGTGAAGGCCTCGCTGCTGGGGGTCCCCCAGGCGCTGCTGGAACGGGAGGGGGCCGTCTCCGCCCCGGTGGCGGAGGCCATGGCGCAGGGCGTCCGGGAACGGACCGGCGCGGATCTGGCCGTCTCCGTCACCGGCGTGGCCGGACCGGACCGGGACGAGCGGGACAACCCCGTGGGCCGGGTGTTCGTGGCCCTCTGCGCCGCCGACGGGACCCGGTTCTGCCGACATCTGGAGCTGGGCCGCCGCAGCCGGGAGCAGATCCGGGAGGCCGCCTCCAACCACGCCTTCGATCTGATCCGCCGGTACCTGACCAAACTGCCGCTGGAGCAGGCCGATCCCGCCAAATGGACCGCGCCGACTCTTTCCTGAAAGGACTGATTCATTTATGTATCAAACCGTGATCTTTGATCTGGACGGTACCCTGCTTTACACGCTGGACGATCTGCACGCCGCCGTCAATCACGCCCTGGCCGCATGCGGCTATCCCCTGCGGGAAAAGGCGGAGGTCCGCCGCTTTCTGGGTCGGGGCATCCGCAATCTGATGGAGCAGGCCGTCCCCGCCGGCACGGAGGGGGATTCTTTTGAGGCTGCCTTCGCAAGCTTCCGGACCTATTACGCCCAGCACAGTCTGGACCACACCCGCCCCTACGACGGGATCCCTGCCCTGCTGCAGACCCTGAAGGCCCGGAACATCGCCAGCGGCATTGTCTCCAACAAGGTGGACAGCGCCGTGCAGGCTTTGTACGCCCGCTTTTTTGCCGACTCCGTCCGGCTGGCCGTGGGTGAGCGGCCCGGCGTGCGCCGCAAGCCGGCGCCGGATGCGGTGTTGGAGGTGCTGCGCCAGCTGCACGCCCCGGCAGAGCAGGCCGTTTACGTGGGCGACTCAGAGGTAGACGCGCAGACCGCCGCCAACGCGGGCCTGCCCTGCATTCTGGTGGACTGGGGATACCGGGACCGGGCGGAGCTTCTGCGTCTGGACGCCCGGGCGGTGGTCAGCTCGCCGGAGGCCCTGGCAAAGGCCCTGTGCGAATAAGTGCCGGGCTTTCGTCCGTTTTCCCCTTGCTTTTTTCCGCATCTCCGGGTATAATGCCAAATGCATGCATGCAGCAGCCGCCCGGGCCGGGAGCTGCCGCCCGCAAGATCCACATAATTATGCTCATATAAGCCCGCCGGGTGCGCGGGTGTATCTACGGGGCCGGCAGGGCCCCTGCTATGGGTGTCTGTCCGGGGAGGGGTCCTCCCCGCGCACAGGCGCCCTTTTTGCGTCCTCCGCCGCGGGGCGCAGCTGATTTTTTCAAGGAGGCAGGCTATGGATTCCTTTATTCTGCAAGGCAATATTGTAGAAGCTCCGTCCTTTGGGGCGCTGAAGATTACGGAGCACGGCTTTCTCGTGGTGGAGGACGGGCGGATCGCCGGCGTCTTTTCCGCCCTGCCCGCGCGGTTTGCCCCGTTCCGGCGGATCGATTACGGAGATAAGCTGATCCTGCAGTCCCTGTGTGATCTGCACGCCCACGCGCCGCAGTATCCCATGGTGGGTCTGGGGACGGACCTTCCCCTGTTGGAATGGCTGGAGCGCTACGCATTTCCGGCCGAGGCCCGCTTTGCCGAGGCGGACTACGCCCGGGCAGTCAGCCGCCGACTGGCCCGGGATCTGATCCGCAGCGGAACCACCCGGGTATGCCTGTTCTCCTCCCTGCACCGGGAGGCGACGCTGATCCTGATGGAGGAGCTGGAAGCAGCCGGCCTCACCGGCTATGTGGGCAAGGTGAACATGGATCGCAACGGCGGTGCCCGGCTGCAGGAGACCACGGAGGAATCCGAGCGGGAAACGCTGCTCTGGCTGGATGCGTGCAGCCGCTTTGCGCACATCAAACCCATTCTGACCCCCCGGTTCACCCCCTCGTGCACGGATGCGCTGATGGCTTTTTTGGGGCGGCTGGCGGCGGAGCGTCACCTGCCGGTCCAGTCGCACCTGTCGGAAAATCAGCAGGAGATCGCCTGGGTCCGTTCACTGCACCCGGACTGCGCACGCTATTGGGAAAGCTATCACAAGTTCGGCCTGTGGACCGACCGCACCCTGATGGCCCACTGCGTCCACTCCGACGCCCAGGAGCGGGCGGCCATGCGCCGCTTCGGCGTCACCGCCGTGCACTGTCCGGATTCCAATAACGCCCTGTGCTCCGGGATTGCCCCGGTGCGCACCCTGGTACAGGAGGGCGTGCGGGTCGCCCTGGGCAGCGACGTGGCCGGCGGCGGGCATCTTTCCATGTTTGACGTGGCCGCGGATGCCGTGCGCGCCTCCAAAAACCGGCGCATTCTGGATCAGTGGCAGTCCGGCTTTCTTTCGGAGGCGGAGGCCTGGTATCTGGCCACCTCGGCCGGAGCCGCCTTTTTCGGCGCGGCGCCGGGCTTTTCCCCGGGCGCCCCGCTGCACGCCCTGGTGCTGGACGATGCCGATCTGCTGGCACCTCACCCGCTCAGCGTGCAGGAGCGGTTCCAGCGCTGCCTGTATCAGCGGCAGGACGGGGCCGTGTGCGCCGTATGGAGCGAGAGCCGCCAGCTTCTCTGAGCAGCGGCGCAGCCGATCGTTTTGGTTCCCATCTGTCTAAAAAAGCTCCGCCGTCCGGTGTCCGGACGACGGAGCTCTCTTTATTCCATCTCTCAGCGCAGCGCGGCAAACACGCCGCAGCTGAGGGCCGTGGTCAGGCCTCCGGCGATCAGCAGGCCCGCAAAAATGGCCGGAAGCGCCTCTCGCAGGCGCAGATCCAGCACCGTCGCCACCAGTGCGCCGGTCCAGGCCCCGGTGCCGGGCAGGGGGATCCCCACCAGCAGGATCAGCCCCGGCAGGCGGTACCGGCGCACCATCTGCCCCTTCAGATGCGCGTGCCGCTCCAGGGCCTCAATCTTCGGTCCGAAGAAGCTCCCCCGGCGTAGCCAGTCGAATATACGCCGGCTCAGCAGGATGATAAACGGAACCGGCACCAGATTTCCGGCAATCGCCACGCCGCAGCTGAGCCAGGGGCTCAGGCCCTGGGCGATCCCGTAGGGCACGGCGCCCCGCAGCTCCACCACCGGGACCATGGCGATCAAAAAGGTCGTCAGCATCTTTTCCAGACAGGTTTCCAAAAATGGCATGGATCTCCTCCCAACGCCGCAGGCTCCGGAGATCCCCCCGGAGCCTTGGCCGCTCTCATTCCAGATTCAGGTGCTTTTTCAGGCAATAGGTCGTAATGAAGTAGAAGATGGTCCCGTAGAACAGGATGCACCCATCCACCAGCAGCATTCCCGCGTGGACCGCCGCCATTCCGTGCAGCTCCAGCTGCCCCATCAGGTTCGACAGCCAATAGTCCCATGCCGAAAGGCCGGGCACATTGGCGACCAGGGTAAGCAGCAGCCAGACGGCAAACTGCAGGCCGAAGAAAAATACAATGCTCCACAGGATCTTATGGCCGGAGAATCCGTGACCGGCCGCCAGGGCCGCATAGAACATCAGGCACACCACGCAGCTCATTAAAAACAGCATGCCAACCAGTTCCAGTCCGATGCCGACCAGGTCGAACCCGTAGACCCGCAGGGAGTCCACCGCATAGCCCAGATACTGCACCAGTTCCTTAAAGGCCGCGATGCCGCTGACCATCAGGACACTGGAAAAGGCCACCGCCGCAAAGGTCAGGGCAAACCATACCGCCGAGACGATCAGCTTGCTCCACACCTGCTGATGAACGCTGACGGGCAGGGTCATCATGACATACCCCTCGTCACTGAGCAGATTCCGTTTGAAGCGATAGACCATCAGCACCACGCTGACCACGCATACACCCGCCACCGCGATTCCAAAGGCAAAAACCAGAAAGCCGCCCAGCATGTTCCAGAACCAGAGCCGCGCCCCCAGCAGCGACCGGGCCGCCAGATTGGCGCCGACGGCCAGCACCAGCAGCACCGCGTACAGCGGCAGCATCACCCGGCCGGTAGCACGGAATTCGTGCTTCAACAATTTTCTCAGCATTTGAACACCTCCCGGAACAGCGCATCCACGCTCATACCCTTCTCCTCCCGGATCTGGTCCACAGAGGAGCGCAGCATGATCTGTCCCTGACTGATAAAGATCACATCGTCCAGCACCTGCTCCACATCGGCGATCAGGTGCGTGGAAAGGATCACCGCCGCCTCCGGGTTGTAATTTCCGATGATGGTGTTGAGGATATAGTCCCGGGTGGCCGGGTCCACACCGCCGATAGGCTCATCAAGCAGATAAAGCTGCGCCTGACGGCTCATGACCATGATCAGCTGCACCTTCTCCCGGGTGCCCTTGCTCATCTGCTTGATGCGCTGCTGATGCGGGATCTGCAGATGCGCCAGCATCTCCTCCGCCGCGTCGCGCCGGAAATCCGCATAAAAATCCTGGTAAAAATCCATCAGCTGCCGCGCCGTCATCCACTGCGGGATGCAGCTGCGCTCCGGCAGGTAGGAAACCAGCGCGTGGGTCGCCCGGCCCGGCATCTGCCCGCAGACGGTGATGCTGCCCGCCGTGGGCGTCAGCAGGCCGTTCGCCAATTTGATCAGCGTGGTTTTTCCGCTGCCGTTGGGCCCCAGCAGACCCACGATCCGGCCGGACTCCACCGAAAGGTCCACATTCTGAAGCACCGGATTTTTCCCAAAGCTCTTGCAAAGCCCGGTGCACTGCAAAATCTCCATTATGTCTCCTCCTTACGGAGCTCTTTCTCCAAAAGCCCCAGAATCTCCTCTTTGTGATACCCCAGCCGGAGCATCGCCGCCACAAACGCATGGATCTGCGTCCCGGCCAGGCCCAGCTTCGCCTGATCGATCCGCTCCTGTTCCTCCGTCACGAACCGTCCCGCCGTGCGCTGGCTGTAAACCAGGCCCGAACGCTCCAGCTCCGTCAGCGCCCGCTGCATGGTGTTGGGATTGACCCCGGCCTCCGCAGCCAGGTCCCGCACGGAAGGCAGCCGCTCGCCCGGAGGAAATGCGCCGGAGACGATCCCCATGGTGATCTGCGCAATCAGCTGGGAATAGATCGGCGCGCTGTTGGAAAACTGCCAGTTCATACCTGCACCCGCCTTTTGTGTTATTGTACTAGCTGAGTAATACAATAGCACAGATTTTTCGTTTGTCAAGGGGAATCCGAATGTTTTTTTCGGGCCGGCTCCGCCGGACGGTCCGGGCGGTCGGATGAAAAAAGCCGCCCCGGATGGGGCGGCCCAAACGGTATGCTTCGGGAAGTGCCGGTCCGGCATCAGTATCGCCGGTCCAGATCGGCCACCACATCGGCCAGGGCGCCGTCCCGGGCATGCGACACCACAACCGCGCCGGACGCCGCCACCGCCGGGATACAGTTGGCCGGCGCGTAGGGTACGGCGGAAATGGCCAGCATGGAAAGATCGTTGGCCTCATCACCGATGCAGTAAATATGCTCCGGCGCGATCCCCAGGGTCTGCGCCAGGCGGCGGACCATGGCGCCTTTGTTGGCACCCCGGGCCGTGACCTCCAGCAGCGACGGACTGGAGAAGATCCGCTCGTAATCCTCCGCCCAGCCATATTGGGCCATCCGGGCGGAGAGCTGCTCCAGTTCCGCATGCTCCCCTTCAAAAAGAAGCTTCCCCAGCGGCAGGGGCACCTGCATCAGCGTCTCCACCTCCACAAGGCCCACATGGGTCATGTGGGCGTGGTTCCGGGTGATGGCGTTGGGCTGCACGGCGTGGATCACATTGTCGATATGATAGGCCTCGCAGGCCACGGCCGGAAAGGCATCCAGCAGCTGCTGGCCCCGCTCCCGGACCGCTCCGTCCAGCAGGGCGGAGTAGAGATACTCCTGCTTTTGAAAATCATACAGGGATGCTCCGTTGCAGATGACGCCCGGGGCGTTCATCGGCACCTCTCCCGCCAGCGGGGCGATGGACGGCAGCGCCCGTCCCGTGGCCAGGGCGAAGCGCCCGCCCTGTTCCATAAAATACTGCAGCGCCCGGCGGTTCCGCTCCGGCAGACCCGGCAGCGCCTGCCCCAGGCGCAGCGCTTCCTCCGTATAGATCAGCGTATTGTCAAAATCGCTGGCCAGCAAAACTCCGTCAAACTTTCCCATGCGTCCGTTCCTTTCCTTCGATCCCGGCCGCCCCTATGGGTGGCTCAAAAACGCGGGGAGAGGATCGCTCCTCTCCCCGCCGCCGTTCAGCTCTCCTGCTTGGGGCCCTCGCCGCCGGACTTTCTGCGTCCGCCCCGATGCCGGGGCCGATGCCGCCGTGGGGCCTGCCCGCCTTCGCCGCCCTGCGGCGCGCGGGGCGGTGCACCGGCCGCCGGACCTGCCGCAGCCGGCGCCGGCTTCTTTTCCGGCCGGGGCTGAGCGCCCCGGGGATTCGGGCGCGGCCGCTTCCCCTCCGCGCCCCCTTCGGAAGGCGCCGCAGGCGGTTTCTTCTCACCCTCCGGCTTCTGCGCAAGGGGCGCCTGGGCGCCGGCGCTCTTGCTGCTCTTCCGGCGGCCGCCCCGATGGTGGGGCCGGCGGCGGGCCCGCTCCTTATCCGGCGGGGTGATCTTTTCCCGCAGGGGCAGCGTCTCCTCCCGTCCCTCCGGTTCCTCCGGCGCAAAGCCGATCAGGTTGAACTGCGGCAGCGGCTCTTCCTCCTTTGGCTCCACAAAGCGCTCCGGAAGCTCCGCCGGGATCTCGATCCCGTCCCGGCTGCCCTTTCCGTTGCGCAGCACCACAATCTCGCAGCCCCGATAGGTCTTGAGCGGATTGCTGGGCGCGCTGCCGTCCAGGCAGACCTTGACCCGCTCGCGCAGCAGATCCACGCTTTTCACATTGCCCGGTCCGTCCGGCGTCAGCACAAACGACTCCTGCTTGGGCATCCGCCGGGCCGCGTCCTCATAGGCGTTCTGCTCGTACTTCAGGCAGCACATCAGCCGGCCGCAGGTTCCGGAAATCTTGGTGGGATTCAGGCTCAGATTCTGCGTCTTGGCCATTTTGATGGACACCGGCATAAATCCATCCAAAAACTGCGAGCAGCAGAAGGGCCGGCCGCAGATGCCCAGACCGCCCACCATCTTGGCCTCATCCCGGACGCCGATCTGGCGCAGCTCGATCCGGGCACGGAACACGCCGGCCAGATCCCGCACCAACTCCCGGAAGTCCACCCGGCCATCCGCCGTGAAAAAGAAGATGATCTTGCTGCCGTCAAAATTGTACGACACGCTGACCAGCTTCATCTCCAGCTTGTGGGCCGCGATCTTCCGCTCGCAGATGTCAAATGCCTCCCGCTCCCACTTGCGGTTCAGCTCCACCGTGCGGCGGTCATTCTCGGTGGCCATGCGCACCACGGCGCACAGGGGCTTCACAATGGAGGCGTCATCCACCTCGTGGTTCCCCTCGGTGCAGGTAGCAAATTCGGGACCCTGGGCCGTTTCCACGATCACCTGGTCCCCCATTTTCACCTGCAGCGCACCGGGGTCGAAAAAATAATTCTTGCATCCGCTGCGGAAGCGGACGCTGATCACCTGTGTCAAAGGGTTCCCTCCAATTCAACAGCAAGGGCGCCCAGCACCTGGCCGACGTTCACATTGTAGGAACAATCCCTGCTGTACTTCTGCAATAGTTCTATTTTGCGCATGATTTGCGCTCTTGTCAAGTTTTTCGCAGCAAAGGCCGCGGTTTCCGCCTGCTCCGGCGGAATTTCCTGACCATATTCCAGGAAAAGGGCCGCAGCAAACAGCGCCCGGGTCTGCTCCATCAGCTCCGCGCAGGCCGCCCGGTCCGGCTTCTCCCGCTCAAAGCCCACCAAAAGCTCCGTCACCGCGCCGCGCTTCTTTCCGGAGGCCGCCCGGCACAGGGCCGCCGCCCGATCCTCCGAAGCGGCCGCCTCCTGCCGGGGGCGCAGTTTGATCTCCACGCAGCGGGAGCGCAGTGTCGGCAGGATCGCCGCCGGATTTTCCGCACAGAAGAGGAACGCCGCATAAGGCGGCCCCTCCTCCACCACTTTCAAAAGCACATTCTGATCCGCTTCCGTCAGGCGGGTGCAGTCCTCAAAGCAGTAGACCTTGCGGGCCCCTTCATTGGGCCGGATCCAGGCATCGGCCCGGGCCTCGCGCACCACATCCAGCGCCAGGTTTTTATGCTCCGGATCCCGGACGGTGATCACATCGGGGTGGATCCCCTCCCGCACCTTCCGGCAGCCGCTGCACACTCCGCAGGGACGCCCGGACTCTGCCGTGCACTCCATCGCCGCCGCGGCAAAGCGGGCCGCTGCCATCCGGTCACCCCGGCCGGTCAGCACCAGCGCATGGGAAAGTGCCCGGCGGTCCGCGGCCTGGCGGATCCGGTCCGCCGCCGCCTCGTTGCCCGGCAGCTCCATTCGATCGTTCATCGCGCATCCCTCCCCGGGGCTTCTCCCCGCCGATTGCTTGTTCCTTTTGATTTTATCACAGGCGCACGCAAAAAGGAAGGGCGCAAATCCCCCGCAGGGACGGCAGCGGCAGTCCCCCCGGGACCGCCGCTGCGGCCGGAAGCAACCGTTTTCGTCACAATTAGGCAGTTCCCACAATTTCCGTGCAAGATTTTTTCTGCTTTCCCGCCATTTCTTATAGAAAAAGTGTATTGTTTTCTTCTCCGGTGGACACTATAATTTAATTAAACGTTTACTTTTGAGATTTTCCCTTTCCATAAACTTGAACAGGAGGAAGTTTTTGTGAGCAAAAAATATGTCTATTTGTTCAGTGAAGGCAACGCGAACATGCGTGAGCTGCTGGGCGGCAAGGGCGCCAATCTGGCCGAAATGACCAACATCGGTCTGCCCGTGCCCCAGGGCTTCACCATCACCACCGAGGCCTGCACCCAGTATTA
>CAKTHE010000002.1 GCA_934563745.1 uncultured Dysosmobacter sp. | reverse complement strand
TTGTACGTCTCATAGCAGTCCAGCTTGGCCACCGTTTCAAAGGGGGCATGCATGCTCAAAACCGGCACACCGGCATCCAGGGTGGTAATGTTCCGGTTCGCCATATACATAGCCACCGTTCCGCCGCCGCCGGCGTCCACCTTGCCCAGTTCCGCAATCTGCCAGATCACATCGGCCCGGTCAAAGACGCCCCGGACAAAGGCCACCGTTTCGGCATTGGCGTCGGAAGCGCCGGATTTTCCACGGGCCCCGGTATACTTGCACAGACCCACGCCGTAATTCAGGAAGGCGGAGTTGCGCTTTTCATACACGTCGGCGTAGTCCGGATCAAACGCAGCCGTCACATCCGCCGACAGGCAGAAAGATTTTTCATAGCAAACGCGGACCGGCACCTGCTGTGCCTCGCACAGATCCTCCAGGAAGGTATCAAACGCAGCCGACTGCATCCCCGTCACACCGTCAGAGCCGATCTCCTCCTTATCCGCCAGCACGCAGACGGCCGTCCGCGCCGGGGCCTGCTTCAAATCCAGCAGGGCCCGCAGGGCCGCGTAGGCACAGACCCGGTCATCGTGTCCGTAGGAGCCGATCATGCTCCGGTCCAGGCCGATGTCACAGGCCTTGGCCGCCGGAACCACTTCCAGCTCGGCAGAGGTAAAGTCATCCTCCACAATGCCGTACTTCTCGTTGAGCAGCTGCATGACGGCCAGCTTGACCCGCTCGCTTCCTTCGCCCTCCACCGGGCGGCTGCCCAGCAGCAGGTTCAGCGTTTCGCCGGGGATCGCCTCGGCCAGGGGCTTGCGGCTCTGTGCCTGACCCAGGTGCGGCAGCAGGTCCGTGATCACAAATTTGGGATCTCCCTCATCCGCGCCGATGTTCACTTCCTTGACGCTGCCATCCGGCATGGCCAGAACGCCGTGCAGCTCCAGCGGGATGGTGGGCCACTGA
The DNA here is from genome assembly GCA_934563745.1 of uncultured Dysosmobacter sp. GTDB lineage: Bacteria > Bacillota > Clostridia > Oscillospirales > Oscillospiraceae > Oscillibacter. The sequence continues at coordinate 139,652 of CAKTHE010000002.1, read as the reverse complement.
TACTTGCGCAGGCCGCCGTAATAATGGGTCTTGAAATAAGCGAATTCGCCGTCTTCGTAAAGGGGGTTGGGCTTGAGATCCAGCCGGGGCGAATCAATATGTGCCGCCGTGATCATGGCGCCGGCATCCAGCGGCTGACGGCCCAGATAGGCCAGCATCACGCTTTTCCCCCGGTTGCAGACGTAGACCTTGGAGCCCGTGGCCAGGTCCATTCCGCGCTCATACGGCACATAGCCGGCGGCCCGGGCCAGGCGGATCACTTCCGCCGCGCACAGGCGTTCGGTCTTCCCCACGTCCAGAAACAGCTTGTAATCCGCACAATAGGCGTCGATCTGTGCCGCATCCTCCGGCTTGATCCGGTCCCAGCCGTTCTTTTTCTTGGAAAAAAGCTGCTCCTTCAGCACCTGATTCTTATCCTTCTTATCTGCCATTTTGTTTTTCCTCCTTGATCGTCTCGATTAATTGTTCAAAGAAGCGCCGGGCCTTTTGTTCAAATTCCTCCGGCGTCGCTGTATCGTTTTCCAGTTCGCAGTCGCAGTGCTCCCGGTAATAATCGTCCGTTTTCTGTGCGCCGACCCGGCTGCGGGCGTACTGCTCGTCTATTCCATCCCGGCGCATGATCCGCTGGATCCGCAGCTCGGCGGGAGAGGTAACGGCCACCGTTTTATCGCACAGGCCGGAAAGTCCGCCCTCCAGCAAATTGATGGCATCCACCGCGTACAGGCGGCAGGGCTCCGCTTCGATGCGGCGCTTAAGCTCCGGTCCGATGGCCGCATAGATAATATGGTTCAGCTGATCCAGCCGGTCCGGATCGTTGAATACAATCTCGCCCAACCACTTCCGGTTCAGCGTGCCATCCGGGAAAAAGCACTCTTTTCCAAAGGTCTCGGCAATGCTGCTGCGCAGGTTTTCATCCTGCTCCAGCATCTCATAATAGATCCGGTCGCAGTCCAGCACCTTGCCGCCCAGGGCCCGGATTGCCTCCAGCGCGCTGGTCTTTCCGGCACCGGATCCACCGGTGACGCCCAGCACCACATCCTGATCATCCGCCTCGATCACATGGAACCCCGCCGCCTTGCGCAGCCGGTTGTTGATGGCCAGGCCCAATCCCCGGTTATCCGGACACTGGGCAAAGATCTTCTCCACCTGAGGGCGGCCGTCAAAGGCGCGCAGCGCGTCAAACACGCGCCGGGCCTGGGCTTGCTTGTCCCCGCTGGGGCCCAGTGTCTCCACCGGATAGCCGGAAAACAGGTGGGCAAATTCATCGAAGCAGATCACACCGGATCCCGGTTCCAGCATCCGGGCGATCGCCAGAGCGGATTTCCCCGGTGCGCCAGTCACCACGGTCACCGGCGCCTTCGGCGCATAGTGCCGGTACTTCATGCCGGGCGCCCGGGGCTTCTCCCCTTCCTTCAGTGGCTCCGTCACGGCCCGGTCCACGGTAATGGGGCCGGCCACAGCCTCCAGATCCTCCAGCGGCAATCCGCCGGGGCGCAGCAGCCGCGGCGGCATGACGGTCAGGTCCAGGATCGTGGACTCCACCCCCACCTCGCAGGGGCCGCCATCCACTACGCCGTCAATGCGGCCGTTCATATCCTCCAGCACATCGGCGGCACTGGTGCAGCTGGGCCGGCCGGAGCGGTTGGCGCTGGGAGCCGCAATGGGCACCCCGGCTTCCCTCAGTATGGCCAGCGTCACCGGATGCTCCGGGCAGCGGACCCCCACCGTGGAAAGCCCCGCCGTGGTCACATCCGGCACCATGGGTTTGCGGGGCAGGATCATCGTCAGCGGTCCCGGCCAGAAGCGCCGCGCCAGCACATAGGCCAGCGGCGGCACATCGGCACAGTAGCGGGCCAGCCATGCCGGTCCGGCCACATGCAGAATCAGGGGATTGTCCTGCGGGCGCCCCTTCGCCTCAAAAATCCCGGCAACCGCCTTTGGGTCCAGCGCATTGGCGCCCAAGCCGTACACGGTCTCCGTCGGGATCGCCAGCAGGCCGCCGGAGCGGATGATCCCGGCCGCCGCCGCGATCAGCGCCTCCACCTCGTTTTGCGGGCGCTTGGTATCCCGCAAATCAAATACTTTTGTCTCCATATTCATTCGCCTCTATTCTGCTCGCTCCCCTCCCGGGAAGTCGATCCGTGCGTTTGCTCCTCCTGACGCAGCCTCCGGGCCGCATCCTCCGTGGCCAAAGCGTCGATCAGCTCATCCAGATCTCCGTTCAGAACGGCCGGCAGCTTATAAAGAGTCAGCCCAATGCGGTGATCCGTCACCCGGCCCTGGGGAAAATTATACGTCCGGATCCGCTCACTGCGGTCGCCGCTGCCCACCTGCGTGCGGCGCTCCCGGGCGGTCTGATCCGCCTGCCGGTCCTGCTGCGCTTTCAGAAGGCGGGCGCGCAGTACCTTCATGGCCTTTTCCTTGTTCTTGTACTGGCTGCGCTCGTCCTGACACTCCACCACCAGTCCGGTGGGAAGGTGTGTAATGCGAATGGCGCTCTCCGTCTTGTTGACGTGCTGGCCGCCGGCGCCGGAGGCCCGAAAGGTATCGATCTGCAGTTCCCGCGGATCCACGGTGCACTCCACCTCTTCCGCCTCGGGAAGCACCGCCACCGTGGCGGCACTGGTATGGATCCGCCCGCCGGATTCCGTCTCCGGCACCCGCTGGACCCGGTGGACGCCGGACTCAAACTTCAGGCGGGACCAAACATCCTCCCCTTCCACAAGCAGACTGCACTCCTTCACGCCGCCCAGCTCCGTTTCATTGAGGTTGACCGTTTCAACCCGCCAGCCCCTGGTCTCGGCATACATCGTGTACATGCGCAGCAGGGCACGGGCAAACAAGGCGCTCTCTTCCCCGCCAACGCCGGCCCGTACTTCCAGAATCACGCTGCGTCCATCCATCGGGTCCCGGGGCAGCAGCAAAAGCTTCAGCTTCTCCTGCAGGGTCTCCGTCTCCCGCTGGGCCTGGACAAGCTCTGCCTTGGCAAGGTCATGCAGCTCCGGATCCGAAAGCGCCGCCCGGGCCTCCTCCCGGCTTTTTTCCGCCCGGACGAAGGCCCGCCAGGTCTCCACCACCGGCGCGATCTCCCGGATTTCCCGGTTCAGCGCCCGCAGGCGGTCCGGATCGCCGTAGCAGGACGGGTCCTGCAGCTGCGCCTCCAGATCTTCATAATGCAGCTCCAGCGACCGGAGCTTTTCCTCCATCTGCCTCCACCTCCTGACGAAAGCCGGGATCCGGCCCCGGGCTGCTTATGCTTCCGTGTCTGTCAGCCGCTCCCGGATCCGACGGACGAAATCCTCCTCCCAGAAATGGCAGCCCACATCGTCCACCCGCAGTGACACTGCCTCGATCCGCCCCTGGGGCACATAGGCATCCATCTGATCGTAAACCTCTTCGCAGCGGTTCTGCCCACCCCGGGTGATCACATAAGCCGTCTGCTTCAGCCGGGGACCGTACGCTTTCAAAAAGGCCCGCATGACCGACGAGCAGCGCCCGGCCCAGACCGGCGTTCCCAGCACAACCAAGCGGTATGCCTCCAGCGGCCGTTCCGTTTCAAAATGGGAAAGAGGCCGGGTATCCTTCCGGACGGCATCCAATCCGCAGCGCAGCCAGCCCCGCCAGCCGCCGCGTTCGACCGCATCCCGCAGCCGTACGGTCTCCGCGTCCAGGGACTGGGCAATCTCTTCCACCGCCTTTTGTGTCTTTCCGCTTCTGGAATAATAGATGCACAAAATATCGCTCATGGCTTCCTCCTTCATGGCCGTTTTCCGTCGTTCAGTATGTCAGCAAGGTCTTTCCCAAAGCAAAAAATTCCCGCGCGTAGTAGTTGGCATTCAGCAGCGGCCAGTCGACCCGAGCCGGAAGATCCATTGCCGTAAGCCCCGCCCGCTGCGCCAGAAGATGCGCCCGGAAGCAGTGAAAATCACTGGTCACCACCGCGACCACCGCCGTGTCCGGATCCAGCCCCAGCTCCGGCAGCTTCGCTTTGGAAAAGGCCATATTCTCCGCCGTAGTGGCAGACTGGTCTTCCAAAGTCAGCCGCGCCGCGTCGATTCCCCGGGCAACCAGCCCCCGGCGCATGCACTCCGCCTCCGAGATCTGCTCGCCGGGGCCCATGCCGCCGGAAAGGATCGCCGGCACCTCCGGCCAGCGGCGCAAATACTCCGCCGCCGCATCGATCCGGCTTTGCAGGACCAGAGACGGCGTCTCTCCATTGACGCCAGCCCCCAGTACAAGGACCACGTCGGAGGGCAGCCCCTCGTTTTGCTGATGCCCCTTGGAATACAGCAGAGTCTGCACGGCGGAAAACAGCACCAGCAGCGCCGTTATTCCATAGAGGAAAATTCTTTTACAAAGCTTACCCTTCCGGCTTTGCCGCGCCCAACGCTCCAGCCAGGCCGCCAGCAGGAAGAGCCCTGCCAGCCCCGTCAGCAGATAGCCGGAAAACCGCATTCCGGGGATAAATCCGCCGCAGGCCGCACCCAAAACCAGGCAGACGGCAGCCATGACACACAGCACCTTTTCCTGTTTTTCCAAGTGCTTCCCCATGGTCCTTACTCTCCCGCCTCCAGACTCAGCGTCTCCCATTTTTCATACAGAGCCTCCAGCTCCCGCTGGACTGCGTCCCGCTCTTCCGTCAGCGCACTAAGCTTTTCGTAATCGCAGGCGGCCTCCTCCATCCGGGTATCCAGCTCTGTAAGGCGCTCCTCCGTTTTGGCAATCTCCCGTTCGCAGATGGTCAGCTGCCGGCGGGCCATTTGCTGCGCCTTATTCCCCCGGGGCTTTTCTGTAACGTTCTTTTCCTTTACAGTTTTTTCTTCCGACTGCTTTTGACTCTCCTCCAGAGCCTTTTGCCGGCGATACTCGGCAAAGCCCATGGGCCAGTCCGTTATGGTTCCATCCGAAAGCTCCCAGATCCGGGTCGCAAAGCGATTGATGAAATACCGGTCATGACTGACGAACAAAAGTGCCCCGTCATAAGATTCCACAGCCTCCTCGATCCATTCCCGGGAGGCGATATCCAGATGGTTGGTGGGCTCGTCCAGAATCAGGAAGTTAATTTCGTCATCCATCAGCATGCACAGCCGCAGGCGGCTCTGCTCTCCGCCGGAGAGGACCGACACCGGCTTGAGGACATCCTCCCCGCGAAAATCGTAGGCGGCCAGCCGGTTCCGGGCCGACTGGGCCGAAAGGCCCTTCTTGGCTGCCATCATATTTTCCACCAGGTTCCAGTCCGGGTGTTCGAAGTGCATAATCTGCGGCAGATAGGCCGCTTTTACCTGAGGCCCGACCCGGATCCGTCCCGCATCGGGAGTCAGCTCCCCCATGATCATTTTGACCAGGGTGGATTTTCCGGCGCCGTTGTCGCCGATCAGGGCGATCCGTTCGCCCCCTTCGATCTTCAGATTGATCCCAGCAAAAAGCGTCCGCTCGCCGAAGCTCTTGCTCAGACCCCGCAGAGACAGGATCTCATCCCCGTGAAATTCCGCCGCAGAGAAGCGGGCGTCCATCTTCCTGGCACGGGTGGGCTTTGCGGTCGTGCGCATCCGCTCGATCCGCTTTTCCATGGAGATCGCCCGGCGGTAGGTCTTATCCATGCCCTGAAACGCCCACAGCCGCAGCTGATCCGCCGCCTTCTCCAGTTGCTGGATCTTCGTCTGCTCCTTTTCATACTGCTTCATCCGCTCCTGAAAGCGGCGCTCTTTTTCCACAGCGTAAAAGCTGTAATTCCCGCTGTAAAACTCCGCCTTCCCGTCCTGGATCTCAATGATCCGCGTCACCACCCGGTCCAGAAAATAGCGGTCATGCGAAATGGTCAGCACCGTACCCCGAAAGCCGGCGATGTAGTTTTCCAGCCATTCGGTCGCGTGCAGGTCCAGGTGATTGGTGGGCTCGTCCAGCAGCAGGATCTCCGTATCCTCCAAAATCAGGCGGCCCAGGTTGACCCGGGTCTTTTCCCCGCCGGAAAGCCGGTCAAACAGCTCCCCGCGCATGTCCGGCGTGATCGACAGACCGTTGGCCACTTTGTTGACCGCCACGTCCGTATCGTATCCGCCGAACACCTCAAACCGCTCCCGCAGCGCGCCGTAGCGCCGCAGCAGGGCCGGGTCGTTCTCGCCGGCGGCCATACGGGCCTCCAGCCGCTCCATCTCCTCACTCAGCGGACGCAGGCGGGCAAAGGCGCTGCGCAGCACCTGCTCGACGGTATACCCTTCCGGATAGACCGGGATCTGCGAGATCAGACCGATCCGCCGGCCCCGGCCGATGGTCACCTGGCCCTCGTCCCAGTCCAGTTCCCCGGTCAAAATGCGAAACAGCGTGGTTTTACCCGCGCCGTTTCTGCCCAGCAGACCCACACGTTCCCCCTGATCGATCTGGAACGTCAGCCCGTCTAAAATATTTTTTCCGATTTCGAAGGACTTTACCAGCCCCTCCACCTGGATCTCAATCATTCCTTATCCTCACTCAGCCCCGCCACCAGGGCCCCGAAGTTCATGGCGTGAGAAGCCTTCACCAAAACCGCCGTATCCTCTTCAAAATGACGGCGGATCGCCGGCAGGGCCTCCTCTTTCGTTTCATAGTAATAGACGCAGCCGCCGCTGGCTTCCGCGCCCCGGGCGATCTCCGCCGCCTTTTTCCCGACCGCGTAGATCACGTCGACCCCCAGCATGGCCGCCAGGGCCCCGATGTTATAATGTGCCTGATCCGTCAGGTCGCCCAATTCCCCCATATCGCCCAGCACGGCGATCTTGGTGGCGCACTCGGTCTTAGCCAGCACCTCCAGCGCCGCACTGACGGACTGGGGGTTTGCGTTGTAGCAGTCATCCAGGATCACCCGATTCTCCGGAAGCGCGATCACCCGCATCCGGGACCCGGTGGGGCGGAACGCCGCCACGCCCCGGATGATCTCCTCCCGGCTCAGGCCCAGCTGCTCACCGATCGCCACCGCCATGGACGCCGAATAGACCATATGCTCGCCGGGCGCCGGGATCTCCAGGGGATAGCGTTCCCGTTCCGTGATCACCGTGCAGGTAATGCCCCGCACCCCATGATCCGCCAGGTCCTCCACCCGGACGTCACAGCCGCGGCCGTGTCCGCAGCGCAGCGTCCTGAAGGGAAGGTCCAGCGTGTTGAGCAGCGCGTCATCCCCGTTGAGCACCGCCAGGCCATCCGGCGCAAGATTTTCAAAGATCTCGCTCTTCGCCTGCAGGATCCCCTCCCGGCTGCCCAGATACTCGATATGCGCATCGCCGATGTTCGTGATCACCGCAATGTCCGGCCGCACCAGGGCGCCCAGATAGCGGATCTCGCCAAAGTGATTCATGCCGGTCTCGATCACCGCCGCCTCATCATCCGCGCTCAGCCGCAGCAGCGTCAGCGGCGTTCCCACATCGTTATTATAGTTCGCCGCAGTCTTCAGCACCCGGAACCGGGCACCCAGCACGGCGGCGATCATCTCCTTCGTGGTGGTCTTGCCCACCGAGCCGGTAATCTGGATCACCGGCAGGGAAAAGCGCTTCCGGTACGCCGCCGCCAGATCACCCAGCGCCGCGCGGGTATCCGCCACCTTGATGTAAAACTTATCCGGGCGGAGATCCGCCGGAAGGCGGGCGCACAGGCAGCCCGCCGCGCCATCCGCCAAAGCCCGGTCGATATAATCGTGCCCGTCAAACCGCTCACCCTTGAGGGGAACAAACAGGCAGCCGTACGGAAGCTTCCGGCTGTCCGTAGACACTTCGCACACCGGCTCCGCCCCTTCCCGGGGATTCCACCACACACCGTGAACCGCTGTGCAGATCTCTTCAATGGTCATCGGCTCCATGCTTTTATGCTCTCCTTTTGAGTTTCAGCGAATCCAGCGCGATCCGCTCACACAGCTCATCATACGAAATTCCGGCAGCTGCCGCCTCCTTGGGCACCAGGCTGGCCGGCGTCATCCCCGGAAGGGTATTGACCTCCAGGCACCAGGCATTTCCCTCTTCGTCCAGCAAAAAGTCCGTCCGGGAGTAAACGGAAAGTCCCAGGGCCCGGTGCAGCTTCAGCGCCGCCTCGCCCATGGCCCGCCACTGGTCCTCCGGAATGGGAGCGGGGCAGATCTCCTGCGAGCCGCCGGGCTGATATTTGGCCTCGTAGTCAAAGTAGGCAAAGCGCGCATCCGGAATAATCTCCACCGCGGGCAGGTACGCATCGCCCAGGACCCCCACGGTAATATCCCGGCCCTGGATCTTCTTTTCCACCACGGCCCGGTTTCCGTATTTGAGCAGATCCGCAAGTCCTGCGCGCAGCTGCTCCTTGGTGTCCGGCAGGTAAACGCCCAGAGAGCTCCCGCCGTTGACCACCTTCAGCGCACAGGGCACCTGCAGCTCCTCCGTCAGCCGGTCAATGTCCTCCGGGCCGTATGTAATCTCCCGCCAGGGCGCCGTCCGGATCCCCGCCACGTCCATCATGCGCTTGGACATAGCCTTATCCATCGCCAGGGCCGCACCCAGATAGCCCGAACCGGTATAGGGCACCCCCAGCAGATCCAGCGCCGCCTGGATCCGACCGTCCTCGCCGCACTCGCCGTGCAGCCCCAGGAACACAAGGTCCGCCAGGGCGCAGATCTGCAGCACATCCTTGCCGATCCAGCTGGGGCTCTGATCCGCCCGGCTGCGGCGCACCGCTTCCCGGTCCGGCTCCGCCGCCGCGATTCCGCTGTCACTGCACAGCCCATCCGGCGCATCGAAAAGATCCTCCAGGGCCCCGTGATAGTGCTCCAGTCCCAGATACAGATCCACCAGCACTGCCTGATGCCCGCGGCGGCGCAGGGCCCTGCAGATCTCCGTTCCCGACACCAGGGAGACCGCCCGTTCCGTGGACAGCCCGCCTGCCAATACAACAATTTTCATGGAATCCTCTTCTCCCCGCCGCAGTGTCCCGCCCGGTCCGGGGGTGCCGGGCCGGTTCCTCTTTGCGGCGTCTATTACAATTAGAGTCAGTGTAGCACAATCCGGTCGAAAATACAACCGGGAAAAGCGCCCCTCCCGGTTTGGGTGCAGTCTTTTTTCTCTCATCGTTCCATCGTATGCGGCTTTTCCGGATTCCAGCCCGCAAAAAGGCAGGACGTCTCAAAAGACGTCCTGCCCCGCCGGATTCAACCGATCGTCCTCAGCCACGCCAGGGCGCCGCTTTGGCGCCCGTCCAGCAGCGCCATGGCCGCCGTCAGCATTTGGGCTGCGTCCGCCCGGGTCACCGGACGCGCCAGCGCGGCGTCGCCATAGCTGCCTGCCGCCAGCACACTGACCGACTCCAGATTTCCAACCGCCTGCGCCGCCCAGGAAGGAACCGCCTCCCGGTCGGCATACCAGGCGGTAAGATCCACATCGCTCAGCGCCAGCACCCGGTTCAGAATCACGGCCGCTTCATCCCGGCAGATGGGATCCGACGGCCGGAAGGCGATCCCCGCGTCCGTGGCGCTGCCCCGGATCACGCCGTCCGCTGCCCCTGCCGCCGCATAGGACTTGGCCCAGGCCGGGATGGCCGCATCATCGCAGAAGCCCGTCATGGTCGCCTGTTCCGGCGCCAGCCCCGCCGCTTCCATGGTCATGGCCAAAAACTCGCTGCGGCTGACCGTCTGCTCCGGCTCAAAAAACCAGCTCTGTCCCAGGCGGCTTCCAACGAAGATCCCCTCCTCCGCCAGCATCTGCGCAGCGGCAGCACAGGCTTCGCCCTCCAGGTCTGCATAGCATATGCCGCTCTTGGGGTTCCGGATGCGGATCCGCACCTGGGCCGGCGCGGAGCGGTTCCCTTCCGCATCGCAGGCCGTGTAAGTGAACGTGTCCGTTCCGGTCCGCCCCTCCTCCGGCGTGTAGGTGAAGCGGCTGCCCTCCACCGTGACACTGCCCCGGCGGGGCTGCGTCTCCACCTGATAGGAGACCGCGCCGCCGGAAGAAAGAAAATCAGCCTGATAGGGAATGTTCCGGTAGGTGGCGATCTCCAGCTTTCGGGCAACCGGCCCCACGGGCGCCTCCTGAGCCATCCCGGCCGGGATGGCCGTCCACAGTCCGGCCGCCAGCATCAGCGCCGGCAGCAGGCAGCGTATCATACGTCTGTGCAAAGCAGTTTCCTCCATTTCATTGGGAATTTCTGCGCTTAGTATGCACACTGCCGGACCGGACGATACGCAAAACAGGGGAAGCCGTTCCGGCTTCCCCTGTTATTCTTTCCGATGTACGCCCTCAGCGGCCGCGGTTTCCGGTCCAGGCGCCTTTTTTGATGCCTGAAACGATCCCCATCGCCGCGAACAGCGTTACAACCGACGAACCGCCGTAGCTGAAAAACGGCAGAGTCAGTCCAATGACCGGCATAACAAACAGACACATCCCGACGTTGATGACCACCTGAAAGATCATCATGGCCGCAATGCCCACGCACACATAGCAGCGGAAGGCATTCTGTGCCCGCCGGGCCACCATCAGAATCCGAATGATGATCGCCCCCAGCAAAAGCAGGATCACCAGGCAGCCCACCAGGCCCAGTTCTTCCCCGGCCACGGCAAAAATGAAGTCCGTATGCCGTGCCGGCAGGGACCCCTCCGCCGCCTGCGTCTGCGTCCCGTGAAGCCAGCCCTGCCCCCACAGACCGCCGGAGCCGATCGTCAGCAGGCTGCGGGTCTGCTGCCAGCCCTCGTTCATGGGCCGGTAACTGTGATCCAGCAGGACCCGGAACCGGTTTTCCATATAGTCCGGGACCAGGCCCAGCGCAAATGCGGCCGCCACCGCGCCGCCTCCCCCGGCGAACAGCAGTGCAAACCACCGCCAGGCAAAGCCCGCCACAAATGCCATGCACAAAAAGATGAATACAAAGACCAGCGCATTGCCCATGTCTTTGGAGAGCACATAATAAAGTCCGCACAGGGCCGCCATATGCCCCCCGCAGGCAAAAGCCGCCCGGGCCGAGCGCAGGTCCTGCCGCTCCTCCCGCAGCCAGGCCAGCTGCTTGGCCAAAAGCAGGGTAAATGTGATCTTAATGATCTCCGCCGGGCTGATGCTGACCGGCACGCCGGGAAACTTCAGCCAGGCGCGGTTGCCCGTATTGTCCGACCGCCCGAAGGGGATCAGCAGCAGCAACAGCAGCACGTTGAATACGACGACCCACTTCCAGCGGCGCATCAGCAATTCCGTATCCACCATGGACAGCACCACATAGATGCAGATGCCCAGCAGCAGCGCCGCCGCCTGAACGATCACATACCGGTCCGAGTTCCGGTACCGGGTAGCACTGAAGATCAAAGCGATCCCATACAGCGTGGACAGGCAGCAAAGCCCCAGCAGCACCAGATCGGCCTGCTGAAAAAAGTCCGCCAGTATGGATTTGAGTCGGTTGAGCATGGGAGCGTCTCTCCTGTCGGGTATAGTTTTACGGAGAGTAGTATAGCACGCGGGTCCTTTTCTGTAAACGCTGCAAATTTCTTTTTACACGGCCTGGAATGTGTGCTATACTATATGGCGGATTTGGCCGGCGGCGGTATTTCAGCGCCGCCGCGCGGAAAAGGAGGCATGCACCGTGAACGGCGAATGGATCAGCCGCAGCCCTGCGCAGACAGAGGCGGTGGGAGAAGCCCTGGGCAAAATGCTCCGACCCGGAACGGTCCTGGCCTTTCGCGGGGAACTCGGAATGGGGAAAACGGCCTTCACCCGCGGGCTTGCCCGGGGGCTTGGCTGCACCGGCCGGGTCACCAGCCCCACCTTTACCATTGTAAACGAATATTCCGGGCCGATCCCGCTTTTCCACTTCGACCTTTACCGTCTCTCCGGCCCAGAAGAGCTATGGGACATCGGATGGGATGACTATCTGGCCCGGGGCGGAGTCTGCGCCGTGGAATGGAGCGAGCGGGCCGCGGACGCCCTGCCGCCGGATACCCTGTGGGTCACCATCAGCCGCCTGGAAGCGGATGAAAACGGGCGCGTGATCCACGCCGAAGGAGGGCCGACCTTATGAAAATCCTGTCGCTGGAAACATCCGCCAAGGCCTGCTCCGCCGCTGTGACGGAGGACGGTGCCCTTCTGGGGCTGGCATATCAGAACGTAGGGCTGACCCACAGCCGCACCCTGATGCCCATGGTGGAGGATCTTTTAAAAAACGCGGGGCTGACGCTGGCCGAAATGGATGCCGTTGCGGTGGCCCGGGGGCCCGGTTCCTTCACCGGGATCCGGATCGGCGTGGCCGCGGCTAAGGGGCTCGCCTTCGCGGCCGGGCTTCCGGTGATCGGCGTGTCCACCCTGGACGCCATGGCGCGGAACGCCGCCGTGCAGGATGGACTGATCCTCTGTGCGATGGATGCCCGGCGCAATCAGATTTACAACGCCCTTTTCCAGGCTGAGGGCGGCAGGCTGACCCGCCTGTGTGACGATCGGGCCATTGCGCTTGCGGATCTTGCCCGGGAATTGTCCGCTCAGGCAGGCCCCATCTGGGTCACCGGCGACGGAGCCGCCCTGTGCCTTGCTTATATGGACGCGGCGGGGCTTCCCTGCCGCCCGGCCGCGCCGCACCTTCTGTTTCAAAGCGCCGCCGGTGTGGGTCTCAGCGCCCATCTTCTGGCCGAAGACCCCGCCCAGCTGCTTGCGCCCCAGGCCCTGACGCCGCTTTACCTGCGTCCGCCCCAGGCCCAGCGCCTGAGCGAGCGGCACAAGCCCTGAGCCGGCCGCGCCCCCGCAAACCATTTTGGTCGTTCTAATTTGATTTATCATACATACGAAAGGAAGCTGCAATATGAGCGGAAAAGTACACGTGATGGACCATCCTCTGGTCGCGCACAAGCTGACGATCCTGCGGGATAAGAACACCAGCGTCAAGGACTTCCGGGAGATCGTTTCGGAGATCGGCATGCTCATTACCTACGAAGCGACCCGTGACCTGCCCCTGACCACCAAGGAGGTCGAGACCCCGGTCTGCAAGACCATTGCCCCCACCCTGAAGGGCAAAAAATTTGCCATCGTCCCCATTCTCCGGGCCGGTCTGGGCCTGGTGGATGGCGTACTGCGCATGGTGCCCGGCGCCCGGGTCGGCCACATCGGCATGTATCGGGATGAAGAAACCCTGATTCCGCACGTGTACTTCTGCAAGATGCCCAAGGACATTGCCGAGCGGGACATCATGATCGTGGATCCCATGCTGGCCACCGGCGGCAGCGCCGATGCCGCTATCACCGAGATGAAAAAGCGCGGCTGCACCAATATCAAGCTGATGGTCCTGCTGGCCGCCCCGGAGGGGATCGCTTTCCTGCAGGAAAAGCATCCGGACGTGGATATTTACTGCGGCGCCGTGGATGACCACCTGAACGAGCATGGCTACATCGTCCCCGGTCTGGGCGATGCCGGCGACCGGATCTTCGGCACCAAATAAAAGCGGCTGGTTTTTGAAAAAGGAAGCCCCCGGCGCCGGGGGCTTCCTTTTTACAATCTGCGTTCATCCGCAGTCAGAGCACATAGAAAAATACAGCCAGGTAATGGAACAGGGATCCGGCCAGGATCAGCAGGTGAAACAGCTCGTGAAAGGTCCACTCCGCGCTGAGATTCGGACGCTTCAATGCGTAAAACACCGCGCCCACCGTATAGCATACCCCGCCCAAAGCCACCAGGGTCAGGCAGGGCTGGCCCACATGGACAAAGTCCGGCAGCACAAATAAAATGGCCCAGCCCATCAAAAGATACAGTCCCGTCGACAAAAAGCGGGGCGCATTGATCCATACCAGCTTGGCCAGCACGCCCACAGCCGCCACCGCCCAGAGGATCAGGCAGAATCGGGTCCCCCGGGGCTGCGGCAGCAGCACCAGGCAGAAAGGCGTATAGCTTCCGGCGATCAGCACATAGATCATGCCGTGATCCAGCTTCCGCAGCCGGCGCTTGACCCCGCCGCTTTCCGCCGTGCCGGGGTAAAAATGATACAGGGCGCTGGCCCCGTACAGTGCCAGCAGCGAAAAAGCAAAGCACATGGCCGCCGCCAGTGCCAGCGTCGGGGCTCCAGTCCCCAGCGCCCGGAAAAGATACAGCACACCGCCGGCCAGGGCCGCTGCCGCGCCGATGGTATGCGTCCCGCAGCTTACCGGGTCCTGGGCCCGGGCAAAAAAGCTTCGTTTCATAAAAAGGCTCCTTTCCACGCCGCCCTGCTGCGGGCGGCGGCATCAGAATTTAATTTAAATTCTTCTGTAATGTAATATTGATTATTATATTACACGATCATCGCGATCAATTCAAGAGGGCTTCAAAAATTTTTTGCTTTTTCTTGCATTTTCCCCCCGCTTCCGGTAAACTATAACTATCCTTAAAAAATTGCAAAGACGGATAGCTGAAACGGAGTGCCGCGCGCACGGGCTGACACCTATCGGGCTCTTTGCGCGCTGGGTGTTTTGAACCGGGGCCGGTTCAAAGCGCCCTTTCTTTTTCCCCGCAGGCGCTTGGCAGCGAAAGGAGCGATCGTATGATTCTATTGGCAAACGGCAAAGTGATTACCCGGGATCCGGAGGAGACCGGCTATCTGCCCGACGGCGGCGTTGTCACCGAGGGCGGAACCATTCTGGCCGTGGGTTCCACGGCGGATCTCCGCGCCCAATATCCCCAGGCGGAATTTGTGGATGCGCATGGCGGCGTGATCATGCCCGGGCTCATCAATGCCCACACCCACATTTACTCCGCCCTGGCCCGGGGCCTGTCTATCGACGGGTATGCCCCCACCAACTTTTACGAAGTGCTGGACGGACAGTGGTGGTATATCGACCGGAATCTGGATCTGGCCGCCACAAAAGCCAGTGCCCAGGCCCTGGTCATGGACAGCATCAAGCAGGGCGTCACCACGATTTTTGACCATCACGCCTCGTTTTTGGAAATTCCGGGCTCCCTGATGCAGATCGCAGAGGTGACGCAGCAGATGGGGCTGCGGGCCTGTCTGTGCTATGAGGTCAGCGACCGGGACGGAGAGGAAAAGTCCATCCAATCCGTCCAGGAAAACAAGGATTTTCTGGACTGGTGCGAGCGCAACCCCTCCGATATGCTCAAACCCATGTTCGGCGGACACGCACTGTTCACCATTTCCGACCGGACTTTTGACCGCATGACCGCAGCCAATAACGGCCGGGTCGGGTACCACATCCATGTCTCGGAAGGCATGAACGACGTATACGACTCCCTGCGCAATTACGGGCGCCGGCCGGTCCAGCGGCTCCACGACCACGGAATTCTGGGCCGGCAGACGATCCTGGGCCATTGCATCCACGTCAACACCGCCGAGATGGATCTGATCCGGGAGACGGACACCATGGTGGTCAACAATCCCGAAAGCAACATGGGCAACGCCGTTGGGATCTCCCCGGTGCTGCAGCTGTTCCGGCGCGGGATCCTCATCGGCCTCGGGACAGACGCCTATACCAACGACATGTTGGAGTCCATCAAGGTCGCCCTGATCGCACAGCGGCACAACGTCTGTCTGCCCGGCGTGGGCTGGCAGGAGGTGACCCAGATGCTCTTCCGCAACAACGCCCTTATGGCTGCCCGGGCCGGCTTCCCCACCCTGGGCGTGCTCCGCCCCGGCGCCGCCGCGGATGTGATCGTAATGGATTATAAGCCCTTTACGCCCTTCGGCGCGGAAAACATTGACGGACACATGCTCTTCGGCATGACCGGCCGGCAGTGCCAGACCTCCATGGTCAACGGACGGATCCTGATGAAGGACCGGCAGCTGACACAGATCGACGAAGAAGCGGTGAACGCCCACATTCTGGAAGTCAGCAAGCGGCTTTGGGGCCGCCTGAACCACCGCGCCTACTAAGCGATGGCTTCTTCCCTGCGCCGGTGACCGCGGGGAGAGCATTCCACATAACACGAGGAGGATACAGCATGTCTGAACAAATGATCCCCATTCCCTTTCGGGAACTGATGAATTGGATTTGCGCGGAGTATCAGCGGGATGGCTCCGTGTTCGGTGTATACCGCCCGCATCGGGCCGGAGATAAAAGTCTGCCCATTTTCGGCGAGACGATCGAAGCGCCCTTCGGCCCCGCGGCGGGACCGCACACCCAGCTGGCCCAGAACATCGTAGCCGGTTACTTTGCCGGCGCGCGGTTCTTCGAACTTAAAACCGTTCAGAAAATGGACGGGGCTGAGCTGGCCGCCTGCATCGCCCGGCCGTGCATTCTGGCCGAAGATGAGTGCTACAACTGCGAGTGGAGCACGGAGCTGACGGTCCCCCAGGCCTTTGCCGAATACGTAAAAGCCTGGTGCGCCTGCAAGATGATCGCACACCGCTTTCACCTGGGAAGCCCCGACGGCTTTGTGTTCAACATGTCCGTGGGCTATGACCTGGATGGAATCCGCGGGGAAAAGGTGGACACCTTCCTGAACGGCATGATGGACGCTTCCTCCACCCCGGTCTTTCAGTCCTGTATCGCCGCGCTGCACACGCTTTTCCCTGAAGACTCTGCCTTCATCGATTCCATCTCCCCCCGGATCTCGCGAAGCGTCACGGTCTCTACGCTGCACGGCTGTCCGCCGGAGGAGATTGAGCGGATCGCCACGTACCTGATCACCGAAAAGGGGCTGAACACCTTTGTTAAGTGCAACCCCACGCTGCTGGGCTATGAGACGGCCCGCTCCACCCTGGATGCCATGGGCTACGACTATGTTGCCTTCGACGAGCATCACTTCCGGGAGGATCTGCAGTACGAGGACGCGATTCCCATGTTCCGGCGCCTGCAGAAGCTGGCCGCCGGCCGGGGCCTGGAATTCGGTCTCAAGCTTTCCAACACCTTCCCGGTGGAAGTCACCGCGGGAGAGCTGCCCAGCGATGAGATGTATATGGCTGGCAAGGCCCTTTATCCCCTGACCACACGGATGGCCGCCCGGATCGCCCGGGAGTTTGACGGCCGGCTGCGCCTGAGCTATTCCGGCGGCGCAGACGCCATGAACATCGACCGGCTTTTTGCCGCCGGGATCTGGCCCATCACCATGGCCACCACCGAGCTCAAGCCCGGCGGCTACCAGCGCTTTACCCAAATCGCGGACAAGCTGGACTCTCTGCCCTTCCAGCCCTTTACCCGGGTGGACTGTGCCCGGATCGAGGCCGAGGCGGACGGGGCGATCCGGGATTCGCTTCTGTGCAAGGCCGTAAAGCCCCTGCCCAAGCGCAAGCTCTGGAAAAAGGTTCCCCTGCTGAACTGCTTCACCGCCCCCTGCAAGGGCGGCTGCCCCATCGGGCAGGATATTCCGGAGTATCTGGAGCTCAGCCGCCGGGGCGACTACGCTGCGGCATTGAAGGTGATCATGCAGAAGAACCCCCTGCCCTTCATCACTGGAACCATCTGTGCCCATCACTGCATGGACAAGTGCACCCGGAATTTCTACGAATCGCCGGTACAGATCCGGAGCGCCAAGCTGGTCGCCGCTCAGCGCGGCTATGAAACGCTTCTGGCTTCCCTGACGCCGCCGGCACCGGTGTGGGATGGACGCCGGGCCGCCGTGGTGGGCGGCGGTCCCACCGGAATTGCCGCCGCCTATTTTCTGGCCCGTGCCGGCATCCCGGTGACCCTGTTCGAGCGGGAGCAGACCCTGGGCGGAATCGTCCGGCAGGTCATTCCCGCCTTCCGAATCCCGGATGCGGCCATTGACCGGGATGTGTCTTTGATGCGGAAGCTGGGCGCCGAGATCCGCTGCGGCGCCCCGGCACCGTCGGCAGCCGCGCTCAAAGAGCAGGGCTATACGCACATCTTTTATGCGGTCGGGGCCCAGAAGCCCGGCAAGCTGGACATTCCCGGCAATGTTCAGCCGGTGATCGCCTGGCTGCGGGATCTGAAGGCCGGCAAGCCGGTATCCCTGGGCCATGTGGCGGTGGTCGGCGCAGGCAACACCGCCATGGACGCCGCCCGCGCGGCCCTGCGGGCCGGGGCGGATTCTGTCACGCTGGTCTATCGCCGGACCCGGAAGTATATGCCCGCCGACGCGGAAGAGCTGGAACTGGCACTGGCGGATGGCGTCACCTTCCTGGAATTGGCCGCTCCCATCCGCCAGGAGCAGGGCCGGCTGCTCTGCCGGAAAATGCAGCTGGGCGCCCCCGGTCCCGACGGGCGCCGCGGCGTGGAGGAAACCGACCAGACCCTGGAAATTCCCTGCGACACGGTCATCGCCGCAGTCGGCGAGGGCGTGGACGGCGCCTTCTTCCGGGAAAATGGGATCCAGACGGATGCCAAGGGCTCTCCGGACTTCCGCACAAATCTCCCCGGTGTTTTCGTCGGCGGCGACGCTATGCGCGGTCCCGCCACGGTGGTGGAAGGCATCGCAGACGCGGCCGCTTTTGCCCAGGCGGTGATCGGCTCCGCAGACGAGATCTCCCTTCCCGCCGCGGCCAGCCCGGACAGCCGGGAGGCTGTCACGCGTAAAAAGGGCGTTTTGTGCCTGTCCGCCCGCTGCGAGGGTGACCGCTGCCTGCAGTGCCAGACCGTCTGCCAAAACTGTGTGGACGTCTGCCCCAACCGGGCCAATGTATCCGTCGCCCTGCCCGACGGGTCCCGCCAGATCGTGCACATCGACCGGATGTGCAACGAATGCGGCAACTGCGCGGCCTTCTGCCCCTACGACTCCGCTCCCTACCGCGAAAAATTCACCCTGTTTTATGACCGCAGGGGCTTTGACGAAAGCACCGGCAATCCGGGCTTCCTGCCCCTGAACGGGCACCGGGTCCTGGTCCGGCTGGACGGATCCGTGTGGGAAGCGGATCTCAACGATCCCAACAACGGGCTTCCCGCGGGGATCGAAACGCTGATCCTGACGGTTCTGCAGAATAACCGCTGGCTTTTGGGCTGATCCGCAGCGCGCCCGGTCTGCCGCTTGCCTTCCAGGGCAGGCGGCAGACCGGGATTTTTCCTGTCCGCTTCCGGAAGCACGCGGTGCCCCGGCCGGAAAGGCGGAGTTTTCCGGCCGACCGAGACCCGCCGCGCATCTTCAGGTTTTTTCCAATGCCCTCTGGATATTTGCAGGCCCGCGTAGTATAATACCTCCCAAGAATCCCAGCCGGGCTGCCCCGGAGAAAGTGAGGTTTTTTATGAAACGTTTGCTCAAAGGCGGCACCGTGGTCTCCGGCGACGGAACGGCGAAGGCCGACCTTCTGATCGACGGGGAGCGCATCGTCCAAATCGGCCGCCGGATCAAGGCGGAAGCAGACGAGACCGTGGACGTCTCCGGTTGTCTGCTCTTCCCCGGCTTCATCGACGCGCATACGCATTTTGACCTGTTCGTATGCAACACCACCACGGCGGATGATTTCTCCTCCGGCAGCCGGGCCGCCATTCGCGGCGGCACCACCACCGTCATCGACTTTGCCGACGCCGGGCGCGGTCATCCTCTTTCGGAGGGGCTGGAGGCGTGGCACCGGAAGGCGGACGGCCGCAGCTGGTGCGACTACGGCTTCCACATGACCATTGAAGAGTGGAACGACTCCGTGCAGGAAGAGCTGCCGAAGATGTTCGCCGCCGGAATTTCTTCCTTTAAAATGTATCTGACCTATCCGGCCATGATCTGCAGCGACGGGGATATTTATCGGGCGCTCAAGCAGCTGCGGCGCATGGGCGGCATTGCCGGCTTCCACTGCGAAAACGCCGGCGTGATCGACGCGATGATTGCCGAGCGGAAGGCCGCCGGGAAAATGGGTCCCAGCTCCCATCCCCTGACCCGTCCCATGTGCCTGGAGGCGGAAGCGGTCGGCCGGCTGCTGCATATTGCCGAGGCGGCGGATTGCCCGGTCATCATCGTTCATCTGACCAACCATGAGTCCCTGGCCGAGGTCCGTGCCGCCCGCATGCGCGGCCAGACCGTGTACGTAGAGACCTGTCCGCAGTATCTTGTTCTGGACGAATCCGTCTACTTTCAGGATGATCCCGCCGCCGCGGCCCGCTATGTCTGCGCTCCGCCGATCCGGGAAAAGGCCGAGCAGGATTACCTCTGGAAAGCCCTGCGCAAGGGCGAGATCCAGACGATCTCCACAGATCACTGCAGCTTTACACAGGAGCAGAAAAACGCCGGACTTGCGGACTTCACCAAGATCCCAGGCGGCGTCCCCGGCGTGGAGACGCGGGGCGAGTTGGTCTACACCGCCGGCGTGGCCCAGCGGCGCATCAGCGTCAGCCAGATGTGCCAGGTCCTTAGTGAAAATCCCGCGCGGCTTTACGGGCTTTATCCCCGCAAGGGCGTTCTTCGCCCCGGCAGTGACGCCGACATTGTGGTCTATGATCCCGGAGCCAGCCATGTGATCCGCGGGGCAGACTCGATCAGCAAAGCCGGATACAGCACCTATGAGGGTTTTGTTACCTCCGGCGGCATCCGTCAGGTTTACCTGCGGGGCGCCTTGGCTGTGGACCGGGGCCGCATCCTCTCCGGTCCTCTGGGCCGCTATCTGGTCCGGGGCAAAAACAGCTTGTAAAAAGAGCACCGGAGCCGTTCGGGAAGAGCGGTTCCGGTGCTTTTTTTGTGCGTTTTTCCGGGAAGCGGGGGGCAAAAAAGGCGGCCGCCGTGGGCAGCCGCCTTCATCGGAGCGTTTACTCGGACCAGGTCACCGAGGTGATCACACAGTCGCTGAACTCGATGTATTCACTTTTGAGGATATAGTCCGTTTTGCCGACCCGGACCTCCTGCTCGCCGACCTTGGTGGTCATGACCTCACCGCCGGCCACATTGCAGTACACCGTGAACACCAGTGTCACATGATCCCGGTCCTCCACCCACTGGCCATTGTCCGACAAAACATAATAGGGCTGCTCTTCCACCGACGTGATCTCGCCGTCAAACACCTTGCCGGAAGCCATCAGCCGGGAGGGCAGATGCTCTTTGCAGGAATCGTAAAGCTCCTTCGCAACGCCCTCGCATTTGACCGTATAGTCGATCCGTACGGTCTGCGCCTCGCTGCCGGTCCCGCTTCCGCGATGAGCCAGCTTCCAGCCCACAAAAGCCACCGCCGCCACGATCAGCACCACCGCGATGACATCGATTACATTCCATTTGCTTTTTTTCTGTTCCATAGCTTGCAAACCTCCATGCACGGGCGGCATTTCTCCACCCTGCCTTGACCTTGTTTCCTCTGCATTGTATAATATTTTTTCAGATTCTACAAGAGCGAATTCACATCCGTTCCGTAAAAGGATGGATGGTTCGTTCCGTTCGTTCGCCCAAATGAGAAGGAGGCGCGCCATGAACATCATTCATCTCATCAGCGGAGGGGACTCCGGCGGAGCCAAAACGCATGTGCTCACCCTGCTCAGCCAGCTCAGCCGCACAGACACCGTTCAGCTGGTCTGTTTCCGGGATGGTCCCTTTGCCCAGGAAGCCCGGGAGCTTGGGATCCCCACCGAAATCATGGGCGGCAACAACATTCCCCGCCTGTGCCGCCGGCTGGGCGCTTATATTCACGCCGGCGGATTTGAGCTGATCCACTGCCACGGGTCCCGGGCCAACATGGTGGGGGCGCTGCTGCGCCGTTCCACCGGGCTTCCCGTGGTTTCCACGGTACACAGCGATTATAAGCTGGACTATATGGGCCGCCCCTTCAGCCGGGCCACGTTCGGCGTCATCAACGCCTGGGCGCTGCGTAAGGTGGATTATCGCATCGGCGTATCGGATGCCATGGTGGATCTTCTGATCTCCCGCGGGTTCCCCCCCGATCGCTTCTACACCATTTACAATGGGATCGATTTTACCCCGGCCTCCGATCAGGGGGACCGTCTGCCCTATCTGCGGGGGCTTGGCCTTTCGGCCGATGCGGACAGCGTTGTGGTAGGCATTGCCGCCCGGCTGAACCCGGTGAAGGATATCGCTACCCTGATCCGCGGCTTCGCCCTGGCCGCCGGGCAATGCGCCCGGCTGCGCCTGCTGATCGCCGGTGATGGGGAGGACCGGCACAAGCTGGAAGCTCTGGCTGCGGAGCTGGGCGTTGCGGATCGGGTCTGCTTCGCCGGTTGGATCAGCGGCGGCATGGACCGGTTTTATTCTGCCCTGGATGTAAACGCCCTGACCAGTGTTTCGGAAACCTTCCCCTATGCCCTGACAGAGGGCGCCCGCTTCCATCTGGCCACAGTGGCCACGGCGGTGGGTGGGATCCCGCAGCTGATCGACTCCGGCGTAAACGGATACCTCTTCACCCCCGGCGATGCAGAAACGCTGGGCCGCGATCTGGCTCTGCTGGGGCAGGATGACGCCCTGCGCAGGCAGCTGGGTGAAAAGCTTTGGGAAAAGGCCTCCGTGCAGTTCTCCATCCAGCGCACCGTGGACACGCAGCGGGAGATTTACCGGCAGATCCTGCGCAGGCACAACCGTCCCCGGCAGACACGGGACGGCGTGGTCATCTGCGGCGCCTATGGACGCGGAAATGCCGGCGACGACGCCATCCTGGAGGCCATCCTGCAGGAAATGCGCTCCATCGACCCGGACATGCCCTTGACCGTTCTGAGCAAGAATCCCCGCTCCACCCGCCTGACCTATCGGGTCCGGGCCGTCCACCGTTCCAACTTTCCGGTCTGGGGCCGGGCCATGCGGACAGCCAGGCTGTATATCAACGGCGGCGGCAGCCTGATTCAGGACGTAACCTCCCGCCGCTCGCTGTGGTACTATCTGCACAACATTCAGACCGCCAAGCGCTGCGGGTGCCGCGTCCAAATGTACGGCTGCGGCATCGGTCCGGTGATCCGGGAGCGGCATCGCCGTCTGGCCGCGGATGTTCTCAACCGCTGCGTCGATGTCATTACCCTGCGGGAACCCAACTCTCTGGAAGAGCTGCAGGCCATGGGTGTCACAGCCCCGAAAATCCTGCTCACCGCCGACCCCGCCCTGACGCTGACACCCGCCGCGGATGATCAGATCGACAGTCTTCTGCTGCGGGCGGGGATCCCGCCCCATGGGCATTACATCTGCTTTGCACTTCGGAACTGGTCCGGCTTTGACGCGCGCGCGTCCGCCTTCGGCACCGCCGCCGCATACGCTTATCGGACCTATGGGCTTACGCCGGTCTTTCTGGCCGTGGAAAACCGGCAGGATCCCCTGGCCGGCCGTCAGGCCGCGCAGAGCATCGGCGACGTCCCGCACTATTTCCTGGACAATGCCGGAGATGCCGGTAAAATCATCGGAGCCCTCTCCCGCATGGACATCGTGGTATCCATGCGCCTGCATGCGCTGATTTTCGCAGCCGGGCAGGGCACGCCCCTGGTGGGCGTGGTGTATGATCCGAAGGTCTCCGCGTTTCTGCGGTACATCGGGCAGGACCTTTTCGTGGAGCTGAGCGATCTGACAGCAGACGGCCTGATCCGCCTCATCGATCAGGCTGCCCGGCGCCTCTCCCAGCGCAGCGGCGACTCTCAGGCCGCCGCGGTGGACCGTCTCCGGGAGCTGGCCCTGCAAAACCGGGAGCAGGCCCGTGCTCTTTTGGAGCGCTGAATCAGCAGACAAGCCGCGGGCAAGACTGCCCGCGGCTTGTTTCATCCGTTCCGCTCTCCAGTACGCCCTTCCTGCCTGCACCCTGCTGCCGCCCATGCCCGCTGCGCGGCAATGGTCGCCAGCGTATCCCCCAGTTGGGTGAACAGGGCCCCAGCCAGGGACAGCTCCTCATCCCCCAGCCCCGTGGCAATGCTGAGCGCCAAGGTCTGGATGGCCGTGGTCAAGGCCAGCGGATCCTGCCCCGCTTCGCACGGAATCACCGGCATCACCCCCGGCAGTCTATGCCGCCGCCTTACGCGTTGTGCCCCTCCGGGTCCCGGGGATAGACATTCAGGCTTTCGCCCCCGGCCCACAGCGCCAGCAGCACCGCCCGCTCATCCCGGAATCCCTGGCGCAGCAAGGCCCGATGCACCCAGGCCGGCTCTTTCCCGGCCCGACGGATGTTTTCCTCCACCAGTTGTCCGTCCATCACAAAGGGGAGCTGCACCTGTGTCTGCCTGGGCTTGAGGTCCAGATCCGACGGCGTGGCCGGCCGGTCGGTCTCCCGCGGGAGGAAGCTGATTGTCCCGTTGTTCTCCAAAGTCGCCGTCTGGATCTGATTCAGATCAAAATAGCCGCCGATCCGGCACAGAGCCAAAAATTCGTTCAGGTCCAAATGTGCTTTCTTCAGGTTTTTCCGGCTGAGAACGCCGCCATCCAGCAATACCAGCGGCCGGCCGGCGATCAGCGTCCGCAGGCGCACCGACTTGTCGGTGGCTGTGGAGATCCCCCAGGCGATCAGCCCATAAAGCACCAGGGCTGTCAGCGGTTCCTCCGGACGCTCCAGCTCGGTGGCCAGCTCCGCCGCAATGGATCCGATGGTAATCCCCACGATATAGTCGAACAGATTCATCTGCGACACCTGCCGTGCACCGATCAGGCGCGTCAGCAGAAAAAGAACCGCCACACTGACCACCGTTGCCAGGCAGACTCCGCCCAGCTTCCCCAAAAATTCCATACATTCCTCCCCGGTCCGGTTCCGCTTGGTGAGCCCGGGCCGTTTTTCTTCCTGGCTGCGGCGCTTTGCCCTCCGCCGCGCAAAAAAACTCCCCCCGTGTCGTTCACAGGGGGAGTTTTTACGCTTTTCAGAAATTTATTCCTCTTCTTCCAGAGAGCCGCGGGCGTGCGGCGTGTCCGCATGCTGCTCGCCGGCATGATGGTGGTTGGTATGCACATTGATGTACTGGGCCTTCAGCTTGGAGTAAAGAATGGTCTGGCTGGAGTAAAGCCCGTTATAGCCGCTGAAAAGATTGCTCAGCGCGCAGGCCAGCGCATAGTACAAAAGCCCCGGCGCACCGAACAGCTCCGCCGCCAGGAAGATGGATGCGATCGGGCAGTTCACCGCGCCGCAGAATACGCTGATCAGGCCCACCGCACCGCCGAATCCGGCCGGGATCCCCAGCAGCGGAGCCGCCGCGCAGCCAAATGTCGCCCCTACGAAGAAGGAGGGCACCACTTCACCGCCTTTGAATCCGGACGAAAGCGTTACGGCCGTGAACAGCAGCTTGAGCAAAAAGGCATAGGGCCGGGCGCTCCCCTGCTCGACCGCCGCGGTGATCACTTCCATGCCGGCGCCGTTGTAATCCGTTCCGCACACAAGCGTCAGCCCCACGACCGCCGCGCCGCCGACGACCACCCGCAGCCAGGGATTGGACAGTTTCGTTTTCATCCACGCTTCCGTCCCGTGGAGGAACCGGCAAAACAGCACCGACACCAGGCCGCACAGGATCGCCAGAATCGCCACACGAAGCAGCATGGGCGCCTCCAGCTCCGGCACCGCAACGCGGAAGCGGGTCGGCTCCACCCCCAGCTTTAAAGAGACGCCGTAGGCCATCAGTGACGCCGCCAGGCAGGGCACCAGAGCCGCGTCATAGATCTGTCCCACGCTGATCACCATCATGGCAAACACCGTCGCCGCCAGGGGCGTTCCAAACAGGGCGGTGAAGAACGCGGCCATGCCGCATTGGACCGCCGTGCGCCGGTCCCGCTGGTCCAGGCGGAACAGCCGCCCGGTCCAATGGCCGATGTCGCCGCCCATCTGCAGAGCAGCCCCCTCACGGCCGGCGGAGCCGCCGCAAAGATGCGTCAGCACCGTTCCCAAGAAAATCGCCGGAAGCAGCCAGGGGGAAAGTTTCTTCCCCAGACGCACCGCGTCAATGATGTCGTTGGTCCCCTGCCCTTCCGTGCCGGTCAGGCGGTAAAACGCGACGATCACAAGGCCGGCCGCCGGCAGGCACCACAAAAGCCAGCCGTGCTGCTCCCGCAGCAGCGTCGCGTAATGGACGCCCATATGGAATGCGGAGCCCACCACACCGCAGACCGTACCGGTCACCGCCGCCAGAAGCATCCACTTAACGGCCGCCCGGGCATACAGGCCCAGATGCCGCAGCTCATTTTCCCCGCTCATGCTTCCACTTCACTTCCCTTCTGTGCCGGAACGGAACAGGCACTGCCCAGCGGGCATTCCAGCTGCGCCGGATCCTTCAGATAGCGGCTGAAGGCCGCAAAGAAGCGGGAATACTCAATGCCGGTGGCGATGCGCTCATCCATCACAACGCCCAGCGGCAGCAGCTTTTTCCGCATCCCCGCCGGCGCAGCCGGATCCGGGATCGGCTTACCCATGCATACAAACACGCTGGTCGTCCCGAATTCATAGCAATGGTGGAAAATATACTGGGTGTTGATCGACGCCAGATTCGTAATGAACAGACTGGTATGGAAGGGGCTCAGTTCAATGATCTTCCGGGGCAGCAGCCCGTGCAGGTCCAGGTGATAAGCCAGCCAGAAGACAAAGCGGGCCAGCCCCGGCACGGAAAAGGCAAAGTTTGCAAACCGGTCGGTATTATTGTTGTGCGTCTGCTGCTGATTTTTCTCGATGATGGTGCGGATCTTCTCATTGACGGTGAAGATGGTATCCTCCTTGTCCAGATAGACCTTCAGGGAGGTCTCATCCGGAGTTCCGTCTTCCCGGGTCTTCAGAATCACAAAGCTGAAGCAGAAGTGATTGCGCTGATAAATCTTGCGGTTCATGATAAAGCGGTTGACCTTCGGATTTTCCAGCGCCGCCTTATAGTAGGCCGCAGCCAGCACGCTCATATGCGTGATGCGCAGCCCCTCCCGCCGCTTGGCGCGGATGTATTGCTTGATAATGTCCTCGTCCACATGGTCGTTGGCCCAGTTCTGCGCATCGTAGCGTTTCGGCATCACATATGGCAGCGCCTGGACAATGGCGGACAGATTCTTCACTCTGGTCCCATCAGGTCGCATGGCAGATTCCTCTTGCTTTCTCTCAAATCGGCGGCCGGCCGCAAAGGGCACCGCCCCCTGTCTCTACACAGGTTCAGTATAGCAGGCCCTCGCCCGGATTACAAGGGCGCGTCCGCCTCCGCGGCGCGGAAAAGTTCTTCAAATGCCTGTTGATTATCCGTTTTGGTTGTCGTATACTGGAGCATGCAATCAAATGATCTTCTGCAGACCCTGCAAAAAATCAGAGTAACTATTGGAGGAATGTAACAATGAAGTACGGACGTACCTATAACTTCTCAGCCGGTCCCGCCATGATGCCCGAGGAAGTGCTGGAAGAGATCGCAGCGGAAGTGCTGAATTATCGCGGCAGCGGCATGAGCGTCATGGAGATGAGCCACCGCTCCAAGGTGTTCCAGCAGATCGTGGATGAGGCGGAAGCCGATCTGCGCGCTCTGATGGGCATCCCCGACAACTACAAGGTCCTGTTCATCCAGGGCGGCGGCACGGTCCAGTTCTCCATGGTGCCCATGAACCTGATGAAAAACGGCGTGGCCTGCTATGTGGAGACCGGCGCCTGGTCCAAGAAGGCTATCAACGAAGCCAAGAAGGTCGGCGAGGTGAAGATCGTCGCCTCCTCTGCGGACAAGAACTTCTCCTACGTGCCGGACTGCTCCGATCTGGACATCCCCGACAACGCCGATTACGTCTATATCTGCGAAAACGAGACCATCAACGGTACCACCTACTATCACCTGCCCAACACCAAGGGCAAGGTCCTGGTGTCCGACCAGTCCTCCATGTTCCTTTCCCGCCCCTGCGACGTCAGCAAGTACGGCCTGATCTGGGCCGGCGTGCAGAAGAACGTCGGCCCCGCCGGCATGGCCATCGTCATCATCCGCGAGGATCTGATCCGCGACGATCTTGACAAGCTGCCCATCTACCTCAACTACAAGACCCACGCGGACGCCGGCTCCATGTACAACACGCCCAACTGCTGGGCCATCTACTGCTGCGGCAAGGTCTTCAAGTACCTGCAGAAGCAGGGCGGCCTGGAGGCCATGCATCAGCGCAACCTGGAAAAGGCCGCCGTGCTCTATGACTTCCTGGATTCCAGCAAGTTCTTCACCGGCTCCGTCCGCAAGGAGGACCGCTCCCTGATGAACGTTCCCTTCGTCTCCCCCTCCAAGGAGCAGGATGCAGAGGTCGTGGCTGCCACCAAAGCCGCCGGCTTTGATAACCTCAAGGGCCACAAGAGCGTGGGCGGCCTGCGGGCTTCCATTTACAACGCCATGCCCAAAGAGGGCGTCGAGGCTCTGGTCGACTTCCTGAAGAAGTACGAGGAAGAGCACGCCTGATCCGCGCCTGCCCTTCGTTCCTTCCGGCCCCGTCTGCGGGGCCCAAAACCAACTTGATAAAGGAGAATTTACCATGTCTATGAGAGTTCTGGTCACCGACGGTATGGACGCCGGCGCAATGGAGCAGCTGCGCAAGGATGGCTATGAGGTCGTCGAGCATTACTACGAGCCCGATGAGCTGGGCGCTGCCCTGAAGGAGTTTGACGCGGTCATCATCCGTTCCGCCACCAAAATCAAGGCCAAGCAGGTCGATGACGCCAAGGGCGGCAAGCTTAAGCTCATCATCCGTGCCGGTGTCGGCATGGACAACATTGACATCCCCTATGCCGAGGCCGCAGGTATCGCCTGCAAGAACACCCCCCGCGCCTCCTCCAACGCGGTGGCGGAGCTGTCCCTGGCCCTGATGTTCTCCTGTGCGCGGAACATCTCCATCGCCGGCCACACCATGCGGGAGCAGAAGTGGGAAAAGAAAGCCTATTCCAAGGGCTTCGAGCTGACCGGCAAGACCCTGGGCATCATCGGCTTCGGCCGCATCGGTCAGTGCCTGGGCGAAAAGGCCAAGGCTCTGGGCATGAACGTGATCGCGCAGGACGTGTATCATGTGCCCGGCATCGAAGAGAAGATGGGCATCAAGTATGTGGAGCTGGACGAGCTTTTTGCGCAGGCGGACATCGTCTCCCTGCATACGCCCTCCCTCAACGGTGTGAAGCTCATCTGCAAGGAAAACATCGCCAAGATGAAGGATGGCGTCGTGTTTATCAACACCAGCCGCGGTGACAATGTCAACGAGGCGGATCTGCTGGAGGCTCTGAATTCCGGCAAGGTCAAGGCCGCCGGCCTGGATGTTTATGCCGACGAGAAGAATCCCAACTGGGAGCTGGCTTCTCATCCCGCCGTCAGCTGCACGCCGCACATCGGCGCCGGCACCAACGAGGCGCAGAAGCGCATCGGTGCCGAGCTGGTGGATATTATCGAGCATTTTGAGGGCTGATCCATCTCTTTCCAAACGCTTCGGCGCCCCCGGCCATCTGGCCGGAGGCGCCTTTTTTCTTCTTTTCCGCCCTCTGCGCGGCCGAAGTCTCCGGCTCCGTTGGACAAATCCCGGCCTTTGTTCATTGACTTTTCCTGAAAAGACGCTATAATAAGCATGTTTTGGGAACATTCCGGGACATTGCGCGCCCGGCAATCACCACGAGGGAGGCATTCATCATGCTTACATACCATCTGAACGTAGCGGGCCTGGAGCGGGACCTGCCCATCTGCAAAGTCTCGGACGATCTGTCCATCGGCGCATTTGTGCTGTTCGGTGACGCGGAGCTGACTGTACGCTGCGCCGAAGAGATGCTTAAGCTGGTCAAGGACCTGGACTTTGATTATATGCTCACGGCCGAGGCCAAGGGAATCCCCCTGATCCACGAGATGGCCCGGCAGTCCCAGGCGGAGAAGTATTTTGTGGCCCGTAAGGGAATGAAGGTCTATCTGACCGACCCCATTGACGTGGCCGTCCGCTCGATCACGACCCAGGCCGAGCAGCACCTTTACATCTCCGGCGCAGACGCCGCCCTGCTCAAGGGGAAGCGTGTTTTGCTGGTGGATGACGTGATCTCCACGGGCGAGTCGATCAGCGCACTGGAGCAGCTTGCCCACGCCGCCGGCGCCATTGTGGCCGGCCGGGCCGCCATCCTGGCGGAGGGCGGCGCCGCTGCACGCAGCGATATTCGTTTTCTGGAGCCCCTGCCCGTCTTCAATCCGGACGGTACGGTAAAGGGCTAATCTGTTTCCTTCCTGCGGCAAAGAGGCCGGGCGTAAACGCCTGGCCTCTTTTTTCTGTAGACAAGCGCCCCTCCGAGGCGTATACTTCCCGGTAAGAGGTGTCAGTTCATTCCAGCTTTCCCCCGGCCGGCGCGGCGGGCGCCGGAATTCAGAAAAAGGAGCGGTACTATGTCTGAGAGTTATACGGGCAAAATCAATCGCAAGCTGTTGAAAAAACGGCGGATCATTGCAGCCGCAGCCGGACGGGAGCCGGCGGATCTGGTTTTGAAAAACGCCACCTATGTGAACGTTTTTTCCAACGAGCTCTGCCATGACGACATTGCCGTGGCAGAGGGGCTGATCGTGGGCATGGGATCTTATTCCGGGCAGCAGGAAGTCGATATGCGCGGGAAGATCATTCTGCCCGGTTTTCTGGATGCGCACATCCATTTGGAAAGCGCACTGGTCCGCCCCACGGAATTTGTAAAGGCCGTGCTGCCCCACGGCACCACCACCGTCATCACGGACCCGCATGAGATCGCCAACGTCATGGGCACAGACGGCATTGAATACATGCTGCAGGCAACGGAGGGGCTTCCGGTGGATGTCCGCTTCATGCTCCCCTCCTGCGTACCGGCCACGCCGCTGGATGAATCCGGCGCCGTTTTGGACTACCGCGCCATTGACAGCTTTTATGACTATCCCCGGGTACAGGGGCTTGCCGAGATGATGAACTTCGTGGGCGTCATCAACGGAGACGATCAGGCCGTGGAAAAAATCGTTGCCGCGCAGGCCCACAAAAAGAAGATCGACGGACACGCCCCGGACCTCAAAGGCAACGATCTGAACGCCTATATCGCCGCCGGCGTCTACTCCGATCACGAGTGCCACGATCTGCAGGACGCCATCGCCAAGCTGCAGCGCGGCCAGGTCATTATGATCCGGGAGGGCACCGCCGCCCGGAACCTGGATGCGCTGGTGCCGCTGCTGTGCGACAAATACGCGGACCGCTGCATGTTCTGCACCGATGACAAGCACCCCAACGACCTGCTGGAGAAGGGCCATATCGACTACATCATCAAGCGGGCCATCAGCCTGGGGGTGGATCCCATTCTGGCGATCAAGGCCGCCACCCATAACGCGGCCCGGTAC
This sequence comes from uncultured Dysosmobacter sp., assembly GCA_934563745.1. Taxonomy (GTDB): domain Bacteria; phylum Bacillota; class Clostridia; order Oscillospirales; family Oscillospiraceae; genus Oscillibacter. The sequence continues at coordinate 108,667 of CAKTHE010000002.1, read as the reverse complement.
TTCCTTCTGAATAACCGCGGCGCCGTAGCACCCGGGTATCTGGCCGATTTCACCGTGATCGACAACTTCCGGGATTTCCAGATCCTTCAGGTTTATAAAAAGGGCCGGCTGATGGTGGATCACGGCACGCTTGCCCCCTTCGCGGAACCGCAGATCGAGCAGTATCTGGTGGACCGTTCCCACAACACCTTCCATGTGGAAACGCTGGATGCCGGTGACTTCGCAGAGTCCCGTCCCCGGGGTGTGATCGGCGTGGTCAACGGGGAGATCACAACGGTCGACGCCGGCTATGCCGACCACATCGATCCGGAACAGGATATTTTGAAAATTGCCGTGGTGGAGCGCCACAAAAATACACACCACATCGGCATCGGCTATCTGAAGGGCTACGGACTTCGGTCCGGCGCCGTGGCGACCTCCGTCTCCCACGACTCGCATAACATCATCGTTGTGGGCGCGGACGAAGCCTCCATGGCCGCCGCCGTCAATCGGGTCGTTGCGCTGCGGGGCGGCATCGTCGTCTGGAACGGAGATGCCTCTGTCGCCGAGGTCCCCCTGTCCATTGCCGGCATCATGAGTGAAGAGCCCCTGGTCGAAGTCAACCGCGCGCTGGAAAACGCCAAAGAAACCGCGTTCACCCTGGGCGTTAATCCGGGCATCGATCCGTTCATGACCCTGAGCTTTATGGCGCTGCCGGTCATTCCCACTCTGCGCGTCACCACCCGCGGCGTGTTCGACGTGGGAAGTCAAAGCTACGTCTAAGGCGGCGGGCCGCCTTTCCGGCCAGGACCCGCCCGATTCTTCCGCCGGGCCAAAGCATAAAAAAGGAGCCCGGAGGCAGCTGCCTCCGGGCTCCTTTTCCTTATTCCGCCGGGCTTGCCACAAGGAACAGCATGTCGCTGCCGCCCTCTTCCTCGGGAAACGCGCCGTACATCGTAAAATTATAAAGCAGGCGCTCGGCCGAGTAAATGCCGTAGCCATCCTGGTTGTGGTCCGTAGTATCGTAAGGATCCGCCACCAAAATCACATCATCCTGGGTCGTCTCCGTTCCCATGGTGTCGTACCCGATGATCACCTGCCAGTGTCCGCCCCAGTCATTCCAGCAGATCATGATGGGCTTGCCCTCTTTCAGCCAGCCCGTAATGTCATCGATCCAGATCCCGTCGGGATAATCGTGGGTTGTAACCATATCAAAACCGCCTACGCCGTTGAAAATATCCATAGCCTGATTCAGCGTGGTGCCGGGATATCCGCTCAGCTCCGTCCCGTCCAGGGCGTGACGCAGCTCCGCCAGCGTTTCTTCATTCCAGCTGCCCAGCTTACCGTACCATTCCAGCACCATCAGGGCGGAGGCCACGCCGCAGGACCACTCGCTGGTCTGCTGCTGGGTCTTGAAGTGATGCAGCACCGTCAAAGAGTCGGTGGATTCCAGGTTGTAGACGTCGGGATGGGCAAAATACGGCGAATTCTCGTGATCGCCCTGCCGCTCCACACTGTCCGCCCCGTCCTCCGGAGAAAGGTCCACTGCGTAGGGGATTTTCATTTCATCGCTGAAGTTTTCCTTCGTTTCCGTGTTCTCGGCATTGTCAGCCGGTGTGTCATTGGCGCATCCGACCAGTGCGGTCAGCATCATCAAAAGGGCCAGCGCCAGAGTGACTGTTTTTTTCATTGTCGATCTCCTTTTCAGGGGAAATTCCCCTGTATCCGATTTCGTGTGCCATACACACGATGGGTCGATTATACGGGAATCCGCGGCTGGGCACAAGTTGGAATATTCCACAAAAAACCGGGGTCTTTCGACCCCGGCTTTCTCAGCCCTGTTCCGCGTGCTCCACGGTGATCTGACACACCTGCATTGCCGCCAAAGCGCCCCGGTGGCTCTCCGGTGAAACACCGGCGCAGCAGGCAGCATCCACCGTGATCTCCGCCTCCGGCAAAAACGCCTTGGCAAGCAGCGCGTTGGAGATCACGCAGATATCCGTGCACAGCCCGATCAGGGTAATCGCTTCCACCGGTTCTTCCCGCTCCAGCGCCTCCAGCGTCTGCCCCAGGATGCGGCTGCCGAAGGTCGGCTTATCGATCACGGTCCGGCCGTCGGTGTACTTCTTCAGCTCGGGAATGATCTCCCAGCCCTCCGTTCCCCGGATGCAGTGAGGCACCGGCAACTTCCGCCCCTCCTGCGTCTGCAGGTAACTTTCCAAATGCGTGTCCCGGGTAAACAGAATGCGTTCGCCCCGGCGCACGCCCTCCTCCACCCGCTTTACCACCTGCGGAACAATCGCGGCAGCCTCTGGCGTGCCCAGTGCGCCGCTGACAAAATCCTTCTGCATATCCACAACAATCAGAATCTTCATCGTACCATCCTCCCCGGGCCGCCCGGTCTCCGGCCTCTTGTTTGTGAGACAGTATAGCACTTTTCCCCCGGAAATTCCACCCCTATTTCTTCCGCGCACCGTCCGCATCCGCCTTTCAGGCTTCTGCCGTCTTCCCGCATTTCCTCCGCCGCAGCGTCCGCAAGACAGTGGTTGAATTTCCCTGCGGCGGGCCGTATAATAAAGTTTACCGCATACAATTCCCCATAACTGAATGGAAAGAGAGGAAGTTTCCCATGAGTGAAACCCGTCCTTACGTCTCCTGGCAGCTGATCGGCGACTTTATGCGCGCCGCTTTTGAAGCCAAGGGCATCCCGGCAGCCGACGCTACCATCTGCGCCGATATTCTGATGGAAAGCGACCGCCGGGGCATCGAGTCCCATGGCTGCAACCGCTTTAAGCCCATTTACATTGACCGGATCGACGCCGGCATCCTCAATCCCGTCACAGAGATCGAGGTGGTACGGGAGACCCCTACCACCGCCGTTCTGGACGGACATAACGGCATGGGTATGGTCGTGGCCCACCGGGCCATGGAGCTGTGCATTGAAAAGGCCAAAAAAATGGGCATGGGCATGGTTGCCGTGCGCAACTCCACCCATTTCGGAATCGCCGGCTACTATGCCACCATGGCCACCAAGGCCGATCTGATCGGCATGGTCGGCACCAATGCCCGCCCCTCCATCGCGCCCACCTTCGGCGTGGAGAACATGATGGGGACCAACCCGCTGACCTTCGGCCTGCCCACCGATGAAGAGTTTCCCTTCTGTCTGGACTGCGCCACCTCCATTGTTCAGCGGGGAAAGATCGAATACTATGCCCGCTCCGGCAAGCCCACTCCCGCCGGTCAGGTCATCAGCCAGGAGGGCACCGCCCTGACCGACAGCGACGAAATTCTGCGCCGTCTGGTGGAGGGCACTGCCGCACTGGCACCTCTGGGCGGGATCGGCGAGGAGATGGCCGGCTACAAGGGCTACGGCTACGCCGCCGTTGTGGAGATCCTCTCCGCCGCCCTGCAGGCCGGAAGCTATATGAAAATGCTCACCGGGCTGAACCCGGATGGAAGTAAAAAGCCCTATCCCCTGGGCCACTTCTTCCTGGCCATCGATCCGGAGGCTTTCTGCGGTGCGGAAAGCTTTAAGAAAACAGCCGGCGACATCTGCCGCGCCCTGCGCGCTTCCCGCAAGGCCCCGGATGCGGAACGCATCTATACCGCCGGCGAAAAAGAATATCTTGCCTGGCTGGACCGCAAGGATAAGGGCGTCCCGGTGGGAGAAGGTGTTCAGCGGGACCTGCTGAGCGTGCGGGATGCGCTGCATCTGCCCTTTGTCTTTCCCTTCGAAGCGTAAGAAGCCGCGCTGCCGCCCGGCCCATGCCGGAACAGCCATTTTATAAACAGGACCGCCGCCCGTCTGCCCGGGCGGCGGTCCTGTTCTTTTTCCCAGACAGCAGTGCGGCAGGCTCCTTACGCTTTGCCTTCCGCTCAGCCGCCGTTGGCCTCCCGGTGGTAAAGCCCGGTGATCTCATGCAGGATCTCCTCGTGGGAAAAGTCCTTGTTGTATACGATCCGGGTCTCCCGCACCATGCTGAGATTCTCGATGGGCAGCGCCGTCAACTTCCCCTTCCGCAGCTCATCCATGCAGGCGCTGCGGGGCAGCACGGACACCCCCAGTTCCTTGCGGATTAGATCTTTGATGGTGGCGATGTTATCCACCTCCAGTATCACGTTGAAATTCCGGATTGAGTCCTGGCTGCTCTCCAGGGCCGCCTCAAACAGCTCCCGGGTGGCGGAAGACGGCAGGCGCAGGATCATGCGCTGGCGCTTCAGTTCGGAAAGCGTGACAGCCGCATGCCGGGACAGGGGGTTCTGATCGGACATGACACACATCAGATAGTCGGTATCCAGCATCATAGACGACAGGCCCGGGCGCTGAATGGCCCCATCCACGATGGCCAGATCGATCTCGTAATTCTCCAGCATATCATAAAGATTTTTTATGTTATCTGTCGTTATGGTAATGCTCAGCCCCGGATGCAGCGTGCTGCACTTTGCCAGCACCGCCGTGGTCAAATTGCTCTCGCTGGTGTGGGTAATCCCCACCCGCAGCGCCATTCGATGGGTGCTGACCTCCTGCAGCTCCTGGTGCATTTTTTCGTTCAGGGCTTTGAACCGCCGGGCGTATTTCACCGCGATCTCCCCCTGCGGCGTCAGGCGAAGTCCCTTCTTTCCCCGCAGAAACAGCGGTGCCCCGATCTCCTCCTCCAGCAGCTTGATGTGATGGCTCACCGCCGGCTGCGTCATGGACAGTGCCTGAGCGGCCCGGGTAAAATTCTGCTGCTCCACAACAGCCAGCAGCGTCTGTACTTTGCTTCCAAGCATGTAATCACCCATTCAAAATTTTTATATGTTTATGTAAAATAATTATTTGACTTTATTTTTTATCAGCATATCATGAGCAGCAGAAAGCCGCAAGTGCTTTTTGCGCGCTTCCCGCGGCCCGGGCGCCGCAGTCTTTCGCAAAGGGGGTCCGGTCATGTCTGCGCCGTATGCAAAAGAGCAGCTCTTTTCCCAGGCTCCGGTTGCCCGGGCGGTTTTTTCTCTGGCGCTTCCCTCCGTCGCCGGGCAGATCATTTTGGTGATCTACAATATCGCCGACACCTTTTTTGTCGGGCTGACCGGCAGCGATGCCATGCTGGCCGCCGTAACGGTCTGTATGCCCGCGTTTATGATCCTCTCCGCCATTGCCAACCTCTTCGGCATCGGGGCAGCCAGTGTGATCTCCCGCGCCCTGGGTGACCGGGACCCCCGGCAGGCCGCTCTGGCCTCCGCGTTTTCTTTTTTCGGCTGTGCCGCCGCGGCTTCCGCCTATGCGCTGACGGTCCGGCTTATGTTGGATCCGCTGGTCGACCTGCTGGGCGGGACCGCTCCCGCCGTCCACGCTCCAGCCCGGGCATACCTGCTGTGCACAGTGGTGGGCGCCGGCGCGGTCACGGCCCTCAACACCCTTCTGGCGCACCTGCTGCGGTCTGAGGGCGCCTCCCTGCAGGCAAGCGTGGGCGTGGCCATCGGCGGCGTTTCGAATCTGCTGCTGGATCCCCTGTTCATGTTCGTCCTGCTGCCGGCCGGACAGGAGGTCCTGGGTGCCGCCATCGCCACCTCCGTTTCCAATTTTCTGTCTTTTTTCTATTTTCTTGTCCTTTTGTACCGGAGAAAGGGGCAAACAGTCCTGTCGCTGCGCCCGCAGCGGGCCATGCTGCACGGCGGCATTCCCCGGGCCGTGCTTTCCACTGGGCTGCCCGCGTTCATCATGACGCTGTTTGAAAACATCTCCTTCTCCGTGCTGGATAAGCTGATGTCCCTGGAGGGTGCCGCCGCCCAGGCCGGCATCGGCGTGGCAAAAAAGGTCAACATGCTGGCCCACTGCACGGTGCGCGGAATGGCGCAGGGAGTTCTGCCGCTGATCGGCTACAACTATTCCTCCGGAAATTATCCGCGCATGCGCGCCGTGGCGGCGCTGTCCCTGCGCATCTGTCTTTTCTTTGCCGGGCTGTGCACCGGAATCTGTCTGCTCTTCAGCCGGCTCCTGGTCGGGATCTTTCTTCATGCCGGCAGCGCTTCCCTGGCCTACGGAGCCTCGTTCCTGCGGATCCTCTGCCTAGGCGCACCGTTCTCCGCCTGCGCGTACAGCTGCATCTCCTTCTTCCAGGCAACCAACTGCGGCAAACGTTCCTTCCTTCTGGCGATTCTGCGCAAGGGGATCCTGGATATTCCTTTGATGGTCCTTCTGCGCCGCCGCGCCCCGCTTTTCGGCGCCGTCTGGGCCACCCCCCTGGCGGACTGTGCCTGCTGCCTGATCGCATGGATCCTCTTTTGCCGGTTCCTGCGCCGTCTGCCGTCTCCGGACACGGACCATACGCCATCCGACGCATAAATGCGTACTCTTTTTCCGGCACGGATCATAAAGAAAACGTAAATTTCAATTTCTTTTCCGCACGTTCATGAAAAAAACTTTTCACGGGCGTGCGGTTGTGTTATATTGAAGGGGAATCTAACGGCCCCGGCACAGCATAAAAGCGCTGCGCAAGATCCCGGGCCGGAACGGGAGGAGTTTTCATGATTGAACTGCGTGACCACGGCGTCTTTTTGGTAGACGGCGTCCCCTGCGACCAGGCGCCGCTGCGTCCGGAAGAAGCCCGCAAACACACAATGGCATATGAAATTCTGCAGGCCCATAATATCTCCGGAGATCCGGAGCGGCTGCAAATCCGTTTCGACGCCATGGTGTCCCACGACATCACCTATGTCGGCATCATCCAGCAGGCCCGGGCATCCGGCATGAAGGAATTTCCGATTCCCTATGCCCTGACCAACTGCCACAACTCCCTGTGTGCCGTGGGCGGCACCATCAACGAAGATGATCATGTATTCGGTCTTTCCGCTGCGAAAAAATACGGCGGCATTTACGTACCCGCCAATCAGAGCGTGATCCATTCCTATGCTCGGGAGCAGATGGCCCGCTGCGGCGCGATGATCCTGGGGTCGGATTCCCACACCCGCTACGGCGCCCTGGGCACTATGGCGGTGGGCGAGGGCGGCCCGGAGCTCTGCAAGCAGCTGCTGAAAAATACCTGGGACGTTCGCTATCCGGAGGTCGTTCTGGTCTATCTTACCGGAACGCCCCGCCGCGGCATCGGCCCGCACGACGTGGCCATCGCCCTGGTCAAGGCCACCTTCGCCAGCGGCTTTGTCAACAACCGGGTCCTGGAATTTGCCGGCCCCGGCATCGCCGGCCTGCCCATCGATTTCCGCAACGGCATCGACGTCATGACCACGGAGACCACCTGCCTCTCCTCGATTTGGGAGACCGACGCCGAAACGGAATCCTTCTATCGGATCCATCAGCGGCCGGAGGATTACCGTCCGCTTCATCCGGGTCCTGTTGCCTATTATGACCGCATGGTCACCATTGATCTTTCCAAGGTGGAAAGCATGATCGCCCTTCCCTTCCATCCCTCCAACGCCTACACCATTCACGAATTTCAGGCCCATGCCGCAGAGATCCTGGCCCAGGTGGAGGCCGACGCCAAGCGCCGCTTCCCCAAGGCGGATCCCCAGCTCAGCTGCAAGCTGCACGACGGCGGTGTCTGGGCCGATCAGGGCGTGATTGCCGGCTGCGCCGGCGGTCTGTTCGACAACATCGACGAAGCCGCCGAGATCCTGGACGGCGGCAGCTGCGGCAACGGGTACTTCTCGCTGGACGTTTATCCCACCAGCGTTCCGGTCAGTCTGGAGCTGACTAAGATCGGCGCGACCCAGGCCCTGCTGCGCTCCGGCGCGGTCATCAAGCCCAGCTTCTGCGGCCCCTGCTTCGGTGCTGGCGATGTGCCCGCCAACAACGGTCTCTCCCTGCGCCACACCACGCGCAACTTCCCCAACCGGGAAGGCAGTAAGCCCGGCGAAGGGCAGTTCGCCGGCGTATGCCTGATGGACGCCCGCTCCATCGCCGCCACCGCCCGCAACGGCGGCCGGATCACCGCCGCAACGGATGTGGACTATACGCCTGTGCGCCATCCCTATCACTTTGACAAAGCGGTTTACGATCAGCGGCTGTACTACGGCTTCGGCAAGGCCGATCCCAGTGTGGAGCTGATCATGGGGCCCAACATCACCGATTGGCCCAAAATGCCTGCTCTGAGCGACAACCTTCTGGTGGAGCTGGCCGCCGTGCTGCACGATCCCGTCACCACCACCGACGAGCTGATCCCCTCCGGTGAGACCTCTTCTTACCGCTCCAATCCCCTGCGCCTGGCGGAATTTACGCTCTCCCGCCGGGAGCCGCAGTATGTGCCCCGGGCCAAGGCCGCCGCGCAGCTGGAGGCAGACCGTGCCGCCGGCACCGCACCGGACAAGCTGGCCGCACTGCTGGGGCGCGTGGGCGATGCGCAGGCCCTTATGAAAACCACACAGTTCGGCTCCTGTGTGTTTGCCAACAAGCCCGGCGACGGATCCGCCCGGGAACAGGCCGCCTCCTGCCAGAAGGTTTTGGGCGGGCTTGCCAACATCTGCTACGAATTCGCCACCAAGCGCTACCGCTCCAACTGCATCAACTGGGGCATCCTTCCCTTTACCCTGGATCCGGATACGCCCTTTGACTATCAGCCCGGCGACTGCGTGTTTGTTCCCGGGATCCGTGCCGCCGTGGAAAGCGGCCAGGCGTCGATCCCCGCCAAGGTCCTGCGCACCGACGGAACCGACGCGGACCTTACGCTGCACATTGTGGGGCTGACGGAGGATGAAAAAGAGATCATTCTGGACGGCTGCCTGATGAATTATTACGCCAAGCGTTCCTGACCCTGCCGGGCCCGTATCCGGCTGAAATTGAAATCTGGGAGGTACTTATGAAAAAAATTCAAATGACCACCCCCATCGTGGAGATGGACGGCGACGAGATGACCCGCGTTTTGTGGCAGATGATCAAAGATCAGCTGATCCTGCCCTTTGTCGATCTGAAATCGGAATATTATGATCTGGGCCTGCTGCACCGCAACGAGACCAAGGATCAGGTCACGGTGGACGCCGCCCTGGCCACCAAGAAATACGGCGTGGCCGTCAAATGCGCCACCATTACGCCCAACGCCCAGCGCATGGAGGAATATCCCCAGCTGACGGAAATGTGGAAGTCCCCCAACGGCACCATCCGTGCCATCCTGGACGGGACGGTGTTCCGCGCCCCCATTGTGCTGCCGTGCATTCACCCGGTGGTCAAGACCTGGGAAAAGCCCATTACCATCGCCCGTCACGCCTATGGCGACGTGTATCGCAGCGTGGATCTGTATACCGACGAGCCCGGCACCGCCACGCTGACGTTCCGGGGCGAAAGCGGCAAAGAGCAGACCGTGACCGTCCAGAAGGTGGACGGGCCCGCCATCTGGCAGGGTGCCCACAACAAAGAGGCCAGCATCCGTTCCTTCGCCCGGGCCTGCTTCCAGTACGCCATCGACACCAAGCAGGACCTGTGGTTCTCCACCAAGGATACCATCGCCAAGGTTTATGACGGCACCTTCAAGCGAATCTTCGAGGAAGAGTACAAAACCTATGAGGCGCAGTTCAAGGCTCTGGGCCTGGAGTATTTCTATACGCTCATTGACGACGCCGTGGCCCGCGTCATTCGCTCCAAGGGCGGCTTCATCTGGGCGCTGAAGAACTACGATGGTGACGTGATGAGCGACATGGTCTCCACGGCGTTCGGCTCTCTGGCCATGATGACGTCGGTGCTGGTGGCGCCGGATGGCACCATGGAGTTTGAGGCCGCTCACGGCACCGTGACCCGTCATTACTACCGCTATCTCAAAGGCGAGCAGACCTCTACCAATCCCATGGCCACGATCTTCGCTTGGAGCGGCGCCCTGCGCCGCCGGGGCACGCTGGATCAGCTGCCGGACCTGCTCGCCTTTGCCGACGCATTGGAGCAGGCCTCTCTGGAAACGCTGGAAAGCGGCGTGATGACCAAGGATCTGACCGGTCTGGTGGATCCGGACTTCAAGACCACTGCGGTCAACTCCAAGGAGTTTATGGACGCCATTGCCGCGCGCCTGCAGGCAAAGCTGGCCTGAGCCGCCCTTCCCCGACTCAATCAGATTCAAACCGTGCGGAGCCTTCTGGCTCCGCACGGTTTTTTGTCAAGGGCCAGTTTTCTCCTTTTCCGGAAGGTTTTTCAGCTTGTACCGTCTCCTTCTTTCCGGTATGCTTTTTCCAAGGCTTCCATGCCCTTCCGGGCCGGGAAGCCCGCAACTTCACCGGAAAGGAAGGATCTTTCATGTACCGAAAGCTTAAGGCTCTGCTCTGCGTTCTGGGACTGCTGGCCGTCTGCTTCGCTCCCTCCGGACAGGCCGTCGGCCGCAGCGTCCCGGCCCAGGCGGATGGCTCGCTGCTGGCTGGGACATCTTATCTGGATGGCGGCGTCACCTATGTTCCGCTGCGCAGCCTGCTGGACGCCTTCGGCGGCTGGTCGCTGCGCTGGGACGCACAGACGCAGACGGCCACTGCCGTCTCCGGCTCCGGCTCACTGCAGGCCGACCCCGGCCGGAACCGCCTGCGCGTGGGCAACCGGAGCCTGTCCGGGAAGGTCTGGGTCGAAAACGGACGGACCTATGTTCCTCTGCGGCTCCTGACCGAAGCATTGGGCGGCAGCGTCGCCTGGGACCGCTGGCTGGGCGGTGCCGCCATCCGTTCGCCGGGCGCAGAATTTGACCCCTCGGATCTGTACTGGCTCTCCCGCATCATCAGTGCGGAAAGCCGCGGGGAATCCCTGGAAGGGCAGATCGCCGTCGGCAATGTGGTCCTCAACCGCGTAGAGAGCACCGCGTTTCCGGACTCCGTCCCCGCCGTGATCTTCGACGCCCGGGATGCCATCCAGTTCGAGCCGGTATCCAACGGAACCCTTTGGCTTGCGCCTACCGCCCAATCCGTGGAAGCGGCCCGGCAGGCGCTGCGCGGCGTCAACACAGCCGGTGCCGCGCTGTATTTTTACGCGCCCGCCCTGTCGCAGGGGCTTTGGATCAACGCCAACCGTACATACAGCAAGACCATCGGCTGCCATCGGTTCTATCTGTAAGTCCCCTGCCCCGGCGCCCCCGCGTTGACTTTTCCGAAAAGCCGGACTACAATGAGGAAAAGTCTGTATCAAAGGAGCGACTGCCATGCTGTACGCCGACCGACCCAAAGCCCATTATCGCCGCAGCCCCCTGCAGGAAGTGATCTGCCAGCTGCGTTTCCCCACGATCCTACGCATCGGTCACGAGGATCCTGTGGAATTTCAGGAACAGATTCGGTCTGCTTTTCCCCAATATGCCAAGCGGCTGGACAAGGCTCAACCGAAGATCACCGGTCTGGACTCCGGCTCCCCCAGAATCGAGCAGCAGCCGCCCGTTCCGAATCACTGCTTTATCTCCGCGGATAACCGCTGGAAAATCAATCTGACCCAGGATTTCATCGCCCTTTCCACAGTCCAGTACCCCGGATGGGAAGCCTTTGCCCGGCAGCTGGACCGCCCGCTTGCGGAGTTCATCCGCCTCTATCAGCCGGCGTATTTTCAGCGGGTAGGTCTCCGGTACGTCAACTTCATCTCCCGGGAGCGGCTGGGCCTCAAGCAGGTCCCCTGGCGGGAGCTGATCGCCCCGGCCTACGCCGGGATCCTGGCGGAGCCGGATGTGCAGGAAGCCGACGTGAGCCGCTGCGCCGCGGAGCTGACTTTCCGGTTGGATTCCAGCTGCCAGGCCAAAATCCACGCCGGCCCCGGCATGGTCAAATCCGGAAACCCCAACACTCCGCAGGATCCGGAGATCAAATATATTTTTGACATGGATCTTTACATGGGCGGCAACGTGCCCTGCACGCTGGCCGCCGCCGCGCTGGAAACACTGCACGGTCATTCCGCCCGCATTTTTGAGGGAGCCATCACCGACCGGCTGCGTCAGGCGCTGGACCCCGCGTAAAAGAAGCCCCCGCCGCAGAAGGACGTTCTGCGGCGGGGCTTTTATCCTCTGTGCAGAACCGCCGACGGCGTCCCCGCGAAAAACAACGGCATTTGGTGAAATTTTCTCTTGACATTTTCCCATCGGATCACTATGCTAGAACCATCAATCAAACAGCGATTCAAACCAGTGAAGTGAAAGTAAAGATCATCGTGCGCGTCCAGAGAGTCCGGGGTGCTGAGAGCCGGGCCGAACTGCAGATGGTCACAATGGGTCACGGAGGGCGCGGCGAACACGGAGCGATCCGTAAGTATCCTGCGACGCCGAAGGCGGGCGTTATCATGCCGGGGATATGTTGGTATCCTGCAAAGCGCACAGGGGCAATCCCTGTGAACCAAGGTGGCACCGCGGTAGTATTACCGTCCTTGATGGATTTTCCATCCGGGACGGTTTTTTTCATCCCCGATGGAGCAAAGCGATTAAAGGAGGCATCTGAAATGACAGAAAAAAAGGGACGCTTCGGCGTTCATGGCGGACAGTATATTCCCGAAACACTGATGAACGCCGTGATGGAGCTGGAGACGGCATATGAACGCTGCAAGGCGGATCCCGCATTCCAGGCAGAGCTGACCGGGCTGCTCAACGAATACGCCGGCCGGCCCAGCCGCCTGTACTACGCCCGCAAAATGACCGAAGATCTGGGCGGCGCCAAAATCTACCTCAAGCGCGAGGACCTGAACCACACCGGCGCGCACAAGATCAACAACGCCCTGGGGCAGGCTCTTCTTGCGAGATACATGGGGAAGACCCGTCTGATCGCCGAAACCGGTGCTGGGCAGCACGGTGTGGCCACCGCCACGGCCGCAGCCCTGCTGGGCATGGAGTGCGTGGTGTACATGGGCAAGGAGGACACCCAGCGTCAGGCCCTGAACGTATACAAAATGCGGCTGCTGGGCGCCGAGGTCGTCCCGGTGGAAAGCGGGACCGGAACGCTGAAGGATGCCTGCTCCGCCGCCTTCCGGGAGTGGACCAACCGCATTGACGACACCCATTACTGCCTGGGCTCGGTGACCGGGCCGCATCCGTTCCCCACCATCGTCCGGGACTTCCAGGCCGTGATCTCTCAGGAGATCCGCCAGCAGATCCTGGAAAAGGAGGGGCGCCTTCCGGATGCGGTGATCGCCTGTGTGGGCGGCGGATCCAACGCCATCGGCGCGTTCTACCATTTCATCGGGGATCCCTCCGTAAAGCTCATCGGCTGCGAGGCGGCCGGACGGGGCATCGACACGCCGGAAACGGCCGCCACCATCAACACCGGCCGGGAAGGCATTTTCCACGGCATGAAGTCCTACTTCTGCCAGGACCAATATGGCCAGATCGCCCCGGTCTACTCCATCTCCGCCGGTCTGGACTATCCCGGTGTCGGTCCGGAGCACGCATACCTGCACGACATCGGCCGGGCCGAATATGTGGGTGTCACGGATGAACAGGCCGTCAATGCCTTTGAGTACCTCAGCCGCACCGAAGGCATCATTCCCGCCATTGAATCCGCCCACGCCGTGGCCTACGCCATGACGCTGGCTCCCACCATGGGAAAGGACCAGATCCTGGTCATCAACATTTCCGGCCGCGGCGATAAGGACTGCGCAGCCATTGCCCGGTACAGAGGGGAGGATCTTCATGAGTAACATTGCAAAGGCCTTTGCCGGCGGCAAGGCATTCATTCCGTTCATCACCTGCGGCGATCCGGATCTGGAAACGACCGCTGCCATCGTCCGGGCCATGGCCCGGGCCGGCGCGGATCTGATCGAGCTGGGAATTCCCTTCTCCGATCCCACCGCCGAAGGGCCCGTGATTCAGGCGGCCAATCAGCGTGCCCTGGCCGGCGGCACCACCACCGATCAGATCTTTGAGCTGGTCCGGGAGCTTCGGAAGGACGTGACGGTCCCCATGGTTTTCATGACCTACGCCAACGTGGTGTTCTCTTACGGGTCGGAGGCATTCATCTCCACCTGCCGGGACATCGGCATAGACGGGCTGATCCTTCCGGATGTGCCCTATGAGGAAAAAGACGAATTTGATCCTCTGTGCAGGCAGTACGGCGTGGATCTGATCTCTCTGGTGGCCCCCACCTCCGAGGACCGGATCGCCATGATCGCCCGGGAGGCCAGCGGATTTTTGTACATCGTCTCCTCCCTGGGCGTCACCGGAATGCGCAGTGAAATCACCACGGATATCGGCAGCATGGTCCGGCTGGTGCGCTCCGCCTCCGACATCCCCTGTGCCGTCGGCTTCGGCATCTCCACCCCTGAGCAGGCGGAAAAGATGGCCGCCCTCTCCGACGGTGCCATCGTCGGCAGCGCCATTGTCCGGCTGGCCGCCCAGTACGGCCGGGACGCAGCACCTTACATTTATGAATATGTAAAATCCATGAAAGCGGCCGTCCGCCGCGCGGATGCGTCTGCCCAGTAAGCAGACGTCCACTCAATTACTTTCAGGAGGTATTCCCATGAAAAAAATTGCAGCTCTGCTTCTCTCCCTGGCCCTGCTGCTCAGCCTGGCCGCCTGCGGTTCCGGCGGCGGCTCTCCTTCCGGCAGCGCCGGCGCGTCCTCTTCGCCGGAGGCCAGCCTCTCCGGCAAAAAGATCTCCGTCATGACGCCCTATCTCAGCTCCGTGACCACCAACCAAATGTGCGGCTATCTGGAAGAAAGCCTGAAGGCCCTGGGCGCAGACGTCACCGTGACCGACACGGCCAATGATTTTTCCGAGTTGGCCAGCCGGATCGAAGACGTCGTGGTCTCCGGAACCGACGCCATTGTTCTGGTCAGCGCCGATCCCTCGCAGCTGAAAAACCAGCTTCAGGACGCCTTTGACGCCGGCATTCCCGTTTTCGGCTGTGACAGCGGCTATATCGAGGGCATGCAGGTCAACGCCACCAGCGACAACTATCAGATGGGCCAGTTGATCGTAAACTACCTTTTCAACGATCTGATGGGCGGCAAGGGTACCGTCGTTGCCCTGACACACCGCCCGCACCCCGGCGTCGTCAAGCGCTGCGAGGCCTTTGACGATCTGCTGGCCGCCAATTCGGACATCTCCCTGGTGACCGAGCAGCACGTCCCCGCCGAGCAGCCCATCAACGACGCCCAGGACATCGTTCAGAATCTGCTGACCGCCAATCCGGAAAAGGGCTCCATCACCGCCATCTTCTGCGGCTGGGATGAACCGGCCATCGGCGCGACCCAGGCCTGCCAGGAAGCCGGCCGGGATGAGATCCTGATCGTCGGCGTGGACGGAAACGAGCAGGCCGTATCCCTGATCCAGCAGGGCACAAACCTGAAAGCCACCGTCGCCCAGAATTTCCAGGGGATGACGGACATCGTGGTGGAGCAGATGGGTAAGCTTTTCGCCGGTGAAACCATCGAGCCGGGCGAGCTATACGCCGACGCCACACTGATCACCGCCGACAACGCCGCCGATTTCATCGGCTGACGCCGCCCATCCGCCGGGGAACCTCATGTTTCCCGGCGGATGGATCGTTTCAAAAGGAGGGATGTTCCATGCTGCTTGAGACCCAGGGGCTCAGCAAATCATTTCACGGCATTGCCGCCCTGCAGGATGTAAGCCTGTCGCTGGCCGCCGGGGAAGTACACGGACTGGTGGGGGAAAACGGTGCCGGTAAATCGACGCTGATCAAGCTGCTCACCGGCGTATACCTTCCGGACCGGGGCGCGATGCTGTGGGATGGCCAGCCCATGCAGGCCGCCTCTCCGCAGGAAAGCCAGCGGCTCGGGATACACGCCGTGCATCAGGACCGGACGCTGATCCCCACCTTCAGCTGCGTGGAAAATGCCTATCTGGGCACTCCCTACCCCACCCGGGGCGGGCGGATCGACTGGAAGGCCATGGAGCACCGCGTGCAGGAGACCGCCGCCCGCATCGGCGTCACACTGGATCTTCGGAAAACCGCCGCCGAGCTCTCCCCACCCCAGCGCACGGAGCTGGAGCTGGTCCGGGCCAACCTGTCCGCCTGCCGGCTGCTGATCCTGGACGAGCCCACCGCCTCTTTGACCGACCGCGAGGCCGAACGGCTGTTTGCCGTGGTGCAGGCCCTGCGGGATGCCGGTACTGCCATTCTCTATGTCACGCACCGTCTGGACGAAATCTTCCGTCTGACGGACCGGGTCAGCGTGCTGCGCAACGGGCAGCTGGTTTCCACGCAGCCCACCGCCTCGGTCACGCAGGCCCGGCTGGTCGCCGCCATGGCCGGCTGTGACACGCCGCCTTCCGCCGCGGGCCGGTCCATGCGCATCGGTCCGGCTTTGATGGAGGTGCGGGATCTCTCTTCCCGGGACGGCGCCGTGCGCAGCGCCTCGCTGACCGTCCACGCCGGAGAAATTCTGGGGCTTTTCGGTCTGGGCGGCAGCGGCCGGACTGAGCTTCTGGAATGTCTCTACGGTCTGCGTCCCCGCTCCGGCGGAGAAGTTCTGCTCAACGGGCGCCCTCAAAAATCGCAGCCCACTCCGGCCGATTCCCTGCGTCAGGGCGTCGCGCTGATCCCGGAGGACCGCCGGGGCAAAGCCCTGGTCGGCGGGCTGAGCGTGCGGGACAACATGCTTCTCTCCGCTCTGGACCGCTGCGCCCGGGGCGGGATCCGCAGCCGCCGGGCCGAGCAGCAGGCCGCTGCCGAGCAGGCCGCCGCGCTGCAGATCAAGGCCGTCAGCCTGAATCAGCCCATTGCCGAGCTCTCCGGCGGCAACCAGCAGAAGGCCGTATTCGCCCGGGTCCTTCTGATGCAGCCTCAGGTCCTGCTGTGCGACGAGCCCACCCAGGCCGTGGATGTGGGGACCCGCGCGCAGCTGCACCGGCTTTTGCGGGAGAAAGCCGACCAGGGCTGCGGAGTCCTCTATGTCTCCTCGGGCCTCAGCGAGCTGCTGGAAGTGGCGGACCGGGTGCAGGTCCTCTCCCGGGGACGCACATTAGCGCCCCTTCCCAACGACGGCCTGACCGCCCGTCAGGTCCTCGCACTGTGTTATGAATCCTGAGAAAGGGGCGCTTCCTGTGAAAAAACATTCCCTACGGCAGATCCTGCACACCTACGGCACGCTGCTGGCCCTGGCCGCCATCGTGCTGGTATTCAGCCTGATCCGGCCGGCCTCCTTCTGCACCTTCCGGAATTTTATCAACATTACCCGTCAGATCTCCCTTCTGGTGATGATCTCCCTGGGTGCCACCCTGGTCATGAGTGTTCAGGAATTTGATCTGTCCATCGGCGCGATGGCCTCTTTGGGCGGCGTCATGGCCGCGCTGCTGGCTGTGCGCGGGCTCCCGATGGCTGTATGCTTCACCCTGCCGGTCCTGGTCAGCGCCCTGATCGGTCTGCTCAACGGATGGATCGTCTCCCACTTCCGGGTGCTTTCCTTCATCACCACCCTGGGCATGAGCACGGTGCTCTCCGGCGTGATCTACCGGCTCTCCGGCGGCGCCACCATTTTTGAAAATATCCCGGATGCGTTCTCCCTGCCCGGGACCGTCAAGCTCGGCAGCATTCCGCTGCTCTCGATCCTGATGGTGGTCTTTACGCTGGCCTTCGTCTTTTTGCTGGAGCAGACGACCCTGGGCCGGAGGCTTTACGCCATCGGCGGCAACGAGGAAGCCGCCAAGGTAGCCGGGATCCCGGTCGCCCGCTATAAAACCATCGCCTTCGTGCTTTGCTCCGTAATGGCCTGTATCACCGGAATGCTGATCGCCTCCCGGGTCGGCTCTGCCAACACCACCGCCGGTGACGGCTACTTTCTGCAGTCCTATGCAGCTGTATTTATCGGCTGCACCGTCTCCCGCCGCGGGGTTCCCAATGCGCCGGGCACCTTCGTGGGCGCGGCGATCCTGGGCGTGCTGGCCACCGGCCTGACCATGCTGCAGATGCCCACGTATATGCAGAACATTCTCACCGGAAGCATCATCATTCTGGCCGTGATCCTTCAGCGGGCCGGCCGCCGGGACGAACAGTAAGGAGGAGGTCCATATGAAGCCCCGTTACATTGCAGCCTTTGACGTCGGCACCACCGCCGTCAAAGGAATCCTGGCTCAGTGCGACGGAACGGTCGCCGCTGTCCGTTCCGTGGACATTCCCACGCTTTATGCCGGCGGCGTCCAGGAGCAGGATCCCCAGTGCTGGTGGGAGGCGTTCCGTGTGATCTCCCGGGAGTTTACCGCGCAGTTCGACGCCTCCTGTATTTCCGCCCTGGTCATGAGCGGCCAAATGCAGGACCTGATCCCCCTGGACGCCGATCTTCTTCCCACCGGCAACGCCATCTTATACTCCGACGGACGGGCGGAGGCCCAGGCCCGACGCCTGGAGGCTGCGGTGGGTGCGGATGCGTTCCTGCGCATCACGGGAAACCGCTGTGACGGCTCTTTGCCGCTGCCTAAGCTGATGTGGCTGCGGGAGGAACGTCCGGAGCAATTCCGCCGGACTGCCCACGTGCTGATCAGTTCCAAGGACTACCTGATCGCCCGGCTTACCGGGACCTGCTGCGGCGACGTGACAGCCTGCTCCACCGCCGGCGCCATGGATCTTTCCCAAAAGGTCTGGTCACCGCAGCTTCTGGCCGCCGCGGATGTCTCCCCCACCCTGTTCCCCGACCTGCTGGCCCCGCATCAGCCGGCAGGCATCCTTTCTTCCTCCAACGGCTGCGGCTATGCTCCCGGCACCCCGGTCTTTGCCGGGATCGGCGACGCCGGCGCCACCACGCTGGCCAGCGGGATCGCCGGTCCCGGGCAGTATAATCTCAACCTGGGCACATCCGGCTGGGTCGCCACCGTGTCCCGCCAGGTGCTGCTGACAGAGTCCGGCGTCTTCAATTTGGCGGCCGCCGCGCCGGAGCATGTCATCAACGTCGTCCCGTTTTTAAACGCCGGCAACGTTCACAACTGGGTCTGCCGCAGTTTCGCCGGCGGAGATTACCCCGCCGCAGCCAACCTGCTGCGCTCCAGCGTTCCCGGCAGTCACGGCGTCCTGTTTCTGCCCTACCTCAACGGCGAGCGCTTCCCGGTCCTGGATCCGGATATCCGCGGCAGTTATGTCGGCCTTACACCGGAAACCACCCCGGCGGACCTGGCCCGGGCCGCATTGGAGGGAGTCGCCTATTCCCTGCGTCAGGGCTTTGAGCGCCTGGGCGCCGTGCCCGCCGAGGCGGAGATCGTCTCCCTCATCGGCGGCGGCAGCCAAGAGTCCGTCTGGTGCCAGATCCTGGCAGATGTACTCAACTGTAACATCCTGGTATTCCGGGATGGCGCCTATCTTCCCTCCCTGGCCGTGGCCGCAATCGCCCGTCTGGGGCTTGGCCAGCTGCACAGCTACGGGGAGCTGACGGCCTCTCTGCGCGCCGTCAACGCCGGGCATATCTTTCGGCCGGACCCGACTGCCGCAGCGCTGTACCGCCAAACCTATCCGCGCTACTGCCGCCTCTATCCGGCCCTGCAGGGGCTTTTTTGAAACAGTATATAAAAACCAAGCGGCGTCCCTCTGAGGAATGGGACGCCGCTTGGTTTTCCGCATCGTTCCTTCCGCCCGGTCCGGAGGGCCGGGTCGGACCGGCTATCTGCCCCCTCTGCCCTGTTTCCCGTTTTTTTGCACAGCCGCACAGGCTCCGGGAAACATTTCCTCTAAAAACTCTGCCGATACAATTGACAAAATAGATGCAATCTGTTACAATTTGGTTACAACTTTTTTGAAGGAGCATGTTTCATGGCTGATACGAAAAGCAGCAAGTCTTCCGGACTCATGTACAAAGGCCACCCGCTTCGCCGTGTAGGCAACCTGATCTACTACGGTACGATGGCTGAAAAATATATCATTATGATGCAGATTCTGGATACCAAGAAGGTCCAGGATATGGACGTGGCCAGCAAGGTCTCGATCCAGCTGCAGCTGACGGACCCGGATCTCAAATCCCGGGACCGCATTGTGAAAAAGAGCGAAAAAGAAAGCCTGTACGCCGCAATGGACATTTCCGCCATCTGGCTGGAGCGCGCACTCTCCGGGAAATAATTTTCCCCCTACAAATGATTGAAAACGGAAAGGAAGTACCCACCCATGATACATTTTGCTGGAAAAACCGCCCGTGTTCTGTTCCTGGCCGCTGTTTCCGCTATGCTGCTGGCTGCCACTGCCTTTGCCGCTGACATTGCGGTCGGGGTCGGATGCATCAACGGTACTTCCGTCAGAATGCGTTCAGACGCCACCACTTCCTCCTCCATTGTAAAAGTGATGGATAAAAGCACCGTCGTCGCCATTCTGGATGACTCTCTGGACGGCTGGTTCAAGATCTCCCAGGACGGGCAGGACGGCTATGTCTCTGCGGACTATCTGACCGTGGATCAGGATGGCCTGTTCACCGCGTACGGCCGGGTCAACGCAGAGGGCGTCAACGTCCGGACTGCGGCCTCCACGGAAAGCGATGTCGCCGCCACGCTGGCACTGGGCACCCTGGTCACCGTGAACGGCATCTCGGAAGACGGCTGGTACAGCGTCACCTGCAAGTACGGTACGCAGGGCTATATCCGCAGCGATTTTCTGGATCTGACCAAAAATCTCACCGCTTCTTCCGGCAAGGGCGCCGATCTGGTCGCGACGGCCAAGCAGTACCTGGGTACCCGCTACGTTTACGGCGGAGCTTCCTCCAGCGGGTTTGACTGCTCCGGCTTTACCATGTATGTGTATAACAAATATGGCGTCAGCCTGCCCCATACCGCCACCGGCCAATGGCAGAGCGGCGCCGGCTCCAAGGTGAGCTCCATCTCCGGCCTGCAGCTGGGTGATCTGGTCTTCTTCTGCGATCCCAGCCGTTCCAATGGCAAAGCCTGCTCCCATGCCGGCATCTACATCGGCGAGGGCAAGTTCATTCACGCTTCCTCTTCCCGCAGCGGCGGCGTTGTGATCAGCAGCCTGTACGATGATTACTATAACCGCTACTTCGTGGGCGGCCTGCATGTACTGTAAGCGCCGGTCCGCAGATCCTACATAAGATAAAAAGACGGCTGTCCTGTCGGACAGCCGTCTTTTTATCTTATGTGCGGCGGGGGCTTATTCCGTTCCGCACAGAACACGCTGCGTTTCTTCCAGCAGCTCCGGAGATACGACGGACGCCAAATACGTCTGTAAGGATGCATCGATTCTTCGACTCATCTCTGCCTTTTCCTCCTCCGGGAGGAAGAGCGTGGTCACCCGCTCCCCAACCAGCGCTTCGTTTTCTGCGGCCCGCTTGGAAAACAACGCGCTTCCGTATTCCTGACAGGCCTGGACCGCAGCCGACTGGATCCATTCCTGCTGCTGCGCGTCGAGCAGTTCAAATACCTTTTCCGAAATACACAGGCTGGAGCCCATAAAGTTGGGCGGCGTGTCGTACCGGTACGCAACCTGATCGCAAAAGCCAGAGGCCAGCATATTCTCCACATCGCCGCTGGCTACATTGATCACCTCGGTCCGCAAGGCAGCCGCCATATCCGTCCACGGTACGGAGACCGGCAGGGCGTGCAGCGCCGAAATGGCCGCCGCACAGGCGGAGGAGCTGTTGGTCCGGATCTTCAGACCCCGGTATCCGTCCATCGTCTCCAGCAGTTCGTTGCCCCAGAAATACAGCCGCCCCGTTCCGCAGAGATTATAAGAGAGGATCCGGATCCCCGCCTCCTCCGTAAGCTCCCGGTTCAGATCCCGTCCGACCTGACTTTCATACAGGCGGACAAACTCCTCCGGCTCTTTAAACGACCACATGTCGTACATGGCAAAGTCGCTGCATAAGGCGCTGTACGAATTCAGGCACACCGTCGCCATTTCAATGGTCCCGACGGACATCCCCTCGATCAGGTCGCTCACGGCGCCCAGCCCGGAATCCGTATAAACCTGAATATCCAGCGTCCCGCCGGAAGCCTCTTCCACCAGCTGCTCAAAGCGCCGGATCACCTGGATCTCGCTGGAACCCTCTGCGCTTTGACTGCCCACCTTCAGTACGATGGGCTGTATTTGCTCCGGCTCGGAAGAGACCGGCGGCAAAACCGCCGGCTCTTCCTCCGCCGCACAGCCGCTCAGGCCGATCATTCCGGCCAGAAGCGCTGCCATCACACGACGCCTGTCCATAAAAACGCCCCTTATCGTTTGTACGTTTATCCTACAATAGCGGGGGAGCTTCTGTCAACCGCCCGGTCCTCAGCGGACCCGCTGGGCGAAGAAAAGCGGAAACTGCGGGAACAGGCACACCACGGCTGCCGTCGCAAGCATCACCACAATAAAGGGCCAGATATTGCGAACCACCCGGCTGAAGGGCGTCTGCCCCACTTTCGAGGATACGAACAGCATTGTCCCGACCGGCGGCGTCAGCGCGCCGATGGAGATCAGCACCATCCACAAGCAGCCGAAGGCGATCCCGTCGATCCCGAAGCGCACCGCAATCGGATGCAGCAGCGGGGCGCACATGGGGGTAATCGCCGTATCCGACAAAAAGCAGCCCAGGATCACCAGGAAGATCACCACCACCAGCAAAAACACAAGCTTGGAGCCGCACAGGCCCAGCATCGCGCTGGTAAGATTCTGCGGAATATTCTCACGGGTCAGGATCCAGGAAAACGCACCGGCTGCCGAGTTGATCAGCAGCACCGTCGCCGTCACGGTGGCCGTGGTGGCCATGGCATGCCTCAGATCCTCCAGCTTCAGCTCCCGGGTCACCAGACCGAATATCAGTGCATACACCGAAGCCACCGCGCCGGCCTCCGTGGCGTTGAAGATGCCGGAGAAAATTCCGCCGATGATGATCAGCGGCGCCACCAGTGCCGGCAGTGCATAGCACAGCGCCTTCCAGCGGGTCTTGAACGATTCCCGCTCGTGCTTGGGGTAATTCCGCTTTTTCGCAGTGAAGAAGTTGATCACACCAAAGCCGATGATCATGCAAATAGCCGGGGCCAGGCAGGCCATCAAAAGCTGCGGGATGGAAACCCCGGTCACCGTGCCGTAGATCACCGCCGCAATGGAGGGTGGGATCATCGGTCCCAGCAGGGCCGATGCCGCCGTCACGGAGCAGGCGTACCCGTCGTCGTAGCCCTCTTCCTTCATGGCCGGAATCAGAGTAGAGCCCATGCAGGAGCATGCCGCCACCGCCGAGCCGGACATTGCACCGAACATACCGCAGGCCGCCACGCACACCTGCGCCAGACTGCCGCGGAAATGCCCCACAAACGCCTGGGACAGGTTCAAAATTCGCTTTGTCAGGCCGCCGGTATTCATCAGGTCGCCGGCCAGGATAAACAGCGGCACCGCCAGCAGAGAAAAGGAATTAAGCGTAACAAACATCTGCTGCGTCAGAACAATGCCGGAGATATCGCTGAAGAGGATATAGGCCATACAGCTCAGGCAGACGGAAAAGGCCATCGGCACGCTGAGGAACATCAGTCCGAAGAAGATCACCAGGGTAAGCGTCAGCAGCATCCCGCATCACCTTCCTTCCCCCGATATTGCCGGACAGCCCGGACCACTTCCCGCAGGGAGCATACGCTCATCAGCGCTCCGGCCGCAGGAAACAGCGCGTAGATGTATTTCATCAGGATCCGAAGCTCGCTGGAGCGGCGGTTGCCGACACTGGAGCAATAGAGATAGCCGCTGTATGTAATGTACAGGCAGCACACCAGCATCAAAGCGGACACGATGATTTTCAGCAGCGTGCGGCCCCGCGGGGACAGGCGCTGAGACACAAAGTCCACCGAAATATGCGCACCGGCCCCGATGGCCCGGATCGAGCCAAAAAGCACCACCATGTAGAAAAGGTATTGGCAGACCTCCTCCTGCCAGTGCAGCGGCGCGTGCAGCGCATAGCGGCAGATGATCTGCAGGAAAATCAGCAGCGTAAATCCGGCAATAGCCAGAAAGGATGCCCACTCCAGGAGCTGATCCAGAATGGAAAAGAATTTTTTCATAGTTGATCGATCGTCCTCAAACAACAGCCGCCGTTACTTTCCCAGCACGCCCAGAGCCTGCTCCAGTACATCGGCGTCGCAGTGCTCCGCGTAATAGGTCTTCAGGGCGCTGCTCACCCTCTCGTTGATTTCGGCAAGATCCGCTTCCGAAAGGCTGCAGGGCTTGATATGCAGCTGGGCAAGTGCCTCCTGGGTGTTGGCCAGTTTGTCCTGATACTCCACGGCGCTGTCATCGGAATAGGTCTTTGCGCACGCAAGCAGCACTGCCTGCTGCTCGGCAGACAGCTTCTCCCAGGTCGACTCCGAAATAACCAGGCCGGAGGCCAGATAGTTCTCAATAATATCCAGCTCGTACATGCCGTCCTGCAGGAAGCCCATGTCCACCATGTTGGAGGCATCCAGGCTCATGGCATCCACCATGCCGGTCTGGAACGCGTTGTACTGCTCCGAGTTGGAGACGCCGACACCCACAGCGCCAATGGCCTCACAGGCCAGATTCACCGTCTTGGTGCCGTTGGTGCGCAGATTCACGTTCTTCAGGCTGTCCAGCGAGGGATAGTCCTTGTTGGTCCAGTATTCCACATGACCCACGCCGGCCAGATTATAGCCGATGGCATAGATGCCGCTTTCATCCCGCAGCTGCGCCAGGACCTGCTGCCCCACGTCGCTGTTCCACATCGTCTGGAATTCGTCGGGTCCGGGAATCAGATAGTTGTCAAAAATCATCATATTGTCGCAGTAGCTTTGGAATGCGCCCATACCAGCCGTCGCCATATCGATAGTCCCCATGGAAATGCCCTCGATCATATCGTTCAGGCTGCCCAGGGTGCCGGAAAAGTGCAGGTCCACGGTGATGGTCCCGCCGGACTGCTCCTCCACCTGCTCCTTAAACGCCGTCAGCAGTTCGCCGGAAAGTGACTCCGCCGTGTCCTGACTGGCCAGCTTCAAGGTGACAGGCTTGCTCTCCGCCGCTTCGCTTCCCGCCGCCGAAGAAGCGGGGGTACCGCCGCCTCCACAGGCACTCAGAACCATCATCAGCGCTGCGGCCAGTGCCGCTACGGTCATTCTCTTGTTCATTTCATACTCTCCTCGTCTAAAATTTTGTTATTCAGCCAGGGGGGAATAGGGGAACCAGCGCTCCGTCAGCAGCTCATCCGGATCGCCGTATTTGGCGGCCTCCGCCCGGACCTCCGGATCGTCCAGCAGCAGAAGACGCCCGTCACGGATGATCTCCGTCCCGTTGACACGCAGCGTGGGATAGAAGATCTCCAGATCCCGGTGACGGAAGCTTTCATCCTTGCCGCCGCCGATGCCGAAGTGAATGGTTCCGGAGCGCCAGATCCCGCCGCACCAGGATTTGAACGCATCGGAGCCCTGATAGCGATACGGCATCCCCACCCGGAAGGAGCGCGGATGGACGCCCCACATAAACTCTTCAAACCAATTGTTGCCCGGGCCCTTGGGGACGCCAAAGCCATAGATACGGCCCGTGGAATCACAGTTCCGGTTCTTCTCCCAGTCCCGCTGCCAGATGGGCCCGATCTCACCGCCGCCCTCCAGGCGAACCACCCGGCCGCCTTCAAAATAGGCCTTCACTTCGGGGACGGGGCCCGGATGGATAGACGTGCTGACCACCACGCCCTCGGCATTGGGAACCGGCTCCTGGGGCAGAATGCCGACCTGGCAGAATCCGAAGGTCGTGTAGGGGGCAAAGAGGTCGTTTTCCACGGTCCCATGGGTGCAGAGCTTCCCGCCCACAAAGCGAAGATCCGTCCCCTGGGGATCCGTAACGTGGAACACCGTGTGATCCGGGTCATCCCCCATCAGTCCGGAAATCTGCTCATGGGCCCTGCAGCCCAGGTAATTCAGAAGCGCCTGCGGATAGTTGGCGTGATCACTGGCCAGGCTCTCCTTATTGGTTAACGTAATACCAAGCATACGGGTCCCGTACTTCTGGAAGAAATCCGCCGGCGTCATTCCCTTATAGAAGGAATGCCCGCGTCCGAACACACCGTGCAGGTCCGTATAGCCGGTCAGGTTGATCGCCAGGTCCGCCTTCTGAATCGCCGCCATCATAATGGGGCTGAACAGCCCTGTCAGCACCTTCTCCGTAATCTGATGGGGGGTCGCCCCGGCTCCGTCGCAGGGGATCGTCAGCACACTCACCTTTCCGCCCACCGAGGTGTATCCCACCCGATAGGCCTCCACCACATCCGGATCGACCGTCGTGTCGGAGAGTAACAGGACCTGTTCACCCGGGTGGATCCCGCACACATTGTGAATGCAGTTCATCACGCCGGGAATTAGGTCACACAGCTGCAGCGCCATTGACAAACACTCCTTTTTTCATTCATTCCGGCCGCCCGGGCCGGTGTCCTTATCCTAGCGGACCCCGGAGCGCATTGTAAATGGCGCATCCGTGCAGTGATGAACATCTGAGTTCTTTGCGAGGGGCTCTCCGAGCGCGGATTGTTCACCATTTCATCAAATGATCATCCCTTTTTCGCCGGTTTTGTGTATAATACACCCGAGGGTTCTCCTCAGCCTTGCCGGAAAGGAGGGGTCCAGGATGCGGTCGTGCCGGCTTTTTCGATATTGGAACGATACCAAAGACTGCGCCCATCGCAGCGTATTCCGCCAGACCTTTGTCTCCGTTTTATGCGCGCTGCTCTGCGTGGCCGTCTTGTTTGTCCTTCTGATGGATCAGATGGCCTTCCGGGATCTGCAGAAAAGCAATCAGGAAAGCCACAGCCATGTGCTCCAGAAGGCGGCATCGCTGGTCGACATAACATTGGATACTCTGTTGGATGACATGGAAAATCTCGCGGCCTCCCCTGTGATCGTAAACACCGCGGTGCTTCCCGGCTCCTCCCAGAGTCAACGAAATCTGCAAAGCATCACCCAGCTCAAAAGCTTTTTGGACCGTAGCCCTTACATCGTCTCCGTCGCCTTTCTGACAACCTATGACGGCACGGTCTACACGCCCTATGACGGGATCACGGCGCTGGCTCAGTTTCCGAAATCCGAGCTTTTTTTCAATCAGGAAGCCGCCGGCCTTCCCAACCGGAGCGCGGAGCTTGTTTCCGACGGAGGCACGGTCTATCTGCGTCTCCCGCTTCTTCCCAGTCTTCAGGGTCCCTTGGGCCTTCTGCTGGTCGGTCTGGATGTCCAGGCCCTGTGCCAGGATCTCTGCGGGCAGATGCAGGGCCTGACCATCCTCTCCGCCGCCGGTTCCGTCCTGTTCCGGGAAACGGAGGACGATGCCTTTTCTCAACTCCCTTCCAAGCTGCAGACGCTTTCGCCCGGGCTTCAGCTCGGGAAAAACGGACGGAACACCTGGCTGGTCTGGACCTCACAGAGCAGCGGCCTGACCTTCTTCTATCCCTATGAGACTCCGGCCGCCGTACTGGGATTCTCCGGCCAGACAGAGCTGCTCTGGTCTTTGATCGGTATTCTTCTGATTGTGCTTTTGATCGCGCTGTTCGTCAGCATGCGTTTTTATCAGCCGCTGCGGCGCCTTCTGCGCATCGCGCCGGCCGACGGGACAAATGATCTTTCTTCCGGGCAAAACGAGTGGGACGCCCTCAGCCGCATCATCACCTCCATGCAGGGTGAAACGGCCTATTTTCAGAATATGGTCTCTCTGGCGGCGCCGGACATCCAGCGGCGGCTGCTGACGGATCTGATCGACGGAACGCCCCTGACGGAAGAAACGCTGCGTCTGACGCTTCTTGGTATCAAAAGTGAACTGGACCCCCAGGGGTTGTCCGCTTTGTTCGTCGCCGCCGACTGCGCCGCCGGTGTCCTGACGGCGGAAGATCTGAAGCCATGCCTTGCCAAGCTTGAAAAGCTTTTGATCCCCCAGGCCCATCTCGTCTCCTTTGAATATCTGCAGACTCTGGTCGTCCTGGCCCAGTTTCCGCGGCCCGCCGACGCCGGTGAAGAGACCCTGACGGAGCTGACTCGGATTCTCAGCGTCTATCTGAAGCCCATTCCCCATGTACAAATCGGCTGCTCCGGTTTTTTCCGGGGACTTTCCGGAATGCAGGGCGCATATGAAGCCGCCTATACCGCAGCCTTCCAAACCGGCTCTGCCGGGATCCGGGGCGCGGATCTGGCCGCTTCCATTCCGGAACTGCTTCGCAAGCTGCCCGAGCAAACGCCGCCGACCGGAGAGCGGATGCTTGCGTATTTGTGCAGGCGGCTTCGGGAATACGGCGGCAGCCCGGAAGAACAGGCGCAGCTGGCCACGCAGCTGATCCGTTCCGTGGACGAGCTGGCCCGCTCCATGCATGCAGAGGTCCCACCGCTGCCGGAGCCGGGTCCCGGGACCGATCCCCTTGACCGGGCAGAGCAGCACGCGCAGGCCGTGCTGGCCGGACTCTATGATCTGCAGGAGCGCCGGCGCAACCGTTATCTGACCGACGCCATGGCCTATTTGAATCAGCACTATGCCCAGCCGGATCTTTCGCTGCGCTCGGTGGCGGATCACATCGGCATCACCCCCTCTTACCTCAGCAAGCTTTTCAACAGTGCTTATCAAAAGGGCTTCGGGCAATCCCTCAACCACATCCGCATCGAGCACGCCAAAACGCTTCTTCTTGAGTCCGATCAGAAGATCCGGGAAATCGGCGAGCAGGTCGGCTTCTTATCCGTTCAGAATTTCATGCGCGTATTCAAGCGGGAGTGCGGCTGCACACCGGGTGAATACCGGCAAAGCCACAGCGCGGCCGGTCCCGATCCGCTCCGCCCCTGAGCGTCAGCCGGGCCCCGCCGCAAAGTAAGGACCCCCGCCGGATTGAAATCCGGCGGGGATCCTTATTATTTCTCCTTCGCCCTATCAAAATTTGCCCGGACCTTCCGCGTCCTCCCAACGGGTTCCCGCCTTCTGGAGTCCCCGGCCGCCGCGGACCGCAAGATAAAAGGTCACCTGCGCCTCGGCATCCGTCAGCGGAATATTCACCCGGTCCGGCGTCGTAACCGTATGCTGCAGCTGGCCATAATCCGTCGTAAAGCATGGCAGTGACGAGGCCCGGACCAACTCGTTGAAAACGGCGGCATCGGTCTGCACCAGAAACTTGGATGCCGGCATCTTTTCCCGGCAAAGCGTGTCCCAAAACCCCAGCTCCGAGCGCAGCAGGAAGTTAAAGCCATTGATATCCTCAAACCGCAGGGACCCGCGCCCTGCCAGCTCATGGGTGCGCGGAACACAGACAAACAGACGCTCCTGCATAAACGGCCGCGCCCCTTCCATGGGAAAGGGCACCACGGCAAAATCGCAGGAGCCATCCGCCCAGCCGGCCAGAACCTCTTCATTCTGGCAGACAGCCGAAGCCACCATCTTTTCCGGGTGTTCCGCGTTCAGCCTGCGCAGCAGCTCCCAAAGCGGCGCAGGGGCGCAGGACTTGACCACAAGCGTGCGCTGGCGCTGGTCAAAGGCGCGGACCTGCTCTACCGCCTGCTCCGCTTCCTGCAGCAGCTTGCGGGCACACTCCACCGCCAGGCGCCCCGTTTCATTCAGCTCGATTCTGTTTTTCCCCCGCCGGAACAGGGGCACACCGAAATACCGCTCCAGCTGCTGCATGGAACGCGTGACCGAAGGGGTGGAGATATGAAACGCCTCCGCAACGCGGCTGAGCGTGCCCAGATCTGCAAACGCCGTCAGCTGCTTCAATTCGTACAGATCAACCATGGTATGCCTCCTACGTTTCATATTTTGAAAAGCAGATTGCGATATAAATAGTGTACTTCATTGAAAAACCGTTGTAAAGTATCACTTGCAGAGGATATTCACCTTTCAAAATTCAGGAGGTATAATCATGGAATATGTAACGCTGAACAACGGCATCAAAATGCCGAAGCTGGGTTATGGCGTGTATCAGACGCCGCCGGAGGACACCAAGCGCTGCGTGCTGGACGCCATTGACGTCGGCTACCGCAGCATCGACACCGCCCAGGCCTATTACAACGAGGAAGGCGTCGGCGCGGCGCTGGCTGAATCGGGCCTGCCCCGGGAGGAGTTCTTTCTGACCACGAAGGTCTGGATCACCAACGCCGGCTATGAAAAGGCCAAGGCCTCTATTGAGGAGTCCATGCGCAAGCTGCGCACCGATTATCTGGATCTTTTGCTGATCCACCAGCCCTTTGGGGATTATTACGGGACCTATCGGGCCATGGAAGAGCTGTATCAGGCCGGCAGGCTGCGGGCCATCGGCGTCTCCAACTTCGGCCCGGACCGCTATCTGGACCTGCAGCATTTCGCGAAGGTCAAGCCCGCCGTCAATCAGATTGAAACACATGTCTTTCAGCAGCAGAAGACCGCAAAGGAATATCTTAAAAAATACGGCTGCCAGATCGAATCCTGGGGCCCCTTTGCGGAGGGCCGCAACGACCTGTTCACCAACCCGGTCCTGACGGAGATCGGCGCCAAATACGGCAAGACTGCCGCCCAGACCGCCCTGCGCTTCCTGCTGCAAAGTGACGTGGTCGTCATTCCCAAGTCCGTTCACAAGGATCGGATGCAGCAGAACTTCGACCTGTTTGATTTCACCCTGACGGCGGAGGATATGGCGGCAATCGAAGCCCTCGACGGCGGCGAGAGCCTGTTCTTCTCCCATTATGACCCCAAAACGGTGGAGTGGTTCATGTCCATCCTGTAAGCGTGCGGCGGACCATCCACACAGCGCAGAAGAACCCCGGCGGGCTGTGCCCGCCGGGGTTCTTTATTTTCCGACTGTTCCGATTCCGTTCTTTTCCGCGGACCGCTCAGCCCTGAACGCCCTGATGCATTCTGGCCGCCGTCAGAATATTCTTCATCAGGATCGCGCGGGTCATGGGGCCGACGCCGCCGGGTACCGGCGTAATGTAGGAGGCCTTCTTCGCCACCTCTGCATAGTCCACGTCGCCGCAGAGCTTCCCCTGGTCGTTCCGGTTCATGGCTACATCGATGACCACAGCCCCGTCCTTGACCATATCCGCCGTCACCAGGTTCACCTTGCCCACGGCCGAGACCAGAATATCCGCCTGGCGGGTAATCTCGGCCATGTTCGGCGTCTTGGAGTGGCAGGTCGTCACCGTGCCATCCTGCTGCAGCAGAAGGCTGCTCATGGGCTTGCCGACGATGTTGGAACGGCCCAGCACCACGCAGTGCTTGCCGCGAACGGGGATCTCATACTCCTTGAGCATTTCCATCACGCCGGCCGGCGTGCAGGGCAGGAAGGCCGCCTCGCCGATCACCAGCCGCCCCACGTTAATGGGATGGAAGCCATCCACATCCTTTTCCGCAGAGATGGCATTGATCACCTTCTGCTCATCCAGCTGCTTGGGCAGGGGCATCTGCACCAGGATCCCGTCCACCTTGGGATCGTTGTTCAGCTGCTCGATCAGGCCCAGCAGCTCCGCTTCCTGCGTTTCCTCCGGAAGCTTATACTCAAAGCTCAAAAAGCCGCAGTCCTGGCAGTCCTTTTCCTTGCTGGTCACATACGTGCGGGAAGCGGGGTTGTTGCCCACCAGGATCACCGCAAGACCGGGCTGTCTTTCCAGGGATTTTGCCTCCTGTGCAACGCCGGCCTTTACCTTTGCCGCCAGCGCCTTTCCGTCAATGATTGTCGCCATCTTCTTGTTCCTCCTTCACAATTTCCGCATCCTGCGGATCAGCCGCCGGATCTGCTCCGGCAGCCGGCGCCGTGGACGCAGCGGCCGCTTGGTTGACCAGCAGTTCCTCCGGCGAATGGGGTCTCATTTTAATATTATAAAGCAGCATTGCGGCAGAAACAAGTACCATCACCGCCGAAAGCGCCTGAGACACCCGAATCGGCTGCCCCATCAGCGTCCAGTTGAAAAGGTACAGGCTGTCCGTCCGCAGCCCTTCCACCCAGGTACGGCCGATCCCGTACCAGAGGAAGTAAAACCAGGTATTCTCCCCGTCAAACCGGCGCCCTTTTGTAATGATAAACAGGATCAGGGCCAGACCCACCAGGTTCCAAAGGCTCTCATACAAAAAGGTCGGATGCACTTCGATATAGGACGTCGCACTGGTCCACAGGCGCATCCGCCAGGGCAGCGTCGTCGACGAGCCGAAGGCTTCCCGGTTCATGAAATTTCCCCAACGGCCGATGGCCTGTCCCAGCAGAAGACCCATCACGCACAGGTCGGTCATGGCCCCCAGCTTCAGCTTCTTGCGCCGGCAATAGAGGATCGCCACCGTAAATCCGGCAATCACCGCTCCGTAAATAGCCAGGCCGCCATCCCAGACCGCAATGATCCTTCCACAATCCGGCGCACCGGAATCGGTCTGGAACTGAGCGTAATAAAAAATCACGTAATACAGCCGGGCGCCGATGATGCAGGCCGGCACAGCCCACAGCACCATATCCAGCACATGATCCTCGTCCAGGCCAAAGCGCTTGGCCTGCTTCATGCACAGCACCAGGCCCGCCAGCATGCCGACGGCCAAAATGATCCCATACCAGTAAATCCCGTGCCCGATGTGGATCGCAATCACGTCCGGGTTGAATTCCAGATCCCCAAACAGTCCGGGAAAGCTGATGGGCATATCTTTACACGCAGTCAATTTGAGAAGTCTTCCTTTCTTCGCACGTCAGCAGGCTGCATCGCCGCCGGCTTCTTTCGGCAGGATCTGAGAAAGTGCCGAGCGCTCCTCCACGATATTCTCTTTCAAAAAGGCAGCCACATCCTGCTTGGTGATGGTGTCAAACACCTGCGGGAAGCGGAAAGCGTCAAAGCCGTGAAAATACCCCTCGGTCATAGAGACCGCAATATTTTCAAACGAGTTCAGCCCCCGCAGCGTGCTGCCCAGGCTGGCCCGACGGATCCGCTGATAGTACGCCTCGTCGATCCCCTCCCGATCCAGGCGCTCCGCCTCCTGGGCAATGGCCTCCGCCACGCGCCCGGGCTCCTTGCAGTCTCCGCCCGCATAAAGGTACGCCACGCCCGGCATCATTTCAAAGGAGCCGCCAAAGCTGCTGTTGATCAACCCCTGCTCATAAAGACGGTGATACAGGGGGCTGGAATCGCCCAGCAGCACATCGCAGGCCATCTCGCCGATCATCTGGCGGCGCAGATAGTCCTCCCCATGCTGTGCGGGCGCACACTTGTATCCCACCAAAAACTGCGGCGTGGAAACAGCCATCACGGTATGGGTCTCCTTGGCGGCCACCGTCTCAGGCTCCTGCCCGTAATCCCGCGGGATCTCCGGTCCCCCCTCCCGGGGCAGGATCCGCCGGGCAATGTCCGTCACATGGATGGGATCCACCGGTCCCACCACCGTAAGGATCATATTCGACGGCGTATAGAACGCCTTGTGACAGTCGTAAAGCGTCTTGGCCGTAATGGCGCGGATGCTCTCAATGCTTCCGGCCACCGAATTGCGGGCCGTACTGGTCTTATACAGCGCCTGCAGCAGCCGGGTGTAGATCTGCCAGTCCGGATTATCCTCGATCATGCGGATCTCCTGTCCAATGATGCCCTGCTCTTTCGCCACGCTTTCATCCGTAAAATACGGAATGGAGACAAAGGAGAGCAGAATCTCCAGGTTTTCCTCAAAATGCTCGGTCGAATCAAAGTAATACCCGGTCATGGCATTGCTCGTAAAGGCGTTGGGCTCCGCGCCGTTCTTGGCCAGCTCCTGCAGGGCGTTGCCTTCCTTGGTGTCAAACATTTTGTGCTCCAGATAGTGGGCGATCCCGGCCGGCGTGTCCAGCCAGGTCCCATTCAGGCAGAAGCGGGTATCCATTCCGCCGTAGCGCGTTGCAAAAAAGGCATAGCTTTTGGCAAACTCCGGCTTGGGCAGCACGCAGATCTGCAGGCCGTTGGGCAGCTTTTCCCAATAGACCGTCTCTCCGATCCGCTCATAAAACGTCGGCTTCATTCCGCAGCCTCCTTCCCCTTCAGGAAATACACCGTGTCCAGAGACACCGTATTCATGGCCTCCACGATCGCATCCAGCGTGGTCTCCCGGATCTGCCGGGCCTGCTCCTCCGGCGTCTCATCCGTCCCGGTGGCAGTTTGTCCAAGAAAATAGTTCTCCAGCCGGGCCTGCGAATCCCCCAGGGTCGCATAGCTGTTGAGCAGCGTGGAACGGGCACCCTCCAGTTCCCAA
This sequence comes from uncultured Dysosmobacter sp., assembly GCA_934563745.1. Classification (GTDB taxonomy): domain Bacteria; phylum Bacillota; class Clostridia; order Oscillospirales; family Oscillospiraceae; genus Oscillibacter. Next base: position 74,736 of record CAKTHE010000002.1, on the reverse strand, counting down.
TCCTCCAGACGGCCCTCCTGGACCATCTTCAGCTGCGCCAGGATCTCATCATACGCTCGCTGGTAATTTTCAAATTCGATCCCGGAGGAAACCGTGATCAGTCCCTTGCTGCGATGATACACCGACGACGCAAAATAGCACAGCGACAGCTTCTCCCGCACGTTGAGGAACAGCTTGGAATTGCTGGATCCGCCGAAAAGCGTATTGCCCAGCAGCAGCGCCGTGTCGTTTTCCCCGGTGCACGCAAAGCCCATTCCCAGCTTGCCCTGGGTCACATCCAGCGCCTCCTGCACCACCAGCGGCTCTGCCCGGGGCACATGCTTTTCAGGCAGCCGCAGCTCCGCCACATTCTCCCGCGGCAGGGTGGCAAGCGCCTCCAGCAGTGCCTGCTCCACCCGCACCGGCTGCGCGCTGCCGCTGTAAAAAAGCTCCAGCCGGGAGCTGGCGATCAGCGTGCTGTAGTGGGCATACAGCTTGGCCATATGCAGCTTCTGTACGCTGGCTTCATCACCCAGGCGACTGATCCCATAAGGCTCCGCGCCGCACATCTCCTGCAGCAGACGCAGTTCGGCATAATCCCGCTTGTCATTCAGCACGCTCCGGATCGCATCCACCAGGTTCTCTTTTTCCCCGTCCACGTAAGTCGGCAGGAACCGGCCGCTGCGGGTCACCGGCTCGCAGATCAGCTCCCCCAGCAGGGCCGCCACCGGCTCCAGGATTTTTTCGCCTCCCGGCACAAAGGAATCGTCAATGAAGCTGGCCACAAAGCCCACACACTGGCTCTCTCCCTTTTTGCGGACGGTATAGGAGATCTGCGCGCCATAGAGCCGGTCCAGCTCCGCGCTGAGCAGCTCCATGTCCGGAAAGCGCACCGTTCCGCGGCGCAGAACCGCCGGAACCAGCGCGTTGGCCGCGGCGTTTTCCCGGCGCAGCGGTGTGATAAACTGGGCCGACAGCAGCCCCGTTTTGAATTTGCGGGCCGGCAGACAGGTTAAATAGACCCCGTCGGCAAGCTTCGTCCTTACAATATTCATCGTCTCAACTCCTCAAAGCCCGGCCCGCGTCGGCAGCCGGAACGCCTGCGGAAGCGCTCCGCGGGCAGTCTTCAAATACGATGGTATTATACCGTACCGGGCTTTCTAATTCAATCGTAAACGCCGTTTTTTGAGAAAAGGTGCAGAAAGTTGTCTCGGGCGATCTTCCGCAGCGTCCGTTCGGTGACTCCCTTCTCCCGCAGGCAGGCAAAAAAGTTCTGTGCCTGCGCGCTGCCGCCGAGTCCCCGGGTGGCATCCGTGCCCATCCCCGGCAAGAAACCGCAGAAGTCAAATCCGCAGCCCACGTGCTCTTCCCCGCAGACCTCCAACAGATGCAGGGTATGCTCCGCCAGGCGCTCCATACTCCGGCGGGCCGGGTCTGCATCCAAAAATGCATGCCAGGCATTGACGCCCACGACCCCGCCGGTATCCCGGACAGCCCGCAGCTGCGCGTCCGTCAGGTTGCGGGGCACGTCACACAGGGCCCGGGCATTGGAATGCGAGGCCAGGACCGGGCCCCGGGCCGCATCCAGCGCCTGCCAGAAGGAGCGCTCGTTGAGATGGGAGACGTCCAAAAGCATCTCCAGCCGGTACATCCGCTCCACGGCCCGGCGGCCCGCCGCGCTCAGTCCCCGGTTTAAATCACAGTCCGCGCCGGCAGCCAGCGCATTTTCACCGTTCCAGGTCAGCATGGCGCTGCGGCAGCCGAAGGCGGCGTACTCCTCCAATCGGCCCGGATCGTCCCCGATGGCGTCCAGCCCCTCGGCACTGAAGAAGATGTAGAATTCCCCCCGGGCCCGGGCCTCCGCCGCTTCCTCCGACCAGCGCACGGGCCGCACCCCTGCAGCGGCGGTCAGTTCCTGTCGGGCCGTGTCCATCATCCGGCGCGTCTGTGCCGCCGGGTCGCGCTCATCCGGATCCAGCCAAATGGCAAAGCAGGCCCCCTCGGCGCCGCCCGCCTTCAGCCCGGGCAGATGCCGGTTCAGCGGCTGCTCCTGCCCCTTCAGCCGCCGGGCCGTCAAGTCGTACAAAATGTCGGAATGTGCGTCAAAATACCGCATACGCGCCCCTCTCCCCGGCCATGGGCCGGCCCAATGCTTTTCATTATATGCCTCCCGGCTGAAAAGGAAAGCTTGTTTTGAAATCTTTGCGTTTTTCTTCCGGTTTCCCCTTGACTTTTCTGCAAAATTCCGGTAAACTAATTCCTGTTGTAAAGCCTTATAACTTTACAGGGGAGGACGCCGCATTGAAAAATCAGACTTATCGTATGACCATGCTCTATGATTTTTACGGAGAACTCCTGACCGATCGGCAAAAAGAGTTTTTTGATCTCTATTATAATGAGGACCTTTCTCTGGCGGAAATCGCAGAGAACGCAGGGATCTCCCGCCAGGGGGTCCGGGATGTGGTGGTCCGTGCCGAGGCACAGATGCAGGAGATCGAGGACAAGACCGGTCTGATCCGTCGCTTTGAGCAGATGCGCGGTCATCTGGGAGCGATCGAGGCCGCCGCCGCCGAGATCGAGACCATCAATTACCGTCAGTACGAGGATCCCCGTCTGACCGAGCTGGTGCAGCAGATCCGGACCGAAACGGCCGCTCTGAAAGAATAATCGGCAAAGAGAGTACGCTATGGCTTTTGAAGGTTTAACCGAAAAACTGAATGCCACATTCAAGAAGCTGCGCGGCAAGGGCCGCCTGACGGAAAATGACGTCCGGGAGGCTATGCGCGAGGTGCGCCTGGCCCTTCTGGAGGCTGACGTAAGCTACAAGGTCGTGAAGGAATTCGTGGCCGGCGTTACGGAGCGGGCCGTCGGCAGCGACGTGCTGGACAGTCTGACGCCTGCCCAGCAGGTGGTAAAGATCGTCAACGAAGAGCTGACCAACCTGATGGGAAAAGAGGGGGCCCGCCTGGCCAACGCCTCCCACCCGCCCACGATCGTCATGATGGTGGGTCTGCAGGGCGCCGGCAAAACCACCACCACCGCCAAGCTGGCCGGTCTGCTGCGCAGGCAGTCCGGGCGCCGGCCGCTGCTGGTCGCCTGTGACGTATATCGTCCCGCCGCCATTGAGCAGTTGAAGGTCGTGGGCGCCCAGCTGGATCTGCCGGTCTTTGAAATGGGCCAGGGCGATCCGGTGGACATCGCCCGGAAGGCCGTTGCCCACGCCAAAGACCACGGCAACGACCTGGTCCTTCTGGATACCGCGGGCCGTCTTCACGTAGACGAAGCGCTGATGGACGAGCTTCGCCGCATGAAAGAGGCTGTTTCGCCCCATGAGATTCTGCTGGTGGTGGACGCCATGACCGGCCAGGATGCGGTAAATGCCGCCTCCGCCTTCGATGAAGCGCTGGGCATCACCGGCGTGGTGCTGACCAAACTGGATGGCGACGCCCGCGGCGGCGCAGCCCTTTCCATTCGGGCCGTCACCGGCAAGCCCATTAAATTCGTCGGCACCGGCGAAAAGCTGGACATGATTGAGTCGTTCCATCCGGATCGAATGGCATCCCGGATCCTGGGTATGGGCGACATGTTAACTTTGATCGAAAAGGCCGAGCAGGCTTACGATCAGAAGCAGGCGGCCAAGCTGGAGGAAAAGCTCCGGAAGAACCGCTTCACCCTGCAGGACTTTTATGAGCAGATGCAGCAGCTTCGCGGCATGGGCGATCTGAGCCAGTTGGCCGGCATGCTGCCCGGCATGGGTAAGCAGCTGCAAAACGCCACCATCGATGAAAAAGCCTTGGCTCACACTGAGGCGATCATCCTGTCCATGACCCCGCTGGAGCGGGAAAATCCGCAAATCCTCAACGCCAGCCGGAAAAAGCGCATCGCCGCCGGCTGCGGGCTGCAGGTCGTGGATGTAAACCGGCTGCTCAAACAGTTTGAGATGATGCAGCAGCTGACCAAGCAGATGTCCAAGGGACGGATGCCTGCCATGGGCCGGGGCGGCTTCGGTATGGGGCGCGGCTTTGGCCGGAAAAAACGGTTCCGCTGACAAAAGGAATAAGTGCTCACGCATTTATCATAAATCAAAATTTCAATGATATTCTGGAGGTACAAGAACTATGGTTAAGATCAGACTGCGCCGTCTGGGCGCCAAGAAGGCTCCTTTCTACCGCATTGTGGTGGCGGATTCCCGTTTCCCCCGCAACGGCCGCTTCATTGAAGAGATCGGCACCTACAATCCCTGTGTCGCTCCCGCCGAGATCAAGATCGACACCGAGCGCGCTCAGGCTTGGATCAAGTCCGGCGCCCAGCCCACCGACACGGTCAGAGCTCTGCTGAAAAAAGTGGAAGTCCTCTGATCCGGAGGGTCCTGAATGAAAGACTTGCTGCTCTACATCGCCAGAAACCTGGTTGACCATCCGGAGGCCGTGTCCGTCACGGAGGTCCCGGGCGATCAGGGACTGACGCTGGAGCTGCGCGTTGCCCCCGACGACATGGGCAAGGTCATCGGCCGTCAGGGTCGTATTGCGAAGGAGATCCGCACCGTGATGCGCTCCTATGCGCAGCGTACCGGCGTCAAAGTATCTGTCGAAATTGTAGACTAAAAGAAAAGCGGTGGCTTCCACCGCTTTTCTTTTGGCCCTGCCGTCCGGATCGGCCGCAGGATGGTCCCACGGCGCCGTTGCACCGGTGGGAAAAATGTTGTATGATGAAGAAAACAGCGTTGGGCGGGCAGCTCTCCGCCCTGTGAGGTGCAGCTTATGAAGCAGGAATTTATCCGGGTTGGCCGGATCGTCAACGCCCATGGGATCCGCGGCGAGGTACGGGTGCTGCCCATTGGGCAGACCCCCCAGTTTCTGACGCAGTTCCGAACCTTTTATCTGGATGGCCGGCCCATCTGCCCCACCGCCAACCACGTGCACAAAAGCATGGTGCTTTTGAAATTTCCGGGTGTGGACGATATGAACACGGCCCTTACTTTCAAGGAAAAGCCCCTGTATATCCGGCGGGCGGACGCCAGCCTTGCCTCCGGGGTCTTTTTCGATGAAGAGCTTGTCGGAATGGACGTTTTCAACGCCGACACCGGAGAGCGCCTCGGTACCCTTACCGCGGTGGAAGCCTATCCGGCCAGCAAGGTCTACACCGTACGCGGGGACCGGGAATATCTGATCCCCGCCGTTCCGGAGGTTTTTATCCGTTCGGTGGATCTGGATCAAAACCGTATGGATGTGCACATTTTAGAGGGGATGGCCAGTGATGAGAATTGATATTATGACGCTTTTCCCGGATTCCGTGGATGCCATGCTGGGCGTAAGCATTCTGGGCCGCGCCCAAGAGCGCGGCTATATCACCATCCGCTCGCATCAGATCCGGGACTATACCGTGAATAAGCAAAAGCAGGTGGACGACTATCCCTACGGCGGCGGCCGGGGCGCCATCATGCAGGCAGACCCGCTGTACCGCTGCTGGGCCCATATCAAGGAGGAAAGCGGCGATCCGGAGGCATACACCATCTTTATGTCCCCCTGCGGCCGCACCTTTAATCAGTCCGTAGCCCGGGAACTGAAGGCCGCGCACGATCACCTGATCCTGGTCTGCGGCCATTACGAGGGGATCGACCAGCGCTTTATTGACGAATGCGTGGACGAGGAGCTGTCCGTGGGGGATTTTGTCCTGACCGGCGGCGAAATCCCGGCCATGGCGGTGTGTGACGCTATCTGCCGCATGGTCCCCGGCGTCCTTCCGGACGAGGAATGCTTCACGGAGGAATCCCACTGGAACGGACTGCTGGAGTATCCGCAGTACTCCCGCCCGGAGGAATGGCATGGCCGGAAAGTTCCGGAGGTCCTGCTCTCCGGCCACCATGCCAACGTGGCCGCCTGGCGCAAAAAGGAAAGCTATAAGCGCACCATGCTGCGCCGGCCGGATCTCTTCTCCCGGTTTGACGAGAGCCAGCTGACCACCAAGGCCGACCGGAAGATCCTGCAGCAGGCCCGGGCCGAATTCGCCGAGGAGCAGAATCTGACCTGACCGGCGGACCCGCCCCGGACCGACAGGCGCTTGAAAGCCCCGCTCCAATAGGAGCGGGGCTCTTTTTTCTATTCTGTGTATGCGGCCGCCGGCAGCTTCCCTCAGCGCAGCCGGTCCGCCAGCTCCACGGCCCGGCGGTGGATCTCATCCCGGCTCAGCGGCGTATCCGCCCGGTCTGCCTCTGCCCGGCGGCGTAGCTCCCGCACCGCGAAAAGCCACAGAGCCGCCAGCACGATCAAAAACGCGCCGGTCAGCTGCAGGGGGCCGGCCAGGCGATCCTGTTCAGCCCCGTATGTCTGCAGAAACAGCCGGAGCAGCCCCAGACCGCAGGTGCCCACCAGGATCCCCAAAACGCTTCGTTTCGACAGGATCCTTCGCAGCGGAAGGTCCGGAAACAAAACCTTGGCCGCAGCAGCAAATACCGCCAGCAGCACGCCTGCCGGCGCAATCCACCGCAGCACCGCCCCCACAGCCGGGGAACACAGCGGCCACAGGACGGAAAGCAGCGTCAAAAGGCCCCAGCCCAGGCCCCACAGCGGAAGCCCCACCAAAGCGCGCACCGCAAGAGGCAGCCGCAAAAGCGCACGCCGCAGCACATGCCCCTCTGTTTGCCCGGAAGCCTCCTCCGGGTCTGCGCGGTCCGGCCCCACCACCTGGGTCACCGCAGTTTGGGACGTACCGCTCTCCCTTTGCAGCAGGTCCCCGGGCGTATCAAAAAGGCCGTTCACCACGATGCCGGCCGAGGCCGCCAGCGTCACGACCGCAGCCGCCCGCTTTTTTGTTTTCTTCTCCATGGTGCGTCACCGCCCTTTTTTATCTGCCCTTATTTTATCGGTTTGTCCAAAAAAAGCAAGTGCCGCCGGCGGCACTTGCTTTTCTTGTTTTTAAGCTTTACGCTTCCTGCGGTGAAATACGCGGAGCGGCACCCCGGCCAGAACGATCACCAGCAGCAAAACCGCCAGAACGGCCCCGCTGATCCAGTTGAGATTCTGCGTCAGCTCCGCCGGGCTCCAGCGGGTGCTGACGGTCTTGCGTCCGTCGGGGCTGGCGTACCCCGCCGGGATCCCCTCCCGTCCGCAGTGCTCCAGATACGCCGCCAGCGCATACCATTCCTTGATCTCATTGCCGTCCGAGTCCCGCAGGATGCAGGCGTTGAAATCCGTCACCGGCGAGCCGTCCGCCAGCTTGGGCTCCAGCGACAAAAGCCCCATGGACTTGCTCTTCACCGTGCCCAGCATCTGCGCCGAGTACATGCCGGTGACGACCCGGTAAAGCTGATCGTCCCGGATCGCGGTGCCGGCATCTGATGCGTCCCCCGTAAGCGGCGTCTCCCGCAGCGCAGAGGCAAATACCCGATTGAAAAACATCCGGTGCGTATTGAATGCGTACGACGCGCCGCCCAGATACAGCTGCGCCGCCGGCATCAGGGGCGTCACCGAGGCGTCCACCTCCATGGCCGCCTTCAGCTCCTTCCCCGTCAGGTAGACGCCCACCAGCGGAAAGCCGGAGGTCCCGTCGGCTCCCACGCCCATAGACAGCACGTCAAAGGCCTCGCTGACGGTGACATCCCCGCTCCAGATCGGCGCCCGCAGCACGCCGCTGGCCGTGACGCTGACTGTCGGCGTCTCCGGTGCGTCCGCCTCCAGATTCGCAGATGCCCACAAGAAGGCATCCGCCACCAGTTCGCCCAGGGCGTTGCCGCTCTGTGTCTCCGTCTCCGGCAGCGTCAGATCAAACGCCGCTGTCGTCAGCACCTGGTCATAGCGCAGGCCGTAGCGGCTCAGATAGGTCTCACCCACGTCCGCCTTCCAGGTCTCCACCAGGGCCGCGATCTCCGGATCATCCGGCAGCGTCTCGTCAATAGGCGTGAGATGATAGTCCACCAGCTCCTTTGCGCCGGAGCCATCCGCCCGGGTCCGCAGCGTCAGCACGCCCAGATTCTGGCAGTAAGGTCCCGCGGATACAATGTACGTATCATTCACCACGATGGGCTCGGCCAGCGTGGTATGCGTATGTCCGGACACGATCACGTCGATGCCGTCCACCGCCTTGGCCAGGTCCTCATCCTCCGAGGTCTCCAGACTCTCGCCGGTCCCGGAGTGGGACAGGCAGATGATCAGAGACGCCCCCTGCTCCTTCAGCTTCTCCACGCAGCGGGCGGCCGCCTGGACGGAATCACTCCGGGTAAAGCCAGAGGTGGGTGCGCATTCATCCGCGTCCACGCCCATCAGGCCGAACAGCCCGTATATCACGCCGCCCCGTTCCAGCGTTATGCAGTCCGTAACGCAGTAATCGTCCATGGCGACCCGGATCACAGCCCCATCCGGATTGTCCTCCGCCGGGGCATAGTTTGCCTCCAGCAGCGCCGGCAGGAGATCGCCGCTTTTCACCGCCGCCTCCAGCATGGCGGCAAAGCCCGTCCCCTGATGGTCAAACTCATGGTTGCCGATGGTTGTGGCGTCATAGCCCATGGCTCCCATCGTCCGCAGCTCCGCCGCCTGGGTAGTATACAGCGTCTGGACCAGGGATCCGATGGAAAAATCCCCTCCGTCCACCAGCAGAGCATCCGGGTGGACCGCCTTCTCCGCGTCGATGGCGGACTTCAGCCGGGCATAGCCGCCGGAGGCATGCCCGTCCGTTCCCCGCTGGGGCAGGAAATGGGAATGGAGATCGTGGGTAAAAAGCACCGTCGTTTCAAATTCCGCCGCTTCGGAAGCCGCCAGGGCCGGACCGGTCCAAAGCGTACATACCAGCGCCAGTGCCAAAGCCAGCGCCGCAAGCCGTCGTTTCATATTCTTCATCCTTTTTCCGATCAAAGTAAAAAATGGGACCGGGGCAGGTCCCCGGTCCCATTTTAGCACATGCGCTCAATCCACCACAATGCCTTTTTCGGCAAAGGCCTTCAACAGCAGATTCATATCCGACGGAATGGAAATGGGCTCGCCGCAGGCCTTGATGGCATTGGCCACATCCTTAAGGCCGTTGCCGGTGACCACGGACACCACCGTATCTTCCGGCCCCAGGATTCCCTGCTCGCAAAGCTTTTTCACACCGGCCGTCCCCGTCACGCCCGCCGGCTCGCCGAAGACACCGCAGGTGGTCCCCAGCAGCTTCTGGGCCGCCATGATCTCGGCGTCGGAAACGTTCACCACCAGGCCGTTGGATTCCCGGATGGCCATCAGGGCCTTGTCCGCATTCCGGGGGACCCCCACGGCGATGGAATCCGCCAGAGTATTCTCCTCCATGGGGTGCCAGGGCTGATCCTCGGCAATGGCCCGGTTGATGGGGCAGCAGCCCTCCGCCTGAGCGGAGATCAGCCGGGGCAGGCGGTCAATAAAACCGATGGCATACAGGTCCTTCAGACCCTTCCACAGCCCCGCGATGGTGCAGCCGTCGCCCACGGAGATGGCGATGTAATCGGGGACTTTCCAGGAAAGCTGCTCCATGATCTCCAGGCCCACGGTCTTCTTCCCCTCGGACAGATAGGGATTGATGGCCGCATTGCGGTTGTACCAGCCCCATTTGTCGATGGCCTGGCGGCTGAGTTCAAAGGTGTCTTCATAGCTGCCCTGAACGGAGATGACCGTGGCTCCGAAGGTCATCAGCTGCGCCACCTTTCCCTTGGGCGCCCGGGAGGGAACGAAGATGTAGGTCTTCAGCCCCGCGGCCGCCGCGTTGCCGGCCAGGGAGGACGCCGCGTTGCCGGTGGACGAGCAGGCGATCACCTCCGCCCCGGCCTCCCGGGCCTTGGCCACGGCCATGGCGCTGGCCCGGTCCTTCAGGGACGCGGTGGGATTCTGCCCGTCGTCTTTCACGTACAGCTGCTTGAGCCCCAGCTGCGCGGCCAGCCGCGGTTCGTCGTACAGCGGACTCCAGCCCACCCGCAGGGGTGTGGGCTCCGTGCTCTCCTCCACCGGAAGCAGCTCCCGATAGCGCCACATGGTCCGCTCGGTCCGGGCGGCCAGCTTTTCCTTTGTCAGCCGGGTCCGGATATACGCATAGTCGTACACAATGTCCAGGATCCCACCGCATTCGCAGTTGGTCAGGCCCGGAACCGCCTCATATTCCCGGCCGCATTTCACGCAGCGGGTGCACTTGACGTTTTTCATATAAAATTACTCCTTCGATTGGCCGTTCTCTTCTGCAAGATTATCAAGCGCTACCCGTACTGCTTCCACTACAAAAGCAGAAAAGGTACAGTCCGTACCACGAATCGCCTCTTCCACGGCTTCAATTACGTCATTCGGAAAGCGAATACTCTTGGTCGAAGAAACGGGCACCTTTGGTATTTCAAATTTACGCATAGCACACCTCATCATACATTTATATGACATATCGTATTGTGCTATGCGTATTACGAATGTATTGCGTTTTGTGTTTATTTGGAATATACTTCTAATTGTAGGCTATGTGAAAGGAGTTCATAGAGCAATGTGCAACGACGATACACTTCCTCAGTACTACACCATCCTCTTCAATGCCGTGACCGACGCCGTCGCCGCCCTGGAGCAGGGCCGTATCCGCGAGGCCCGCGCCCTGCTGATCTGGGGCCAGCAGCGGGCGGAGGACGCTTATACCCAAGAACCGCCTCTTTAAAAAGGACGCGGGGCGGGGCAGCAGCCCCGCCCCGCGTCCTTCTTCTGAATTCCTTCGGATACGGACTTCTTACAGCTCCTTGAGCAGGCCGGTGGCCTCGTTGAAGGCGTTGATCAGCTCATCCAGGTCCTTGGCCTGGGCGTGCACGGCATCCCAGGTGCCCTCGGTGTCATACCACAGGGCGTTGAGCTCTTCCACGGTCTTGCCCTGCTGCTCGACCCAGGTGTAATACTTCAGATTGTGGATCCGCTTGCGGTCGTTGTAGGTCAGCTCCAGCAGATTGTCGGTCTTCAGGCCCAGCATGTGCAGGTTATGATCCAGCTCCGCGGCCTGGACGGTATAGGCGCCGTACTGGTCGTTGAGCTCCTGAATGCGGCTGCCGTACATCACGGCGGAGTCGGTAAGAACGGTGCCCACCACGTCCCGCTCGGTCAGCTCATAGTACTTGGCCATCTTGATGCAGCACAGCAGATTGGCAATGCCGCTGATGCCCAGCCAGGTCAGCTTCTCGATCAGCGCGTCATCCAGATGCAGCTGCTCTTTGAGATAGGTCTGGCCCTCGGGCGTGTTGAACAGGCGCAGCAGACGCTGGGAGTCTTCATCGTCAATGGCAATGGCCATATCCGAGTTCTTCACATTGTGGATCCAGGGAATGTGCTTGTCGCCGATGCCCTCGATACGGTGGCCGCCGAAGCCGTTGTTCAGAATGGTGGGGCACTGCAGCGCCTCGCCCACACCCAGCTTCAGATGGGGGTACAGCTCCTTCAGGCGGTCGCCTGCGCTCATGGTGCCGGCGGAACCGGAGGTGAAGCAGGCGCCGGCAAACCGGTCGCCGGGGCGCTTGATGGCCTCGAACACGTCCGCCAGGGCGTTGCCGGTGACGTTGTAATGCCACAGGGGGTTGCCCATCTCCTCAAACTGGTTGAAGATCATATACTGGGGATCCTGCTTGAGCTCGTTGGTCTTGTCGAAGATCTCCTTCACGTTGGACTCGCAGCCCGGCGTGGCAATGACCTCCGCGCCGATGGAGTGCAGCCAGTCAAAGCGCTCCTGGCTCATCTCGGCGGGCAGAATGGCCACGCCCTGGGCCCCCAGCAGCCGGGAGTTGAAGGCGCCGCCGCGGCAGTAGTTGCCGGTGGAGGGCCACACGGCCTTGTGCTTTTCCACGTCAAACTGGCCGGTCACCAGGCGGGGCGCCAGGCAGCCGAAGGATGCGCCCACTTTGTGGCAGCCCGTGGGGAACCACTTGCCCACCATGGCCACGATCCGGCAGGGCACGCCGGTCAGCTCGGAGGGAAACTCAATGTAGTTGGGCACCGCCTGATACAGGCCGCCGGACTCCTTGGGCTGGTTTTTCCAGGTGATACGGAACAGGTTCAGGGGGTTGACATCCCACAGCCCCACGGTCTTCAAACGCTCCTGGATCTTTTCGGGAATGGTCTCGGGATGCTGCATCTGGGCAATGGTGGGAATAATGACGTGATTCTTGCGCGCATTTTCCACGTTGTGTTCCAGCCCGGCCTTCTGAATGGTCAAATCAATCATGGCTTGTTTTACCCTCCTGTTTATTATCAATGTAGGAATAAAGCGTATATTTGGAAATACCGAAGTATTTTGCCACCTTGTCGCCGGACTTGGTCACCAGGAACGCGCCGTTTTCGTTCAGGAAGCGGATGGCCCGCACCTTGTCGTCCTTGGTCATCAGGGCCACGGGCTTCCCCACCAGGTTCACAGACTGGCTGATCAGATCGTCCAGCAGGTCCGTAATGTTGACGATCTTCTCCGGCTCGCTCTGCTGTGCCTTCCCGACGCCGGTCAGCTCCCGCACCGCACTTTCCACCATCAGAAGCGACGAGATGTCATAGTTGATGGACAGGATCGCGGCCACGCGCCCCTTGGCGTTGCGGATATAAATGCTGGAGGATTTGAGGATCTTCCCGTCCGGCGTCCGGGTCAGATAGCTTAAATGATCCTGGGGCTGATCGTCCGGCTGCTCTTTCTGGCGCTGCAGCTCGTCGATCACCACCTGCGAGGCCCCGTCCCCCACCTTGCGGCCGGTCACATGGCCGTTTTCAATGGCCACGATGGAGTGATCCGGATGGCGGCTCAGATCATGGACCACCACCTCGCACTGGCTGCCGAACTGAACGGCGATCCCGTGGGCCACCTGCCTGAGCAGGCTGAGTTTTCCGCTTTCCGTACCATGACCTCCCCTGCCGCCTCGGACCCGGAATGAGCCGGCGTTTTCTGTTTTCAGCATACCATATCTTTTTCATAAAGCAAGGACTTTTTCAAAAAACTTTTAGGTTTTCTAATTTTTTGTTTGACATCTCTCCTCCGTATGCTATGATGAAGGCAGAGGGTAAGGAAACCGTATATAAAACCATCAATTTATGACTGGAGGCAGGGAAATGGATTTTGAAGCAATCAAGTCCGCGGCAAAGAATTATCAGGCGGATATGGCGCACTTTCTGCGGGAAATGATCTCCCATCCCAGCGAAAGCTGCCAGGAGAAGGACGTCGTGGCCTGCATCAGGGCCGAGATGGAAAAGCTGGGCTTTGATCAGGTCGAGGTGGACGGCCTGGGCAACGTGATCGGCTGGCTGGGCGAGGGTGAAAAGATCATCGCCATCGACTCCCACATCGACACGGTGGGCATCGGCAACATCAGCAACTGGGAGGCCGACCCCTATCAGGGCTATGAAACCGAGGACATCATTTACGGCCGTGGCGGCAGCGACCAGGAGGGCGGCATGGCCGCGGCGGTATACGGCGCCAAGATCATGAAGGATCTGAACCTGATCCCCGCCGGCTATAAGATCATGGTGGTGGGCTCCGTGCAGGAAGAGGACTGCGACGGCATGTGCTGGCAGTACATCGTCAACAAGGACTTTGCCGGCCCGGAAGACGCCCGCAGCAAGATCGAGTTCGTCATCTCCACCGAGCCCACCGACGGCGGCATTTACCGGGGGCACCGGGGCCGGATGGAGATCCGCGTGGACGTGAAGGGCATCTCCTGCCACGGCTCCGCACCCGAGCGGGGCGACAATGCCATTTACAAGATGGCCGACATCATTCAGGACGTCCGGGCCCTGAACGAAAGCGGTGACGGCCCCTCCAACCGCGTCAAGGGTCTTGTGAAAATGCTCAATCCGGAATTCAATCCCGAGCATGCCGAAGATGCCCGCTTCCTGGGCCGCGGCACCTGCACCGTCAGCCAGATCTTCTATACCTCTCCCTCCCGCTGCGCCGTGGCGGACAGCTGCGCCATTTCCATCGACCGCCGCATGACCGCCGGCGAGACCTGGGACTCCTGCCTGAAGGAGATCGAGGCCCTTCCCTCCGTTCAGAAATACAAAGACGACGTGAAGGTCAGCATGTACATGTACGACCGTCCCGCCTGGACCGGCGAGGTCTATGAGACGGAGTGCTTCTTCCCCACCTGGATCAACAAGGAGAACGCCGCTCACGTGCAGGCGCTGGCTGACGCCCACAAGGCCCTGTGGGGCGAGCAGCGCATCGGCCACGCCGACGCCGATCCCAAATTCGACGCCATGCACCTGCGGCAGCGTCCCCTGACGGACAAGTGGACCTTCTCCACCAACTGCGTGTCCATTCAGGGCCGGTACGGCATCCCCTGCGTAGGCTTCGGCCCCGGCGCCGAGTCTCAGGCCCATGCGCCCAACGAGATCACCTGGAAGCAGGATCTGGTGACCTGCGCGGCCCTGTATGCCGCCGTGCCCGGCCTGTACCAGGGAGAGCGGAAGACCGACGACGTCACCGAGTTCCGCCAGAGCCTGACGGACAACGACATTCAGTAACGCAGAAGGGCAGGCCTCTGCCCTCTGTGATCCCCCGCCTGTGAAGCCGGTTCCGGAAAGCGCCGCTTCCGGCGGGCCGGTCCCTGCAAATTCCAAGGCGCATGTCCTTCGGAACGCTATCCCAGCAGCACTCAAAACCATATAGAAATGAGGAAACAGACTATGTCTAAAACGATGGAACTGGCGCAGCACCTTGAAAAGCTGCACATCAACAATATGTACAAGTCCGATTTCTACTGGACCTGGGACAAGACGGATGAGGAGCTGGACGCGATCTTCACGGTAGCGGACGCTCTGCGGGATCTGCGGGAGCGCAATCTCTCCACGCGGGTCTTCGACTCAGGGCTTGGCATCTCCATCTTCCGGGATAATTCCACCCGCACCCGCTTCTCCTTCGCCTCCGCCTGCAACCTGCTGGGCCTGCAGGTGCAGGATCTGGATGAAAAGAAATCCCAGATCGCCCACGGTGAGACCGTCCGGGAAACGGCCAACATGGTCTCCTTCATGGCCGATGTCATCGGCATCCGGGACGATATGTACATCGGCGAGGGCCATAAGTATCAGAAAACCTTCATGGACGCCGTGGAGGAGGGCTATCGGGATGGCATTCTGGAGCAGCGTCCCACGCTGGTGAACCTGCAGTGCGATGTGGACCATCCCACCCAGTGCATGGCCGATATGCTGCATATCATCCATCAGTTCGGCGGCGTGGAAAATCTCAAGGGCAAGAAAATCGCCATGTCCTGGGCCTATTCTCCCTCTTACGGCAAGCCCCTGTCCGTGCCCCAGGGCGTCATCGGCCTGATGACCCGCTTCGGCATGGATGTGGTCCTGGCCCATCCCGAGGGCTATGACGTAATGCCCGAGGTGGAGGAGATCGCCCGTAAGAACGCGGCCGCCACCGGCGGTTCCTTCACCAAGGTGGACTCCATGGAGGCTGCTTTTGAGGGCGCCGACATCGTCTACCCCAAATCCTGGGCTCCCTTCGCAGCCATGGAAAGCCGCACCAAGCTTTATCAGGCCGGCGATCAGGAGGGCATCGCCGCCCTGGAAAAGCAGCTGCTGGCCCAGAATGCACAGCACAAGGATTGGGCCTGCACGGAAGAGCTGATGAAGAAAACCAAAAACGGAAGCGCCCTCTACATGCACTGCCTGCCGGCTGACATCACGGGTCTTTCCTGCAAGGAAGGCGAAGTGGACCGTTCCGTGTTTGACCGGTACCTCGTCCCCCTGTACAAGGAAGCTTCCTATAAGCCCTATGTGATCGCCGCCATGATCATGATGTCCAAGGTCAAGGATCCTGTCGCCGCCCTGATGGCCCTGGACCGGGCCGGCGGAAAGCGCAAGATCTTTTAAGCAGCGGCAGAGTCCTTCTTGCAATTTTGTTTTGGCGGGCGTATGTTCCCGGCCGTTCCCGCCAAAACTAATCTCATTCTACCGTTAGGAAAGAGGGAGCGGCACTATATGTCCAAACGTATTGTCATCGCCCTGGGCGGAAACGCACTGGGTAAAAATCTTCCGGAGCAGATGGTCGCGGTAAAGGAAACCGTCAAGGCCATTGCGGACCTGATCGAAGAAGGGCACCAGTTGGTGGTCTCCCACGGGAACGGGCCTCAGGTGGGCATGATCAACGTAGCCATGACCACCCTCTCCCGGGAAGATCCCACGCACCCGGTGGCCCCGATGTCGGTATGCGCCGCCATGAGCCAGGGCTATATCGGCTATGACCTGCAGAACGCCCTGCGGGAGGAGTTGCTCAACCGCGGGATCCACAAGCCGGTGGCCACCATTCTGACGCAGTCCATCGTCGAGGCGGACGACCCCGCCTTCGAGCATCCCACCAAACCCATCGGCGCCTTCATGACCGAGGTAGAGGCGGAGGAAATGCGCCGCCGGGGCAACTCCGTAATGGAGGATGCCGGCCGGGGCTGGCGGCGCTGTGTGGCCTCCCCCAAGCCGGTCGAGATCGTGGAAATCGAAACCATCCGCGCCCTGATGGACGCGGGACAGATCGCCATCGCCTGCGGAGGCGGCGGGATCCCGGTCATGCGGGCCGGCGGCAACCACCTCAAAGGCGCCGGCGCCGTGATCGACAAGGACTATGCCTCAGAGCTGATGGCCGAGCAGCTGGACGCGGACACGCTGATCATTCTGACCGCCGTGGAAAAAGTGGCCGTTAACTTCGGCAAGCCCAATCAGGAATGGCTCAGCGAGCTGACACCCGCTCAGGCCCGGCAGTACGAAGCCGAAGGGCAGTTCGCCGCCGGCTCCATGCTGCCCAAGGTCCAGGCGGCCGTAAAATTTGCCGAGTCCAAGCCCGGCCGCACCGCACTGATCACGCTTTTGGAAAAAGCCAAGGACGGGATCGCCGGGAAAACCGGAACCTCGATTCACCTTTAAGCGCTTTTCCTCACCCCGAAGAACGCCCCGCCGGAGCCTGTTCCGGCGGGGCGTTCTTATGCGAAATGGCAGAACCGTTGGACAAACCCTTCTTTTTTTAGGGAATTTCTCCAAATTTTGAAATGCAGTTGAATTTTGAGTTTGGTCCTTGTAAAATAAAGGGTATTCAGGGACCCGTTCCCTCGCGCATACCCAATTTATAGAAGGAGGATTCATTTATGAAGAAGTTCCTTGCACTGCTGCTGGCAGCGGTCATGGCTCTGAGCCTGGTCGCCTGCGGCAACTCCGGCACCCCCAGCACCTCCAGTTCCGGCTCCGGTTCTTCCGGTAACGGCGACTTTAAGGTCGGCGTGATCCTGATCGGCGACGAGAACGAAGGATATTCCTACGCTCACATTGAGGGCGTGGAAGCCGCCAAGAAGGCCCTGGGCCTGAGCGATGACCAGGTCATCTACAAGTACAACGTCGGCGAGGACGAGACCTGCCACGAAGCCGCCATCGACCTGGTGGAGCAGGGCTGCAACATCATCTTTGCCAACAGCTTCAACCACGAGTCCTATCTGCTGCAGGCCGCCGAGGAGAACCCCGACGTGATGTTCTGCCACGCCACCGGTTATCAGGCCGCCACTTCCGGCCTGAGCAACTTCTGCAACTACTTCACCAACATCTATGAATCCCGCTATGTCTCCGGCGTGGTCGCCGGCCTGAAGCTCAAGGAGCTGATGGATGCGGGCACGGTCACCGATCCCTATGTCGGCTATGTGGGCGCTTATCCCTACGCCGAGGTGGTCTCCGGCTACACCGCGTTCTTCCTGGGTCTGCGCTCCATCGTTCCCACCGCGCACATGGACGTGACTTACACCAACTCCTGGTTCAACATCACCGCCGAAGCTGAGGCCGCCAACATGCTGATGTCCCGCGGCTGCGTCATCATCGGCCAGCACGCCGACTCCACCGGCGCTCCCTCTGCCGTGCAGGCTGCCCACGAAAGCGGCAAGGACGTCTACTGCGTCGGCTACAACGTGGATATGCTCTCCGTCGCTCCCGACGTCGCTCTGACCTCCGCTCAGAACTGCTGGGGCGTTGTGTACACCGAGCTGATCAAGACCGCCATGGACGGCGGCACCTTCAAGACGGACTACAGCTACGGCTTCGCTGACGACGGCGTTCAGATCTCTGCTCTGGGCTCTGCCTGCGCTCCCGGCACCGAGGAGAAGGTTGCCGAGGTGGAAGGCGCCATCAAGGACGGCTCCCTGCACGTGTTCGACACCTCCACCTTCACGGTCAACGGCGCTGAGGTCACCACCACTGCTTCCGCCGATCTGGAGAACGATTACCACGGTGTGGAGTACATCGCAGACGGCTACTTCCACGAGTCTGAGTACGCCTCTGCTCCCGCCTTTGCCTTCCGCATTGACGGCATCACCGAGCTGCAGTAATTTCAAAGCGCTCCAACGTTGGGGGCTGCCGTGTCCGGCAGCCCCCAAATCTATTTTTTTGCACCGCTGCATTATTTACAGCCTTTGGGATCTATGGTATACTGAATGATCATAGGTGCTCTTCGAAAAAAGCACCCGGGCGTCGCCGGATCCGCCGGAAGCGCGCACGCCCGGAGCCCTTTAATTAATCAGAAAGCCGATTTGCGGCTCTCTTCAAGAAAGGATGGTCTCCTTGGAGCAAACATCTGCAGTTGAGTTAAGGCACATTACCAAGCGGTTCGGCAGTGTGGTCGCCAACGACGACGTGAGTCTTCAGATCCGAAGAGGCGAGATCCTCTCTCTTCTGGGGGAAAACGGAAGCGGAAAAACCACGCTGATGAACATGCTGGCCGGCATCTATTACCCGGAAGAGGGCTCGATTTATGTAAACGGAAAGGAAGCGTCCATCCGCTCCCCGAAGGATGCCTTCGACCTGGGGATCGGCATGATCCATCAGCACTTCAAACTGGTGGATGTCTTCACCGCAGCGGAAAATATCGTGCTGGGCCTTCAGGAGGACGGCCGGCTGGACCGCAAGGCCATCGCCGCCAAAGTCAAGGAGATCAGCGACCGCTATGGATTCGACATTGATCCCAACCAGAAGGTCTATGATATGTCCGTTTCGCAGAAGCAGACGGTGGAGATCGTCAAGGTGCTGTACCGCGGGGCAGACATCCTGATCCTGGACGAGCCCACCGCCGTACTGACCCCCCAGGAAACGGATAAGCTGTTTGCCGTGATGCGCAACATGAAAGCCGACGGAAAGTCCCTGGTCATCATCACCCACAAGCTGCACGAGGTGATGGACGTTTCGGATCGGGTCGCCGTGCTGCGCAAGGGCAAATTCGTCGGGGACGTAGCCACCAAGGATACCTCCCCGCAAAAGCTGACCGATATGATGGTGGGGCGGGCCGTCACGCTGAATATTGAGCGGCCCCGGGCCGCCCAGCTGCGGGAGCGGATCGAGGTCCAGCACCTGACGGTAAAGGATAAAGACGGCGTAAACCGCCTGACCGATGTCAGCTTCACCGCTTACGGCGGTGAAATTCTGGGCATCGCCGGCATTTCCGGCTCCGGCCAGAAGCAGCTGCTGGAAGCCATTGCCGGGCTTCAGAATGTGGAGTCTGGCAGCCATATCCTCTATAAGGACAACGATTGGAACCCTGCCTGCCCGCCGGAGGAACAAGGCGCCAACGCCGCCCATGTCCATGAGTTGATCGGGCGGAACCCGCTGGACATCTTCAAAATGGGCGTCTCCCTTTCCTTCGTGCCGGAGGATCGGCTGGGCATGGGCCTGGTGGGCGACATGGATCTGACGGATAACATGCTGCTGCGCAGCTACTTAAACGGACGCGGCGCCTTCGTGGACCGGAAAAAGCCCAAGGAACTGGCAGAAACCGTTGTGCGGGAGCTGGAAGTCGTCACGCCCAGCGTGTCCACCGCAATCCGCAAGCTCTCCGGCGGCAATGTGCAGAAGGTGCTGGTCGGCCGGGAGATCGCCATGAATCCCACGGTGCTCATGTCTGCTTACGCCGTCCGCGGGCTGGACATCAACACCTCGTATACAATTTACAAGCTGATGACGGAGCAGAAGATGAAGGGCGTGGCCGTGATCTACGTCGGTGAGGACCTGGATGTCCTTCTGGAGCTGTGCGACCGGATCCTGGTCCTGTGCGCCGGCCAGGTCAGCGGCATCGTGAACGGGCGGACCGCCACCAAAGAGGAAGTCGGTCTTCTGATGACCCGTCTTGCAAGAAAGGGGGATCCGGCATGAAACAGTCTGAGCACCGTGAGCCTCTGATCCGCATCTCCAAGCGGACCACCATTGCCCGCGGCAAAGCCTGGGGAATCCGGGCCGTGGCGATTCTTCTGGCTCTGGTCCTGTCCGGATTCATTATTTACGCCATCGTCAAAATGAATCCGCTTCTGGTATATGCGGCCATGTACAAAGGTGCCTTCGGCACTAAGATCCGCGCCTGGAGCACCATCCGCGACACGATGATGATGCTGTGCGTGGCTGTCGGCCTGGCGCCGGCCTTCAAAATGAAGTTTTGGAACATCGGCGCCGAGGGGCAGATCCTGGTGGGCGGCATTGCCACCGCCGCCTGCATGATCTACTTCAACAATCTGCCCACGCCGCTGCTGTTTCTGCTGATGATCGTTACATCCATTGTGGCCGGCGGCGTGTGGGGGCTTCTGCCCGGCATTTTCAAGGCCCGCTGGAACACCAATGAGACCCTGTTTACCCTGATGATGAACTATGTGGCCGTGCAGCTGACCAGCTATTGCGTGGCCCTGTGGGAAAATCCCTTCGGTTCCAACGCAGTCGGCATCATCAACCAGCGCACAAAGATCGGCTGGCTCCCGGCCCTGTTCGGGCAGTCCTATCTTTTAAACGTGCTTATCGTGCTGGCACTGACCATCGCGGTATACGTCTATCTGCGCTATTCCAAGCACGGATATGAGATCGCCGTGGTCGGCAACTCGGAAAACACCGCCCGCTATGCCGGCATCAACGTCCGCAAGGTCTACGTCCGCACCATGGCCCTTTCCGGCGCCATCTGCGGCATTGCCGGGTTCCTGGCCGTGTCCGGATCGTCCCACACCATCTCCGTGCAGACGGCCGGCGGCCGCGGATTCACCGCCATCATCGTGGCCTGGCTTGCCAAATTCAACACCTTTGTCATGATCCTCATCTCGCTGCTGCTGGTGTTTCTGGAAAAGGGCGCCCAGGAAATCGCCTCCCGCTACAACCTGAACGATTACGTCTCCAGCATCATCACCGGCATTTTGCTGTTCTTCATCCTGGGCAGCGAATTCTTCATCAACTATAAAGTCACCTTCCGGCGCAAGCATCATTGAGAAAGGGGGCACCACGTTTATGACTCAGCTTATTACGTTGTTCCAGGCCGCTATTGTGTTCGGCACGGTAATCCTGTTCGGTGCCACCGGCGAAATTCTGACCGAAAAGTCCGGAAATCTGAACCTGGGCGTTCCCGGCATCATGTACTTAGGCGGCATTGCCGGCCTGACCGGCGCATTTTTCTATGAATCCGCAGTGGAAACGCCCAGCCCGTTTTTGTGCCTTCTGATCTCGCTGCTGTGCGCCTTCGCCGCCTCCGCGCTGGGCGGTCTGCTGTTCAGCGTGCTGACCATCTCCCTGCGGGCCAACCAGAATGTCACCGGCCTGACGCTGACAATTTTCGGCGGCGGCGTGGCCAACTTCTTCGGCGGCTCCCTGAACAAGCTCGCCGGCGGCGTCGGCCAGATCAAGGTGGCCGCCACCTCCAACGTATATCGGGCTACGATCCCCGCTCTGTCCGGCGCAGGCACGGTGGGTCAGCTGCTGTTCTCCTATGGCTTCATGGTCTATCTGGCCATTCTGATCGCCATCGCCGTCCAGCTGTTTCTGGGGCGGACCCGGCCCGGGCTGAATCTGCGGGCCGTGGGCGAAAATCCCGCCACGGCAGACGCCGCCGGGATCAACGTGACCAAAAACAAGTACCTGGCCACCTGCATCGGTGCCGGGATCTCCGGCATGGGCGGCCTTTACTACGTGATGGACTACACCAAAGGCACCTGGGCCAACGACGGCGGCATTGAAAAGCTGGGCTGGCTGGCGGTGGCTCTGGTCATCTTTGCCACCTGGAAATCCATCAATGCCATCTGGGGCGCCTACCTGTTCGGCATTCTTTTCTGGATGTATTTCTACATTCCCGGTCTGACCCGCCGCTCGCAGGAGCTGTGCAAAATGATCCCCTATGTGGTGACCATTCTGGTTCTAATCTTCATTTCCCTGCGCAGCAAAAAAGAAAATCAGCCGCCGGCCAGTCTGGGCCTTGCCTACTTCCGGGAAGATCGATGAGGATCGCCCTGCCATACACGTCAAAATAACGAGGCACCCCGGGATTGCTCCCGGGGTGCCTCGTTATTTCCTTGGAATCGCTTCACATCTGGGCCGCCCGGCAGCTTTCCAACTCCTCCTTCACCTTCTGCCCAAACGGAGTCGCAGCCAGGCCGCCCAAGGCCGTTTCCCGCAGCTCTACGGGCAGGCGCTGTCCCACGCTGCCCATGGCGTCAATCACCTGGTCCACCGGGACCCGGCTTTCAATGCCAGCCAGAGCCATATCCGCGCTGCTGACCGCATTGACGGCGCCGATCACATTCCGCTTTACGCAGGGCACTTCCACCAGGCCGGCCACCGGATCGCATACCAGGCCCATCAGATTTTTCAGCGCCATCGCGGCCGCGTTTCCGATCTTCCGGCCATCGCCGCCCCGCAAAAAGGTCAGCGCGCCCGCAGCCATGGCTGATGCGGTTCCGATCTCTGCCTGGCAGCCGCCGGAAGCGCCGGAGATGCACGCCCGCAGGCCTACCACGGCGCCGATCCCCGCCGCCACATAAAGGGCCTTCACGATCGTATCCTCCTGTAGCTGATCCTGCCAGGAAAGCGGGATCAGCACCGCCGGCAGAACACCGCAGGCCCCAGCCGTTGGGGCCGCCACGATCTTACGCATGCAGGCGTTGGACTCGCCCATGCACAGTGCCGTGGTGATCACCTCGCTCATATAGCCGCCGGAAAGCGTGTGATTCTCCGCCGTGTAAAGACGCATCCGCTTCCCGTCGCCGCCCACCAGGCCGCTGGCCGAGCGGCGGTCGCTCCGGTATGTGGCGTCCGCCTCCAGCATGGCCTGCCAGGTCCCCCGCATCTTTTCAAACGACTCCTCCGGCGTGACCTGCCGCTCGTCCACATCCATATCCAGAATGACCTTCCAGAACGGTGCGCCGATCGCGTCGCAGCGCCGGAAGATCTCCTCCATCGAATCAAACGCCACTCGTATCCTCCCTCTCATAATAGGAAAGTCCCTGCACATGCTCCAGCCCGCTGAGCCGGGTGCGGACCGGGAGGGGAACATTCTGGTCCGTCTCGATGACCATCAGCACCTTGCCGCCCCGGCGGCTGCGGAACACGCTCATATTCGCGATATTGATCCCCCCGTCGGAGAGGATCCCCGTCACCTCTGCCAGCTCACCGGAAATATCCACGCTGTGAATGATCAGCGTGTTAAAATCCCCGGTGAAATCCACGGCAATGTCATCCAGATAGTCCGCATGGATCCGTCCCCCGCCCACAGAGGACGCCTGCAGCTTCAGGCGTTCGCCTCCCGGACCGGTCAGCTCCAGCACAGCCGTATTGGGATGCGCTTCTTTCAGCTGCACCTCCCGGAAATCAAACTCCAGCCCCTGCTCCCGGGCGATGGAAAAGCTGTGCGGGATCCGCAGATCGTCCGGGCGCATGCCCAAAAGTCCCGCAATCAGCGCCCGGTCCGTCCCGTGGCCCAGCCCGGTCTCCGCAAACGAGCCGTGCAGCGCAATGTGCGCCTGCTTCGGCGTCCCGCCCAACAGCGTCCGGGCCATCAGGCCGATCCGCACCGCGCCGGCCGTATGCGAACTGGAAGGGCCGACCATTACGGGGCCTAAAATCTCAAAGATATCCAGCATAGCGGCAAAAGCCCCTTCCCTCAAAACAAATCTGACAAAAAGAGTAGCACAACTTCCCCCTCATCTCAAGAAATTTTTCCGCTTTTTCCTTGAAACATTTGCTTTTTCCCCGGAAAGTCCTTATACTGAAAGTAATGCAGTATATCATGAAAGGAGCGTGCCCCATGTCTTCTCTCCTGATTCAAAATATTGACACTCTGGTGACCTGCGATTACTCGGACCGCGTACTGAATCACGTGGATCTGTACGCAGAAGACGGCGTGATCCTCGCCATCGGAGCACATCTGAACCGAACCGCCGATGAGGTCGTTGACGGGACCCGTATGATCTGTTATCCGGGTCTGATCAACGCGCACCATCACCTGTATCAGATCTTTTCCAGAAATCTGCCTCTGGTTCAGAATCTGGAGCTGTTTGATTGGCTGACAGCCCTCTACGAA
This sequence comes from uncultured Dysosmobacter sp., assembly GCA_934563745.1. Lineage (GTDB taxonomy): Bacteria > Bacillota > Clostridia > Oscillospirales > Oscillospiraceae > Oscillibacter. The sequence continues at coordinate 50,490 of CAKTHE010000002.1, read as the reverse complement.
ATCTGGAAGGGTCTGGACGAGGATGTAGTCCGCCTCTCCACCATGGTCGGTCTGGGCGAGCTGCTTAAGCACGGCTGCACCACCTGCTTTGACCACCATTATGTTTTCCCGCAGGGCTGCGGCGACCTGGTCGGCGTCCAGTTTGACGCGGCGGACCGTATGGGTGCCCGCATGCACGTCTCCCGCGGGGGCATGGATCTGTCCCGCAAGGATGGCGGGCTGCCCCCCGACGGTGTTGTCCAGTCCATCGACGAGATCGTGAAGGACTGCATCCATGCGGTGGAGACCTATCATGACTCGTCCTTCGGGTCCATGCATCAGGTGGTCATCGCCCCCTGCTCGCCCTTCTCCGTCTCTTCCGACCTGCTGCGCGAATGCGCAGGTGTGGCGCGGCAATACAAGGTCCGCCTGCACACGCATCTGGCGGAGACGACCTCCGAATCCCGCTATACCCTCAAGCAGTTCGGCATGCGGCCGCTGGAGTATATGTCCTCCGTCGGCTGGACCGGGCGGGATGTCTGGTATGCCCACGGCATTCACTTCAACGCAGAAGAGCAGCGGGAGCTGGCCCGCACCGGCACCGGGATCGTCCACTGCCCCATCTCCAACATGAAGCTCTCCTCCGGCGTTGCCAAGGTCCCGCAGATGCACAAGCACGGGATCACCATCGGTTTGGGTGTGGATGGCTCCGCCTCCAACGACGGGTCGTCCATGCTGGAAGAAATGCGGGTATGCTATCTGCTTCACCGGCTCCACTCCGGCAAAAACGCCCCCTCCGGCTACGATGTGCTGAAAATGGCCACCCGAAACGGCGCAAAGCTGCTGGGCCGGGATGACATCGGCATCCTCTCCGTCGGCAAATGCGCGGACCTGTTTCTGGTGGACTCCCGCCGGCTGGAACTGGTCGGGGCCGCCTACGATCCCAAGGCCATGCTGGCAACCGTCGGCCTGCGGGACGCCGTGGATTACACCATTGTCGACGGGAAGGTCGTGGTACGGGACGGGCAGCTGGTCAACGTGGACGAAGAAAAGCTGGCCGCGGAGGCCAATCGCAAGTGCACGGAATACCTGCGCAAGCTGTAATGGAACGCCGCTTTTCCGTTGTGGTCGGCGACCTGACCGCTTCTGACGCCCAGGCCATTGTCAACGCTTCCGATGAAGTCCTCTCGGGCGGAGGCGGCGTAGATGCCGCCATTCACGCCGCTGCGGGGCCGGAGCTGGCATCAGCCTGCCGGGCTCTCACGCCCCTGGCCCCCGGGCAGACCGTGGTCACCCCGGGATTCCGGCTGAAGGCAGCGTGGATCTTCCACACGGTGGGACCCCGCTGGCAGGGCGGCTCCGCAGGCGAGGCAGCCGTACTGGCCCGCTGTTATCGCTCCTGTCTGGCTCAGGCTGAGCGGCTTCGTCTGAACACGCTGGATTTTTGCTCCCTCTCCACCGGCGTTTTCGGCTATCCGGAGGTCCCGGCTGCCACGGTCGCCGAAAAAGCCATCATGGAATTTTTGTACGACCATCCGTTTCCCCGCCGCGTCCGCATGGTCTGCCGCCGCCCGGAAACCGCGCAGGTCTATCGTCAGGTCTACAATCAGTGGTATGCCGTCTCAAAAGAGGATCGTCTTTAAACCATCAAAAATCCCCCACCGGTTCAACCGGTGGGGGATTTCGCTTCCGCCGGAGGACTCCGGCGGCTTTTATTCCTGGGCGTCGATCTTTTCTTTCAGCTCCTGCAGATACAGCCACCGCTCCGTCTTTTCCTCCAAAGCAGCTTTCAGCTCCGTCTGCTGCCGGGTCAGCTCCTGCAGGCGGACATAATCGCTGCCGCTTTCCTCCATAGCCCGTTCACATGCGGAAAGCTGCTGCTCCAGATCGGCCAGCTCCGCGTCAATGGTGGCAAACTCCCGCTCTTCCCGGTAAGAAAACTTCAGCTTCCGCTCCCGGGGCTTCTCCTTCTCCCGAGGCTTTTCTGCCCCTGTCGAAGCCGTCGGCTTCGGCGCTTCCTGTTGTCTCTTTTCTGCCCAATCGCTCCAGTTTCCCACAAAGCGCTTCACCGTGCCTTCGCCGCAAACCTCAAAAATGGAGCCGGCCAGCTTATCCAGAAACCATCGGTCGTGGGAAACCGCCAGAATCGGTCCGGGGAAGCCCTTCAGATAATCCTCCAGAATGGCCAGGGTCATCACGTCCAAATCATTGGTCGGCTCATCCAGAAGCAGCACATTGGGGGCGCTCATCAAAACGGACAGCAGGTACAGCCGGCGCCGCTCTCCCCCGGAAAGCCGGCCGATGGGGACCGCCTGCAGATCCCCCGGGAACAAAAACCGCTCCATCATCTGATTCGCCGTGAAGGTCCCCTCTTCCGTGCGCACCTCATCCGCAATGTCGTGGATAAAGTCATAGACCCGCTGGTTCAGATCCAGCTCCCGCCCTTCCTGGCTGAAAAAGCCGATCTTCACCGTCTCCCCGATCTCTACACTGCCGGAGTCCGGCGGCAGCTGCCCGGCAATCAGACGCAGCAGTGTGGATTTCCCGGCGCCGTTGCGGCCCACGATGCCGATCCGGTCCCCCCGGAGGAGGCTGTAAGAAACGTCCCGCAGAACCACTCGATCCCCAAAGCGCTTGCTTACCTCCGTGAGTGTGATGATCTTTTTCCCCAGGCGGCTGGACGCAGCCCCCATCTGAACCGTGCTGTCTGTCTCCGGAGCCGCCTGGTTTTTCAGCGCTTCGTAGCGCTCGATCCGGTCCTTGCTCTTCGTGGACCGGGCCCGACAGCCCCGCATGATCCACTCCCGCTCCACGCGCAGAATGGACTGACGCTTCCGCTCAGATGCCTCCGCCATCTCCTCCCGCTGGCTTTTCAGCTCCAGATAGCGGGAATAGTTCGCCTCGTAATGATACAGCTTTCCCCTGGAAAGCTCCGTAATGTGATTCACCACCCGCTCCAGGAAATACCGGTCATGGGTCACCATGATCAGGCCGCCGGAGAAGCGGCGCAGCCACTCCTCCAGCCAGGCCACCATTTCACTGTCCAAATGGTTGGTCGGCTCGTCCAGAATCAGCACATCGCCGGGATGCAGCAAAGCCGCGGCCAGGGCCGCCCGCTTGCGCTGTCCGCCGGAGAGTGTCCCCACGGGCTGATCAAAGTCCGAAAGGCCCAAACGGTTGAGCATGGTCTTGGCCTCATAGGTCTCCGTCTCCCGCACCTCCGGCGGGATCCAGGCCAAAACCTGTTCCAGTACGCTGAGCGTATCCTCGGTCTCCGGATTCTGGGGCAGGTAGCTGATCTGAACATTGGGATCCGGCCGCACCGTTCCGCCATCCGGCTCTGCCCGTCCGGCCAGGACCTTGAGCAGCGTGGATTTTCCCGTTCCGTTGATGCCCAGGATCCCCACCTTATCCCCTTCATTTAAGTAAAACGACACATCCTCCAGCAGCTGGCGGCTGCCGAAGTTGATGCTCAGGTGTTCCGCTGAGAGCAGCATCTTCGATCTCCTCGCTTCCATATGATCTGCGTAACTTGCCATCAGTATAGCACATACCGCCGCATTTGACTATCCCGATCCTTTGCGCTATGCTGAAGCTATCCGATTGAAGGGAGGCCCCTCATGCAGACCCGCACCCTGACCATTCCGCCCCAGCTGGACGGACGCACCATCCGAAGCGTTCTGAAAGGAACGCTCCACTTCTCCTCCCATGCCATTTCCCGTCTGACCCGCTCAGAAACCGGGATCCTGCTCAACGGCGTGCGCGCCTTCACAACGGCGCAGGTCCATACCGGGGACTGTCTGACCGTGGAGACCGGCGACCTGCGCCCGGTCCGGACGGCCATCGTTCCCGGCCCCTGGCCCCTCCCGATCGTCTGGGAGGATGACGACCTTCTGGTCGTGAACAAGCCTGCCGGCATGACCGCTCACGCCTCCAACTTCCTCCCGGACACCCCCACGGTCGCCGGGGCGCTTGCCTACACCCGGGGGCCGGACTTTCTTTTTCACCCGGTCAGCCGCCTGGATAAAGGCACCACCGGGCTGATGGTGGTTGCCAAAAGCGGCTATATCCACAACCTCCTGCGCAAAGCCCTGCACACACAGGACTATTACCGGGAATACCGGGCCGTCTGCACCGGATGTCCGCAGCCGCCTTCCGGCACCATTCGGCTGCCCATCGGGCGGGATGAGCGCTCGGCCGTGGCCCGGATGGTCCGCCCGGATGGGGTCCCGGCCGTCACCCACTACGAGGTGCTGCGCACCCGGTCCGGCTGCTCTCTGGTCCGGCTGATCCCGGAAACCGGCCGGACGCACCAGCTTCGGGTCCACATGGCGGCGCTGGGCTGTCCGCTGGTGGGAGACTGGCTCTACGGCCGGGAGGACCCGGCCCTGATCCAGCGCCCGGCCCTGCACTCTTATCTGCTCTGCTTTACGCATCCGGTCAGCGGACAGGCCCTCCGCTTCACCGCCCCTCTGCCGGAGGATATGCGCCGTCTGGCCGACGGGATCGGCGCCGAGCCGCTTTGACCCCGGAGCGTCATCGTCCCGGCTGCGGTCCCTCTTTGCCCGCTCCGCCTTTCAGATCCCGCCGGGCTCTTGCCTTTTCGGCGGCACTGTGGTAGAGTTTTATACGTTGTGCAGTTTTCAAACAAGAGGAGGAATTTCATTGGATAATCAGTCCATGTATCAGCGCCTGGGCATCTCTCCCGCCGTTTACCGCTTCGGCGAAGAGATCCTGCGCACACTGACCGAACGCTTTGCGCGCATTGACCAGGTCGCCGAATACAATCAGGATAAGGTCTTGCTGGCCCTGCAGAAAAACCGGGTCAACGCCACTCATTTTGCCGCCACCACGGGCTACGGCTATAACGACGACGGCCGGGACACGCTGGAGCGCGTCTACGCCGACGTCTTTCACACGGAGGCGGCCCTGGTGCGCCCCCAGATCACCTGCGGCACCCACGCCCTGACGGTGGCCCTGAGCGCCAATCTTCTGCCGGGCGACGAGCTGCTTTCTCCGGTGGGACGGCCCTACGACACGCTGGAGGAGGTCATCGGCATCCGGGAAAGCCCGTGCTCTTTGAAGGAGTACGGCGTCTCTTACGCGCAGGCGGATCTGAATGCGGACGGCAGCTTTAACTACGACGCGATCCGCTCTGCCATCAACCCGCGCACCAAGCTCATCACCATCCAGCGCTCCAAAGGCTACGCCACCCGCCCATCCTTCTCCTCCGCCCAGATCGGGGATCTGATCGCCTTCTGCAAATCCGTCAAGCCCGACGTTCTTTGCATGGTGGACAACTGTTACGGCGAATTTGTGGAGCTTCAGGAGCCCTCGGACTTCGGCGCGGACATGGTGGTCGGCAGTTTGATCAAAAACCCCGGCGGAGGCCTGGCGCCCATCGGCGGCTATATCTGCGGGACTAAGGCCTGCGTGGACCGCTGTGCCTACCGGCTCTCCGCTCCGGGTCTGGGGCAGGAGGTCGGCGCAAACCTGGGCCTGATGCCCGCCCTGTATCAGGGGCTGTTCCTGGCGCCCACCGTTGTAGCCGGTGCCCTGAAGGGGGCCGTTTTTGCCGCCAATGTCTATGAAAAGCTGGGCTTCCCCGTGGTTCCCTCCGCCGCGGAGGAGCGTCATGACATCATTCAGGCCGTCACGCTGGGCTCCCGGGAGGGGATGGTCGCCTTCTGCAAGGGGATCCAGGCCGCGGCGCCGGTGGACAGCTACGTAACGCCGGAGCCCTGGGCCATGCCCGGCTATGACTCCGAAGTCATCATGGCCGCCGGAGCCTTTGTGCAGGGCAGCTCCATCGAGCTTTCCGCCGACGGCCCCATCCGGGAGCCCTACGCCGTCTATTTTCAGGGCGGCCTGACCTGGTACCACGCCAAGCTTGGCATCCTCATGAGCCTGCAGAAGCTGCTGGACGCCGGTCTTGTCAGTCTGTAAGGGCCCGGCCCACATCCGATTCCTGTTCGCGGCAAAACGGCCCGTGCGCTTTTGCGCACGGGCCGTTTTCACGTTTCACACCGGGGGCTTTCGGGCCCTCATGCCTCCGGCTGGATCTTCTGCTCCAGCCGAGAGAGGAAAAATGCCAAGGCAAACCCGCCCACACAGCAGCCAACGCTGAGCAGGATCTCCCAAACGCCGGCATAATGCACCGGGACGATCACCAGCGTAGCCGCCAGCACGATCCCAAGGATCCCGTGGCAGGCCGGCGCATACCAGCGCCGGAAAAAACAGCTCATCAGCCGGGCCAGCAGGACAATGGTTCCCAGCATAACCGGGATCGTCGGGATCAGCAGCTGCCAATCCAGAGCGGAGAGCCCATCCAGCATGGGCTGGTACAGGTCCAGCGCCATCAGGACCGACGCCGACGTCAGCCCCGGGATCACCACGCTCATACCCCACAAAAGGCCGCACAGGCTGCAGCCCCAAAAATCCGTCTCCATGTGCACCCCGGCGATATGGCCGGCATAGTAAAGCCCGCACAGGGTTGCGGCGAAACAGAGGCCCAGACTGATCCAGGCGCCTGCTCCGCGGCCCTTCTGTCCCGCCTCCCGAAACAAAGCCGGCACGGTCCCTATGATCAGGCCCACAAAAAGCCAGGTAGCCGCCGCGGAGGAAACCTCCATCATAACGGCAATTCCCTTTGCAAAGCCCAGGAAGCCCGCGCACCAGCCCAGCGCCAGCGGCGGGATCCAGCTCCAGTACTTCGGCAGCGCCCGGCGCGGATCGGTCAGCACTTCCATCATCGGGCGGTAAATATCAAAAATCACCGCCAGCACCCCGCCGGACACCCCCGGCAGAATCGCACCGGCGCCGATCAGAACGCCGCACAGGAAATTACGCAGTCCGTGCAGGATCTGCCTTCTCTGTCCTCCGGCCACCGTTCAACAGCTCCTTCCGGTCCGTTTTTCGTCCTTATCATAGCAGGATGCTTCCCCCTTCGCAATCCTTCTCTTCCGCTTTTTCGGCGGCCTCGGTCATATTCCCTATAAATCTGATATGTTTTATTGAAAATCGCCGGTTTCTTTGTGAAAAATCACGGTTGACAAATACGCCCCCGTCCCTTACAATACAATTCGACAATTGAACACCGCAAAGACAATGAAGAGAAGAGTACGCTTGGAGATACGCCAAAGAGAGCCCCGGTCGGTGAAAAGGGGTGCGGACAGCCTTGCCGAACATGGTCTTGGAGTTGCGCACCGACTGCGCTTTTTGCGCACAGGCTGCGACGGGAGCGCCCGTCATCGCGCAGAAGTATGCTTGTACTTCATAAGGCCGTCTCCGTGAGGAGCCGGTGAACCAAGGTGGTACCACGACGTTTTACGTTCGTCCTTGATGCAGCTGTCTGCATGAAGGGCGTTTTTTTCTGCCCTTCCTCCCAATAAAGAAATGATACGAAAGGAGCTTACGCTTGTGAGTGAGCCGATCATTCGGATCCAGAATCTGTCCAAAACTTTCGGCACCGGCGAAAGCGCAGTAAACGCATTGGAAAATATCAGCCTGGAGGTCCAGCCCGGCGAGATCTTCGGCATCATCGGCCTGTCCGGCGCGGGCAAATCCACGCTGGTCCGCTGCATGAACCTGCTGGAACGTCCCAGCTCCGGCACCGTGATCGTGAACGGAGCGGACATGACGCAGCTTTCTGTCCCGCAGCTGCGCAAGGCGCGTCAGTCCATCAGCATGATCTTCCAAAGCTTTAACCTGCTGATGCAGCGCACGGCCCTGGATAACATCTGCTTTCCCCTGGAGCTGGCCGGCGTGAAGCGGGCGGACGCCGTTGCCCGGGCCCGGGAGCTTTTAAAGCTGGTGAGCCTGGAAGACCGGGAGCGTGCCTATCCCGCGCAGCTCTCCGGCGGCCAGAAGCAGCGGGTTGCCATTGCCCGGGCCCTGGCCACCAATCCGAAGGTCCTTCTTTGTGACGAAGCCACCTCGGCCCTGGATCCCACCACGACCCTCTCGATCCTGTCACTGCTCAAAGAGCTGAATCAGAAGCTGGGCGTCACCATTGTGGTCATCACCCACCAGATGAACGTGATCGAGGAGATCTGCCACCGGGTCGCGATCCTGGATGGCGGCGTCATTGCCGAGCAGGGCCGCGTGGAAGAGATCTTCTCCAATCCCCAGACCGATATCGGCCGTCAGCTGGTCTATCCCGGCGGGATCCGGGTGGAGCAGCTGCCCACCAGCAAAGCGATCCGGGTCGCCTTCAACGGCGGCACCGCCTACCAGCCCCTGATTGCCTCACTGGCCATCGACTGCGGCGTCAAGGTCAACATTCTTGCCGCCGACACCCGCAACATTGACGGCAAGGCCTTCGGCACGATGGTGCTGGGCCTGCCGGACGATCCCACAGAGGCGGGCAAAGCCCTGCACTATATTCAGTCCCAGCCGGACATCACCGTTGAGGAGGTGGAAAAACATGACTGAAGCGATCGCCGCTTTCTGGGCGCAGTACGGCGGGATCCTGCTGGAAGGTCTGCGGGACACGGCCGTCATGGTCGTGGTCACCACCGTGTTTGCCTATCTTTTGGGTCTGCCCATGGGTATTCTGGTGGTCATTACCCAGCCCCACGGAATCTGGCCGCATAAATGGCTCAACCGGATCCTCGGCTGGGTCATCAATGTGGGCCGTTCCCTTCCCTTCCTGATCCTGATGGTCGCCATCATGCCCTTCACCAAGCTTTTAGTGGGTACCAAGATCGGGATCAAGGGCGCTATCGTTCCGCTGATCATCTCCGCCATGCCCTTCATCGCCCGTATGGTGGAAACCTCCCTGACCGAGGTAGACGCCGGTGTGGTGGAAGCAGCCCAATCCATGGGCGCCTCCGTTCCCCAGATCGTCTGGAAGGTTTACCTGCCTGAGTCCCGCCCCTCGCTGGTGCTGGGCGCGTCCATCTCCATTATTACCATTTTCGCCTACACGGCCATTGCCGGTGCCGTAGGCTGCGGCGGCCTGGGTGACCTGGCCCTGCGTTACGGCTATCACCGCAATGTTCCGTCCATGCTGTGGACCACCGTCGTTCTGATCGTGGTTCTGGTGCAGCTGATCCAATCCGTTTTCAGTTGGCTTTCGACTCGTATCGACAAGCGTCTGAGATAAAAAACACATTTTATAGATTCAGGAGGAACCAAACATGAAAAAAGTACTTGCGTTGGTCTCGGCCGTGGCCCTGACCCTGTCCCTGGCTGCCTGCGGCAGCAACGGCGGCTCCGCCGGCGGCAGCTCTTCTTCCGCCGGTTCTGCGGCGGCCGGCAGCAACGGTGAGACCACCGTTCTGAACGTGGCTGCTTCCGCCACTCCCCACGCCGAGATCCTTGAGCAGTGCGTCCCCATTCTGGCCGAGCAGGGCATTGACCTGCAGGTCCATGTCTACGACGACTATGTTGTGCCCAACACCGCCGTGGAAGAGGGCGAAGAGGATGCCAACTACTTCCAGCATGTCCCCTATCTGGACGAGTTCAACGCTTCCAACGGCACGCACCTGGTGAGTGTGGCCGGCGTCCACATCGAGCCCATGGGCATCTATGCCGGCAAGACCACCTCTCTGGACGCGCTGACTGACGGCGCTCAGATCGCCGTTCCCAACGATCCCACCAACGAAGGCCGCGCGCTGCTGCTGCTGCAGAGCCAGGGCCTGATCAAGCTCAAGGACAACGCGGGCCTGTCCGCCACCCCCAACGACATTGTTGAGAATCCCAAGAACCTGAGCTTCGTGGAGCTGGAAGCCGCCATGCTGCCCAACAGCATTGACGACGTGGATCTGTCCGTCATCAACTCCAACTATGCCCTGCAGGCCGGCCTGAACCCCACCAGCGACTCTCTGGCTCTGGAGAGCTCCGACTCCCCCTATGTCAACGTGCTGGTCGTGAAGGAAGGCAACGAGGAGAATCCCGCTGTCCTGGCTCTGGTGGACGCCCTGCACTCTGACACCATCCGCAACTTCATCACCGAGACCTATGACGGCGCGGTCGTTCCCGCATTCTAAGGAACCACGGCGTAATCGATCGACTGAAAAAGGCGGCCCGGATCCGATCCGGGCCGCCTTTTTATGCGCAGAGCAGCAAAAGGAATGTGCTCCGTCTTCTTGATAAAAAAATCGAAGCAAGCTTTCTATCGCTTGCTTCGATCTGGTGCGCGAGGCGGGACTTGAACCCGCACGTCCGTAATGGACACTAGAACCTGAATCTAGCGAGTCTGCCAATTCCACCACTCGCGCGTACGTTATAAACTTTTTGTTTCCCCGAAGGGGCCCCATCGGAAAGCTCCGATGGGGAAATTGGTGCGCGAGGCGGGACTTGAACCCGCACGTCCGTAATGGACACTAGAACCTGAATCTAGCGAGTCTGCCAATTCCACCACTCGCGCGCATATGAAATCTTTACTGGGGAAAATGGTGCGGCTGACGGGATTTGAACCCACACGTCGATTTGACACCAGCACCTCAAGCTGGCCTGTCTACCAGTTCCAGCACAGCCGCAAATCTCATTCCGACAGCTGAAAAGGCCGCTGCCTGCCGCATCAAAAGCTGACTGAAATCCGCTTCTGAACAAGTCCCCTAGAAAAGACTGCTTGATTATTATAGCTAGAACCGGCCGCTTTGTCAACCATAAATCCACCATTTCCGGCAAACTTTTTTTCGGGTGAAAAAACTCCGCCATTCCCCCGGATCCCGGCCCGGTTTCGCCGCCGCATGTCAAAAGGAGGGCGCACCCCCGGGGGTACGCCCTCCTCTGCGACAATCCTTCGGATCAGCCGCGCTTTTCCATGGGAATATAATCCCGGTGCTTCTCCACGCACTCGTACCGGGGACGGATCAGCTTGCCGCCCACGGACAATTCCTCCATACGGTGCGCACTCCATCCCGCGATCCGGGCCACGGCAAACAGCGGCGTATACAGCTCCATCGGCAGGCCCAGCATTTCATAGACAAAGCCGCTGTAAAAGTCGATATTGGTCGACAGCGCCTCTTTATGCCGCCGCTCCATCAGCAGCTTCTTGCCGATGCGCTCCACCTTCTGGTAAAGCTCCAGCTCCCGCTCCCGGCCCTTTTCGGCGGAAAGCTTGATCACATAGTCCCGGAACACCTCACAGCGGGGATCGGATTTAGTGTATACCGCATGGCCCAGGCCGTAGATCAGGCCGCTCTTGTCAAACTGCTCTCCATCCAGGATCCCCTCCAGATACGTCTGCAGGGCCGCCTCGTCCTCCCAATTCTGCACATGAGTCTTGATATCGGCCATCATCTCCATGACCTTGATGTTGGCGCCGCCGTGGCGGGGCCCCTTCAGCGAGCACATGGACGCGGCAATGGCCGAATACGTATCCGTGCCGGAAGAGGTCACCACATGGTTGGTGAAGGTCGAGTTATTTCCGCCGCCATGATCGGCGTGCAGAACCAGCGCCACATCCAGCGTCCGGGCTTCCAGCTCCGTATAGCTGCCGTCTTCCCGCAGCAGACGCAGGAAATTCTCCGCCGTGGAAAGCTCCGGCAGGGGCATATGGATAAACAGGCTCTCGCCGCAGCGATACCGATAGGCCTGATAGGCGTAAATCGCCAGCACCGGCATATTGGAGATCAGCTGCAGGCACTGCCGCAGCACATTCACCAGACTGATGTCGTTGGGCTTATCGTCATAGCAGAACAGCGTCAGTACGGCCCGCTCCATCGTGTTCATCAGATCCCGGGGCGGATTCTTTAAGATGACATCCCGGAAGAAATTCTTCGGCAGCGTCCGGTAAGAGGCCAGCTGCTCGCAAAACGACTGCAGCTGCGTCTCCGTCGGCAGTTCACCGAACAGCAGCAGATAAGCCGCCTCCTCAAAGGCGAAGCGGCCGCGGCCGGCCGAGCCCCGGACGATCTCCCGGGTATCAATGCCGCGGTAATACAAAATGCCGTCCCGGGGGATGATATGCTCGCCCGTCGGCTGCCCCTCTTCCACATCGTAGGACTGGATCTCCGCCACCCGGGTCAGCCCCGTCAGCACGCCGCGCCCGTCTTCATCCCGCAGGCCGCGTTTTACGTTATATTCCTTATAAAGCTTGGGATCGATGTAGCTCTCTTTCTCCCACTGCTCCTTCAGCGCCATAATCGCGGGGGTAATCTCGCAATAGGTATTGCCGTTGTTCGGATCCATATTCATGATCACGTGCCCCTTTCCGCCTCCGCGCCGCCGGCACGGGGGCTGCTCATTTATCAATCAGCTTTTTTGCAATGATATCACGTAAATCTTTCATTTTCAATATGCAAATTCACGAAATTCAAAAAATTGTCCTCATTTTTTGAATCAGTACTTTCATCGTCCTTCATATTCGACTTTTGATCGTTCTCTCTTTTGCGCGCCTCACTTCCCTGCGCCCGTCAGAGCGCGCCCAGCACCTGTGCGATGGGACGGCGGATCACCAGATCCGCCCGGGCATCCAGCGGCGCCGGATCCCGGTTCAGGATCACCAGCTTTCCGCCGTGGAAGCGCTCCGCCAAAGCCGCTGCCGGGTAGACAGCCAATGAGGTCCCGCCCACAATCAAAAGATCTGCCTGCGCGACCGCCGCGGCCGCCTGGCGCAGGACTGCCCGGTCCAGCGGCTCCTCATACAAAACCACATCCGGCCGGATCAGCCCCCCACAGCCGCAGCGCGGAAGACCCCGGGTCCCCAGGATCTGCTCCAGCCCCGGATAGGGGCGGCCGCAGCGCGTGCAGTAATTCCGGTAAACGTTTCCGTGCAGCTCCAGCACCCGTTTGCTTCCGGCCGCCTGGTGCAGTCCATCCACATTCTGCGTGATCACCGCCAGAAGCCTGCCCTGCCGCTCCCACTCCGCCAGCTTGTAATGGGCCGCATTGGGCCGGGCCTCCGGCCGCAGCAGCTCCGTCCGGTAGTAGTCGTAAAAGATCTCCGGCTTGCTTTCAAAAAAGGAATGGCTTAAAATAGTCTCCGGCGGGATCTCCGCGGCGCGGTTATATAGCCCATCCCGGCTTCTGAAATCCGGTAGGCCGCTTTCCGTGGAAACACCGGCGCCGCCGAAAAAAACGATCCTCCGGGCCCCGTCGGCCAGAGCGCGCAGCTTTTTCATATCCGGATCCATCTGATCGTTCCTCCTGTTGTTCCGGCGCAAGGTGCCCCGGTCCATCTTTTTATCATCTTTAAGGAGACAATGCCCCTATGAATATTCAAATCTTTGGTTCTTCCAAGTCCTTTGACAGCAAAAAGGCCGAGCGCTGGTTCAAGGAGCGTCGGATCAAATACCAGTACATTGACCTGGTGTCAAAAGGATTATCGCCCCGGGAATATCAGTCCGTCAAGCAGAAAGTCGGCTTTTCCGCCCTGGTGGACTCCACATCCAAGGCCTATGAGCGCTTCTACATGCCCTACATCACGCCGGACGCCCAGGAGCAGACCCTTCTGGAGCATCCGGAGCTGTTTCGCGCCCCGATTGTGCGTAACGGGCGAGACGCCACTGTCGGGTACTGTCCGGAGATCTGGAGCACCTGGGAATGAGTCAGCCTTTTTTCACGGTCGATGCCGCTGCTCCAAACCGCATAATAAAAGGCACACGCCGCGCAGGAAAGCGTTTATTGGGGCAGGTGACTTATGGGTAAGCTTACGCAGACGAGGGACCGCGTCAGAAAACGCGCCTCTATTTTCCGCGCGGTTTCCGTTCCGGCATTTATCATTTCATGGCTGGCACTGGCGCCCCTTGGAGGACAGAGCTCTTCTTCAGGCGGCGATTCGCTCTTTTGGCTGTTCATTCATCTTTTAAGCTACGCCCTCATGGGGTTCACCGTATTCTTGCAGGCAAAAGCGCTGTCCTATGATCATACCAAGGTTGACATCGGGCTGCTGTTGGGAATCCATTCATCGTCGGGAGAAAAAAGCTGCCTCATGCTCCCGATCATGGCCGTGTGCATAATGGTAGACCTGGGTACGTTGTTCTTATTATAAGGAAAGCGGGCGTCCGGACAAAGCTCCGGGCGTCCGCTTTTGTGTTCGCTTAAATATAGGGCCGTTCCACGTGAACCACGGCGTAATAAGTCTCACCGAGCTCCCGCACCGCAGCGCGGATCTGCCGGGCCACCTCTTCATCCGGCGTTCCGAAGCCATACGGCACCACCGCGTCAAAAATAACGTTGGTATGGGTGGGACCCGCCACGATCCGGAAGTCGTGGATGCTGATCTCCGGAGAGAGCGCATGCACCCGCTGCGCCACCTGTGCGCGCAGCTGCTCCATCGCCTGGTCATTCGTCTGGATCGGATCCATATGAATCACCGCATGGCAGTCCAGCTTTTCGTTGAGCTCCCGCTCCACATTGTCGACCACATCGTGGATCTCCACGATGTTTTCCGCCGCCGAAACCTCCGCGTGCAGGGAAATCATCACCCGACCCGGCCCATAATCGTGAACGATCAGATCGTGGATCCCCAGGATCTGCGGATGGGCCAGCACCAGGTCCCGGATCTTCTGAACAAATTCCGGGGTCGGCGGCTGCCCCAGCAGCGGGTCCAGCGTATCCCGGACGGCTCCCCAGCCGGAGTGTAGGATAAACCCCGCCACCAGTACGCCGCACCAGCCGTCGATCCGCGCGCCGGTCCCCCGTTCCACCAGGGCGGCCGTCAGAACCGCCAGCGTAGCCACAGAATCCGAAAGGCTGTCTGCGGCAGCAGCGCCCATGGCGGCCGAGCCGATTTTCTTTCCCACGCTGCGGTTATAGGAGAACATGTAAAGCTTTACCCCAATGGAGCAGGCCAGGATCACCAGCGCCGCAGCCGGATAGGATACCGGCGCGGGATGAAGGATCTTTTCCACGGAGCTTTTGGCCAGCTCCACCCCCATCAGAAGAATCAGAAGCGCCACCAGCAAACCGGAGAGATACTCGATCCGCCCATGCCCGAAGGGATGCTCCCGGTCCGCCTTCTGACTGCCCAACTCAAAGCCCGCCAGCGTAATCACGGACGAGCCGGCATCCGAAAGGTTATTGAATGCGTCCGCCGTGATGGACACCGAGCCGGACACCGTGCCGGCAAAAAACTTGCCGGCAAACAACAGCACATTCAGCACGATCCCCAGAGCGCCGCAGAGGACCCCGTATGCCTTACGCACGGCAGGTGAAGAAACATCATCCCGGTTCCGGATCAAAAGCCTCGCCAGCAAGCGCACCATACACTGGTCTTCCTTTCTTTCTCCGGCTCAGCAGCCGGCCGTGTTTTTCCCGGGGATCCGCAGCTTCATATGGCAGCAAAGTGCATCCAGATCCTCATCGGTGGCTGCGGGAATCCGCAGCTTTGCCCCGCAGTCCCTGCACACCAAGTCCACCGCGCTGCGGCGGATCTCCATTCCGTAGTGACGGCTGCCGCAGCCGCAGGTGATCCCGTCCGTCCGCCCTGCGATCTCTTTCAGCTCCGAAAGTATTTCGTACATGATCACATTGTCGGCAAAGGCCTCCGGCGTCCCCTCCTGCTGCTTCTCCTTTTCGGCAAGGACCTCCAGCTCCCGCAGGTGCTTTTCCACCGTTCCCTCGTCGCCGATGTAGCAGCAAAACTGCTTGGTCTTGGCGCAGGCCAGACCCACCCCGCTTCCGGAAAGAATCTGCTCCGGCGCGCACACCGCCACATGGGTCTGTCCGCACAGCCCGCAGGGCACGTAGATCCGATAATGCTCTCCGTCAAACTCCACCCGCAGTGCAGAGGCACCGCAGCTGCACTCCACCTCCGCATTGGAAGCCTCCAGCGCAAAAACGCTGCGGGAGGCCATCACCGCTTTTCCGCACTTGGGGCAAAGGTACCCAAACGTTCTCATTTCCTCGCTCATATTCGGTTGCTCCTTTCCGGCAGACATACCCGCCCGGCGCGGCTGCCGTTTCCTATCGTCCTGCGGAAGCCGGCCCGCCCGCAGGCGTCCTCCGGCAGGCGGCGCCTGCATGGATTTCAATTGGACTATTATACCAGCAAGTTTTCGGAAAGTACAGCGCTTGCCGGAATGTTAGATTTTGCTAACCCGTTTTTCTTTTCAAACCGGCAAAAATTCCGTCCGCGCTCATAGTTTTGATCGTCCGGGGAACACTGAGGAAAACAAAACCGGGATGTGATGGACCATGTCTGAAAAACGTTTGGGCCGCCAGACGGTGGCTCTTTCCAATCCGCCATCGGTGCTCTCCTTTGCCAACATCGGCGGAAAGCTGGAAAGTCAGGGGCCGCTGGCCGCTTATTTTGACGAGCTGTGCCAGGACTCCTTCTTTGGGGAGGCCACCTGGGAACAGGGGGAGTCCGCCATGCAGCGGCGCGTCCTGACACGGGCGCTGCAAAAGGGCAATCTGGAGGCAGAGGACCTGGACTATATTCTGGCAGGGGATCTGCTCAACCAGTGCATCGGCACCTCCTTCAGCCTGCGCAGCTTTAAGATTCCCTTTTACGGGCTTTACGGCGCCTGCTCCACCATGGGGGAGTCGCTGTCCCTGGCCGCGCTTTTGATCGACGGAGGTTTTGCCCGGCGGGCGGCCGCCATGACCTCCTCCCACTTCTGCACGGCCGAGCGGCAATACCGGATGCCGGTACCGTACGGCAGCCAGCGCCCACCCACGGCCCAGTGGACCGCCACAGCCGCCGGCTGCACAATCCTGGGCGCGGAGGGGCCCGGTCCCTATGTCACGCATGTGACCTGCGGCAAGGTCGTTGACAAGGGGATCTGCAACGCCAACAACATGGGCGCGGCGATGGCCCCCGCCGCATACGACACGCTGTCTGCCTTCTTCCGGGAGACCGGCACCGCGCCGCAGGATTACGATCTGATCCTGACCGGCGATCTGGGCGAATTGGGACACAGCATTGTCCAGGATTTCTTCCGCCGGGACGGCGTGGATATGGACACAAACTACCAGGACTGCGGTATGCTTCTTTATGACCGGGAACGGCAGGATATGCACGCCGGCGCCTCCGGCTGCGGCTGTTCGGCCTCCGTTCTGAACGGGTATCTGCTCTCCGGCATGCGCGCCGGCACCTGGCGCCGGATCGTTCTGGCCCCCACCGGTGCGCTGCTCTCCCCCACGTCCAGTTTTCAGGGGGAATCCATCCCCTCGGTCTGCCATGCGGTGTGCCTGTGCGCGGAGCGTCCCTGAGCCCGCCTCCTGTCCGCACCCCGCGAAGCTTTGTCCTTTCCAGGGAAACCTATTTGAAGTGTATGGAAATTGTACAAAGGTTTTTTTATGCAAACTGCCCAGCTTTGGGACTTGCCATAAAATTCGGCGGATTTCGACACGGTCCGGGCAGAAAGCGTTGACACGGCGCACCGGCGCACGCTATAATTTTCACCAAGGAGCAAAGGCGCTCGTATCCTGGGGGCCTTTGCGCCTTTTTTGCAAGCATCCGCCTTTGGGCGGCCGTTATAGCCTGTCCCGCTTCGTCGAATCTTCAACACTTTCTTTGTCTGAAAGGAGCCCGAATCCACATGAGCAAATACACAAAAGAAGAGATCATTCGCCTGGTAGCGGAAGAAGACATTCAGTTCATTCGCATGCAGTTCACCGATATCTTCGGTCAAATGAAGAACGTGGCCATCACCGCCTCGCAGATCGAAAAAGCCCTGAACAACCAGATCATGCT
Source organism: uncultured Dysosmobacter sp. (assembly GCA_934563745.1). Taxonomy (GTDB): domain Bacteria; phylum Bacillota; class Clostridia; order Oscillospirales; family Oscillospiraceae; genus Oscillibacter. The sequence continues at coordinate 32,918 of CAKTHE010000002.1, read as the reverse complement.
CGATGGCAGCTCCATCGAAGGGTTTGTGCGCATCCAGGAATCCGATCAGTACCTCTGGCCGGATCTGGACAGCTTCACCATCCTGCCCTGGCGCCCTCAGTTCGGAAAGGTGGCCCGCCTGATCTGCGACGTTCATAATCCGGACGGCACGCCCTTTATCGGCGATCCCCGGGGCGTCCTCAAGCGGGAGCTGGCACGGGCCTCCGCTCTGGGCTTCACCTTTAACGCGGGGCCGGAGTGCGAATTCTTCCTGTTCCAGACGGACAACGACGGCAACCCCACCACCCAGACCTCGGACGAGGCTGGATATTTTGACCTGGGCCCCCTGGATCACGGGGAGGAGACCCGCCGCGAGATCTGCCTGACCCTGGAGGATATGGGCTTTGAAATCGAAGCCTCGCATCACGAAGTCGCCGCCGGTCAGCATGAGATCGACTTCAAATACGCAGAGGCCCTCCAGGCCGCCGACAATATTATGACCTTCAAGCTGGCCGTCAAAACGCTGGCCCAGAAAAACGGTCTGCACGCCACCTTTATGCCCAAGCCGGTGTTCGGCGTCAGCGGCTCCGGCATGCACATCAACATGAGTCTGTTCAAAGACGGGAAAAACGTCTTTTACGACGCGGCAGATCCCCGGGGGCTTTCTCCCCTGGCCTACAGCTTTATTGCCGGGCTTCTGGAGCATGTGCAGGGCTTCTGCGCCATTACCAACCCGCTGGTCAACTCCTACAAGCGGCTGGTCCCCGGCTATGAGGCCCCCTGCTATCTGGCCTGGTCCGCATCCAACCGCTCGGTCCTGATCCGGATCCCCGCCGCCCGGGGGCAGAGCACCCGTGTGGAGCTGCGCTGCCCGGACCCCTCCTGCAATCCGTATCTGGCCCTGGCCGTATGCCTGGCCGCGGGTCTCGATGGGATTGAGCGCGGCCTGCAGCCCCCTGCCGAAATCACGGAAAACATCTACGAGATGGACGCATCCGCCCGGACGGCCGCCGGGATCCGGAACCTTCCGGACACACTGGAGGTCGCCATCAACGCACTGGAGGCGGATCCGGTCATCACTCAGGCCCTGGGCCCTCACGTCACGGCCCAGTACATCAACGGCAAGCGGGCCGAGTGGGACGCTTACCGCACGCAGGTCTCGCAGTGGGAGATCGACCGGTATCTTGTTACGTACTGAGGATCCGGGGCGGCCGGCGGCATAAGCCGGCCGGTTCCGCCCGGACTGGACCATTTTCGGAAGGGGGCGTTTTATGGAGCGCGTACTGGTCGCCTTTGCCAACGCACAGGCGCAGGAGCGGATCTGCCGACTGCTGGAATCGGGCGGCTCCATTCCGGCGGGCTGCTTTTTTACCGGCGCGGAAGTGATCCGCGCGGCCCGCAAGCTGGGCACCGCCATCGTGGTCTGCGGCTTTAAGCTGCGGGACATGACGGCCAACACCCTGGCTGCCAACCTGCGCGGAATCGGTGCCGTACTGGTGGTCTCGGCGCCGTCCCACCTGGCCTTCTGCGAAGGGGAAAACCTGTTCAAGCTTTCCTCCCCCGCCTCCCGGGCAGACTTTTTTGCCTCGCTGGAGCTTTTAAGCCGGCTGGAGTCGCAAAGCCTTCGTCCCCCGGTGGTCCGCCAGCGGGCCAGCGATCAGAAGCTGGTCAGCCGGGCCAAGGCACTTTTGATGGATGTCGGCTGCATGAGCGAAAACGAGGCCCACCGGTTCCTTCAGAAGAAGAGCATGGACTCCGGTCTGCGCCTGGCCGAGACCGCGCAGCTGGTCATCGATTCCTACACCCCCTGAACCAATCCCATATACATACACACATTCATACGAAAGGAGTTGTCACAGGTGGATCAAACCAGACAGCCCTCCCCCCTGTACTCCCCGACCTTTGAGCACGACGCCTGCGGAATCGGCGCCGTAGTGAGCATTCGCGGCATCAAAACCCATAAAGCCGTAGATGACGCATTGAAAATCGTGGAAAAGCTGGAACACCGGGCCGGCAAAGACGCTTCCGGTGAGACCGGCGACGGCGTGGGCCTGATGCTGCAGGTCCCGCACAAGCTGATGGTCAAGGCCGCCGCCGCGGACGGGATCGTTCTGGGCGAAGAGCGGGACTATGGCGTCGGCATGTTCTTCTTCCCCCAGGACCGGCTCAAGCGCGCGCAGGCACAGAAAATGCTGGAGATCATCGTCGCCAAGGAAGGCATGGAATTTCTGGGCTGGCGCACCGTACCCACCCATCCGGAGGTCCTGGGCGAAAAGGCACGCAGCTGCATGCCCTTCATCTGCCAATGCTTTGTAAAGCGCCCGGCCGACTGTCCCCGGGGCCTCCCCTTTGACCGCAAGCTGTATGTGGCCCGGCGTGTTTTTGAGCAGTCCAATGTCAATACCTACATCCCCTCCTTCTCCAGCCGGACCATCGTCTACAAGGGCATGTTCCTGGTGGGACAGCTGCGCCGCTTCTATGCGGATCTGCAGGATCCGGAATGCATGTCCGCCATCGCTCTGGTGCACTCCCGCTTCTCTACCAATACCAATCCCAGCTGGGAGCGGGCCCATCCCAACCGCTACATCCTGCATAACGGCGAGATCAATACCATCCGCGGCAACGCCGACCGGATGCTGGCACGGGAAGAAACCATGCACTCCCCCATCCTGGACGAGGATATGGACAAGATCCTGCCGGTGATCGATGTGAACGGCTCTGACTCGTCCATGCTGGACAATACCCTGGAATTTCTGCTGATGAACGGCATCGAGCTGCCGCAGGCCGTGATGATGACCATTCCGGAGCCCTGGGCCAACGATCGAAAGATCGGGCGGGAAAAGCGGGATTTCTATCATTACTATGCAACCATGATGGAGCCCTGGGACGGCCCCGCCGCCATCGTATTCTCCGACGGCGACAGCGTGGGCGCCGTACTGGACCGCAACGGTCTGCGCCCCTGCCGCTGGTATACGACGGATGACGATTACCTGATCCTCTCTTCCGAAGTGGGCGTGCTGGATCTTCCGCAGGAGCATGTGGTCAAAAAATCCCGCCTGCAGCCGGGCAAAATGCTGCTGGTGGATACGGTCCAGGGCGCTTTGATCGACGACGAGGCCATCAAGCAGCGCTATGCCTGCCAGCAGCCCTACGGGGAATGGCTGGATGCTCACCTGGTCTACCTGAAGGATCTGCCCATCCCCAACAAACGCGTGGAGAAAAACTCGCAGACCATGCGTGACCGGCTGTACAAGGCCTTCGGCTATACGTATGAAGACGTGAAGGAGGCCATTTTGCCCATGGCCCGGGACGGGGCGGAGCCCACCTCTGCCATGGGTGTGGACACGCCGTTGGCCGTCTTGTCGGAAAAGCATCAGCCCTTATTTAACTATTTCAAGCAGCTCTTTGCCCAGGTCACCAATCCGCCCATGGATGCCATCCGGGAAGAGATCGTCACCGACACCACGGTTTACGTGGGCGCCGGCGGCAACCTGCTGGAGGAAAAGGCGGAAAACTGCTCTGTCCTGCAGATCCACAACCCCATTCTGACCTCCGTGGATCTGATGAAGATCCGCTATATGGACCAGCCCGGCTTCCATGTTGAGACCATCTCTCTGCTCTACTATAAGGGGATGCCGCTCAAGCACGCCCTGGACCGGCTGTTCGTCAACTGTGACCGGGCCTATCGCCACGGCGCCAACATCCTGATCCTCTCTGACCGGGGCGTGGACGAAAACCATGTGGCCATCCCCTCCCTGCTGGCAGTCAGCGCACTGGAACAGTATCTGATCCGCACCAAAAAGCGCACGGCGGTGTCCATGATCCTGGAAAGTGCGGAGCCCCGGGATGTGCATCACTTCGCTACTCTTCTGGGCTACGGTGCCCAGGCCATCAACCCCTATCTTGCCCAGGAATGCGTGGAGGAACTGGTATCCATCGGGCTGCTGGACAAAGACCCCGGTGCGGCCATTGACGACTACAACAGCGCCATTCTGCACGGCATCGTAAAAATCGCCTCCAAAATGGGCATTTCGACCATTCAGTCCTATCAGTCCGCGCAGATCTTCGAATGCGTGGGCATCAACCACGAAGTCATCGACGAATATTTCACCAACACCATCAGCCGCGTGGAGGGTGTGGGCCTGCAGGAGATCGGCGAGGGTGTGGAGTGGAATCACAACCGGGCCTTTGATCCCCTGGGCCTCGGATTCGATCCCACGCTGGACTCCATGGGTGCCCACAAGCTGCGCTCCGGTCCCGACAAGGAAGACCATATGTACAACCCCCGCACCATTTTGCTGCTGCAAAAGGCCGTGCGCACCGGGGACTACGAGACGTTCAAGGCCTATACCGCCCAGGTAGACTACGCGCAGAAGCCCCACACGCTGCGGGGCCTGCTGGGTTTCCAGTTCGACCCCCAGGGCGGGATCCCACTCAGCGAAGTGGAGAGCGCCGCCTCCATTGTGCACCGCTTTAAAACCGGAGCCATGTCCTACGGCTCCATTTCCGAAGAGGCCCACGCCTGCATGGCCATTGCCATGAACTCCATCGGGGGAAAGTCCAACTCCGGCGAGGGCGGCGAGGACCGGTCCCGCTTCGGCGGGGAGCGCTGCTCCGCGATCAAGCAGATCGCCTCCGGCCGCTTCGGCGTTACCAGCGAGTATCTCAACAGCGCCCAGGAGCTGCAGATCAAGATGGCGCAGGGAGCCAAGCCCGGCGAAGGCGGGCACCTGCCCGGGAAGAAGGTCTATCCCTGGATCGCCAAAACCCGCTACTCCACCCCCGGCGTAAGCCTGATCTCTCCGCCGCCCCACCACGATATCTACTCCATTGAGGACCTGGCGCAGCTGATCTACGATATGAAAAACGCCAACAGCCGGGCCCGGATCTCCGTTAAGCTGGCCAGTGAGGCCGGCGTAGGCACCATTGCCGCCGGCGTCGCCAAGGCCGGCGCCCAGGTGGTCCTGATCTCCGGCTTTGACGGCGGCACCGGTGCCGCGCCCCGCACCTCCATCCACAACGCCGGTCTGCCCTGGGAGCTGGGCGTTGCCGAGGCGCATCAGACCCTGATTCAAAACGGGCTGCGCGCACAGGTGGTCATCGAAACGGACGGCAAGCTGATGACCGGGCGGGATGTGGCCATTGCCTGCATGCTGGGTGCCGAGGAGTTCGGCTTTGCCACGGCCCCGCTGGTCGCCCTGGGCTGCTGCATGATGCGGGTGTGCAACCTGGACACCTGTCCGGCCGGCATCGCCACCCAGAATCCCCAGCTGCGGGAGCGCTTTTCCGGAAAGCCGGAATACGTGGTCAACTTCATGATGTTTGTGGCGCAGGAGCTGCGGGAGTACATGGCCAAGCTGGGAATCCGCACGGTGGACGAGCTTGTGGGCCGCAGCGACCTGCTGAAGGTCCGGGAAAAGCTGATCACCCACCGGGCTGAGACGCTGGATCTCTCCTCCATACTTTCCAATCCCTGCGGGACACACGTTCCGCATTTCGATCCCTCTCAGGCCTATGACTTCCACCTGGAAAAAACGGCGGATGTCAGCATCCTGATGGCCAAGCTTGGCAAATCCCTCAAGGGCAAAAAGAGCGGCCGGCTGGACCTGAACGTCTCCTCCACGGACCGGAGCTTCGGCACCCTGTTCGGCTCTGAGATCACCCGGCAGTGCGGCAACGACCTGCCGGAGGACAGCTATGTCATCACCTGCCACGGCGGCGGCGGTCAATCCTTCGGTGCCTTCATTCCCAGCGGGCTCACGCTGGAACTGGAGGGCGACTCCAACGACGGCTTCGGAAAGGGGCTTTCCGGCGGCAAGCTGGTCGTCTATCCCCCCAGAGCCTGCCGTTTCGAGGCTTCTGAAAATATCATCGTGGGCAACGTTGCCCTTTACGGCGCTACCTCCGGCAAGGCCTTCATCGCCGGAATGGCCGGGGAACGCTTCTGTGTCCGCAACTCCGGCGCGGTGGCCGTGGTGGAGGGCGTGGGCGACCACGGCTGCGAGTACATGACCGGCGGCCGGGTGGTCATTCTGGGCCCCACCGGCAAAAACTTCGCGGCCGGCATGTCCGGCGGCATCGCCTATGTGCTGGATGAAAAGCACGATCTTTACATGCGTCTGAATAAAGAGCAGGTCCTGACGGATACCCTGACGGAAAATCACGACATTCAGGAGCTGCGGGCCCTGATCGAAGCGCACGTAGCTGCCACCGGCTCCAAAAAGGGCAAGCAGATCCTGGCTGCATTCAAGTCGTATGTTCCCTGCTTCAAGAAGATCATGCCCCGGGATTATGACCGGATGCTGCGGGCCATCGCTCAGCTGGAGGAAAAGGGCATGAGCCGTGAGCAGGCAGAAATCGAAGCGTTCTACGCGAACGCAAAAGGTTAAGGAGGCCGCATCAATGGGAAGTCCTACTGGTTTTCTGGAATATACCCGTGCAGACGATCCGGCCAAAGCGCCTGCCCAACGGGTCCGGGATTGGGATGATTTTCATCTCTCCCTGCCGGAGCAGGTCCGGCGCCAGCAGGGGGCCCGCTGCATGAACTGCGGCACCCCCTATTGCCAGACCGGCATGCTTTTTGAGGGGCGGACCTTCGGCTGTCCCCTGCACAATCTGATCCCGGAATGGAACGACATGATCATGTCCGGAAACTTCCGTCATGCCCTGGCCCGCCTTTTAAAGGCCAACAACTTTCCCGAGTTCACCGGCCGGGTCTGCCCCGCCCCCTGCGAGGAAGCCTGTATCTGCGGGATCTACGGCTCCCCCGTTACCATCCGGGACAATGAGCTGAGCATCATAGAAGCCGCCTTTGCTGCCGGAGACATGCGCCGCTGCCGTCCGCCCCAGTACTCCGGGCAGAAGGTCGCCGTGGTGGGCTCCGGCCCGGCCGGTCTGGCCGCCGCCGATCAGCTGAACCACCGGGGCCACTCCGTGGTGGTGATCGAGCGGGAGGCACAGCCCGGCGGGCTGCTGACCTACGGCATCCCCAATATGAAGCTGCCCAAGGACGTGGTTCGCCGCCGGATCGAGCTGATGACGGATGAAGGCGTTTCCTTCGTTACCGGCGTAGACGCGGCGGATCCTGCCGTGGCACAGCGGCTGATGCGGGAATATGACGCGGTGATCCTGTGCTGCGGCGCGGAGGAGCCCCGTCCCCTGGGCCTGGAAACGTCCGGCATTGAGGGCGTCTGCTTCGGAACGGAATTTCTCAAATCCGCCGTGAACCGGCAAAGCTTCCGTCTGGAAGACGGCGGTCCGGACGCCGCGGAAAAGGATGTGGTCATTATCGGCACCGGCGACACGGCCAGCGACTGCATCGCCACGGCCCTGCGGCAGGGCTGCCGTTCTGTCACCCAGCTCATCCGCCGCAAGCGGGAGGATTACCTGCTCTCTGACGGCACGCTTCCTGTGGACTATGCTCACGAAGAGGCGCTTTCCGTCCTGGGGCAGGATCCCCGGCATTTCAGCGTTCAGGTCGCCTCCGTCGTGTGCGACAAACCGGGCCGGCTCAGCGGCGTGGTCACAACCGAGGGAGAGACGCTGCCCTGCCAGCTGCTGATCGGCGCCACCGGCTTCTCCGGCTGCCGCCGGGACGTGTGCGACGCCTTTGGCGTGGAGGCGGAGCAAACCGTCCATACCCGGACCGGCAGCTTCCGTACCAATGTTGAAAACGTCTTCGCCGCCGGGGACATGCGCCGGGGACAGTCCCTGGTGGTCTGGGCCATTGCCGAGGGCCGCTCGGCCGCAGCCGAAGTGGATGAATATCTGAACGGCTATACCAACCTGGTCCGCTCCCTATCACTTTGACAGAATTTTTTCCAGAATCCCGAAAATCCTTGTTTAAACACACATTGACACTTTTCGTGCAGTTATGCTAAAGTGTCTACATTCAAAAGCGGCAAGGGCGCCGACGAAGCGATTCGTCAGCGCCCTTGCCGCTTTTCATCCGTAGCCTGCCGCACAGGAAGGGAGGCTTGCATTCAGGGAGGGAAAAGCATATGTATTCTTCGGTAAACACAATCTGGGTCCTCTTGGGCGCAGCCCTGGTCTTTTTTATGCAGGCGGGCTTCGCCATGTGTGAGGCCGGCTTCACGCGGGCCAAAAACACCGGCAACATCCTGATGAAAAACCTGATGGACTTTTGTATCGGCACCCCGGTTTACTGGCTGTTGGGCTTTGGCCTGATGTTCGGCGGCGCCGGCGCTCTGATTGGCGGATTTGATCCGATGGTCCAGGGCGATTACTCCGCCATTTTGCCGGATGGCGTGCCGCTGACCGCCTATCTCATTTTCCAGACCGTTTTCTGTGCCACCTCCGCCACCATCGTTTCCGGCTCCATGGCGGAACGCACCAAGTTCCTCTCCTACTGCATTTATTCGTTCTGCATCTCCGCGTTCATTTATCCGGTCTCCGGTCACTGGATCTGGGGCGGCGGCTGGCTTGCTCAGATGGGATTCCATGACTTCGCCGGCTCCACGGCCGTGCATATGGTGGGCGGTATCTGCGCCTGCATCGGTGCCATCATCCTCGGGCCCCGGATCGGCAAATACGACGAAAACGGCAATCCCAGAGCCATCATCGGGCATAACCTCTCTCTGGGCGCCCTGGGTGTTTTCATCCTGTGGTTCTGCTGGTTCGGCTTTAACGGCGCCTCTACCGTCAGCATGACCGGAGATGACACGCTGGTCTCCGCCGGACTGATCTTTGTCAACACCAACATGGCCGCCGCCGTGGCCTGCGTGGTCACCATGATCTATACCTGGATCCGCCACAAAAAGCCTGACGTGGGCATGACCCTGAACGCCGCCCTGGCCGGGCTGGTGGCAATCACCGCCGGCTGTGACGCAGTGTCTGTGGCCGGTGCCGCCGTGATCGGCATCGTGGCCGGCCTGCTGCTCCCCATCTCCGTGGAATTTTTGGATGCCAAGCTGAAGATCGACGATCCTGTGGGTGCCGTCTCGGTCCACGGTGTCTGCGGCGCCGTCGGCACTCTTCTTACCGGCCTGCTCGCCGTAGACGGCGGCGTATTCTACGGCGGCGGATTCCACTTTTTCCTGGTTCAGTGCCTGGGTGTCCTGGCAACCGCCGTCTGGGCCGCCGTGATGATCACGATCGTGTTCCAGATTATCAAGCACACCATCGGCCTGCGCGTCTCCGCAGAAGAGGAGCTCAAGGGCCTGGATATCACCGAACATGGCCTGCCCTCCGCCTACGGCGGCTTCGCCTTCAACTACGACGATACGCCCGCCGGCCCGGCTGTGCCCTCCGGCTCGGTTCCCGTCAGAACGGCCGTCCCTGTGGAGCACGCTCCCGCAGCGACAGATCCGGTCCCCTCCGGCGGCGTGAAAATGACCCGCATCGACATCCTCTGCAAAATGGAGCGTTTTGATGCCCTCAAGCGCGCCATGTTCGATATCGGCATCACCGGTATGACCGCCGCCAACGTTATGGGCTGCGGCGAACAGCGTGGGCGGAGCGAAGGCTATTACCGCGGAGCCAAGGTGGAAGCCACCATGCTGCCCAGCATCCAGGTCTCCATCGTCGTCAGCAAGCTTCCGGTCTCTCTGGTCATCGACACGGCACGCAAGGTGCTGTATACCGGCAACATCGGCGACGGCAAAATCTTTGTGTACAACGTGGAAAACGTTGTCAAGATCCGCACCGGCGAGGAGGGCTATGATGCCCTGCAGGACGCCGGTGAACAGGATCGTTAACTCGTCCGGCTCGGCGGAAAGCCTCCAGCTGCGCTCTCGGCCGGTTCTCTCTCATACGCACCGCCGACGCAGCCTGAAATGCTGCGTCGGCGGTGCGTCTTTTCCGGTATAATCCCGGCAAAATCAGCCAAACTAGCGCCAAGACCGAAAGGAGGGTTTTGATGCAGTATCTCAACGCCTTTTTGTGCGGCGGCCTGCTGTGCGCCGTGGGGCAGATCCTGATCGACCGGACCCAGCTGACCCCAGCCCGGATCCTGACCGGATATGTGGTCGCCGGCGTGTTTTTAGGCGCTGTGGGCCTTTACAAGCCCCTTGTGGAGTGGGGCGGCGCAGGCGCCACCGTTCCTCTGACCGGTTTCGGCTATCTTCTGGCCAACGGCGTGCGCAAGGCCGTTGTGACGCAGGGCTGGCTGGGCGTTCTGACCGGCGGGCTCAGTGCGGCGGCCGGCGGGATCGCGGCCGCCGTGGTGTTTGCCGTGCTGGCCGCGCTGGTGTTCCGCCCTGGGGACAAGCGCTGAATCCGCTTTCCCGAAAGGGTCCTGTCCGCCGGGGCAGGGCCCTTTTGTCCCGTGCTTTTTGGGCAATTTCCGGAATTTGTCCCATTTTTAGACAGCCCCCGTTTTTCGCCTATAGTATAACCATAAGGAAAGCCGCTATAGTTTTTATAAAGGGAACATCTGTAATTCGAAAGGAGTTTTCAATATGCCCATCAAGGAAAGTCTGCAGGTCGCCGCGATCAAACAGGCCTATGCATACCTGGATAAGAACCCGGAAGCCAATATCCCCAAGCTGGTGGATCTGGCGGACAAACTGGACAGCGCCAATTCTTACGAGCGGCACCGCAAGGCCATCCGCGCCGCCCTGTCGGATCCGAACAACAACTGGACCCGTCTGGTCAAAAGCCTTTGGACGGATATCGACGACGACGTCCGCCGGACGCTTTTTGAAAACTTCGTGATCAATGCCAACTTCCTGTGGGCCCCCCGCAGAAAGGCCGCCATGGAAAAGTACGGCTGCAACATCCCCTGGACCATCCTGATGGATCCCACCAGCGCCTGCAATCTGCACTGCACCGGCTGCTGGGCCGCGGAGTACGGCAACCGTCTGAATATGGATCTTGACACGCTGGATTCCATCATCACCCAGGCGAAAGAGCTGGGACTGCGGATGTTCCTCTATTCCGGCGGCGAGCCTCTGGTCCGGAAAAAGGACATTATCACGCTGTGCGAAAAGCACAGTGACTGCGTGTTCCTCTCCTTCACGAACGGCACCCTGATCGACGAAGAATTTGCCGATGAAATGCTGCGGGTCAAGAACTTTATTCCCGCCATCAGCGTGGAGGGCTTCGAGGAAGGGACGGACTTCCGCCGCGGCAAGGGTACCTTTGCCAAGGTGCAAAGCGCCATGACCCTTTTGAAAAAGAAAAAGCTGCCCTTCGGCGTCTCCTGCTGCTACACCTCCCAGAACTACAAAATGATCGGCAGCGAGGAGTATTTCGACTGGATGGTCGACATGGGTGCCAAGTTCTGCTGGCTCTTTACATACATGCCCGTCGGCTGCGGCGCTCCCACCGATCTGATGGTCACGGCCGAGCAGCGGGAGTTCATGTATCATCAGGTCCGGGCCTTCCGGAAAACCAAGCCCCTGTTTACCTTGGACTTCTGGAACGACGGCGAATACGTAAGCGGCTGCATCGCCGCCGGCCGCCATTATCTGCATATCAATGCCAACGGCGACATCGAGCCCTGCGCCTTCATCCATTACTCGGATTCCAATATCAAGGAAAAGACCCTGGTGCAGGCGTTCCAGTCCCCGCTGTTCATGGCCTATAAAAACGGGCAGCCCTTCAGCGGAAACTATCTGCGTCCCTGCCCGCTGCTGGATAATCCCGGCGCACTGAGCGGGATGGTCAAGGCCTCCGGCGCTCACTCCACGGATCTGCAGCAGCCCGAGGATGTGGAAGAGCTCTCCGGCAAGTGTCTGGAAAAGGCGCAGAACTGGAAGGTCACCGCAGATCGTCTGTGGGCGGAAAGCGGCCACAGCTGCCCGGGCTGCGGCGGCTGCAACGGCTGATGCCGGTCTTTCCCGCCCGCTTCATACGTTTGAAAAAAGGACCGCTCCGTGTGTTCGGAGCGGTCCTTTTCCGATTTTATTTTTTAGGCAGCCCGCCGGCATAGGCGGGACGGATCCCCCTCATTCCAGGCCCAGCAGCTGCTGCCCCTCCGGGCTCAAATACGCAGCCAGGAAGTCATAGCCGATCAGAAAGCTCTGCGCGCCGGCCGTATAGGCCGCCAGCTCGTAAGGAGAAAATTCCACATGCATCCCCGCCTCGTCAAAAGAGACCGCATAGTCCGGCCAGTCCGCCAGGATATCTTCATAATCCCACCAATAGCAGTCGCTGGCCGCCGCGTTGTGCTCTTCCCGCGCCTGTTCCTCCGCCTGGCCGATCAGCTCTTCCGCCACGGCGGCGGAAAAGCGCTGCGAATCCAGCGCAAGCTCCAAGGGATGCAGAAACGTCTGCGTCTCCGGCGTATAATTCCAGGTCAGAAGTACCGGGCTTCCGTGCTTGCCGCCCTGATAAGACCAGTAAAGCGCCCGAATGCTGACCAGGTTCGCACCCACATAGGCCGTATAGGTAAATTCCGCCTGATAGGGCTTCCAGCCCTCGCCCTCCCGGAAGGCATAATCCTCCTGTGCGGCAGCAGTGAATGCAGCCAGGTCTTCTTCCGCCCAGGCGGAAAACGCCTGGGCGAAGGTCTCCTCTTCCGTGTCGCCATCCGCCCCGGAGGCATCCGCGCCCAGCACGCCCGTCCGAAGCACCGGCAGCTCATAGGAATAATGCAGCAGCTCCGTTCCATCTTCGGCCAGGACCTCATCCTCCAGCAGCCGGGAGTCCACCGTGTAGGTGCGCTGCTTCCGCACAGACGGCCCGCTTGCCTCACACAAAATATCCGCCTGGAGCTCCTCGGCTGGCTCCGCCGGGCCGGTCCCGCCGCAGGCGCTCAGCACCAGCAGGGAAATCGCCCCGGCCAGGCAGCGCGCCGCGCGTCCATATCGTCCCATAGCATCCTCTCCTGTCGGAATTCGTTCTTCAAAGCATCACCGGGCTGCGGCGCCATTCGCTTCCGGCCGCGCTCAGCTGCGGATAGGCCAGGGCATAAAGATCCGCCGCCCGGACTTCCTGCGCAAAAAGCGCCTGGGCCGCCTCTCCCAGGTGCCGGACATCCGCCGGCTTGGTCAGCACCGGAGCCGCAGCGCATTCCTGCATCCGGCGCAGCAGCTTCCGTCCCCGTTCATTGGCCGCCAGCGGCCGCAGATACGGGATCGCAGCCGGCCGTTCCGCCGGCTTCAGCCCCAGATAGGCCCAAAGGACCATCCGCCGGATCCGAGCCAGCGCATACCGCTTGGTCTTCGTCTGCGTCAGCAGTTCATCCAATGTGGCCGCCGTGCGGGAAGCCGCGTACATGCGGTTTCCCAATCCCTCGCCGCCCTCGTCAATGGCGGCGTAATCGTCCCGCTCCATGGTGCGCAGCCGGGCCAGAATCGCCCGTTGGCACGTCGCGCCCCAAACCGGCGCACGGCCGTCCGCCGCCTCCCGCCGATAAATCAGGCGGACCGGCTCCGGCAGTCTTTCCAGCGCCGCTTCCGTCCGGCCGTCAGCGATCAGGGCCCGCAGCGCCGAGGCGGAAGAAAACGGTCCCTCCGTCAGAGGCGCGTCATGCCCCGCTCCTTCCCTGCGGATGGCCAGCGGCACCATCCCCGTGCCCATCCGATCCAGACAGCGGCAGTACTCCACAGCCAAAAGATCATTTGGCGACGCCAGCCCCGCCGCCGCTTCCGGCGGTACCAGCTGCTCCAGCGCCCGCTGCCGGGCCACGGCAAAGCTGTCTCCTTTTTCAAGCTCCCGCCGCAGCAGGCCGGGAAACGCCGGAGCCTCAAGCCCCTGGGCCGCCTGATGCAGCAGGGCCGCATCCGCGCACTCACTGCCGAACGCCAGCGTATCCACCACGCCGGAGGCTGCCAAAACACCTACGCCGCCCCGGGCAAACCCCTCTGCCGAAGAAACGGCCCAGGGCAGCGGAAGCTCCAGCACCAGGTCCGCTCCGCAGCGGACGGCCGCTTCCGCCCGGGCGTATTTCCCCAACAGGGCAAAATCGCCCCGCTGCACAAAATTCCCGCTCATCGCGCAGACGATTCCGCACCCGGCGCCCAGCCGCTCCCGCACCCGGCGGATCATCTGTGCATGTCCGCTGTGGAAGGGGTTGTATTCCGCCACGATCCCTGCGTTGTGCACAAAACTCAGCCTCCAAAAGTCAAACCGGAAGTAACATTTCGGTAAAAATGCTAGTTGTAACGTAAAATTTTTTTGCTATAATTTATACTACACGGTCCATGCACAAGTGTAATGGCCCGTTTGTTTCCTGTTCGTTTATTGTAGCTTAAAAACCGGCAAAGGGCAAGAGATTTTACAGAAAGGGGGACTCCTCATGAATGTTCTTGTCATCAATGCAGGCAGCTCCTCGGTAAAATACCAGTTAATGGACCCGGATACCGGCTACGTTTTGGCCAAGGGCGTCTGCGAGCGAATCGGCATCGACGGGCGCTTTACCTATCGTCCCCGCGTCAAGGGCCGCCGGCCCATCCTCGGTGCCAGCGTCAATCTGCCCACCCACGCCGTGGCCATTCAGACGGCGCTGAACGCACTGGTGGACCCGCAAAACGGCGTCATTCCCTCTATGGACGCCATCGACGCAGTGGGACACCGGGTGGTCCACGGCGGCGAATCGTTTCAGCAGTCCGTCCTGATCGACGAGGACGTAATTGCCGCCATTGAAGAATGCATCCCCCTGGCGCCTCTGCACAATCCGGCCAACATCACCGGCATCCGCGCCTGTCAGGAGGCGATGCCGGGTGTTCCGATGGTCGCCGTATTCGACACCGTCTTTCACCAGACCATGCCCCCGCAGGCATTCATCTACGCCATTCCCTATGAGTTTTATACCCGGGATAAGGTCCGGCGATACGGCTTTCACGGCACCTCGCATCAATACGTTTCCCAGCGGGCCGCCGTCATGCTGGGCCGTCCGCTGGAAGAGCTGAAGCTGATCTCCTGCCACCTGGGCAACGGCTGCTCCATCGCGGCCATCAAGGGCGGCAAATCGGTGGACACGTCCATGGGCTTCACGCCGCTGGCCGGTGTTCCCATGGGGACCCGGGCCGGCGATCTGGACGCCGGGATCCTGCAATACCTGATGGACCGACGCGGTCTCTCCATCGATCAGATGGTCAGCATTTTGAACAAGCTCTCCGGCATGGCCGGCCTTTCGGGCGTTTCTTCGGACTTCCGGGATCTCTCTGCCGCGTCCAAAAAAGGAGATGCCCGGGCTCAGCTGGCGGTGGATACCTTTATTTACGACGTCAAAAAATACATCGGCGCCTACGCCGCGGCTATGGGCGGCTGCGACGCCGTGATCTTTACCGCCGGCATCGGCGAAAACGACGTCAACGTCCGCTACCAGATCGCCTCCGGGCTGGAGTGCATGGGGATCCGGATCGATCCGCAGAAAAACAATGTCTGCGGAGAAGAAATCGACGTATCGGCCGGCAATTCCCGGGTCCGGGTGCTGGTGATCCCCACGGACGAAGAGCTGATGATCGCCAAGGATACCGCGGCGCTGATTCAGGGGCTTTAAATCCGAATTCCGCCAGGGACGGGCCGTGCGCCCGTCCCTGCTTTTTTAGTCCCGCCTTGCCGGATCCGCAAAACAGCAGTTGCCACTGCCCGGCGCATGTGGTAAAATGAAAGCCAAACCAAACCTGAGGAGGTTCTGCGATGAAAAGTGTCAAGCCCGGTCGGGGACCGTCCGCCATGGGTGGTTTTGCCTCCGTTATCGCCGGCATTTTCGGTATTTTCTGGACGGTGCTGGCCGTTTCCATGGGGGCGCCGTTCCCCTTCCCGCTCTTCGGCGTGCTCTTCATTCTTCTGGCCGTAGTCCAGGCAGTTTACCACTTCCGGAACGCCGCCGGGAAAAACCGCAACTCCGTCGTCGATATCACGGATGCCGAGGAAGAGCCGGATCCTCTGGATCTGCGCTTCGGCTCCTCCCCCGGGCCGGCCCCGTCCGGCAGCCCAAAGCCGGCCTCCGGAACGCTGCTGCACTTTTGCCCCTACTGCGGCCAGGCGCTGGAAGAGGATTTTGCCTACTGCCCCGGCTGCGGCAAGAAGCTGCCGCAGACCACGGAGGGATCCGCTTTATGAAGTTAGGGATTCAATTCGCCATGCCGGCGGAATTTTACGCCCTGCCCGGCGCCCGGGACTTAAAGCCCTTTGAAACGGTGGCCGGCGTCCCCTTCTACCGGCTTGGCTCCGCCATTGCCTGCGCCGGCGGCGTGGGAAAGGTCAACGCCGCTATGGCCGCCGAGATCCTGTGCCTGAAATACGGCGTCGAGCTGATTTTAAATGCCGGCGTCGCCGGCTGCTGCACCGATCTTCCCACCGGAAGCCTGGTGCTGGCCGAAGAATTCATCCAGCATGACGTGGACACCTCCGCCGTCGGCGACCCGGTGGGGCTGGTATCCACCGTGAACCGGGTCACGTTTCCCACCTGGAATCCCCCGCGCTGCCGGGAGCTGCTCTCCGGCTTGGGGATCACGGCCGTCACCGGGCGCATTGCCACCGGCGACTGGTTCGCCGTAGGCGGTGAGCGGGCCCGGCAGATCGCCGATCGCTTCGCCCCGGTGCTGGTGGAGATGGAAGGCGGCGCCATCGCTCAGGTCTGCCTGCGCAGCGGCGCAGGCTTTGTCTCTGTAAAATCCGTATCCGATCATCTTTTCAGTCCGCGTCAGAAAGAGGAATATTTTAATTTTGAGGAAGCTCTGGAGCAGCTGGGCCGGGTCGTGGTCCCCTTTGCCCAGGCCCTGGAACAGGAGGCTCTTTGATATGGAACGCATCGCCAGTTTTACCGTGGATCACAACCGTCTGGTACCGGGACTTTATTTTTCCCGTCGGGACGGGGATATCATCACCTTCGATCTGCGCTTTAAAAAGCCCAACACCGGCAACCTTTTATCCAACGCGCAGCTTCATTCCACCGAGCATCTGATCGCCACCCTGCTGCGCAATTCCGCCCACAAGGATGCCGTGATTTATTTCGGTCCCATGGGCTGCCAAACCGGCTTTTATTTTCTGTTTGACAACCGGCTTATCTCCTGTGAGGAGGCCATCGGCCTGCTGCAGGAGGTCTTTTCCGCTGCTGCCGGCTTTGAGGGGGAAATGCCCGGAAAAAGCCCCGCCGAATGTGGAAATTATGTCAATCTCGACGTGGAAACCGGCCGCCAGGTCTGCCGCTGGTACGCCGATCTGATCCGGGAATGGACGGTCGAGCGGCTTGCATACGAATAAATTGCAAAGAAAAAGGCGGTTATTTTCCGCAGGGCATTGACATTTCAAATTTCACTTGGTATACTTGATAAGCCGCTTTGAATGGGCATAAGTGCGTCTTTGGGCGCCGCCCCCGACAGCGAGCCCGTAAATGAAGGAGTTGAAATACAAATGAACGCAATTATCGTGACCGGCGGCAAGCAGTATAAGGTCGCAGAGGGCGACGTGGTCTACATCGAGAAGCTGGACCAGGAAGCCGGCGACACCGTTACGTTTGATCAGGTCCTGGCTGTCATCGACGGTGACAAGGCCACCTTCGGCACCCCCGTTGTGGCGGGCGCCAGCGTGGAGGCTTCCATCGTCAAGAACGGCAAGGGCAAGAAGATCCGTATCTTCAAGTACAATCCCAAGAAGGGTTATCGGAAACGGCAGGGCCATCGTCAGCCTTACACCAAGATCGAGATCAAGAAGATCTCCGTGTAAGCGATGACGACGCTCACCTTTCACACGGAGGCAAACCGCATCGTCGGGTTTGACTGCCGTGGCCACAGCGGCTATGCCGAGGAGGGTTCGGACATCGTCTGTGCCGCCGTCACCAGCGCGATCCGCCTGTGTGAGGCCACCATCAACGATATTTTGGGGCTGGCTGCCGCTGTGAAAGTCAGCGAACAGGACGCGGCGATTTCTCTTCGTCTGCCGGGCGGTCTTTCCGCTTCGTCGGAAAATACCTGCCAGGCACTGCTCACGGGGCTGATGGTGTACTGCACCCAGCTGCACGATGAGTATCCCGCCTTTATCGAGGTTCTGGAGGGCTGATTCGCTCCCTCCTCTCCACATCTTATCAGAAAGGATGGCTCAACTATGCTTTATATTGGTCTGCAGTTCTTCGCCCATAAAAAGGGCGGCGGCTCCACGAAGAACGGCCGTGACTCCGAGTCCAAGCGTCTGGGCGCCAAGCGCGCCGACGGTCAGTTCGTCAAGGCCGGCAATATTCTGGTTCGCCAGCGCGGCACGCACATTCACGCCGGCACCAACGTCGGCATGGGCAGCGACAACACGCTGTTTGCTACCTCCGACGGTGTCGTCCGTTTTGAGCACCTGGGCAAGGACCGGAAAAAGGTCTCTGTTTACGAGGCTCAGTAAAGACTCTGCAGCGCTCCGGCGAAAGCCGGAGCGTTGTTTTGTGTCTGCAGGCGGAAAGCTCTGCCCCGCTTGACGGACCGCGCCGGTTCCGTTAAAATGAATCCAAATTGGACACACTGGTTTTGGGCGGCCTTCCGCCGTCCTATAACCCAAGAAAGGAATTACCATGGCAGCTTCTTTTATCGACAAAGCCCGCATCACCGTGAAGGCCGGCAACGGCGGCAACGGCGTTGTGGCCTTTCACCGTGAAAAATATGTGGCCGCCGGCGGTCCGGATGGCGGCGATGGCGGCCGGGGCGGGTCCATCGTGGTGAAGGTGGATGACAACCTGTCCACCCTGATGGACTTCCGCTATAAGCGCAAGTACGTGGCCCCCAACGGCATGGACGGGCAGGGTGCCCGCAAATCCGGAAAGGATGGCGCCGACCTGGTCATCAAGGTCCCCCGGGGTACCCTGATCCGGGATGCCGAAACCAACGAGATCATAAAGGACATGTCCTCCGGCGAGCCGTTCATCCTGTGCCGGGGCGGCCGGGGCGGCTGGGGCAACAGTCACTTTGCGACCCCCACCCGTCAGGTGCCCCGCTTTGCCAAGGGCGGCCTGCCCGGTGAAAGTCATGATGTGATTCTGGAGCTGAAGCTTTTGGCGGACGTGGGCCTGATCGGCTTCCCCAACGTGGGCAAATCCACCCTGCTGAGTGTCGTCTCCAAGGCGCAGCCCAAAATCGCCAACTATCACTTCACCACGCTTTTTCCCAACTTGGGCGTCGTGTGGGTGGATGAGGGCGTCAGCTTTGTAATGGCCGACATCCCCGGCATCATCGAAGGTGCCAGTGAAGGCGCCGGACTGGGGCATGACTTCCTGCGGCACATTGACCGCTGCCGTCTGCTGGTCCATGTGGTTGACGTCTCCGGCAGCGAGGGCCGGGACCCGGCCGCGGATTTTGACGCCATCAATGAAGAGCTGCGCCAGTACAGTCCTGAGCTTGCCAAACGGCCTCAGATCGTGGCCGCCAACAAAACCGACATTCTGGACGCTCCCGAAAATCTGGAGCGTCTGCGGGAGCACGCCCAGGCGCTGGGATATCCCCTGGTGGAGATCTCCGCCGCCTCTCACCAGGGCACCCGGGAGCTGGTCGGCAAGGTCGCCCAGGCGCTGTCCGCCCTGCCGCCGGTCAAGGTCTTTGAGCCGGAATATGTCCCCCGTCCGGCCGCCGTGGACACCAGCGCGCCGCTGCACATCGAGCGTGCGGATGACGGCACCTGGATTGTAGACGGTCCCTGGCTGCAGCGCCTGATGGGCAACGTCAACTTCGCCGATTATGAGAGCCGGATGTATTTTGACCGGACCCTGCGGGAATCCGGATTGTTCCGCCAGCTGGAGGAGCTGGGCATTGAGGATGGAGACACTGTCTCAATGTACGACTTTGAATTTGAATATCAGCGCTGAAAAACCCCGGAGACGCAGCCGCGTCTCCGGGGTTTTTACATTTCCGGTACGTCCTTCTGTCTCCGCTGTTCAGGAGGACGTGCCCGGCCGGGGCAGCTTCTTCTGCCGGTGCCGCTGCACGGCCAGCATACCGAGGCAGAGCAGGATCTGCACCACCGTTGAGCAGGGCGTGGATAAACCCAGATGGAACAAGGACTCCGGCCGCAGGCGGCTCATGGCAAACGCCACCGGGAGCCGGACCCCGAAGGCGCCGGCGAACCCCTGCAGCATCACAAACAGCGTCTTTCCGTATCCGTTGAAATAACCCACAAAGCAAAACAGGAAGGACGTCAGCAGGCAGTCAATGGCATATGCCTTCAGGTATTCCGCCGCTGCCAGCACCACGGCCGTCTCATCGGCAAAAAGGCCCGCCAGCCATGCGCCGTGGAAAAAGGCAAGCCAAAACATGGCAAGCCCCGCCAGCAGTGAGGAGGCAATCCCGCCTGCAAGCGCTTTACGCGCCCGCTCATCCTGCCCCGCCCCCACATTCTGCGCCACAAACACAGACATGGACTGCATATAAGCCGAAGGCACCAGCATAATAAAGGCACACAGCTTTTCCGCCACGCCCACGCCGGCGGAGGCCACCGTTCCCATGGAGTTCGCCAGCGCGATCAGGGCCAAAAACGAGAGGCCCACCAACAAATCCTGCAGAGCCGCCGGCGTTCCCAGGCGCAGAACGCGCCCAATGATGCCGCCGTCAAAGCGGAGGCAGCTGCGCTCCAGTGAAAAAGGGACCTCATGGCGCCGGATCATTCCGAGAGAAAGCAGAACGCTCACCGCCTGCGCAAACACGGTGGCAATCGCTGCGCCAGCCACACCCAGGCCAAAGCCCCGCACCAGCAGCAGATCACCGCCGATGTTCAGCGCACAGGCGATCGCCACGGTGATCAGCGGCGTCCGGGAATCGCCCACTCCGCGAAAAATGCTGCCCAGCAGGTTATAGGCCACGATGAAGACCGCTCCCCCGCCGCAGATCCGGATGTAGACGATCGTCCCCTCCAGCGCATCAGCCGGGGCGTGCATCCAGCGGGCCAGCAGCGGGGCTGCCGCCAGGATCGCCGCCGTCATCACCAGAGCTACCGCGGCAAACAGGCAGATCCCTGCCCCAATGACCCGGCCCGCCTCGTCCGAGCGTCCCTCTCCGATCTTCTGCCCCAGAAGCACCGTCAGCCCCATGGCGAGGCCTGTAACCACGTAGGTCAGACTCTGCATGATCTGGCTGCCGGTGGACACCGCCGAAATATCCGCCGCGGAGCCGTACTTTCCGACCACCTGCAGGTCCACTGCGCCGTACATAGCCTGCAAAAACAGCGCCAGCAGCACCGGCAGGGCAAATTTTAAAAGCGCCGACAAAATCGGTCCCCTGGTAAAATTCCGTTCCTGTTCCATAACTCCTCCTTGCGCCGCTCCGTCCGGCGGCGTCCTTCCACAGGCGGGCGGCACATGAAAAAAGCCGGATAAGACTTCGGGCGGCACCCGACATCTTATCCGGCTTTGCGACTGCGGCCACAAGCCCTCCGATGAATAAAAGTTACTTTAACACCTATGGGACTGAATGTCAAGCGTGCTGTTTTCCCGGTTTGTCCGCAGGCTTTGCCGGAGGCGTTTTCTTCCGCAGGCTCCGCTTCTTTGTGGTCAGCACCAGCTTCCGTTCGCTCTCCTCCTGGATCCCCTCCAGGATCATGCGGAAGTTCCCCTTGAAAAGCAGGCCCAAAAACGACAGCAGACCATCCCGGGTGTCTTTGTCCAGGCCCTTCAGGGCCCGGGTCATTGTAATGGCCGCCTTCAGCGAATCCTCCTTCAGATCGGTCAGCGTCACCGCCCCGGTGGCTGAGAGCACATCAAAAAGACCGTCCACAAACTTTTCCCGTTCCGCGACCGGCATGGCATGCACCCAGTCCCGCAGCTCCCGGTTGGTAATGCTGCCCTGACGGGTCACCTGGCGCAGCGTGATGAAATGGTCGCCCATCACCTGCCAGGAAAATCCATCGTGCTGCATCAGCCCCTGCTGGTCGCTGTCCACCACGGTGTACGCCTCCTCATGCTCCATCAGCATCCCCACTACGGAGGATTTCGGCACGATGGAATGGATCCGCTCGCTGATCCGCTCATGCTCAGGCAGGGAGAGCAGCTCGTCGTGAAAGCCCGGCCCGTCGTTGCTGTAAACGCCCAGAATCCGCCGCTGGACTGCCGCCGGCGCAAACGTTCCCCCGTAAACGGCCAGGTTGCCGCCCTTGGAGTGTCCGCCCAGCCGCAGCTTGCGGCGAGGAAACTGCGCCGCCACCGCCTTGACGTAATCCAGCGCCTTGGCCTGCGCCGGAATCACCGGCTGGCAGGCGATCAAAAAGTCCTCCTTCCAGCCGGCGATGGTATCATCCGTTCCCCGGAAAGAAAGATAAAGCCCATCGCCGGTATCAATGGTCAGGGCTGCAAACTGTTCGGACCGTTCCACATTCAGAAAGTCCACAAAGCAGTTGAGCTTCATATCCCGGAAACGGGGCGCGCCGGCCATTTTCTGCAGCATCAGCGGGATCGCCGCAGGCACCAGCACGCCCATATTCAGCTCTCCGGGCTGGTGCTCCGGCCGCTGAAAGAACTGTTCGGCGGCGCGGCCCAGGGGCACGCTCTCCCCCTCACCGGGCCCCGGCACGATCCCGCCGAAGTCCACAAAGCTCAGCTCTGCCAAAACCAGATTATCCACCTCGTTGAAGGGAGCCTGTTCCAACGTCAGGTCGCCCCGCCAGTCCAGATAGTCCAGCAGATTTGCCATGGTCGTCCTCCTTCTTAACCGCCTCTGCCGCGGTCCATACGCTCTGTTTGATGTCTTATTATACACACTTTCTTCCGCTTTGAAAAGAGAGTTCTATCCACTTTCCGCAGCGCATAGGCTATAACATGAATTGAGCGGACAGGCGGTGCCTGTCCCGTAAAGAGGTGCAAAGGATGGAACATACTCTCTGCCGCAACGAGGTGGAGCTGAGCGGCACCGTCGCCGACTGCCCCACCCTGTCCCACGAGAACCACGGTCTTCGTTTTTATCGCTTTACGCTGGAGGTCCCGCGCCTTTCCGGGCAGACGGACCTGCTGCCCATCCTGATTCCGGAGTCCGCCTGCTCCGCCGCTGCGCAGGGAAGCCCCCTGCATCTGCGGGGGCAATTTCGTTCCTTCAACAATAAAAGCGGCCAGGGCAGCCGGCTGATCCTGACCGTCCTGGCCCAGGAGCTTCTTCCGGATGACGGCACGCTGTGCAACCGCATTCTGCTCTCCGGCGCCCTGTGCAAGCCGCCCACCCTGCGCCGGACGCCCCTGGGCCGCAGCATCTGCGATTTGATGCTGGCAGTCCCCCGCAAGTATGGCCGCGCCGATTATCTGCCGGTGATCGCCTGGGGACAGCTGGCCGCCGCAGCCAGCCGCCGCAGCGTTGGCAGCCGGCTGGACCTGGATGGCCGGATCCAAAGCCGGATCTACCACAAGCTGACAGAACACGGTCCGGAAGAGCACACGGCCTATGAGGTCTCGGTCATGCACCTGCTGGACGAATCCCCTGCGGAGCCGGCGCAGGCCGCGTCAGGCGCCCTTGTGTGATCCGGTGCAGGCCATACGGCAAAAGGGGATGCCCCGAGGGGGCGTCCCCTTTATCGTATTGGACCGGGCCGGTCGTTCACTGCCGGCGGGCCGTGGTATAGTCATCGCCCCGATGATAGAAGGGGCACGCGGTTTCCGCAGCACGGAGAAACCGCTCCATTTCGTCCTCGTCCAGGTCCATGGTGCAGAACCAGGTATCCGTCTCCTCGTCATAATCGTAGTTCAAGCAGTCCTCGCAGCAGCTTTTTCCCGCCATATCGCCCCTCCTTTACATGCTCCGCTCATAGAGTCCATCCACATCCAGCGCCCGGCGGATCACCAATTCCTCAATCCGCCCGCGCAGCTCCGGCGGAGCCATCCAGCACATCCCGCAGCCCGCGCGCAGGCTGCCAGGCACCGGGATCAGGCGCCCCGGGATCTGCTCGTCCTGGCAGGCCCGCTCCATGGCCATCGCCCCGGCCGTTGTCCGGAACGTTACAAGCAGAGCCGGCTTTCTTTCACGCATAGCCGCGTGCCTCCTCCGCAAGCTGCAAAACCGCCCGGGCGGCCGTATCGGTCTCTTCTTCCGTATTATACCACGACCAGGAAAAGCGGACCAGCCCCCGCTCCTCCGTTCCCAGCGCCCGGTGCAGCCGCGGCGCACAATGCGCACCGGGCCGGGTGGCAATGGATGCACGCACCCACAGCGCATCGGAAAGCTCCGATGCGTCCAGGCCCTCGACCTCCAGCGAAAGGATCGGTGCCCGGTCCATCCGCCAGGGCTCCCCGTAAATTCGGATTCCCGGGACAGCACGCAGCGCTTCGTAAAAACGATGCACCAGCTCCATCTCATGGCGGTGAATGGTTTCCACGCCGGTGGCCTGCAGGAAATCCAGCGCCGCGGAAAGCCCTGCGATGCCGTGGCTGTTCAGGGTTCCCGCCTCCAGGCGGGTCGGATACGCCCGGGGCTGGTCGGGCAGAAAGCTCTGTACCCCGGTCCCGCCCCGCAGCAGCGGCTCGATCTCGATCCCAGGCCGCACACACAGCCCGCCCGTTCCCTGAGGGCCCAGCAGACCCTTGTGGCCCGTAAAGCAGACCACGTCAATCTTCTGGGCCGTCATGTCGATCGGCAGCGTCCCGGCCGACTGGGATGCATCCACCACCAGCACCAGCCCATGCTCCCGGGCAAAGGCGCCGACCCAGGCGATGTCCACGCTGTCTCCGGTCAGATTTGACGCCTGCGTGCAGACGATTCCCCGGGTCTGGGGCCGCAGCAGCCGGGCAAAGGCATCATAGTCCAGCCGGCCATCCGCGTCCGCCGGGACAAAATCCACCGCCGCTCCCAGTTCCTGCAGCCGGTGCAGCGGACGCAGCACGGAATTGTGCTCCCAATCGGTGGAGATCACGTGATCCCCCGGGCCAAACAGCCCCGCAATGGCAATATTCAGAGCCATCGTGGAATTCGCCGTCATGCACACATGGTCCGCCCGGGGGCAGCCGAACAGCGCCGCCAGCTTCTCCCGGGCGGCATACACACTGCGCCCGGCGGAAAGCGCAGCCTCCGAAAGATCCCGGCCGCAGTTTCCGAACTGCTCCATAGCCTCCAGCACCGCAGCGGCCACCTCCGGCGGCTTGTGCCGGGTCGTGGCGGCATTATCCAGATAGATCACGGCTTGATAACGCTCCCGGCTGCGGCCAGCGTCTGTACGATGTCATACATATTCGTCACACCGCCCACTTCCAGCTTCTCGGAAAGGCCGTAATAATTCAGACAGGTCCCGCAGGTCAGGATCTTCACGCCGCGCTCCTCCAGGGCACGCAGATCCTCCAGTGAGGCAGAGCCGGCCGTTGTCAGAAACGCGCCGCCGTTGTAAAAAAGCATCGTCTCCGGCAGCTGCGGAAGCTGCCCCAGAGCATAGAGGAAGCCCTTCATCAGCGTGGCACCCAGCTCCTCGCTGCCCCGACCCATAAACTGCGTGTCCACCGCCACGACCAACGGTCCCGCCGCAGGTCGTTCCGCCGGGCAGACCGGCTCCGGCGTTTCGGCCGGAGCGATGGCACCTTCCGTCGTCACATGCACCACATACGCCTTATCCCCCAGCTGCTCCCAGGAGCTGCCGGCATGAAAGCCCTCGGCCATGCGCAGAAGATTCTGCACCGCCGCCTCGTTGTCCACGCGGATCTCAACCTCTCCGGCGCCGCCCAGCTCCTGCACTGCCCGGGATGCCCGAACCACCGGGATCGGGCAGGCCTGCCCCATCGCGTCAATTACCGTTTTTTTCATATCCGGTCCCTCTTTCCGTGCCCTGCGGCACAATCTGTTGTGTGCCTCTATTGTATGCTGAAAATCATCTTCTGGCAACGGCTATTTTTTCGAAAGAACAGCGTCAGAGGCGCGGTCAAATTTACTCTTTTTCCACCTGTCTCCCGGTATTTTTCGGCAAAACCGACAGATTCGTAAACGTTTTCTTGACAGCCGCATGCTTCCCGCCGTACAATCATTTTATTCTGATCCGCAGGCTCCGGCGCTGTTGCCGGCTGCAGCCCAGGGAGGTATGCATCCTATGAAACGTCCATTTGTCAGTCAGGCGCAGCTGGAGGCCATCGCCGCCCGCTATCCCACGCCCTTCCACCTTTATGATGAGCGGGGCATCCGCGAAAACGCACGCCGCCTGAAGGCCGCCTTCGCCTGGAACCCCGGCTATCGGGAATACTTTGCCGTAAAAGCAACTCCAACGCCCGCGATTCTGAAGATCCTGCAGGAGGAAGGCTGCGGCTGCGACTGCTCGTCCCTGACCGAGCTGATGATGGCGCAGCGGATCGGCTGCGTCGGTGAAAAGATCATGTTTTCCTCCAACGAAACTCCGGCGGAGGATTACCGGCTGGCGGCACAGCTGGGGGCCATCATCAACCTGGATGACCTCACCATGGTCGATTTTCTGGAGCAGGCCATCGGATTCATTCCGGAAACGATCTGCTGCCGCTACAATCCGGGCGGCATCTTTACCCTGGGGGCCACCGCGGAGGGCATTCAGGTCATGGACAACCCCGGTGAGTCCAAGTACGGCATGACGCGCCCCCAGATCACGCAGGCCTTCCGGATGCTGGCCGCCAAAGGCGCCCGGGAATTCGGCATTCACGCTTTCCTGGCGTCCAACACGCTGTCCAATGCGTACTATCCCGCCCTGGCCCGGGATCTTTTTGAGCTGGCGGTGGAGCTGCACTGGGAAACCGGCTGCCACATCGCGTTTATCAATCTCTCCGGCGGCGTGGGAATTCCTTACCGGCCCGATCAGCCCGCCGCCGACATTGCCGCCATCGGGGAGGGAGTCCGCCGGGCATATGAGGAGATCCTGGCACCGGCCGGAATGGGCGATGTCGCCCTCTATACGGAGCTGGGACGCTTTATGCTGGCTCCCTATGGTCACCTGGTCACCCGCGCCATCCACGAAAAGCACATTTACAAAGAGTACATCGGCGTGGATGCCTGCGCCTGCAACCTGATGCGCCCGGCCATGTACGGCGCGTATCACCACATCACCATTATGGGCAAGGAGGACGCCCCCTGCGACCATAAATACGACGTGGTCGGCGGTCTGTGCGAAAACAACGATAAATTTGCCATTGACCGGATGCTGCCCCGGATTGACCGGGGAGACCTTTTGGTGATCCACGATACCGGCGCCCACGGCTTCTCCATGGGGTATAACTACAATGGAAAGCTTCGCTCTGCAGAGATTTTGCTGCAGGAAGATGGGACGCCCCGCCTGATCCGTCGGGCCGAAACGCCGGAGGACTATTTCGCCACGCTGCTTTGGGAGTAAGCTCCGCAGCAAATCCGCCAAACCAACTGAAAAAGAAAGGGCCGCAGCTAAAAAGCTGCGGCCCTTTTTGCTTCCGTCTGCCGGCCCAGCCTTCTCTTTTCAGCGCAGAAAGATGCGTTTTCCGCCCCGGTAGGCCCGCACAATTCCCACGCGCTGCGCGCTGGGGACCGTTTCGTTCAGCTCCGCCAGCAGCGCCTCCGCCTCCTCCGGCGCCACGGCCATCAAAAGTCCCCCGGAGGTCTGGGGATCATACAGCACATCCTGCACGCAAAGCTCCGTACGGCCCGGGTCTACCCAAGGCTCGGCAAAGCTGCGATTGCGGTACATCCCCGCCGGAAGAATGCCCATTCTGGCAAACTCCACCGCCTCCGGAATCAGGTCCATCTGCGCCGGATAAAGCTCCAGCTCCACATCGCTGCCCTGGGCCATCTCGCAGGCGTGGCCCAGCAGGCCGAAGCCGGTCACGTCCGTGCAGGCATGGACCGTGTGGTGCACCATTCCATCCCGGGCCGCCCGGTTCAATGTGGACATCAGCCGCTCCGCCAAAGCCTTCCCCTCCGGGGACAGCAGCTCCGCCTTTTCCGCCGTCGTCAGAATTCCGATCCCCAGCGGCTTGGTCAGGATCAGCACGTCGCCGGGCCGGGCACCGCTGTTCGTCAGCATCCGGTCCGGGTGGACGAACCCGGTCACGGCCAGGCCGTATTTGGGCTCATCGTCCAGAATGCTGTGCCCGCCGGTGATCAGCGCGCCGGCCTCATAAACGGCGTCGTAGCCGCCCCGCAGCAGTGCGTGCACCGTCTCCCGATCCATCGACTCCGGCACCGCCATAATATTCAGGCACAGCTTTGGCTCGCCGCCCATGGCATACACGTCAGAAAGCGCATTGGTGGCCGCAATGCGGCCGAACAGATAGGGGTCGTCCACAATGGGCGGGAAAAAATCCACTGTCTGCACCAACGCCAGATCCTCCGAGATCCGATAGACGGAAGCATCATCGCTTTTATCAAAGCCCACCAGCAGATTGGGATCCTGCCGGACCCGGATCCCGTCCAGCAGCTGCGCCAGCACACCGGCGCCCACCTTGGCGCCGCAGCCGGCGCACTTGGCAAGCTTGGTCAGCTTCACTTCGTTTTCAGCCATCTTTTCCTCCCCTTTCACGGCTTCAGCGCACCGCTCAGATCCAGGATCGCCTCCAGAACGCCGCCTCCCACGGCCAGCGCCTTATCGCTGGCACAGAAGCAGTGCTCCACCGCGCAGCGGGGATCGATATCCCCCGCCTTCATCCCCTTGTGCACCGGGGTCCCGTCCGCCAGAATCCCACGCAGCACGCCGTCCAGCGTGCAGCACATGGGAACTCCCTCCACCGTGGCGGCCACCTGCCCCTGCTTCACCTGCTGGCCGATCTCCAGCAGCCGGTGAAACGTACCGTCCGCCGGGGCCCGCAGCACCCGCTCGCCGGCGAATCCGCCAATCAGGCCCGGGATGCCCGTATTGGGGATTGCGCTGCCGCTGTGGATCACTCTTCCCAAATAGTGCCCGCGCATGGTCTCTACCACGGCGTGGCAGTCCACCCCCGCGGTGAAGCCGGGACCGACCCCGATCACGATGGGCGCATCCGTCATCCTTGTTCCCAGGTTCCGCTTGGCCAGGATGGCATCCACCAGCGCATCCGGCTTCAGCCGGGAGATCCAGCGCCCTTCTGGATCGACCAGCACCGGGATTTCCCCCTGTGCAAGGATCTTCTCGGCGTCTTCCGGAGAGGCGGCAAAACGCCCGGTCACATCCTCCACCTGAAAAGAACCGAATACGATGGCCTGGGAAAAGCATACCGTCCGCCGGATCGCCGTCGGAGCCGGCAGATCCGTCATCACCACCTGTATGTGCGCCCGCTTCAGCCGCAGGGCAATCCCGGAGGCCAGATCCCCCGCGCCGCGGATCACCACACGCATCTTCATCGCCCCTTTCCTCCGGCAGAGCCACTCTCCGGGCCGCCGGCGTGTATAACTGTTATGGAATATCAGCATAACACCGGCGGGCAAAACCGTCAAGAATGGCCCCCCGCTTTCTTGACTTTTCAGCCAAAATCACGTATGATGATCCCAACGTTTCCCTCAAATGAGGATCACGGGCAGCCGCCTGCGCTGCTGCCGAAGGAGGTATCGCCATGGCTGAACTGACCCACTTTAATGAACAAGGCCGTGCCCGCATGGTGGACGTAAGCGAAAAGCCCGTCACCCACCGGACCGCCGTGGCGGCGGGTGCCGTTTTCATGGTGCCGGACACGTTGAGCCGGATCCGGGAGGGGCGGATCAAAAAAGGCGACGTACTGGCCGTGGCTCAGGTCGCCGGCATCCTGGCGGCCAAGCGCAGCTGGGAGCTGATTCCCATGTGTCATCCCCTTCCTCTGACGGGGATCGACCTGGACTTTTCCCTGCGCGACGATCCCTGCTGCGTGGAGATTCAGGCCCGGGTCAGCTGCGACGCCGTCACCGGCGTCGAGATGGAGGCTTTGACCGCCGTCTCCGTGGCCGCGCTGACCATTTACGATATGTGCAAGGCTGTGCAGAAGGACATGCGGATCGAAGGCATCCGGCTGCTGCGCAAAACCGGCGGAAAAAGCGGCGACTTCTGCGCCGAGTGAAAGGAAGCATTATCATGGCCCGGGTGGTATCGGTCAACATCAGTGCCCGCAAGGGCGAGCAAAAGCATCCGGTTCCGGCAATTCAGCTTCGGCTGCACCACGGCATTGTGGGGGACGCACACGCCGGCAACTGGCACCGGCAGATCTCGCTGCTGGCGGAGGAGAGCGTGGACACCATGCGCGCAGCCTGCCCCATCGCGCTGGATCCCGGCGTGTTTGCCGAAAACATCAACACCATGGGGATCGATCTGCGTCATCTCCCGGTGGGCACGCATCTGCGCATCGGCGAAACAGAAGTGGAAGTCACACAGATCGGCAAGGAGTGCCACAACGACTGCGCCATCAAAAAGGCCGTTGGAAGGTGCGTGATGCCCACAGAGGGGATTTTCGCCGTGGTCGTCCGGGAAGGGACCGTCCGCGCAGGAGATGAAATTGAGATTCTGGAGGCTGAGGCATGAAACTCATCCGAACCGAGGATGCCGTCGGTCATGTGCTGTGTCATGACCTGACGCAGATCATTAAGGACACTTATAAGGATGCCCGTTTCCGCAAGGGGCATGTGGTCACGCAGGAAGATATCCCCGTGCTGCTGTCCATGGGAAAGGAGCACCTGTACGTTTGGGAAATGACCCCCGGCATGGTGCATGAAAATGACGCGGCCGAGCGGCTGTATGCCCTGTGCGCCAACGAACATATGGAGCGCAGCGAGGTCAAGGAGGGGAAAATCGAGCTGCGGGCCGGCTGCGACGGGCTTTTTCAGGTGGATTCCCGGCGGCTTCTGGCCGTGAATTCCGTGGAAGAGATCATGATCGCCACCCGCAAAGGCGGCCTGGCCGTCCGCAAGGGCGACAAGCTGGCCGGCACCCGGGTCATCCCGCTGGTCATTGAAGAAGAAAAACTCCGCCGGGCCGAACAGGCCGCCGAGGGCCGTCCTCTGCTGGAGCTGCTTCCCTTCCGGCTGAAGACCGCCGCCATCGTTACCACCGGCAGCGAAGTGAAAAAAGGGCTGATCCAGGACACGTTTACCCCGGTCGTAAAGGAAAAGCTGGCCGCGTACGGGATCGAGACCGTCGCCCAGACCTTCTCCGGCGACGGAGTGGACGCAGTAGCCAACGCTGTAACCGCCCTGCGCCGGAAAAAGCCCGATCTGATCGTGTGCACCGGCGGCATGAGCGTGGATCCCGATGACAATACGCCCGGCGGCATCCGCCAAAGCGGCGCATCGATCGTGACGTACGGGGCTCCGGTCCTGCCCGGCGCCATGTTCCTGCTGGGCTATTTTGACGGCGGAATGCCCATCATGGGGCTTCCCGGCTGCGTGATGTATGCCGGCGCCACCGTGTTTGACCTGATCCTTCCCAAAGTCGCCGCCGGCGTCCCGGTGTCCCGGGCGGATATCGTGGCCCTGGGCGAAGGCGGGCTCTGTTTGGGCTGCAAGCCCTGCCACTGGCCGGCGTGCCCCTTCGGGCGCTGACTGCTCCACGAAAAAAGCCGTCCCTCCGCCATCTGGCCGGATGGCGGAACGGGACGTTGCTTTTCCGGTTCGTTATCCTTAAATGAGTATTACGCAATCCACGGCTGAGGCCGTTTAAAAAAGGAGATTGATTGTATGAAAAAAGTATGGTCGCTGCTGCTTGCCGGCGCAATGCTGCTGTCCCTGGCCGCCTGCGGTTCCTCCGGCGGTTCCGCTGCCGGCTCCGGTTCCGGTTCCGGAAGCGGAGACACTTCCGCCGCCGAGCCGGTGGAGTTGACGGTATTCGCCGCCGCTTCCATGACCGAGACGCTCAACGCCATTGCTGAGCAGTACAAGACGGTGGCTCCCAATGTCACGCTGACCTTTAACTTCGATTCCTCCGGCACGCTGCTGGACCAGATCGAAGCCGGCGCCGTGTGCGATCTGTTCATTTCCGCCGCGCCGAAGCAGATGAACGCCCTGGACGGCTAAGAATCCCGACGGGCAGGATATGATCGACACGGACACCCGTGTGGACCTGCTGGAAAACAAGGTGACCCTGGTGGTTCCCGAGGGCAATCCCAAGGGGATCACGAGCTTTGATCAGCTGGCCGATCTGCTGAAAAACGGCGAGGTCAGCCTGGCTGTCGGCAACAGCGACGTGCCCGTTGGTCAGTACACGCTGAAGATCTTCAACTACTACGGCATTGACGAAGCGGCCGTCGCTTCCAAGCTGACCTATGGCACCAATGTGAAGGAAGTCACCACGCAGGTCTCGGAAGGCTCTGTGGACTGCGGCATCATTTATGCTACCGACGCTTATTCCGCCGGTCTGAGCGTTGTGGCCGAGGCTACCGCCGAGATGTGCGGCCAGGTCATTTATCCCGCCGCCGTCCTGAAGGACAGCCAGCACGCCGCGGAGGCTGCCGCGTTCCTTAATTATCTGCGTACGGATTCTTCCGCCACGGAGATCTTCCAGGGCGTCGGCTTCACTCCCCTGGGCTAAGGCAGCTTCTGCCCTTTTGGGGCAAGTCTGTTCAGACGTCTTTTCAACGCGGACGAAATCTGTTATCATCCGGGTAAGGGCGGCCCAACGCATGCCGCTCGTACCCGGATCTTTGTTTCCGGCCGTCGGCCGGGCAAGCTTTCAAATCTCTATGAAACGGGGGCCCCTCATGGACTGGTATCCTCTTATAAACTCTTTGCGGATCGCCGCCATCTCCACCGTCGCGGTATTTTTTCTCGGTCTTTTGGCCGCTTACTACATCGCCAAGCTTCCCCGCCTGTTAAAGGGGATCCTGGACGTGGTCCTGACCCTGCCGCTGGTGCTGCCGCCCACGGTGGTGGGCTGGCTGCTGCTGTTGGTGCTGGGGCCCCGCCGCCCGCTGGGGGCCTGGGTCCTGGAAACCTTCGGCGTCCGCATGGTCATGGCCTGGTGGTCCGCCATTTTTGCGACTGTGGTGGTCTCGTTTCCGCTGATGTACCGCACGGCCCGCGGCGCGTTCGAGAGCTTTGACACAACGCTTTCGGATGCCGGGCGGACGCTGGGCCTCTCCAACACGTATATCTTCTGGCGGATCCGGATGCCCTATTGCCGCCAGGGGATCCTGGCCGGAATGGTGCTGGCCTTTGCACGGGCCCTGGGCGAATACGGCGCCACCTCCATGATCGCCGGCTATACCCCCGGGCGGACGGCCACCATCTCCACCACCGTCTATCAGCTTT
>CAKTHE010000001.1 GCA_934563745.1 uncultured Dysosmobacter sp. | reverse complement strand
GGTCCCCCGGGCGGAAATCGAGGGCGAAATGGGCGACAGCCATGTGGGTCTGCAGGCGCGCCTGATGAGTCAGGCCCTGCGGAAGCTGACCGGCGCGGTCAGCAAGACCAACTGCATCGTCATCTTTATCAATCAGCTGCGGGAAAAGGTCGGTGTGATGTACGGGAACCCCGAGGTGACCACCGGCGGCCGGGCTCTGAAGTTTTACTCTTCCGTGCGCATTGACGTGCGCCGGATCGAGGCTTTGAAAAACGGCTCGGAGGTCATCGGCAACCGGACCCGCGCCAAGGTCGTCAAAAACAAAGTGGCGCCTCCCTTCCGGGAAGCGGAATTCGACATCATGTATGGCCAGGGCATCGCCCACGAGGGCGAGCTGATCGACCTGGGCGTAAAGCTGGATCTGGTTCAGAAATCCGGCTCCTGGTTCGCCATGGGCGAGACCCGGATCGGCCAGGGCCGCGACGCAGCGAAAAAATATCTGCGGGAGAACCCCGAAGTGGCGGAAAAGCTGGAAGCCGACATTCGGAAAAACTTCGACAAGCTGATGAGCAACCAGGCCCGGATCGCTGCCCGGGCCGCCGGCCGCGCCGTGGACGTATCCGCGGACGATTTCGACGATGCGGATTGACCGGCTGGAGCGGTCCCGCCATGTACGGGGCCGGATCCTGGCCTATCTGGAGGACGGCTCCTGCCTGAAACTGACGGAGCAGGAGCTGCTGGACTTCGGTCTGCGTCCCGGCGACGAGCTGGATGACGCCGCACTCGAGCAGCTGCGAAGCAGCGCAGCGTCCTCGCAGGTGCGGGCGCAGGCCGCCGCCCTGATCGGGCGGCGGGCCATGTCCCGGGCGGACCTGGAGAAAAAGCTGCGGGAGAAAGGCGCCTCTGCCGAGGAGTGCCGCTATGCCGCCGAATGGCTGGAGGCCATCGGCGCACTGAACGACCGGGAATACGCCACCCTGCTAGTCCGTCACTGCGCGGATCTGGGCTACGGCCCGGCTCGCTGGCGGGATGAGCTTCGCAGGCACGGGATCCCCCGGGAGCTTTGGGAGGACGTCCTTGCCCAGGCGCCGGACCACGCCGCCCAGATCGACCGCTTTTTAAAAGCGAAGCTGCGCAGTCTTCCGCCGGATGAGACAGAAAAGCGCCGGCTCAGCGCGGCTCTGGCCCGGCGCGGCTTTTCCTGGGGCGAGGTAAAAGACGCCTGGTCCCGTCTGGGTGATGCGGCGGACGATATGCCGTCGCCGTAAAAAGCTTTCCCCTGCGTGCGGCAGGCCCGCCGTCGGAAGGCGGAACCCGCTTCGCCGCCGGAATTTCGGCACAAGCCGGATCAACCGGCCGGGAAACGCAGCCTTCTCTTGCGGCAAAGAACTTTTATTCGAAGAACGGAGGATATCCATCTTGCCTTATACAGTCTCATTCGTGTCTTTGGGCTGTGCCAAAAACCAGGTCAACTGCGAACAAATGATGGCACAGGTCCAGGCCGCCGGCTATACGGTCCAGGCCGCTCCGGAGGGAGCGGATGTGGTCGTTGTCAACACCTGCGGATTTTTGGCCAGCGCCTGTGAGGAAGCCATCGACAACATTCTGGAAATGGCGGCGCTGAAGCGTTCCGGCCAGGTCAAAAAAATTCTGGTCACCGGATGCATGGCCCAGCGCTACCAGCAGGACATTTTGAAGGAATTGCCGGAGGTGGACGGCATTTTGGGCACCGGCAGCTACGATGAAATTGCCGGCGCCGTTGCCGAAGTCATGGATCGGGGCGGCCGCCCCTGCCGGCTGGGCAGCATCGACGCCGCCAACCAAAGCGGAGCCCGCATCCTGTCCACGCCCCCCTGGTATGCCTATCTTCGGATCGCCGAGGGCTGCGACAACTGCTGCGCTTACTGCATTATCCCCTCTCTGCGGGGAAGCTATCGCAGCCGGCCCATGGATGAGCTGCTTGCCGAGGCCCGGGAGCTGGCCGATGCCGGCGTGAAGGAGCTGCTGGTCATCGCCCAGGACATCACCCGCTACGGAACGGACCTGACCGGCCGGCGGCAGCTTCCGGAGCTGCTGCGTCAGCTTTGCAAGCTGGATTTTCACTGGATCCGTCTGCATTATCTCTATCCGGACGAAATTACGGATGAGCTGATTGACGTGATCGCCGGAGAAGAAAAGATCCTCCCCTACCTGGACATCCCTATCCAGCACTGCAACGATCAGATCCTCCAGCGTATGAACCGGCGGGACTCCAAGGCCTCCCTTCTGCAGCTGCTGACGACCCTGCGGGCACGGATTCCGGGACTGGTGCTGCGCACCAGTCTGATCACCGGCCTCCCCGGTGAAGATGAAGCCGCCTTCGAGGAGCTGTGCACCTTCCTGCGGCAGGTAAAGATCGAACGGGCCGGTGTGTTCCCCTTCTCTCCGGAGGATGGAACGCCGGCGGCCCGCATGGAGCATGTAAGCACGGAGGAAGCGGTCCGGCGGGCGGAGCTGGCTGTTGATGTGCAGTCGGACATCATTGACGCCTATAACGATGCGGCACTGGGCAGTGAGCGGGAAGTCCTCTGCGAAGGCTTTGACGGCCAGGCCCAAATGTTTTACGGCCGCAGCTATGCGGAATCTCCGGAAATCGACGGCCGCATTTACTTCACCTCGGATGAAGAGCCGGCGCCCGGCAGCTTTGTCACGGTGCGTCTGACCGGTACAATGGACGGCGAGCTGACCGGGGAAGCTGTCCCCGCGGAATGCGTTTGAAAGGAAGATTTGTCATGAATTTGCCTAATAAGCTAACTCTTATGCGCATTATATTGATTCCTGTTTTTATGGGCGTCCTGTATTGGGGCTTTCCGGGCTCTTCTTACGTGGCATTGGTGATCTTCATTATCGCCAGTTTTACGGACATGCTGGACGGCAAGATTGCCCGGGCCCGCAACCTGGTGACCGACTTCGGCAAGTTTGCCGATCCGCTGGCAGACAAGATGCTGGTAACGGCAGCCATGCTGTGGTTTGTGGAAATCGGTCAGATGCCCGCCTGGGCGCTGCTGATCGTGGTGTGCCGGGAATTTGCCGTCAGCGGGCTGCGCATGCTTGCCTCGGACAAGGGCCGGGTCATCGCCGCCGGCTGGTCCGGAAAGGTCAAAACCGCGTCCACCATGGTATGCATCGTGCTGATGTTCCTGCACATCCCCTCCCTGCTCAATACGGTGTGCGTATGGGTCATCGTGCTGACCACCATATATTCCGGCATTGAGTACTTTGTGAAAAACCGGGATATCATTGCCAGTATGTAAGCCCCTTCCCGCTTGACACCTGCCGGGATTCCTGCTAATATACTGAGGTGTAATTTCATAGCGTGTCGATCGGAAAGAGTAGGGATCATTCCAACGGACAGAGAGGGCGTGCCAGAGGCTGTAAGCGCGCCTGCGGCGGAGATCGCGAAGTGCATCCGGGAGCGCGGGGGATCATGGAAGCCCTCCGTCCGGCCGGCGTTAA
This sequence comes from uncultured Dysosmobacter sp., assembly GCA_934563745.1. Lineage (GTDB taxonomy): Bacteria > Bacillota > Clostridia > Oscillospirales > Oscillospiraceae > Oscillibacter. The sequence goes on along the minus strand of CAKTHE010000001.1, from coordinate 198,869 downwards.
CGGCCTCCTTGAGTGATAAATGAGAGTGGAACCGCGGTCATACATCGCCTCTCGTACTTTGGTACGGGAGGCGATTTTTTTGTTCTTCCGTGCCGCACAAGGAGTGTAGCACCATGGAAAACAAGCATCATACCCGGTTGGGCGAGCTGCTGGGCGCCTATCAGCAGCGGGATCCGGCCGCTCGGAGCAAGCTGGAAATTTTTCTGCTTTATCCGGGTGTCCACGCAGTCATCGATCATCGCATTGCCCATTGGTTTTACCGGCATCACTGTCTGTTCCTGGCCCGTGCCGTCTCCCAATGGAGCCGCTTCTGGACCGGGATCGAGATCCACCCCGGCGCCACCATCGGCCGCCGCCTGGTCATTGACCACGGCGCCGGCATTGTCATCGGCGAAACAGCCGAAGTGGGGGACGACGTGCTGCTTTATCAGTGCGTGACTTTGGGCGGAACCGGCAAAGATAAGGGCAAGCGTCATCCCACCATCGGCAACAACGTGCTGATCGGCTCCGGCGCCAAGGTCCTGGGGCCGTTTACAGTCGGCAACAACGCCCGGATCGCCGCCAATGCCGTCGTTTTAAAGGCCGTCCCGGAGGATGCGACGGCGGTCGGTGTCCCCGCCCGGGTCGTCCGCGTGAAGGGGCAGCCGATCAACTATACCGAAACCGTGGACCAGATCCATGTGGAGGATCCGGTCCAGTCGCAGCTGAACGCCATGGCCCAGCAGATCGAGGCGCTGGAAAAGAAATTGGAAAACTACGAAGGAAGGACCGAGTAACATCATGCTGCTTTACAATTCCGCGACGCATAAAAAGGAAGAATTCAAAACGCACACGCCCGGCCATGTGGAAATGTACACCTGCGGCCCCACCGTCTATCACTTTGCCCACATCGGCAACCTGCGCAGCTATATCATGGAGGATGTGCTGGAAAAATACCTGCGCTTTGCCGGCTATGACGTCAACCGGGTCATGAATATCACCGACGTGGGGCACCTTACCTCGGATGCCGACGAGGGCGAGGACAAAATGCTCAAAGGCGCCCACCGGGAACACAAAACCGTCATGGAAGTGGCGCAGTATTATACCGATGCCTTTTTTGAGGACTGCCGCAAGCTGAACATCAAGCGCCCGGATGTAGTGCAGCCGGCCACCGGTCTTATTGATGACTATATCCGGATCATCTCCCGCCTGATGGACACCGGCTATGCCTACTTTGCCGGCGGCAACGTGTATTTTGATACGTCCAAGCTGGAGCGCTATTACGTTTTCAACGACCACAACGAAGAGGACCTGGCCGTCGGCGTCCGGGAGGGCGTGGAGGAGGACACCAACAAGCGCAATAAGAACGACTTTGTCCTTTGGTTCACCAAATCCAAGTTTGAAGATCAGGCTTTGAAGTGGGACTCTCCCTGGGGCGTCGGGTATCCCGGCTGGCACATTGAATGCTCCGGCATCTCCATGAAGTATAACGGCGAATATCTGGATCTTCACTGCGGCGGAATCGACAACGCCTTCCCCCACCACACCAATGAGATCGCCCAGTCGGAAAGCTTCCTGGGGCATCCCTGGTGCCCCCAGTGGTTCCATGTGCATCATCTCAATACCAATCACGGAAAAATGAGCAAATCCTCCGGAGAGTTTCTGACCGTCTCCCTGCTGGAAAGCAAGGGCTATGACCCCTTGTCCTACCGCTTCTTCTGCCTGCAGAGCCATTACCGCAAGGCTCTGGTCTTCTCATATGAAAATCTGGATAACGCCCAGGGTGCCTATCAGAAGCTGCTGAAGAAGATCGCGGCACTGAAGCCGGATGACGGAAGCGTGGATCCCACCGTGGTGGATTCTTATAAAGAGCGCTTCCTTCAGGTCATGGGCAACGACCTGAACACATCCATGGGCGTCACCTGCCTGTATGACGCGCTGAAGGCCAAATGCAATGACGCCACCAAGCTGGCCATTCTGGACCGCTTTGACTCGGTGCTGAGCCTGTCCCTGCTGGAAAAGGCCGCCCTTCTGCGGGAAAAGGCCGCTGCCCAGACCTCCGCGCAGGAATCCGTCGGCTGCACGGTAACCGGTGAAGGCGATGCGGCTGTGGACGCACTGGTTTTGAAACGGTACGAAGCCAAGAAAGCCAAAAACTTCGCAGAAGCGGACCGGATCCGGGATGCGCTTAAAGCCCAGGGGATCGAAATCACGGATACCAAGGACGGCACCTCCTGGCACCGGGTCTGATCGGCTCGACTCTTCTTTTCCGCAGCCTTCTTCCAAACTGAAAAGCCGGCCGCTTTGCGGCCGGCTTTTTCTTGACAGATTCTGCCGAATCGACTACTATAAAGAAAAAAAGAATTGGTATACTGTCCTTTTGGAGGAGTTATCATGGATCTGAATCAGGCAGCCGCAGAAAACATCAAACGCATCCGCAAAACCCGGAAGCTGAGCCTGGAGCGGACAGCCGAGCTTTCCGGCGTGTCCCGCAGCATGCTGGGCCAGATCGAGCGCGGGGAGGCCAACCCTTCCGTCGCCATTCTGGGGAAGCTCGCCGCAGCACTGAAGGTCCCCGCGGAGCAGCTGCTGCACTCCGACGGGTTTGAGCCGCTGCTTCTCTCCCGGGAACGGGAACATAAGCCGGTCCTCTCCGACGGCGGCAAGGCCATTGTCCGTGCCTCCATTCCCTACGATGAAGCCACCCGGCTGGAAAGTGCGTTCCTGGACGTTTATATCAGCGGCACCTATCGCCCCGAGCCGGACCTCCCCGGCTGCGTATGCACGGCGTCCATGATCTCCGGCACCGGCAGGCTCAGCGTCGGAGGTGAGACCTGGGAGCTGCAGGAACGGGATGCCCTGCGCTTCGCCTCTGATCAGCCCTGGCAGCTGAATAACCGGGGCAACTCCGCCGCCCGATTGCTGCTGATCCGTCAATACCGCCGGGAATAAGCGCGGCGTTTTCCCCCCCTGCCCTTTGGTACGCTCCCTTCCCGCCGCAGCCGGAGGTCTTTCCAAATAAGCCGAAAAAGGCCCGGGATGCCATGCGCATCCCGGGCCTTTTGATTTCATTGGGACAAAGCGGCTGCTCAGGCCGCGGTATCCCCGGCCGCCGAGATCTCCGTAAAGTCCGAGAAATCCGGGAACGTGATCTTCACGGCGGAGCCGGTCGCCTTTACCGTCATCGTCATGTCATAGTCGCAGGCCACATTCAGCTCCTGCGCAGGCGTCTGCCCGTCAGCCGGAAGGGTCATCTTCATCGTTGCGCTGAAGAGCATGTGCATACCGGTCAGCTTACCCTGGCTGCTGACGGTATAGCTGACGGTCACATCACTCAGGCTCATCTGCATGCCCGTCTCCGTGCCCAGCAGCTCATCCATATTGCCGATCAGGCTCTCCATCGCATTTTTCCCGATGGTCAGGGTGTAGACCGTATCCGAACCGGATTTTTGGGCGGTGATGGAATCAATGTAAGCCAGGCTGCTGACATTCACATCCGGCACGATGCCCAGGCCCGCATCTTCCAGTGCGGCACTGGTATCCCCGACAGCGACCTTAAACTTCTGCGTCTGTCCGCCGGCTGTGACGGAGGTATAGACCCAGCCGTCCTTCATCCAGGTGCCCTGCTTCATGGCCTCTCCTGCCACCGTCGTGGTCATCTCAGAGGCCATTTCCACCTTGCTGCCATCGACGATCACCTTGATATTTCCGCTGGAGACCGTATCCATGGACCCCGAATCCACCTTCATCTTCAGCTTCATGTCCACATCCATGTCCAGGGATGTGGCATTCATGTCTTCGCTGGCCTTCAGCATACCGCGGTATACGCCGATCTTATCGCTCAGGGGCTTGGCCGCCTTGGCATCGATAGAGCCCTTTTCGATCAGGCTGTCCAGCAGGGAGGTATCCGTCCCCTTCACATTGGCTGCCAACGCCTGATAAGTAACGGCCGCCAGGTCATCCCGCAGGAACGTTCCAGGGAAGAGCGTCGCATCATAGAAACCGCAGGACTTGGCAAAAACGGGCGCCTCCGCATACTGGAAGTCCGTCCCATCCTGATAGCCCAGAGCCCGGAGCAGAAAAACAACATAATTCTGTGCCGTGCAGGTCCGGGCCGATCCGAAGGTGGTGGCCGTGGAGCCCTTGGTGATGCCCTTGGTATACAGCCAGGCCACATAGGGCGAGGTGTAGCTGCTGACATCCGTAAAGGGATGCTGGATTTCCCCGGCGTCGTAGGCGGCCTTGGCCTCATCCTCCGCGCCATAAAGCCGCACCAGCATGATCGCCGCCTCGCTGCGGGTGGGCGCACGGTCCAGCTCAAAGCCCTTGGCGGTACCGCGGAACATACCGATGGAGGAGAGATCCTGCGCGACCGAGTCAAAGTCCGAAGCAGATGCGCTGACACACACCGCCGCCGTCAGCAGCAGCGCGGTGAACAGCATGGTGAAAAACCGTTTCATAACAGGGGTGCTCCTTTCCATTCAAAAGTTACCTTCATCATAGATGGGCCGCAGGCAAAAGTCAATCCCAAAAGAACCTTCCGGATCCTCTTTTTCGCGTCTGCAGCCAATGCGGTTCCGGCGCATAGCGCGCCGCCTGCAAAAAGGAGAGCTCCAAGGCTTTGGAGCTCTCCTTTTCTTATCACAATGCGCGCCAGGATTCCGGACGCAGCCGATCCAGATGCTGCTGGGCCTGGCGGACCTGGGCCAGCATGGCGTCCCGGTCCTGATTCAGCGTTCCGCGCAGGTCCAGATAATTGGAGGCATGGTTCATCCGGAATACGCTGCCGGGACTGTCCAGCCCCTCCAGCAGCAGCGCCGTCTCCTGCAGGTCCTGCGGCGGCGTAAGCAGGTGAAAGCGCCCCTCCTGCACCCAATCGAAAAGCGGCGTTCCCCGGGGGACCATCAGAGTCAGCATCCCGATAAATTCCGGGTTCATGGCGTTGAGCGCCTGGGCCGTCTGCGCGGCGTGTACTTCCATCTGCTCCTGTCCGCCCAGGCCGGTGATCGCCGTCACGGAAAGCAGCAGGCCACACTTGCGCGCCTTCTGTCCCATTGCAACGATCTCAGACGCCATATGCCCCTTGCGCATCGTGCGCAGCACCGCATCGCAGCCGGACTCCAGCCCCATGTAGACCATGCGGAGTCCCTTGTCCCGCAGACGGCACAGCTCCTCTTCCGTACGGATCTTCAGGCTGTAAGGGGAGGCATAGCAGCTGACCCGGGTACACTCCGGAAACAGGCGGGCGATCGTATCCAGGATCACCTCCAGCTCATCCGCCGCGCGAACCAGCGCGTCGCCGTCTGCCAGAAAAATTTTCTCCACGTGGGGAAACAGGGTCCGGGCCTCCCGAAAATCCGCCAGGACCTCCTCCAGCGGGCGGACCGCGAAGGGCTTTTCCTGATAGGAGCAGCAAAACGCGCAGGTATTATGGCTGCAGCCATAGGTCACCTGAACGATCAGGCTGCGCGCCTCGGAGGGCGGGCGGTAAATCGCGCCGACATACCTCATCGCATCAGCTTTTCCAGCGCCGCCATACGCAGGCAGATACACAGCACCGCAATGGCCTGTTCCAGCTCCTCCTCCGGCGGCAGCGAAGGCGCGATCCGGAGATTGGAGTCCTGCGGGTCCTTCCCGTAGGGGAAGGTCGCGCCGGCACCGGTGATCGTCACGCCGGCCTCCTTGCAAAGCTCCCACGTGCGTTTGGCCGTCCCGGGCATGGCATCCAGGGAGATGAAATAGCCGCCGGTGGGCCGGCTCCAGCTGGCGATCTGCAGCGGAGCGATCTCCCGCTCCAGCGCCGCCGTTACGCAGCGGAACTTGGGCGCCAGAATCGCCGCATGGCGCTTCATCAGCTCCAGCGTGTGGGCCTTATCCCGCAGATACAGCACATGACGCTGCTGGTTTGCCTTATCAAAGCTGATGATCTGCACGCCCAGCAGCTTCTTCATATAGGCCATATTGGCCTCCGAACAGGCGAAGCAGGAAATCCCGGCGCCGGGCAGCGTCACCTTGGAGGTGGAGGCAAATTCAAAGACCATATCGGGGTGGCCCGCCTGCTCGCACACGGACAGGATATCCGGGAATTCCACATACTCCCCTTCCAGCTCGTGAATGCAGTAGGCATTGTCCCACATAATGGTAAAGTCCGGAGCCGCCGGCTCCAGCGCCGCCATACGGCGGATGGTCTCCTGCGAATAGATGATTCCCGCAGGGTTGGAATATTTGGGCACGCACCAGATTCCCTTGACCGTCGGATCCTTCACAGCCTCTTCCACCGCATCCATGTCCGGTCCGTCCGGCGTCATGGCAATGGTGATCAGCTCAAAGCCGAACGACTCCGTTACCTTAAAATGCCGGTCATAGCCCGGCGCAGGGCAAAGCCATTTGACCTTCTCCTCCCTGCACCAGGGCCGTGGCGAATGCAGCAGACCGTGGGTATAGCCCTTGGAAATGGTATCGTACATCAGCTGCAGACTGGCATTGCCGCCCACAAACACCTGCTCGCTCCGGCAGCCCAGAATCTCCGCAAACAACCGCCGGGCAGAGGGCAGACCCGCCAATTCGCCGTAATTGCGCACATCCGTCCCGTCGTCTGCGATCCACTCCTCCGGCTTATTCATCAGGTCAAACAGATCACTGACCATATCCAGCTGCTCTTTTCCGGGCTTGCCGCGGGCCATATTCAGGCTCAGATTCCGGCCTTTCAGTTCCTCAAACTTCCGGGAAACCGCAGCATACTCTTCCTCCCGCTCTTCGCGGCTCATATCGGCATATGCCTTCATTGCACCTCGTCCTTTCCTGCTTTTCATATGCAGAGCTTTTTCCAACTCAGTATAACGGCATTGCACGGAAGTTTCAAGAGCGCCCGAAAAAAACCGCCCCCGTTCCGGACAGCCGGAGCAGGGGCGCGTTCTCAGCAGCCGCAGGTACGGTCCGCGCAGGCAATGGTCGGTGCGTCCGGAGTCAGCTCCACACTGTAATCCACCGGGATCGACACGGCGATCTGCTCCGTCATGGTCATGGTGCAGCTGGTTCCATCCGCCGAAGCCGTGCAGGTCATGCTGGGACGCCCCTGGCAGCTGACGCTGATCGTCCCCAGGGAAACCGACGGTGTCAATGTAACGGGCTGACTGATGGCAAGCTCCTGCACACCGGTCTGGGTGCAGCCGGCGGTCGGACACGCCTCCTGCAACGGACAGCTTGCTCCGGGCGCCGCAAGCTCCGGGCCTTTTGTGATCAACAAGGAAACTCCCCCTCCATTCGGAAAGTCGTATGGCCGGCCCTTCAGCCGGGCGATACACGCCAGTGTATGCGGCGGCTTCCCGGGTGGTGCGCCGCGGATTGCAGCTTGTGTTTCCCGCCGCATTGTGTTATCTTAGGATTATGTTTCCTTATCATGTGATTCGCTCCCGCCGCAAGACCCTGGCCCTGCAGGTCACGCCCCGGTGTGAGGTTCTGGTCCGCGCGCCGCTGCGCTTCCCCGAAGCGGAGATCGAGCGGTTTGTCGCCCTTCATCAGGACTGGATCGGCCGGCAGTTGGAGCGTCGGCGCCAGTATCAGGCGTCGCTGCCGGCTGACCCGACGGAGGCCCAATTCCGTCAGCTGAAAGAGCAGACCCGCGCCCTGGTAGAGCCGCGGGTAGCTTACTATGCCCGCAAAACCGGGCTGATCCCCACCGGGATCAGGATCACCCGGGCCCGCAGCCGCTACGGAAGCTGCAGCGCCCGCAACAGTCTTTGCTTTTCCTGCTTTCTGGCCCTCTATCCGCCGGAGGCAGTGGATCTGGTGGTCGTCCACGAACTGGTCCACATCCAGGTCAAAAATCACGGTCCCGCATTCTATGCCCGGCTGGAAGAAATCCTTCCGGACTGGAAGGCACGCAAAGCGCTTTTGCGTCAGGGACCGCATTCTGAAAGGAGCTCTTCCGATGCAAGCTGAAAACATGGAAACCCTTCTGCGCACCAACACCTACCCCGGCCGGGGCATTCTGCTGGGCCGCAGCGCCGATGGTGCGTATGCCGTGGCCGCGTACTTCATCATGGGCCGCAGCGAAAATTCCCGCAACCGCGTATTTGTTCCCACGGACGACGGCATCCGCACCGAGGCCCGGGATCCCAGCCGCATGACGGACCCCTCGCTGATCATTTATCATCCCGTGCGCCAGTGCGGGGAGGAGCTGATCGTTACCAATGGCGATCAGACGGATACGATCCGGGACGCTCTGCGCGCAGGGCACTGCTATCGTCACGCCCTGATGCAGCGCAGCTTTGAGCCGGACGCTCCCAACTACACGCCCCGTATTTCCGGCGTCGTACATGCGGACGGCAGCTATGTGCTTTCTATTCTCAAGTCCGCCGACGGGGATCCCGCCTGCTGCTGCCGGTATTTTTACGAATACGACGCTCCGATTTCCGGTCAGGGGCACTTTATCCATACCTACCGGGAAGACGGGAATCCTCTGCCCTCCTTCCGGGGGGAGCCGATCCGCGTCGCCCTGACGGCTTCCGATCCGGAGACGCTGGCCCGGCAGCTGTGGGATGCCCTGAACCCGGACAACAAAATTTCCCTGTTCGTGCGCTACGTACGCCTGGCAGACGGCTCTCATCAGGATGTCATCCGGAACAAGGACTGACACGGATCGCAAAAATCCCCTTCTTCCAGTTTTGTAAAAAAGAGGTCCCGGCAGAGGGTTCTGCCGGGACTTCTTTTTCTTTCGTTTTGAAGCTTCAGCGTCTTCCGCCGCCGCGGCTTCCACCGCCGCCGAAACCACCACGGCTTCCGCCATGACTGCTGCCGCCGAAGCTCCCGCCACCGAAACCGCCGCGGCTTCCGCCGTGACTGCTGCCGCCGAAGCTCCCGCCGCCGAAACCGCCGCGGCTTCCGCCGCGACTGCTGCCGCCGAAGCTCCCGCCGCCGAAACCACCGCGGCTTCCGCCGGAAGGCCGCCCTCCCCGGGGCGGACGGGAACCGGGCCCGCCGAAGCCGCCGTTTCTGGGCGGAGGTCCGCCGAAGCTGCCCGGACCGCCGGGTCCCCGCGGGCCGCCTCTGCCGGGCGGCGGAGGCGGCGGCCGATGCCGCCGCGGACGTCCCCAGAAGACGGGGTAGTACGGCCGGGGCGGGATCCCCATCCCGGGGCCCATATACCGCCGCCGGTACCGACGCCAGCGAAACGCGTCCAAAACCATCCACACGATCAGCAGCACCACCAGCATGATGATCACATCCGCCACCAGGCTGCCCAGCGCCGGGGCAATATAGCCGCTGGTCTGGGTATGATAGCTTCCGCTGGAATAGGTCTCCCGGACGGCGGGCACATAATTCTCCTGGATCGTTACATGGTAAAACGATGAAAACCAGTCAATATAGGCGCCAAATGTGGTCGCGACCCCGGCGCTGTAGTCCCCGGCGGCAAAATCCGTCTCCATATTCGCATAAAGGATGCCGGTCAGCTCATCCTCATAATCGTACAGACCTTCGCCCAGAGCAACGCCGTAGTCTCCTTTCAGGCCGCTGTCTGTCACATCGTCCAGCGCCAGCACCAGCACCACACCGTTGTTCCGCTCAGCCGAACCTACACCGTATTGGTTGCCCAGCTGCTGCGCATAGTCCACAATGTCCGTGCCGCCGGTGGTGTCCACCGTCACCACCAGGATCTGCGCCCCGGTCTGTGCAAACAGGGAGGTATTGAGCGCATCGATCCGCTCCATAACGGCGTCGGTCAGTACATGCGCGTGGTCGTACGTATACGTATAGCTGCCCACCACAGTGGTAGATGCCTCCTGGGAGGAGTCCGGCTTCTTCGCCTGCCCCCATATGCAGGAGAGCACGATCGCCGCCACCATCACAAGGGCCGCTACGCTTCGTTTTTGGAAAATCTTCATGGACACTCCTTCTTCGGTCCCGCCTCAGAGCACAGCTCCGTGCCCGGCGGACTGTTAGTTATGCAGCTCCATCAGCTTCTGCTTGAGCTCGCCCTCGATCTTGCCCAGCTCCGCTTCCGCTTCTTTGCGCTTCTGCGCGCCTTCCCGCTGGATATTCAGCACCTCATCCAAGGTCGAGATCAGCTGCTCGTTGGTATGCTTGAGGGTCTCGATGTCCACAATGCTGCGCTCAGCCTCTTTTGCGGTCTGCACCGTGCCCATCTTCAGCATGTCCGCGTTCTTTTTCAGCAGCTCGTTGGTCATATTGGTCACCGCGCTCTGCGCGGCCGTGGCCTGGCGGCTGTGTTCCAGCCCCAGTGCCAGCACCATTTGGCTCTTCCACAGGGGGATGGTATTGACCAGCGAAGACTGAATCTTCTCCACCATCAGGGTATCGTTATTCTGCAGCAGCCGGGTCTGGGGCCCCATCTGCACCGAGATCATACGGGTCAGCTCCAGATCGTGCAGCTTCTTTTCAAAGCGCTCGCACATCTGCACCCGATCATTATACGCCTGCGCGTCTTCCTGCGCGCCGGACTGCTCCGCCCGGGCTTTGAGCTCCGGCAGCTCCCGGGTGCGGACCTCCTCCAGCTTCTTCTTGCCCGCCAGGATGTACATTGTCAGTTCTTTATAATATTTCAGGTTCAGCTCATACATCTGGTCGAACATGGCCACGTCCTTCATCAGCGTGACCTGATGCTGCTCCAGCTCCCGGGCGATCTTATCCACATTGGTCTCGACCTTGGAATACTGGGCCTTCATGGTTTCCAGCTTGTTGCCCGACTTCTTGAACAGGCCGAACAGGCCCTTTTTATCCTCTTCTTCGCCAAAGCCCTTGAGCTCCACAACCAGCTCGGAAAGGGATTTCCCGATCTCGCCCAGGTCCTTGGTCTTGACCGAGTTGAGCGCATTTTCCGAAAAGCCGGCCACATTCTTCTGGGCGGCGGCTCCGTACTGCAGGATCATGTTGGAATCGGAAATGTCGATCTTTTTGGAGAATTCCTCCACTGCCTTCTTCTCTTCCTCAGAAAGCAGGCGCTCATCCATCTCCACCGGCTCCGCCGCCGGTTTTGCCTCCTCCACAACCGGTGCAGCCGGCGTGGAAATCGTGGGATCCAGCGTCAGTTCGGGTACAGCGGCAGCCTGGGCCGCCTGCGGCTCCAGCGTCAGTTCCGGCATTGCGTTCTTTTCATCAGCCATGGTCTTTTCCTCCGTTTATATCCTCAGTGTCAGCGGCTGGGCCGCCGCAAATGGTTCGCTGTCTCTTCCGTGTGCTCAAAGCTCCAGCCGGATGCCATCATCGGCTGGCGCCGGCTGCGCCGCGTCCGCCTTCAGCGATTCACCGGTCAGCCCTTCCCGGGCCATCATCGTCTCCAAGACGGTAATATCCGTGGAAATGTCCAGCGCCTCATCGCCAAAAAGCGCATCCAGCTGCTTTTCGAAGGCCGCCACAACGGTACGGGTCATCCCCTCCACCTTGGCCTTGGTGGCATCCACGTTTTCGCCGGAGATCCCGGCCGAGCTGGCTCGGTCATAGGCGTTGAGCAGCTTCAGCGTCGTGGGCAGATAATAATCCATAAACCGTCGGATCTGCGGCAGCTTTTTCGGATTTTCCTTCACCAGCTCAAAAATCTTTCCGGAGATCTGCTCCATACGGACGATGTCCGCCGAAATTCCGGGATCGGCGATATTCGCGTCCAGACGCTTAAGCTCCGCAAGCGCAAGCGCCCCGTCCTTGAGCATCTTGTCCACCTCCGGGTCTCCTGTAGACTCCGGCTCCTTCTTTTCCGCAGCAGGCGCCGCAGCCGTCTTCTCCTCCGTCCGGGGCTCACTTTTGCAGAAAAGGCCGGTCACGAAAAAAACGACCCCAGAGGCCACTGCCATCAGTACATAATGCATGGGTGCATACAGCGGGAAAAAGCAGGCATATACCAGCCACGTGATCGCCACCGCATAATACGGGGCCACCGGCTTGTGCGTTGTCATAGCTCTTGCCTCCGTTCCTTTGATTCTTGCTCCTTATTATACGCTGCCGGGATGGTCCGGTCAAGTAGAATGCTCCCGTGCCGTCGGCACGGGAGCATTCTGTGTCTCGTCTAAACCACCGGTCCGAACAGACCAGTCTGCGGGTCCCGGAAAAGCGCCCAATGAGGCGTCCGGTTTGTAAAGAAGATAAACAGCGCCATCAGGCCCCACAAAAGGACCACACCCAAAACCTGCTGCCAGCCGGCGGCAAAGCGGCCCCGGTGCAGCCAACGGCTGTCCAGCCAGAAGGTCACTGCCGCCGCAACGAAAAAAATCCCGATGTCTATCCAAGTCTCGTGCCGCCCCCAGGCGCCGGTATAGGTATAGTAAAGGATCGGGATCAGCGCCGTGCCGATCAGTGCGGACAAGCCGCGAACCGCCAGAAAATTCGGCTCGTCGGCAAACCAGACCTGCACCAGTGAAAATAGAAAAAGCGGTACCAGCAAAAGCTTCATATGCTCCCATGTGGACTCATTGACGGCGGAGATCACGGCGGCCCAGCGGCTGTACCCGCTCCACTCGTAGAAAAAATGAAGCGCCGTGCCGGCAGCTCCCGTCCAGATGAAGCCTGCCAGCTCCCAGTAAAACCGTCGTTTCCGCATCCGGTCCACCTCCGCAAAAAAGCTGCGTCCCGTTTTGGGGCGCAGCTTCATTGTATGCGGTTTGGCTGCATTTATTCCCCTTCCGGAACAAAAGCGGGAACCACGATCCCTTCCGGGGCGTCGGGAACCGAGAAGGAATTTCCGTTCAGCCGCGTCACCGTCTCCGGTGCAAAGCGGCTCAAGAAATCCTCCACCGTGGCCAGCTCCCCCAGCCCATAGGGCGGGTGGGCATAATGCATGGGAACCGCGCAGCGGGGCGCCAGCATGTGCACCGTCTCCGCCGCAGCGGCAGCATCCAGCGTATAGACGCCGCCGACCGGCACAAACAGCACATCGCACGGGCCGATCAGCCGGCACTGCTCCTCCGAAAGGGCATGGCCCAGATCTCCCAGGTGGCATACCCGCACGCCGCCGGCGGAAAAGATCCGTACCGTGTTCGGTCCCCGCCTGGCCCCCCGGACCTCGTCGTGAAAGGAGGGCACCTCCGTGACGGTAAAGGGGCTCGGCCGCTCCGGCAAAAGGGTCACAGCTGCGCGGCCGTTGTGATCAAAATGCTCGTGACTGCAGAAAACCGCGTGGGCCGCTTCCCGCAGCGGCGGATAGCCCTCCATCGCCTGATAGGGGTCCACCGCAATCACATATCCATCCTGCTCCAGCGTAAAGCAGGCGTGTCCCCGCCATGTGATCTTCATACGCGCGCTCCTTTCCTCCGGGCCGCCGGTCATACAGGCTCCGGGCCGATCTCCTCTTCAAATTCGCAGGCGCAGGTAAAGCAGCGCTCTCCTCCGGCAAGGCCCTCCATGCGATAGGTATGCCCTTCCCGGAAGCCATAGAGCGCCAGTTCCTCGCCGCCGACAGCCTCTTTGCTGTAATTAATGGAAAACAGGCGGATCGGCGCATACTGCAGCTCAGAGGGCAGATGGTCCCAAATCAGGTTCCCGTAATGCCCGCTGTGCAGGTGGCCGTTTCCATCCAGTTCCGAGTATCGCACCCGATGGGTCCCCAGATCCTCCAGCCCCTGGGCCGGCAGCAGGATCTTGCCGCACTTGGGGCAATCAATCTCCTTGGGGCACACGGTAAAAGCCTTGGCCGTAAAGGCCGAGGGCCGCAGGATCTTCCGGTCTTCCGGGTCCACCAGGATCCAGTCGCTCTTCCCCGACACGCACACGCAGCCCTGCGCGTCCTCCATTTCATAATTGCGCTGCAGGTGCACCCCCTTGGTGCCGTCCTCCCAGGTCGTCACCGTCAGCCGCTCACCCGCCATGGGGTGGCGGTGGATCTTCAGCGTCAGGCGGGAGAGCAAAAATGCCTGATGCATGGCATAAAGCGTCTCATAGGTCAGTCCCCGGGCATCATAGTCAAGCCCCGCCACGGCCGCCGCGATCCCCAGCAGTGTGCCCATCCGGGCCCGGCGATGCGCGTCGCAGTTGCCCAGGATCAGCTCCTCCTGGCGGGTATAGCTGTTTTCCGTCAGCCATTGCTTTAAATCTTCCAAAATGATCCTCCTCATCCAAGCCCTGTCCGGGCTTTTTTATTATACCATAAAATCCGCTTTCCCTCAAGGGCGTTTTCCCCGCCGGGCCCAGCATTGACTTTCCCTCTCCCCGCGGATATGATAGAAACGACCCGCTAAGAAACAAAGGAGGCTTTTTATGAAAACCATCGTTTCCACCCCGCAGGCTCCGGCCGCCATCGGTCCCTATTCCCAGGGCTGCATCGTCGGCTCCCTGGTCTATACCTCCGGCCAGATCCCCATCGACCCGGCCACCGGCGCCCTGATCCCCGGCGGAATCGCCGAGCAGACCCGCCAGTCCCTCTGCAATGTCCGGGCCATTCTGGAAGCCGCCGGCTCCTCCATGGATCAGGTCATTAAAACCACGGTCTTCCTGCAGGACATGAATGACTTTGCCGCCATGAACGCGGTGTATGCCGAGTTCTTCACGGAGGGCAGCTTCCCCACCCGTTCGGCCGTGCAGATGGCCCGTCTGCCCAAGGATGCTCTGGTCGAGATCGAAGCCATCGCCGCCAAGTGACAACCCGGCCGTCCCGATCTGTCCGTACGCAAAAGCCGCAGCCTTTTGGGCTGCGGCTTTTTGTTCAGCTTTTCTCCGGCGGTTCCTCCGCTTTCCGGGCGGCCTCTGCCTGCTCCCGGGCCTGCCGCAGATAATCCCGGTCCGCCTCTTTGACGCTGGGAACAAAATTCTGCGCCGGGGTCCGCCGTTCCCCTTTGCTGCGGGCATAGAAAAATCCGGTGACGGAAAAGACCACCGCCCCGATAAAGTTCACAAACAGATCCTTCATCGTGTCGATCAGGCCAATGTCCAGATAGCCGCCCAGGCCCAGATCCTGCCCGTTGACCAGAACCTCCCCGATCCCCTGGATCCCCACGACCCGATTGGATCGGGTTAGGTCCAGCGCAACGGAATACAGCGCATGGATCACGGTGTCCTTCTGCATGTCGGTGTGAAAAAACCAGTCCATCCCAAACTCAAAAAACTCCCACAATACGCCGATGGTCATGGAAAAGCAAAAAGCGGTCAGCGCCAGGAAAAAGGGCGACAGGTCAAATGTCAGTCTCTTGTCGTCATTGAGAAGCACGACCAGGGAAAATCCTACCGCCGCTGCCAAAAATCCGTTGATGGTATGCAGCATGGTATCCCAGCCCGGGATCCGCACGTAAAAGGCATTGACCTCCCCCAGGATCTCTGCGGCAAAGATGAAGCACAAAATCGTGATCTCCAGCGGCGGCGGCAATTCGATCCGCAGCTTCACCTGCACCCAGCTGGGCACATACAGCAGCACGATGGTCAGCACGCAGAAGAAGGCGCTTTCATAGCTGTGCAGCATAATCTGGCGCACCAGCGTGACGACCACCAGCGCCCGCAGCACATAAAAAACAAGGAAGGAGCTTTTATGCTCCCGCAGTTCCTGGTTCAAGGCCTGCTTGAAGATGCGCTTGCGCTCTCCCCGCGGCCGACTTTTCTTTCTCATAAGGTCTCCTCCTCTGCGTCCGGTCGGCGGTCAAAGCCGCCCTGCCGGCTGCGTGTTCCCTCTTCATTTTTGATTCTTATCAGCATAGCATACCCGGAAGCCCTTGGCAAGTCTTGCAAAAAAGCGCGTCCGGCCGGCGGCCGGACGCGCTTTTCCTTTCACTGCGTAAGGACGATGCTCAGATGATCTTCTTTGCCTTCAGTTCGGCCAGTTCCGCCTCGCTCAGGCCCAGCACGCCGCCGTAGACTTCCTCGTTGGCGTCGCCCAGGGCGGGAGAGGGCTTATAGGGCACATGATTCTCCGACATGCGGGGCGCGAAGCCGGGGATCACCAGCTTGCCGCGGTCCTTGCTGTCGATCTCCACCATGGTGCCGCGCTTGAGGAGGTAAGCGTCGTGGGTGATGTCGTCGGTATCCATCACCGCACCGGTGGGCACATCCGCTCTGCACAGAAGGTCCATGGCCTCTTTCTTATCATGCTGGCTGGTCCAGGCCATGATCGCCTCGTTGACGATCTGGATATTCTGATAACGCAGGCGCGGCGTGGAGCACTCGGGGCAGTTGGCCTCCTTCAGATCCGGCCGACCGATCACATCGCACAGATTATCCCACTGCTTGCTGCCCGGATGGCGGGAGCAATAAATATGGACATAGTCGTTTTCGCCGAAGGGCTTGCAGGGATACATGCCGCAGGGCGCCACATTCTCCATGGGCATGCCGCTGCCCACGCGCTTGGGCGGACGGCCATCCCGGTAATACGGCTCCCAGTTGGAGCGGCCGAAGGCCACCACCGTATCCTGCATGGCGACTTCCACCCGCTGGCCCACGCCCTGGCGCTCCCGCTGCAGCAGGGCCGCGATGATGCTCATGGCGCACATATAGCCCGCGCCGGAATCCGCCACGTTCATGCCGCTCTGGCAGGGCTTTTCACCGGGTTCGCCGGTCACGGCCGCCATGCCGCCCACAGCCGCAGCGATGGGGTTGAAGGCAGGATAGTCCCGGAAGGGACCGTCCATGCCGAAGCCCTTGATCTGGGCATAGATGATCTTGGGGTTGATGGCCTTGCAGGCCTCATAGCTGAAGCCCAGGTTGTCAATGGAGCCGGGACCCATGTTCTCCACCAGCACATCCACCTGGCCGATCAGCTTCTGGATCAGCTCCTTGCCCTCCGGGCTCTTCATATTGCAGGTGATGGAACGCTTATTCATGTTCAGGATGATAAAGCCGACGGCGTCCTTATCCGGCTCGGCAATGGAATAGCGGCCCAGCTCACCCTTGATGGGGCGCTCCACCTTCCAAACCTCCGCGCCCAGCCAGGCCAGAGTCTCCGTGCAGACCGTTCCGGATTCAAACTGCGTCATGTCCAAAACGCGATAACCGCTCAGCGGTCCGATTTCTTTCATTAAAGCCAACTCCTTTCATATTCCCTCCCGCGCCGCTCCGGCGCGGGCTCTTTTCTTTTTAAGCTTCGCGCTTTACTTCGTTGCGGCTCATCGCCTGGGCCAGGCCGCCCCAGTGCTCCTGGAACAGGCCGGGATCCATGGTCTTGAGATCCGGTGAGATCACGGGCGTAAAGTCCATATGGGCCAGAATATCCCGCTCCAGTTCAACGCCGGGGGCGATCTCGGTCAGGGTCATCTTCCCGTCGATCAGCTGGAACACGCAGCGTTCGGTAACATAAAGGATCTCCTGTCCCGGCTTTGCATAGCGGCCGGCAAAGGTGATCTGTTCCACATGCTTCAAAAACTTCTTGATGGTGCCTTCCTGCACAATGGTCAGCTTTCCGTCGCCCACGGCGCACTTGGCCTTCCCCATAAAGGTCCCGCAGAACACCACCCGCGGCGTCGCGTTGGTGATGTCGATAAATCCGCCGGGGCCGCTGAGCCGGGGACCGAACTTGCTGACGTTGATGTTGCCTTCCTCGTCGCACTCACCCAGGCCCAGGCAGGTAATATCCAGTCCGCCGCCGTGGATCATGTCAAAGATGGCGTTGTGCTCCAGGGTGCACTCGGGGTTATAGCTGCTGCCGAAATTGGGAAGCGGACACATCACGCCGCCGATCATGCCGCTTTCCGCGGACATGGTCACCTGATCCAGAAGCCCCTCTTCCGTGATTACGCTGCCCATATCCGCCGGGATGCCCACACCCAGATTTAAAACCGCTCCGGCCGGCACTTCCATCGCGCAGCGGCGGGCGATGACCTTCCGCTCGTTCAGGGGCATGGCCGGAATCGCCTTGAGCGGCCGACGGATCTGACCGGAATAAGAGGGATCCCAATAGGTCCCCTCGGTCTGCCAGCAGGCCATGGGATCCGTGGCCTGCACCACATAGTCCACCAGAATGCCCGGGATCTTCACGTCTTTGGGTGAAAGCGTCTCCGCCTTGGTGACATATTCCACCTGCACGATCACGATGCCGCCGGAATTATGGGCGGCTTCGGCCACGGCCAGGCCCTCGTTGATGACGCTTTCGTGGGCGAAGGAAATGTTGCCCTTTTCGTCGGCGATGGTGCCCCGCAGCAGCGCCACATTCAGGGGAAAGCTCTTATAAAACAGATACTCCTCGCCGTTTACTTCCACAAGCTCGGCAATGTTCCCCTTGGCGCTTTTGTTCATGCGGCCGCCTTCCACCCGGGGATCCACAAACGTGCCCAGACCCACCTTGGTGAAAAGACCCGGCCGGCCGGCGGCAATCTCACGCCACAGGTTCACGGCCACGCCCTGCGGCAGGCAGAAGCACTCCAGCTTTTCCTGGGCGGCCAGCTCCCGCAGGGTAAAGGCGCTGCCCACATGGCCGCCCACCCAGCGGGTCACAAGACCCGGTCCGGCCTCACCCAGGCGGGTGACGCCGCGGCTGCCGTGACTCTCGTCCGGTCCGCCCGGACGGCGGGTCCGGTCCCAGCCGTCAAACTGATTGCCATATCCCCAGTCGCCCATGGCGCTGCCGTGATGCAGATCCAGTCCGCAGGGGTGTCCGGTCTCCCGGAAACGATCCCGGATCGCGCAGGCCACTTCTTCCGCCCAGCCGGACATTCCCATGCCCGCCGTACCGATGGTGGCTCCATCCGGGATCAGCGCAGCGGCCTCTGCCGCCGTAATAAACTTTGCCATAACGTTCCTCCTGCTGATTCAATGTAAATACGCCGCTCTCCGCAGCGCCGGGACCCGGCCCGGGAAGCAGGGGCGGGCGCCCGTGCCTTCTGAGACGCTTCAGCCTCCAAAGGAACGGGGCGCCCGGCCTTCTCGTCAAATGATCTTTTTCTCTTTCAGTTCCGCCAGCTTTTCCGCAGAGAGGCCCAGCAGGCCGCCGTAAACCTCTTCATTGCTGCCGCCCAGCTCCGGCGAGCAGGCATACTCCACGTGGTTTTCGCTCAGGCGCGGTGCAAATCCGGGCACCTTGACCTTTCCGCGCTGGGGATGCTCCACCTCCACGATCATGCCCCGCTTGAGATACTGGGGATCGTTGGTAATATCGGCGCAGTCCAGCAGCGCGCCGGCGGGAATGTCCGCCTTGCAGAGAATATCCATGGCGGTGAATTTATCGTAATTCTTCAGCCAATCCTTAATGGCGCCGTCGCAGATATCCCGGTGCTGATAGCGGCTCTGGGGAGTAGCCATCTCCGGGCAGACATCCTGCTTCAGATCCGGCCGGCCGATCACATCGCACAGATTATCCCACTGCTTGCTGCCGGGGTGGCGGGAGCAGTAAATATGAACGTAATCGTTGGGGCCAAAGGGCTTGCACGGATAAGTATCCGACGGGGCCACGTCCTCCAGCGGCATCCCGTTGCCCACACGGCGGTTGGGCTTGCCGTTGTTGAGATACGGCTCCCACTGGGAGCGGCTCAGGCCGATCATAAAGTCCTGCATAGCCACGTCCACCCGCTGGCCGATCCCTTCCCGCTCCCGCTGCAGCAGGGCGGCGATGATGCTCATGGCCAGCGTGATGCCCGTGCCGGAGTCCGCCACGGAGACCCCGCATTTGATGGGCTGGTCCGGAAGGCCCGTTGCCGAAACCATCACGCCGGTATGGGTCGCGATGGGATCGAAGGCGGGATAATCCGCATAGGGGCCATCCTGGGCAAAGCCCTTCAGGCTTGCGTAGATGATCTTCGGGTTGATGGCCTTGCAGGCCTCATAGGTCAGCCCCAGGTTGTTCATGGAGCCGGGTCCCATATTCTCCACGATGACATCGCATTTTGCCACCAATTCTTTCAGCAGCGCGATGCCCTCGGGAGACTTGGCGTTGCAGGTAATGGACTTCTTGTTCATGTTCATGACCAGGAAGCCATAGCTGTCCACGCCGGGATTCGCCTGGGAATAACGGCCCAGCTCGCCCTTTACCGGGCGCTCCACCTTCAGCACCTCTGCCCCCAGCCAGGCCAGGGACTCCGTGCAGACGGTTCCGGATTCAAATTGCGTCATATCCAGCACACGATAGCCGGAAAGCGGTCCTTTACAAGGCATAGTCGTCCTCCTTCATATAGTCCGGGCAAAGAGCATCGGGCGCTCAGCCCTTGGTCTTGGCCTCTTTGTTGGGAATCACGCGCTGCTCGATAAAGTCATCCACCAGGCCGGTCATGGTATCCGCGTTCCACTTGCGGGCGTCCACCGGGTCGGCCTTGAAGATCAGCACCGGATAGCCGGCGTCTTCCAGCGTCTTTTTGATGAAATAGCTGCCCTCAACGGCCTGCATGCAGTTTTCCGGAACCATATACACCACGCCGTCAATGTCATTCTGCTTCGCCTGCTGCAGATACCACTGGCTGTTCCAGGGCGGCATATGCAGGAAGTCCTCCATGCCGATGTACCGGGCAGCCAGCGCCCGCAGGGGATCCTTTTCCACATGATGACGGATATAGGCGTCCGCGCCCATTGCCAGATACATAGTCCAGACAAACACCGCGCCGTACTTCTGCTCGAAGCGCTGATAGAAGCTGAAATCGTGCCACAGGCCGCGGCCGATCCACATCAGGCGGTACTTCTCGTTGGGCACCGCCGCCACACCGGCGTCAGCCAGCGCCTTGATCTCCTCATACAGGCTCTTGGCATGCTCCACAGCCCATTCCGAGCCGCGCTGCCACTGCGCCTGCATAACGGCATTCACCGTATCCACCACCGTGACGGGCACGGGATGGCACTCTGCGATCAGGTCCCGGATCTTGCGATACCAGCCTTCCTGCTCGTTGATGAGGTTCATCACGTATTCCAGCTTGTTGATGTCGAACATCTTGCCGGTCTTCATCTCCAGGAAGCGGATCAGCTCCTTGAGCTCTTCCACGCCGGCGTCGATCCGGTCCGTGTCATAAAGCTCTTCCCAGCGGTCAATGTCCAGGTCAAACCAGCGCAGCGGCACCTTCCGGGCCACGGTGTTCTCCATGGCGTAGAAATCAGCCCCGTGATTCTTGGCAAACAGCTCGAAAATCTTGCTCTGGCAATCGCAGGTCAGGCGGGTGATCGCCAGCGTGGGATTCGGCAGGCCGCCCCAGGGGCCCAGAGGCTTCCCATCCGGACCGACGGCATGGTCATCCGGGTCCAGGCTTTCCGCAAAGGCCGTGGCGCAGTAAGAGCACAAGTCATCCCGGTATCCCGCGTCCCGCAGCAGCCCGTAATACTTGGTGGACATCTGCTTGGCGCCGCAGATGGCGGCCCACCACTGATTGACCACATAGGGGATGTCCATGGCCTTGAGCACTTCCATGGGCACGTCTGCGTTCAGATAGCCGAAATCCTCGCCGGCCTCCACGCGGGCCTTCAGACCTGCAAACCATTCTTTCTGATATGCACTGGCTGCCGCCGTGGCTTTCAGCCGCTTTACGGCCTTGGACTTGGAAGCGGGTTTCTTCTCCTCAGGCATGCTCGGCGCCTCCTTTCACTTTCTCCGTAAAGGCGGCAAGCTGTGCAGCAAGCCCCTCATTGCGCTGTGCCGGCCAGGCCATCTTGGCGAAGTGGGCGGTGGCAATGCCGCGTCCTTCCAGGCTGGCCTTCTGGCTGGGATAGTCCCAGCTGGCCGCTTCTTCGTAAATATTGGAATAGAAAATCACGCCCTGGGCACCGCACGCATCGACCATGCGGTTGAGTGCATCCACCCGCTGGCTGACAAAGGCCTTCTTGCTGCTGAACTCCCGCAGCATGTAGTGATCCACCACGGCGCGGATGGTCGTATATTCCGTGTTGAAATCCCGGTCATAGAACCGGTCGCCCCAGTCATGGTCCTCGCCGACGATGACGGCGCCGGTGGCTTCGATCGCGTCGTAGAGGTCCGTGTTCTCCTGGTTGCTGCCGGTATAGAACAGCCGCGGCCCGGCCAGGACCGGCCAGTTCTTGGCATCTTCCGCCACCTGGCGCACCAGCTCGGTGTGAGCCGTGCGCTCCATAAAGAACGCGCTTCCGATGATCACCAGCGCTTCCGAGCCGTTGATCCGGACCTCGTCCCCGCGGCGCAGCGCCTGGATCTGCCGCAGTGCGGCGTTATCCTCGTTGATGATCCGGCCAGCCATTTCGATCTCCTGATCGGAGATGGAACGGCCCGCCCACTGCTCCACCGTCTCTTTAAACAGTGACAGCGTCAGCTCGTTGCGCACCTGATGCATCCGGTTGCGGGTGAACAGCCAGTCGATAAAGGCAACGGGCGGCACATGCTTTTCCGGCTCCACCCGGTGCAGCTCCCGCAGGTACAGGAAAATACGGATGATCACGTCGGTGCTGTTGGAGATAGCCAGGGCATCGATCTGATCGTAATACGTGCCATCCACGATTTTTTCAAACTGGGCACGCACCACCGGGTCAAAGGCATACTCCAGATATTTATCCGTCTCAACCAAGGGCTTTTCCGGGTCGGCATAGACCCGCACCGGCAGCAGGCCGGCCGCGATCAGGTACTCATCCGGTACGTCGCAGCCCAACTCGCCGATGACCTTTCCGCCGGAAGCGCGCCAGGCGGCAGCCGCTTTTTCCCGGTGGTCATAGACATCCTTGAGCGCGGCAAAGGCTTTGCTTTGCAGGGCGCATTCGCGAATGCTCATGGGCAGTCACTCTCTTTCTTAGAAATTGTAGCCTGGCCGCTGTGCAGTGCAGGCAGAATCCTCCGTCTTTGTCTCGGGGCCGGCCAAAGAGGCCGGCCCCGAAGAAGAGACTTTGCTTTGGAGGAGAGGAGGTTACAATCGCTGGAATGGATTGGGCATACAGATTAGAAGGGATACGCACCCGCGATGGCGCCGACGATTGCCAGGACGATACCCAAAATCCAGATGGGAACGAAGCAGGTCTTCAGGTTGTCCTTCATCTCCACGCCGGCCAGGCCCAGGGCCAGGTACGGAGTGGGAGCCACCAGGCACAGGTTTGCAGCGATGCAGGCACCGATGGTGCAGGAGGCCGCTGCGGCGATGGCGCTGCCGCCATAGTGAATGGACAGCTCAGCAAAGATGGGGGCGCAGATCATGTACAGGGCGTCGGAGCCGATGACCATGGACAGAGGCACAGCCAGCAGGGCGATGATGAAGGTCAGGTGGGGCCCAAGCGAGGTGGGGATCAGCCCAACCAGAGTCTCGGTCATAGCGCTCATCATGCCGGAATCCTTCATCGTGCCGACAAACAGGCCGATGCAGAACAGGATCAGGCACATATTCAAAGCGGTAGCACCATGCTTCTTAATTTGCGCAGTCATTTCCTTGGAGCCCTTGCAGTTCACGAGCAGCGCCAGAGCAACGCCGATCATGAAGGCCAGGTTGGTATTGATCCAGCCCAACAGCATGGCAATAACGAGAACAACCGTCAGGATCATATCGAAGGCCATAGCGCCCTTGCCGACCTTCAGGACGGGGTCGATGGGCTTGAGCATGTCAACACGCAGAGCAGCAAACTCTTCGTCGCTCATGCCGTAGCCCTTCTTCTTGAGCATAGGCCCTACGATGAAGCAGCTGGCATAAACAATGATCAGGCCGACGATCTGCACGGGCAGCAGCGCGGTCCAAAGAGCACGGGCGTCCACACCGGTAGAGGCGGAAACACGGCCCAGCGCAGAGGTCCAGGGCAGCATGTTCACAACGCCGGAGGTCATACCAACATAAAGAACCAGCAGGGTGGGGCTGAGCTTCATCTTCTTGAACAGGGGCAGCATGGTCGGAATGGTGATCAGCATCGTGGTGGCGCCGGAGCCGTCCAGATGAGAAATGGTGGCCAGCATGCAGGTCATGAACAGGATGATGCCGATATTATTGCCGATGCGCTTGAAGATCTTAGCCACGATGATGTCGAACATGCCGGCATCGCCAAGAACGTTGAAGTAGATGATTGCGAAGGTAAACAGGGCAACGGTGTTCAGAACGGACGAAGCACCGGTGGCATTGTAGCCTTTCAGGACTTCCAGGAACTCCAGCGGCCCCTGGCCGTTCAACAGGCAAAGAATGGCGGTCGCCGCAACGGACAGCAGCACCAGGATCGGGGGCAGAGCAACTTTACCCCAGAGGATCAGGGCTACCATGACGATGACCATAATGAAACCAATCGCAGATAACATTTAAACACACTCCCTCATAATTATTTTTCTCTAATACACGGTTTGCTGAGGTGCCGGGTGCCGCCCGGCGGTTGTCCGGCTGTGTTTCCTGCCGGAATGCGCTCTCCTTTCCTCTCCTTTTTGACTAATTTCGTGTCTCCTTTGTGTTCTGCTATTGTTCATTATAGACACCGTTTTCCGCCTTGACAATTTTTAAACCATCTCATTTTCCCGGGAGATTTGTATGCACTGTGCACACTGCTTCTTCCGTCTTTTCGAGGGAATCCCGGCCCCGGCGCAAAATAAGTTCCACATTCTTCCAACATCTTGTCAGAAAGTGTGCACGGTGCACACTTTCTTTTCCTGTTCCGGATCATTTTTCGCAAAACCATGTTAAAATAAAAACAACAATCATTCGGTTCTGTCCCCCTTTCGGCCGGAGTTTTTCTCCCCTCTTTCGCAGCCGCATCAGCAATCTGCACACATCTAAAATAAAGGAGACATTGCGATGGATCAGCGGGCCCTTTTGTACGCCACGGGCGACATTATTATAGACGAGCCCAACCCCCACTCGTTTTTTGACCCCAGCCGCGGGCTGCTTGCCCAGGCGGACTTTGTGCTGGGGCAGATTGAGGTCCCTCACACGGACCGGCCGGAAGCAAACAGCACGGACATCCCCGCCCCGCCGGCCCGACCGGAGCATCTGGACGCCCTGGTCCCCTGCGGCTTCAACCTGTGCACCACCGCCGGCAATCACGCCCACGACTGCGGCGTCCCCGGCATTGTGGACACGGTGGAGCTTTTGCGCGCCCGCGGCATCGCCGTGACCGGCAGCGGCCGGAATCTGGCGGAGGCAAAGTCCCCGGCGGTCGTCTCCAAGGCCGGCATTACGGTGGGCGTGCTGGCCTATAATGCCGTCGGCCCCCGGGAGGGCTGGGCTACCTCGGGCAAGGCCGGCGTCTCCTATGTTCAGATCCTGACGCACCACGAGCCCTCACCCCGGGCAACTCCGGGGCTGCCCGCTAAAATCTACACTTTCCCGGAGCCGGACTCCGTGGAGCAGATGCAGGCAGACATTCAGGCGCTGCGCCCCAGCTGTGACATTTTGCTGGTGGCCCTGCACAAGGGCATGGTCCACCTGGACTCCGTGCTGGAAATGTACGAGCGGCCGCTGGCGCACGCCGCCATCGACGCCGGTGCCGATGCGGTGATCGGTCATCACGCCCACATTCTGCGCGGCATTGAAATCTATCAGGGGCGTCCCATTTATCACAATCTGGGGAACTTCGTCTGCGTGACCCACGCTCTGACTCCCAGCGGCGGCAACGATTCTCCGGAGCGTCTGGCCTGGATGGCCAGCCGGAAAAAGCTCTTCGGCTTCACGCCGGACGAAACCATGCCCTATTATCCCTTCAATCCGGATAGCCGCAACACCATGCTGGCCCGCCTGACCCTGAGCCGGGAGGGCATCACGTCCTTCGGCTACGTTCCCTGCTACATTGATCACAGCGGCGCGCCGGTCCCTCTGACCACGTACGCCGACGCCAAGCCGGTGATCGACTACATCGCACGCATCCAGCAGGCGGAAAAGCTTCCCTGCCGTATGGAATGGCAGGAAGACGGCTGGGTACGGGTCACGGCATCCTAAGCGCTCCCGGCTGCCGAAAAACGGCCGAATCAATCAGAAAGGCGGTTACCTGAAATGCCGAGCTTGAACCAGACTCTGCAGGCCCTGCAGCCCTATATCCTCCATCAGCGTCTCCCCCTTCCTCCGGGCCGGGATTTTTCCCAGCTCTACATCCTGGGCGAAGAGCCGGTGGATCAGAAGTTTTCCCTTTATATCGGCACGCCGGACAGCTTCGTCCGCGCGGCAGACGCCCTGTCTGCGGATAAGGTCGGCTTCACCTTTGTGCTGGCCGGTTCCAGCCCGGCACTGGCCGCTTATCAGCAGCGGGATGATCTGAATCTGGTGACCACGTCCCTCTCCCTTTCCAGCCTGTGCAACCTTTTATATAAGTGCTTTGCGGAAAATGACCGCTGGGCGCGGCACATGTATACGCATCTATACATAAAGCCGGATCTGCCCGCCCTTCTGGACTGCGGCGCCCGGCGTCTGGGCGGCTTCAGCTGCCTGCTGGATCCGGGCTTCAAGCTTCTGGGCTGCAGCGGGCGGCTGGTCCCTCCCATTCCGGTTCTGCAGGAGCTTGTGGAAAAAACCTACCTGCCCTATGAGGACTTCCACCTGCTGGAATGGCTGCGCACGGAGACCTCGTCGGACAACTGGCTGGTGCCGGAGGGCTGCGACGGGTCCTGGCTGATGTGCGCCCGTCAGATCAAGTATAAAGCTCAGCTCTCCGCCTATCATCTGATCGCCCTTCCCGCCGCGCTGTGCAACCCGGCCACCCGGGAATTGGCCGGTCTGTTCCAGGGCTGGACCGAGCAGTTTGTGACCCGCTACAATGCGGATAAATACGAAACCACCGGTGCGCTGAGTTCTCTGGTCGCCGACCTGATCGAAGGCCGGCTGACCGAATCGGAGCAGATGGTCGGCCGGCTGAAGCTGCTGCCCATTCACATGCAGAAATTTTACCACGTTGTGGTGGTCGAGCCCAGCGCCGACGCGGATCCGGCCACTTTGGGCGGCTTGATGCAGGCGCTGGAACGGATCTTCCCCCTGGCCCTGGTGGCCAATTACGACGGACACATCGTGATTTTGGCCTGGAAGCCGTATCACTACACGCCGCTGACCTATGACCGGGAGGCACTTTCCGCCCTGCTGCGCTATTACGATGCCTACGCCTGCATCGGAAACTTTACCAAGTGGCTCAGCTCGCTGGGGCCCCTGTATCACCAGACCAAGCGGGTCATCAAATACGCCCGTGCCTTCTGTGAGGACCCGGAGGAGCGGATCTTCCGCTTCGAGGATTACAGCGTGTATCAGATCGTGGACATCTGCCTGGAGCAGTTCCGCCAGATGCCCAACGACGGCGGCGATCCGGTCTACCTGTGCCATCCGGGCATCATTACCCTGGTGACCTACGACCGCAAGCACGGGACCAACCTCTTTGAAACCCTGTATGCGTATTTGAAAAACGAGCGCAACCTGTCCCAAACCTCCCGGGAGCTGTTTTTGCACCGCAATACCCTGCAAAAGCGGATTGAGAAAATCGAATCCATCATCGATGAGCAGCTGGACTCCAGCGCTATCCGGCAGCGGCTGCTGCTCTCCTGCGCCATTGTGGAGTACATGCAAAAGGTCCTGCACTGGGATGACATCTATATGCGCCGCCGGGGCGCACCGCCCACTTCGGCCCTGTTTTAAGCCTGATTTTTTCTGTCAGCCCCTCCGGTAAAAGCCAGCCGGAGCGTAATTTCCTCAAAGGAAGCGGGGGAAGGCAATGCCTTCCCCCGCTTCCTTTGTGCGTATTCTGTCAGCACCTCCGCAGCCGCGTCCGCCGCGGTGTCCGATCGGAGCCCCGGATCAGGTATTTTCCCAGTTGATGGGTTCCCGCAGCAGCAGCCGGCGCAGCGCCGTCCGGTTAAAGGGGATCAGCGGGTAAAGATACCCCGGCCCCACAATGGGCTTTGTCGTTACCAGCAACACCAGCATTCCGGCCACGCCCAGCGCAAATCCCCACAGATCCAGTGCCGCCGACAGCAGCAGCATGGCAAGCCGCAGCAGCTTGAACGCGTATCCCAGCTCATAGCTGGGCTGGGCAAATCCGGCCACGGACACAAACGCCATATAGACCAGGACCTCCGGCGAGAGCCAGCCGGCCTGCACCGCAAAATCGCCCAAAATCAGCGCGCCCAGCATGGAAAAGGAGTTGGACAGGGCGTCCGGCGTGTTCAGCGACGCCAGCTTCAGCACGTCGATCATAAACTCCACCACCAAAAGCTGGGCAAACAGTGACAGCGCGCAGGGCTCCGGCTGGGCCAGGAAATAAAGCCAATCCGGCAATCGGCCCGGCACGCTGACCAGCAGATACCATACCGGCGTAATGAACAGGGACAGGATAAACACCACCATCCGCAAAAGGCGCAGATAGCTGCCCACCAGCGGCGGAAAGTAATATTCGTTGGTCTCCTGGGCAAAATCGAAGATCGAAGTGGGAAAGATCATAGCCGAGGGGGAATTGTCCACCAGCAGCACGATGCCTCCCTCCAGCACACAGGCGGCCGCCGTGTCCGGCCGTTCCGTATAGCGGGTTTTGGGAAACGGGTTATACCATTGCCGGGGACGGATCGCTTCCGCTACGCTCTCCTGCCCCATGGAAAGCGAGCGGACGGAAATGGCACGCAGCTTTTCCCGCAGCTGTTCCACCATCTTTGGATCCGTGCGGCCCTCCAGATAGCACAGCACCAGGTCCGTCCGGGAATTTGCCCCGGCCTTGATCCCTTCCAGCATCAGGTGCGGGTCCCGGATCCGTCGGCGCAGCAGCGCCATGTTGGGAACCACTGCCTCCACAAAGCCGTCGTGGGAACCCCGCAGCACCTTCCCGTCCGCAGGCTCCTCCACGCCTCGGGTCGGATAGCTTTTGGCGTCGATCAGCGCTCCGCCCCGAAGGCCCTCCATCAAAAGAAGCGTCTTGCCCAAAAAGACGGACGTGGTAATCTCCTCCACATCCTCGGAAACATCGGACTCCAGAAAGCTTACGTGCCGGTCGATAAACGCCTGCATCTGCGTTATCCCGTCCAGCTCCTCCGGCGGAAGACGCAGCCAGAACGCGCACATACGCTCCAGAATTTCATCTTTTCCATAGCCGTCGATGACCCAGGCCCGGGCCCGGCGGCCGCCGATCCACAGATTTCGTGCAATCAGATCGCAGCAGCGCCCCACGCCCAAAAGCGCATCCATGCGGCGGACCGCCGCTTCATATTCGCAAGAAAGCCTTTCCATTATGCACCTCCCGCTTTTCTGATCAGGGTTCCCTGTTTCCTCCGCCTTATACGCACAAAAGCGGGACGGCTGAAAGCCGTCCCGCTTTTGCATGTTATATTAAACTTTTTTCTCAAAATAATAATACATTTCATCTTCCCCGCAGGGGCGCATGCAGGATGCAAGCATCTTGCGTGAAGCCTGGTTTTCCCGGAAGCACTTCGCCACCACCCGACTCAGATGGACCTTATAAAGGCCCCATTCCGCCACGGCGGCGAATGCCTCCGTTCCATAGCCGCAGCCGCTGTGTGCCTGATCGATCCGGCAGCCCAGCTCTGCATCGCCCCGGCAGTTGAAGCGGTAGAGCACCGCCTCGCCGATGCACTGCCCGTTCAGACGCACGGCAAAGTTCACCGCCGTGCGGGCCGCAAAATCCCGCCGGGCCACCTGCAGGAAGCTGTCCTCCTGCACCGGGCCGCCCAGGCCCGCCACATCGTCATAGCCCCACCAGCGGTTGCGGTCTCGGTCCAGCACCAGGGCGTTGTAAGCGGGAAGGTCCGCCTCGGTCAGCTCTGACAGGGTCAGTCGCTCCGTCTGCAAAACCGGGATCTCCCGCACATGGGACAGCAGCTCGTTGTGGGGTTCAAAGCAGTATTTCGGTGCCAGAAACGCCGGACCGTACTGCAGCTTCGAAGTCCGCAGGCCACGGTTCGCCGCGTCATCCTCCCGGTTGATCCATTTGATCCCGTGCTCCTGTCCGTAGTGCTGGGCAAACGCCTGCACCAGCGCCGGATAAACGCCCTCGTAGGAATAAAGCGCCTTTTCAATGTGAATGATCAGTGTCTCGCCGCAGTGCTCCGCCAGGGAAACCGCCACCAGCTTCTCCCCGTCAAACATGCCGCCGCCCAGGAACCACGGCCGGTCCAGCAGCTTGAACATCCGCTTGGCAAAGGTCAGCTCCCGCACGGCCGACGCGTCGGACGTCTTTGCAAACTCCGCCTCGTAATCCTTCCAGAACCGCTCCAGCGCCAGGTCGTCCTCCGCCCCCAGGGGCCGGAAGCAGGCATCCGGATGGGCTTTGAAAAATTTCTTGATATGGTTCCGCTGGCCGGAATAGCGCCGGCCGGAGAAGTACTGCAGATCTTCCGAATAATAAAGGTAATCCTGCCAGGTGCGGATGTTGCTGACGTGCACGTAGGGATAGCGCTTGAGCAGCCTCTCCGCCTTGCACTCCGGCACCACAGAGATCACTGGCAGAATGCCCCGCTCCAGGCAATCGTCCTCAATGGCCGCCAGAGCGGCGTCCTCATCGCCATCCGGGCCGGGCACCGGATAGTCAAAAACCACACGTCCGTCAATCTCGTTGCGCACGATCAGACAGCCGCAGCTCTCAGTCCAGGACGGGTGCAGGGTGTCCTTCCACATCAGCTTCGTCCCTGCAGAATATTCGCAGAGCTGATAGGTGCAGTTCTTATAGTACTGGCGGAGACGGGCTCCGTCCCTCTGGGTAATGGATTTGAAATTCAGCATGATCGTATCCTTTTCATAATGTTCAGGCACAGTTTGTGCGTTTCAAGTTCATTTAGTATATCGGTATTTCTTCCGCTTGGCAAGCCTCCCTTGCGCGTTTGCCCCGCCCGGCACGCATACAGGCGGCCTCCCTTTTCCCCGAGGCCGCAAAAAAAGCAGCCGGCGCTTGAAGCGCCGACTGCTCAGACTCTCAGGTCCGCTCACTCTGATCCGGGAAGGTCAGGGTGAATGTGCTGCCCTTTCCTTCTTCACTTTTCACCTGCACGGATGCTCCCAGATAGGCCGCTCCATGCTTGACGATGGAAAGTCCCAAGCCCGTTCCGCCGTTGGAATGGCTCTTATCCACCCGGTAAAAGCGCTCAAAGATCCGCTCCCGCGCCTCGGCCGGAATGCCGATGCCGGTATCCGTCACGCGGACCACCGGCCTTCCGTCTGTCTGCCCGGTGAACACCCGCACACTGCCGCCCTCTTTGTTGTACGCCACTGCGTTATCGCACAGGTTATACACGATCTCCTCCGCAATCTGCGGCACTGCCTGCACGGACACAGCCTCGCCCTCCAGCGTAAGCGTCAGGTTTTTCTTCTCCGCCGCCGGACGCAACTGATCCAGCACCTTGCCGGAGAGCGCATGCAGCTCTACCGTTTCCCAGTCGGACTCCGGTCCGCCCTCATCCAGACGGGAAAGATGAATAATATCGTTGACCAGCTGGATCAGCCGGCTGGTCTCCGTATAAATATTTCCGGCAAAATGCGGAATATCCTCCGGACGGACCAGCCCGTTGCGCAGAATCTCTGCCGTCCCCAAAATCGAGGTCAGCGGTGTCTTCAGTTCGTGGGAGACGTTGGCCGTAAACTCCCGGCGCAGACCTTCCCGCTGCTGCTTTTCCGTAATGTCCAGGATCACCAGCACCGCGCCGGTCAAATGCTCCTCCTGAAAAACAGGACTTGCGATCACCTGCCGGCAGCGCTCATACTTTTCCAACAGCTCTTCGCACCGGCGCCCTGCCAGTGCCTGCTCCACGCAGCGGCGGAAGCCCGCCTCCCGGTTAAGCTGGTAGGCGCTGACCTCCCCGATCATGGGGCAGTCCTCCGCATAAAGCAGCCGCAGGGCGGAGGCATTGTAGGAAAGCACCGTCGTCTTGCAGTCCAGAACCAGGAATCCCTCGCTCATGTTTTCCGTAATGGCGGTGAATTCCTCCTGCCGGCGGCGCAGCTGCGCCATCTGACGCTGGATCTGCCGGTTCTGGCTGCGGATCTTGGCCAAAAGTGGAATGATCTCATCGTAGTACTCCACCTCGTCGCCCGGATCGCTCAGGTTGATGGCGTTGATGGGCTCCACGATCTGCTTGGAGACCCGTGAAGCAAGGCATGCCGCCAAAATCAGCACCACCAGCACCACAATGGCCACAGGCTGCAAAGCCTGCAGCACCAGCATCCATACCGAATACTGGGTATCCGACGTCCGCAGCACCGTTCCGTCCGGAAGGCGCAGTGCATAATAAATGGTCTTTTGCGCCAGCGTCTCGGAATAGCGCGCGGACTGGCCGTGCCCCATGCGCAGCGCATCCTGGATCTCCTGCCGGTCGGCATGATTCTCCATATCCGCTGCTTTTTCCCGGTTGTCATACAGAACGGTACCATCCGCGGCGACCCAGGTGATCCGGCTGTCGGACTTGAGATCCTGAAAATACGATACGCCCTCATGCTCCAGCCCCTGGGCTATGTACACCGTCTGCGCGGCCAGTTCCGTCTCCAGCCGGTCCTCAAAATACCCGTGCAGAACGCCGACGATCAGCCCCAGACAGGCCAAAAGGCCGATCAGGGTGACGGTCAATATGGAACGAAAGATCCGTTTTGTCATGTCTGCGCGCCCCTTGCATCTGTCATCTTATAGCCGTAGCCCCGCACGGTCTCAATATATGCGCCGGCCGCCCCCAGCTTCTGGCGCAGCGTCCGCACGTGAACATCCACCGTTCGGGTCTCCCCCGCGAAAGCATAGCCCCAGACGCTTTCAATCAGCTTTTCCCGGGAGAACACCTGTCCCGGCGAGCGGATCATCAGGCTGAGCATCTCAAATTCCTTTTGCGTCAGCGTGACCGCTTCCCCGTTTACCTCCACGATGTGCTGCTCCGGCACGACCCGCAGCACCCCCAGGCGGTATTCCTCGGTCCGGACGGCCGTTCTGCGCAGCAGCGCCCGGATCCGGGAGAGCAGCTCCATCATACCAAAGGGCTTGGCCACGTAGTCATCCGCACCGCCATCCAGCCCCAGCACCTTGTCATACTCGGTGCTTTTCGCCGTCAGCATGATCACCGGCAGATGCGCCGTGCGGGCGGCCGTGCGCAGCTTGCGCAGAACCGTCAGGCCATCTTCCTCCGGCAGCATGACATCCAGCAGCAAAAGGTCCGGCTGTCGCTGTTCCATCGCCGCCCAAAATTCGGACGGCTTGGCAAAGCCCTGCGCCTCCAATCCCTGGCTGCTCAGGGTATAGATCACCAGGTCCCGGATGCTGTTGTCGTCTTCCAAAAGATAGATCATGCAGCTCCTCCTCTCCTCCGGACCATACGCCGGCGGAATCCTTACAGCAGGCGCCCCCAACCTCGTCAGGGCCGCTGCTTATCGTTGCTTTCGGGATGTTGCCCGGTAATGGAATACTCCACCCATTCGGCCACATTGGTGGCGTGATCCCCGATCCGCTCAAAATACTTGGCCACCATCAAAAGATCCAGACCCAATTCCCCATTGTGGGCGTCTGCGGCGATCAGCCCGATCAGCTCGCCCTTCACCTGGTTGAACAGGGCATCCACCCGATCATCCGCCGCCATGACCTGACGCGCCAGCTGCAAGTCCCGGCGCACAAACGAATTGACGCTGTCCGTCACCATGGCGCAGGTTGCCCGGGCCATGTCCGCAATGTGCAGCTTTCCGTTCCCGGCCGGAACCGTCACGAACCGGGTCAGCTCCGCAATATCCGCGGCCTGATCCCCGATCCGCTCCAGATCGGAAATCATTTTCAGCGCCGCGGAGATCTCCCGCAGGTCACCGGCCACCGGCTGCTGCTGCAGCAGCAGCTTCAGGCACAGGGACTCCACCACCCGCTCTTTCTGGTCGATCTCCCGTTCCGCTTCCTTGGCCTTTTCCGCCAGCTCCGCGTCCTGATTCATCAGGGCCTCCGTCGCCTCGGAAATGGCGTCTTCGCACAAAGCACCCATCTGGATCAATTCGATATGCAGCTGCTGAAGCTGCTCATTAAACCGGTTGCGCATACCGCCGCCTCCTTATCCGAATCGACCGGTGATATAATCCTCGGTCTTCTTTTCTTTGGGGTTGGAGAAGATCTGCTCCGTGTCGCCGAACTCGATCAGTTCCCCCATCAGGAAAAAGGCGGTCTTGTCCGATACGCGGGTGGCCTGCTGCATGTTATGGGTCACCATGATGACAGTATACCGGCTTTTCAGCTCCACCGCAAGGTCTTCGATTTTGGATGTTGAGATCGGGTCCAGCGCGCTGGTGGACTCGTCCATCAGCAGGATATCCGGCTCCACCGCCAGAGCCCGGGCAATGCACAGCCGCTGCTGCTGGCCGCCGGAAAGTCCCAGCGCACTGGTTTTCAGACGGTCCTTGACCTCATCCCAGATGGCCGCGCCCCGCAGCGAATTTTCCACGATCTCGTCGAGCCTCAGCTTCGAGCGGATGCCATGGGTCCGGGGGCCGTAGGCAATGTTGTCGTAAATACTCATAGGGAAGGGATTGGCCTTTTGAAACACCATGCCCACCTGCTTGCGCAGCCAGGTCGTATCCACATCGGGGGCATAGATATTCTGCCCGTTATAATCCACCTCTCCGGTGATCTTTACGCCGGGTACCAGGTCGTTCATGCGGTTAAGCGTCTTCAAAAATGTGGACTTTCCGCAGCCGGACGGACCGATCAGGGCCGTGATCTGATTGGCCGGAATCTCAATATTGATATGGTGCAGCGCCTGGTGGTCGCCGTACCACAGGTTCAGGTCCTTTGCCTGAATGATCGCAGACATAGCAACTCTCCTTACTTTTTGAGCCGGCGGCCCAGATAGTTTGCCGTGAGGTTAATGACCAGCGTCAGGAGCATCAAAATGGCGGCAATGGCAAAGGCAACGCCAGTCTCGCCCCGTTCGTTTGCGTAAACATACAGCGCCACCGTCAGCGTCGCGGAGGAGGACTGCAGCGCATCCTTAAAGCTGTTGAGCACCAGACCGAAGCCCGCCGTAAACAGGAGCGCCGCCGACTCGCTGGTGATCCGTCCCACTGCCAGAATGCAGCCGGTGACGATGCCATCCACCGCATTGGGCAGCACTACCGTACGGATCATGCGCCACTTGCCGGCTCCCAGCGCCAGAGCGCCCTCCCGGTAGGCCTGGGGAACGGTCTTCAGGCTTTCCTGCGTGGTGCGGACAATGGTGGGCAGGATCATAATCACCAGCGTCAGTCCGCCGGCCAGAATGCCTGCCTGCCAGCCCATAACCTGCAGGAAAAAGAGCATTCCCACCAGGCCGAAAATAATGGACGGGATCCCGGTCAGGGTCTCCGTGGCAAATTCGATCAGCGCCACCACCCGGCGGTTCTCCGCATATTCCGTCAGATAGACCGCCGCGCCGACCCCCAGGGGCAGCACAAATACCATGGCCACCGCTATGATATACAGTGTGTTTAAAATATTTGGAAGAATACCGATCGTATTTTTCAAATAGCTGGTCTGGCTGGTCAGAAGCTGCCAGGTGATGTTCCCCAGTCCGCGATAAAAGATGTAGCCGATCAAAAAGGCCAGCAGCGCGCAGGTCACGCCGGCACACAGGTACAGCAGAGCCCGCAGTACCCGGTCATACGCCCGCCGCCCGGCGGAAAGCGTTTTTTGTTCCATCTCAGTGCTCCTTTCTCCGCTTGATAAAAACATTCAGCAGCACGTTGATCAGCATGATGAACAGAAACAGCACCAGGCCGATGGAAAACAGCGCCTGGCGCTGCAGACTGCCGTACGGAGCGTAGGACATCTCCGAGGCAATGGCCGTGGTCAAAAAGCGGACCGAGGTAAAAAGCCCGGGCATATTGGCCACATTGCCGGCCACCATGATGATCGCCATCGCCTCGCCGATGGCACGTCCCACGCCCAGCACCACCGCCGTGGCAATACCGCTGCGGGCGGCGGGCACCACCACGCGGAAGATCGTCTCGATCTGCGTGGCGCCCAGTGCCAGCGACGCCTCTTCATATTCCTTCGGCACCGCACGGA
The DNA here is from genome assembly GCA_934563745.1 of uncultured Dysosmobacter sp. Classification (GTDB taxonomy): domain Bacteria; phylum Bacillota; class Clostridia; order Oscillospirales; family Oscillospiraceae; genus Oscillibacter. The sequence goes on along the minus strand of CAKTHE010000001.1, from coordinate 163,178 downwards.
TCGCCGTGGCGGACACATTGATGATGGACGGCAGGATCATCACCGCCAGCACCAGGATCGCCGCCAGCAGACACGCCCCGGAAGACAGGGAAAATGTCCGCTGAATGGCCGGGACCAGCACGATCATACCCACCAGGCCATAGACCACGGACGGAATCCCCGCCAGCAGCTCCACCGCCGTCTGAATCAGCCGGGCCGTCCGGGGCGAGGCCACCTTGGCCAGGAAGATCGCCGTCATCAATCCCACCGGCACACCCAGAATCACCGCGCCGGCCGTTCCGTAGATGGAGGTCAGAATAAAGGGCAGGATCCCAAAGGCCGGTTCTTTTGCCGTGGACTTCCAGACCTTTCCGAACAGGAACTCCGTCAGGCCGATCTCCCGAATGGCCGGCACGCCGGAAATGATCAGATAGATGCTGATAAACAGCACAAACGCCACCGCCACCACGCCGCACAGCAAAAAGAGAACATGCATAAAGCCCTCCAGCGCCTTTTTGGAACGATGGCCCGCAGGGGGATGGTCGTTTGATTCTTTTTTCTTCGCCGCGGTGTGATCCGCTTCACGCAGGATCCCCTCCGCAAACGAGTGAGTCAATTCGTATTCCACAGGGCAGCTCCTTTCACGCTCACCGTTCTCCCTTTGCTCTGCGGGAGCTGCCTCCGCCTGCCGAAAGCAGACGGAGGCGCTCCTTGAAAAAAGAGGGTATTGTCATCGATCGGAATCCGATCGGGGGAATTATTTCGCGACAGGCACCGCACCGGCCCCGCGGATCAGATCGTTGGCAGCCGTGGAAGTGGCGAAGTCAAAGTAAGCCTGAGCCGCATCCGAAAGCGGGGTGCCGTCCTTGGTGACCAGGACGAAGGGACGCTGGATCACATAACTGCCGTCCAGAACGGTATCCTCGGTGCAGGCAACGCCGGCCACCGTGACCGCCTTGATCCCGTCCTTGCCTTCCACAGCGGACAAAGACGCATAGCCGATGGCGTTGGGGTTGTTCTTCACCGCCTCAATCACGGCGCCGGTGGAGGTCAGCTCCTGATCCAGGACGCAGGCATCCTTGGTGTCCGTAATGGACTCAAACCCGTCGCGGGTGCCGGAACCGGACTCACGGCCGATGCAGGCAATCGTGCCGGCGTCGCCGCCCAGCTCGCTCCAGTCCTTGGTCTCGCCGGTAAAGATCTTCGTGATCTGCTCAACGCTCAGGTCCTCGATCGTGGAATCCGCGTTCACAATGATGGCGATGCCGTCCAGAGCCACCGTAGTGCCCACCAGGCCGTTGGCCGTCTCTTCATCCTTCAGGGCGCGGGAGGACAGGCCGATGTCGCAGCTGCCATTGGAAACGGACTCGATGCCCGTGCCGGAGCCGGTGGCGTCGTAGGTAACCTTCACGCCGCTGTTGTCTGCCATAAACTGTTCATTGATGGCGCCGATCACCTTTTCCATGGAGGTGGAGCCGTTGGTGGAAACGCTTCCGGTCAGGGCAGAGGGATTCTCATCGCCGTTTTGGGCGGAAGAGGAAGGCTGGTTCGATCCGTTGGAACCGCAGCCGGCCAGCAGGGCGCCAACCAGGGTCAGTGCAAGAAAAGCAGAAAAAACTTTTTTCATCGTTTGCTTAACTCCTTTTTTATGTATGAATTTACATAGATGCGCGTCCCGGTCTTCCCGGGTACAATCAGAAGTATACCGAAGGCTCTGTAAAGAGCGTTACCGCAGCTATGTTAAGCTTCTGTAAAATCCAAACATTTTCTCCTCCCGTCGCTTTTTACGCTTTTTTTACATGCGAGCCTCCTTCAGAGTCTATTGTTAAATCGGCGGCCCGCCGCAAAAAAGGCCGGGCAGTCGGAATTTCTCCGCCGCCCGGCCCGTTTTGCCGTCTACGCGCTTTTTTCTTCACCGCCCGAAACCGACCGGTGTGCAGGCGCCCTGATTTACGCCTGCCGTCCCTTCTCTCCCCATTTCTTCCTGAGTACGATGGCAATGAAATTCAGGTACGCGCCTCCGCCTGCCTCCATGGCCCTGCGGTCCCCCACCGCATATTCGTTCTCCTGCCTGAGCCAATCGGCCCATACCTCCTCGTTGCTCTCCATCTCCTGGACGGAAAGCACCTCCGCGCCCTCGCAGCAGCCGACCATGCGCTTCCAGTACCCCACGTCGTGCATATACTCCAGTTGCTCCGGCGTCCAGGACAGCAGCAGTTCCTGCGGCAGATGGCTGTGGCAGTCCTTCTTCATGCCTGGGATCGCGATGTAGATCCAGCCGCCCGGTTTGACAAAGGGCAGAAGCTTTTCATCCAGGTACCGCTCGTCCCGTCCAAAATAGTTATAGGAATCCGTACTGACCACCGCGTCGAAAAATTCCTTTTCAAAAGGCAGATCGGAAGCATCCGCCCGGACGGGGATCAGCTGTCTGCGGTCCACGCCCATGGCGTCAAAAAATTTCTGATTTTTTGACGGGTCGCTCCACAAATCGGCCGCATACACGGTAAAGCCGTATTCCCGGGCAAGAAATACACTGGTCAGTCCCTGTCCGCTGCCCAGGTCACAAACCACCGCATGCTCCGGGATCCTGTGATCCTGCAGCAGCTCTTCTTCCAACTTTACGGGGTTCGGCCCCATGATCTTCTCCTGCAATTCGGGTGTATCGTATGCCTTGCTCTTCTCGTATTTCATGTCCTGCACTCCTTTTTCTCCGTCGGCCCCGCCCGGGGCAGAGCTACCAGGTCCTAGCCTGCCCGGAATTTGATCCCACGCCGGAGCGCGTGGTGAAGGAGGAAGAAGAATGCTGAATGATCTGTACCCCTGCCCCTTCTGCGGCGGCTCGGGGGCCATGCTGGAACTCCAGAATCCGGAGGATCCCTGCACTTACGCCGTGCAGTGCACCCGCTGCCGGGCAACAGGCGCAGAGCTGTTTTCATCTGATTTTTCCTCAACCCAGATTTTTGACCCCACGCAATCTGAACTCCCATATACCCAAAAATTTCGGCTGCTGTAAAAACAGCAGCCGAAATTTTTAACGCCCCTAAATTTTTAACAAATACGCTTATCTATTAAAGGATGTATGCCAGAATCGTATTCACGGCAGCCAGCAGGACAATCGCGCCTAAGAGCGTGCCGCCACCCGCGCACCAGACGAACTTCTGGCTCTTTTTGATACAAGGACGAGTTAGGAACAGTGGTGTATAGCCAGCAGCTACCATGGTCAAAAAGCAGAACATTGAAGCCATCGTTACCGTCGCTCCATAAATTGAGAGGTTAATACCAATTGTCTGGCTATACGTAATAGCAAACGGCATAGTAATTGTCCCGACAATTACACCAACAACAGCATTGGACAGGAAGTTGGTGCAGATCCCAGCGACTACGCAAATCAGAAGCATAAACATGGGGAAAGGCATTCCGGTAAACACCGGTGCAAGGACCTGTCCCAGCCATGCTCGGACTCCAAAGTCCGGAGAAGCCATCATTCCACCCACGACAGAAAAAATGCAGATGACCAAAATGATGCTCCACGAAATACTGGTACGGAATGTCTTCTCCTCATTCAAAACTGCCTGGCCGTCTTTACGGAAGAGGAAAAACAGCGCTAGCGCAAGGATAAACCACGTGCACTGATCAAAATTAGAGAGGAACTGCATCAAAGCACTGTCTTTACTCAGGAACGGAGTGATGATTGAGTAACCGATTCCGAACAGGAAACAAATACAGGCCAAAAGCTGTTTTCTGTTCATTTTGGTCTTGCTCGCATCAAAGCCCTCTGTTTTTGTAATATCAAAGGTGGAAAGCTTTTGCACATCAATCCGGCTGAACTTGACTGCCAGCGAAAAGAGCAGGATAAACAGCAGGGAGAAGATGATGACGCTCAGCATGTATACTGCATAGTTCAGGGCGATTCCGCTCTCCTGCATTGCCGTCATAATCGTTCCAAAGATAACCAGCGGGAGACCTTGGAACGGGATCAGGCCCATGCCCATGCAGGCCGAGGTAAAGGTTCCCAGGGACATCCACTGGTTGAACTTGCCTTCAATATCGTACCCCAGTTCCCCAACAACAGAATCCAGTAATGTTAGAACAAAAATGATTCCGCCGATATGTCCGAAAGCGCCCATCAGAAATGCTACCAGGAAAAACACGAAGCAAAACAGATACGGTCTCCCCCGCAGAATTTTTCTGGACAGCAGCCAATTTGCAATGAATTCGCCGGCCCCAGTGTCGATTAGTACTTGGCACAAAACATAGGCAAAAATAATCTGAACCACCGTCGTATTGCCAAATGTAGCAGCGATCAGTGTCTTGGGATCATAGGCATCTGTCGCTACAAGTGCAATGAATCCAAGCAGTGCAGGAAGAATCAATCCAAAATCAGAGCAAGAAATCAAAAAGACTAATCCGAAGAAAATACCGATCGATTGAATTCCAGCTAAGGAAATTCCTCCCCAAGCAGGGCAAACGTAGCCAAAGCCGAACAGGAGAAATAAGCCAATAGCGAGCTTAACAAAATAAGTAATCTGCGACTGATGTTTATTTTTTCCCGCAATAGTCGACATATAATCCGCGTCTCCTTCCTAAAATAAAGAGTATGTTTTCCCCTCAGCCCACTGCATTTTTCAGATCTTCCAGGTAGCAAAGATCTCCGTATTCCCCTGTGAGATTGACAAATCCGTTTTCTGTGATGCGATAGGTACTTCCACACAGCAATCCGTCCCCGTCACCTATCACGCTGGGGTGAAGAGTCAGAATCATGTTCGGCTTCAATTCCATCTGATTCGGTGCTCCGATAGAAATCCCGTCTCCCAAATCAGCTCCCATTCCATGGCCTGACCAAACTCCGGCGTGGCAGCCATGCTTCTTGACAACTTTGGCAATTGCCTCATCAACATCACAAATCCGGAAACCGGGGCGTAGTTTCTCTTCACCCTCAGCAAGCGCCTCTTTGATAACCTGCATCACGCGGTAAGCTTCAGGTTCGCAGCCCCTAGACATGAAGATCGGATGTACAACCTGCGTCCAGTATCCGCCAGGTCCAGCCATTTCACAGGAATAAACAAACATTCCATCCTCTTTGATTTTAAAGTCCCGGGCTCTCGTGATAAAGGTATGCGGCTTTATTGAGCGGGTTAATACCAATGTATCCTCTGCACCATGTGCCCGGAGAAAACCTTCTGCACCGCCGATAATTTCCTGCTCGGTACAGCCAGGGTGTAAATTCCGAACCACCCAACGGAAGGAATCAACAGCGATTTCAGAAGCAATCTCCGTCATTTTTAATTCATATTCAGACTTCGGTGCCCGCCGCTCCGTAAGCAGTTCCGTAATGTCCACAAACTCGGCAGCTGTGGATTCCAAAGCATGGTAGATAGATACCGGGATATCCTGTGACTCATAGAGTCCAATTCTCGGCCGCTTCGACGGAATACTCCTAATAAAGTCTGTTACGATCTTTACCATGTCCCCGCAGAGGACATTTTCCTCTGGCAGCCAGCTGATTTGCCCTGCATTATACTGTTGGCCCACTGTAGGAACGACCAAGAATGGCATACCGCCCTTCTTTACAAAAGAAAAGTCCCTGCGCGTAATAAGGGGATAGTTGGTTGCATACTTAACTGCCATCTGATTTCCCTGCTGGGCAGTCGACGTAAAGACGAGAGCATCCAGATTTTGTTCCTCCATTACGGAATCAAAAAGCTTTCTGCGTCTATCCCGCTCAGCTTCCAGTTCAGTTTTCATATAAAACCTCTCTTCCTATTCGCAATAATTATGCAGAAATATAGGGTAAAGTCGACTCTTTCCACCTGCAAATTAAACTATAAAGCCGTTTTCAGCTTCGGTCAAACTACAATATTTTATTCTCAGCATAAGAAATTGTTTTGTGCATTATGATAAAAATCATTTGTTTAAATTATTCGTTGCAATACTGCACAAATGCAAATATCTATTAGCGGCAGGAGCATATTCTGGTACTCACAGGCTTGTGAAAACCTCTCTTTACAAGCAGCCGCAGTTGTGGTAAACAAATATATACAAAACTCCTTAGCCGAGGTGTGCGTATGACCACCGAAAAAATGAAGTGTTTTATCGATGTTGTGAAATTCAAGAGTTTTACAAAAGCTGCTCAGGCAAACTATATTACTCAGGCAGCAGTTAGCCAGCAGATTTCTTCAATCGAAGAAGAGCTTGGTTTCAAATGCTTTATCCGCACAAAAGCAGGGCTCGTTATCACCGATGGAGGCACCGAATTCTACAATTGTTGTTTGCGGATGATGAGCCTATACTCACAGTCCATCTCCAGGGCTCGCTGCATCGCGCACAGTCTCTCCGGAAATATATCGATAGGCTTGTGGCCTGGCTTTGTCCAGCGCCCCGTCTATGATGTTGTCTCCAATTTGTTTCAATTGTATCAGGACATTCGCATTGTTGTCAGAACTGGCTCGCCTGTGGACTTCTGGCATAAAATTAAAGCGTCAAAGTTGGCCCTGGCCATTGTAATGCCCTATGACTTTTCTGATATGGATGTTCTAGGAGAAATCGTAGAGCCACTATTCTCCTGCCGATATGACCTATATGTTTCTACCGCCAATCCACTTTGCCAATTTGAATGCGTCTGTGTAGAACAACTGCGGAATGAGGAAATCGTTGTTGCGGGTGAATCGGGTATTGGGGGTAAAGCCTATAGTCATACTGTTATCGAACAAATGCAAAATCGGTACCAGCTCAAGCCCTCACACATTGTTTCAAATTTTGAAACGCAGCAGATGATGGTCGCAGCAAATCGCGGCGTCATGCTTCTTCCTCAAGCGGTTATTCCGTCCGATCTCAGTCTTCTGAAAAGAATCCGTTTGTCCGACTACCCGGAAAAATGCGATTTTTCTCTTGTGTGGAACCCTACGCGCGCCAGCCCTGGTCTATGTGCATTTGTGGAGGAACTTAAACTCAAGTTTTGTGATTTTGATAAGCTCACAAATTTTCACTCTGAAGAGCATAGAGTTTAGGCATTCTCCCCGTGCCCACCGCGTTCTTGATCTTCCGGGCCCCCATCTGCAAGAGGTTGCCCGCCATATTCCGGATATGGGTGGTGGGGTTCGTCAGCATGGAGGTATAGCGCCAGAAGTCCGCCTTTTCCCGGAAGGTGCTGGGCATCTGGGAGGCAATGTCCGTAATGATGGAATCCCACGCCGCCGCCCGCTGCACCGCGTCCCGGTCCGTCACCACGTCATAATCGAACGCGCCGCTGGCAATAGCGTTTTCGTACACGGTTGCCATCTCCGGGGAGGTGAGGGGGCTGTTCAGAATGGTGGAAACTGTTTTCTCCACATTCCGCCCGGTCTCCGGATTCACCGTCGGCACCTCCGACGGGGCACGGTTCTGCTCCGTCATAATGCGCTGGGCGCTGTTGGGGTTCACCGGGTGGAAGGCGTCGCTCTGGGCCTGCATCTGGTCAAAGGGCGTGTTCACCGTCCCCGCGTCCGCATTGCCCAGTCCGTCCAGTCCGTCCAGATAGCCGCCGGATTCCTGCTGCGGCTGCGCACCAACAATGGCATTTTTCGCGTCAATATAAGCCTGATTTGCCGGGGTATAGCTGCCGTCCAGTCGGGTATAGCCGTTACTCAGCATATCGTCCAAAACCAGCTCCAGCCGCTTTGCTGCGGCCACATTCTCCTGTCCGTGGTCTGTGATCAGGCGTTGGGCTGCGTCCATAATCGCGGTTCTGGACACACCTGTTTCGTCCATCGCTGCCCGAATACTGGGTGTTTCAAAAATCTGGTTGTTGTAGCGCTTTCCGTTCACCGTTCGCTGCATGGTCTGAGCGCTGCCTCGGTCCACGCTCAGATCCAGATCCTCCAAAAGGGCCTGAGCTGCCTCCTGATAAAAGCTGTGGACTTCCGGATTATCAAACTGAAAAGCATGAACATCTCTGCCCGCCACGCTATCCCGGGTTCGATTGTCAATGTGCTGCGCTGCGTCCGGAAGATAAACCTTCCCGTCCGCATCAATGGAAGCTCCTGCGTCCGCAGCCTGCATAAACTGACTGTCACTCAGCATTTCCTGGCTGACGCGCTTCTTCCCGCGCAGAATTTCCAGCAGACGGTCCGCCGAATCCCCATTCTTGACAACTTCCGCGCCCTGTGCTATGGTAGTATCAAGATTGGAAGAACCTTGCGGCGGCACGCTTCGGGCGTTATGTGCGGGGTCGGAAATTTCTCCGGCATCGTAGTACTCCGTAACAAGCGGGTTCTTCCTTTTCTGTTTAAACAGGGTATCCGTTTGAATCGAATGCGTTCCGTCTGAAACGGCTTGCATCGTGACATACATATCGCCAATCTGTTTTTCAAATATAAGAATCTTTCGTCCACGGGAATCTGCATTGGGAGAAACGCGGACTTGATCCGGGCTTGACAGAATTTCAGGAATCATAGCAATGTCTCTGGGCGTTACAGCAATTTGCCCCCGCGCTGTTTCCGCCAAAACGTCTCCGTGGTTCTTTGCAATATGGCGAACATTGTCACTCGGTAAAATAGCATTATATCCTGAAATATCAATGCCCGTTTCGCTCAAGACTTTTTGTGCCGTTACATCGGGAACTTTCCCCATGTAAGCTCGTTCCGATACAGTCTTGTTGGAAAGCGCGTTGCGGACAAAATCAACCGCATCATTGAACGTGGAAATGATCTTGTTTTTCTTCCCGCTGGACAAGTTGATCCGTTCCTGCTCCGTAAACGCATTCAAGCCGTTTTCATTCCGCGCCGTCTCCGCATCGGGGGCGGCGTTTTCTGCGCCCTCTGCGGCCCTCTGTGCGGCGTTCTGCGTCTGGGGGGTATCCGTGCCCTGCTGCACGTCCGTCTGCGCCGCAGGGGCTGTTTCTGCGGCCGCCAGACCCCTTTGCCTGGCTTGCAGATTCTCCACGCCGCTGCCAACCAGGCCCAGCGTGCCGCCCACCAGGCCATCATAAAGGGTTTCCGCCACAAAATCGGTGGAAAGCATCTCCTTCATTGCGCCCTTTTTGTAAGTCAGCTGCTGCAAAATGGGCTGAACCAAATCCTCCACCACTTCCTCACCGCCTTCAGAGAGGAACGACAGCGCCGCTTTTCCGGCCGTGCTGTCTGCCAGCTTTCCGGCCACTTTGGTAATGGCCTTGTCCAAAACGCCCTCGCCGAAAACCTTCTTGAAGGGGGCCGCTACGTTGCTGAGCTTTTCCGTGGCTACGCTCAAAGCGCCGCTGCCCAGGCCATAGGCCACCTGCTGGCCGTAGCTGGCCCCTTCCTTTCGGGCCGTCTGGGCTGCGCCTGCGCCGGAGCGGACGCCCATCGCCGCAAGGCCCGCTCCGGGCAGGGCCGTGGAAAGGGCCACGTCGCCCAGCATCTGCACCCCTGCCGTGCCCAGATCCACGGCAAAGGATCCGGCTTTCCCCAGCCCCTTTTTGGCCTCCGCCTGGCTCTTCTCGGCGGAGGCTTTCAGTTTGTCTGCCGCCTGATAAGCTTTGTCCGCCGTCTTCAGGGTGTTGGAAAGGGTCTGCTCCGCGCCCTGTTCCCGCACGGTCTTCATTTTCTCGTTGCGCTTGATCAGGGTGTTGAGCCGGAAGCGCTCCTCCTCCGTCAGGGGCTGGCCCTTCTCGTTCTTCCCGCTGTTCAGCTGGGCCCGATAACGCCGGGTGCTCTCCGCTTCTGCCTCGGCAAGGTCCTTGCTGCGCTTGTCCTCCAGGGCCTTGTTCAGCCGTCCCGCGCCTTCCACCACGCTGCCCGCCACCTGGGGCGCCGCCGATGCCCGTTCCTTCGCCGCCGATGCCAGCATGTTGTAAAGCCGGTCTGCGCTCTGGCGCTGCTGGGTATAGTAGGCGGTGGACGTGGTGTCCGCCGCCTTCTTCGGCACGCCGCTTGCTTTGGCAAGGGTCCCGGTGCTGTCCCGGACGGTGGGGGCGGTGCTCTTGGCCGCGCCGGAGGTTCCACTCTTTTTTGAGGTAGTTTTGTTGGTCACGCTGCCCCGCCCGCCGCTGCGGACGGCGGTGGTGTTGGACGGGGCCTTCAGCGTCCCCGCGTTGATCTGCCGGACCAGCTCGTCCAGCGTTGCCTTAGTTGCCACGGCTCCCCCTCCTTACGCTCGATTCGCCGGTGCTGCCTGTGGCACTGTACCGGTCCAGAAGATACGCCGCCTCGGCGTCGTTGATGTACCCCAGCTCGTAATACTCTTTGATGGACGCATAGCGCCGCAGCTTGTTGCTGTCCCCCGGCATGGTGGCAAGGTTCCCCATCAGCCGGGAAACATAGGGATCCTCGCCCGCCAGCTTCCTTGCAAAGCTGCCGGAGCCGTTTTGGCTTTCATAGCCGGAGATGTCGGCGGTGGTGTAGCCGCTGTGATTTCCGGACCGGGTGGAATACTGCGCCCACGCCTCGTCCGCGCTCAGTCCTCCGGCCGCCTCCTTGGAGTTCTTGCCCCACAGGCCATCCGCCGTCACGCCGTAATAGCTCTGCAGCTTCTTCACCTGGTCGGCGGTCAGGCTCCCGTTGTTGTAGCCGGAGCTCTTGGAGCCTGCTTTCTTCGTGCTCGTTCCGCTGCTGCCCGCTCCGCTGCTCTGGGCGGCAGACCCGCCGCCGTACAGGCTTGCAAAGGCCCCGTCGCCGAAGTAATAGTCAAAGGCCTGCTGCACAACGGCCGTGCGCAGCCCGTTCTTGGCCGCCGTCTGGGCCTGGGAGGCCGTCAAAGACGGCTTGGCCGCTTCCGCCTCCGCCTGCTGTCTGGCCGCCGCTTCCTCCTGGGCCTGCCGGGCCTGATGCATGGCGTAAGCTGCCGTCAGGCCCACGCTCTGGGCCTTTTCAAACACCTCCTGGGGAATGGTCTCCGGATGGCTTGCCGCTTCCGGATAGGTGGTTCTGAATTGTTCAATTTCCTGCTGCCGCCGGGCCTCCCGGGCCTCCTGGGCCTGTCGGTCCTGCTGCTGCTTTGCGTCCTGCTGGGCAAGGGCTTCTTCCCGTGCGGAAACGGCGGCCTCCCGGTCCTCCATTTCCACGCTCCGCCGGGCGTCCTCTTCGCTGGCACCCTCGGCCTCCTTGGCCCGGGTACGGATCAGCCGCACATACTCCGGGATCGTCATGTTCGCCTGACTGGCAAACTGGCGGAACAGCTCCATCACGGGCTTGCTCTCGTCGTACTTCTCCCGGATCCGGTCGTAATCCATGCCCTGCTGCGCCAGAGTGATCAATTCTGGCTCGCTGACCGTCCGGTTTTCTTCCAGATGCCGCAGCGTCCAGGTCCTGGGCTGGTCTGCCTGGGCTTCCTGCTGCTGTGTGTCCTGCCGGTCCGGCTCGGTCTCCTGGGCTGCGGATTCCTCCTGCCCTGCCTGCTCCTGCTCTTCCGTCGGCTCCTGCTGCGCTGCGGGCTGGTCTGCCGGCTCTTCAGCGGGTTCCGTATCCTCCCAGCCCGTCAGAAAGGCGTCTTCCGTACTCTCTTCCTGGGCGGTGGGGTTCATGGTCTCTTCGTTCATGGGTGTTCCTTTCCGGCCTGGTCTGGCCTCGAAACGTATTTCAAGCGCCCCTGGTCTGGGGCGGTCCTGACAAAACAAAAAGCGCCGAAAAACAAGGATTGCTCCTCGCTTCTCGGCGCTGTACGCTCTATCTCAAGATTCGGTTTTATTCGTCTTCTTCCAGCAGGTGGAACGGCTCATCGTCCGAAAACTCCACCCCGTGGTAAATGTTGGGGAACCACTCGACCTTGCACTTGCGGCAGTAGACCGGCGTCCCGTATACCACGCTCCCGTAGGGGATCCGCATCAGCTTCCGCCCGCACATGGGGCAGGTATACCAGCCGTCTAGCACCATCGTGAAAACTCCCCATATTCAATGCCGCCGTAAAGGTCCGCAACCTCGCTTTCCACCGACGGAAGGGATTCTTTCGCCATGCTCAGTGCCTTTTCGTAGTCTTCGTAGCAGGCACTGGCAACGGTGGGGTTCTCTTCCCGCAAAAGCTCATAGGCAAGGGCCTTCGGCAGCACGCTCAGGCAGATGAAATCGTCCATCTGCACTTCGTCCTCCATGCTCCCAAGCTTAGGGTGCACGGTCCGCTTTCCGTCGCTCCGAGGCTCATAGGTGTCGCTGTACGGGTACACCAGGTTGATGTAGGCGTTCAAACAGTTGGGCGTCCGCAGCTCGTATTCCTTGGTGTCTGCCGTCACGGTGGAACCGGTGCTCTCGTTCTGGGCGTCGATCAGGTGAATGGTCTCGTCAAAGATCTCCTGCACCGTCCTCATGAAAAGCCGTCCTTTCCTCCCACGCTGTAGCGCATCAGGTTGTCAAAGCCCTCGTCCATCAGCCGCCCGGCCTCGTCTGCCTTGTCCGGCTTGTCCTCCGGCTCCTTCCCGGCGTCCTTCTTCCCAACCAACAGCCCCGCGATCCCGATCCCCAGGTTCACACACTGCAAAATCAACAGCAAAAGCCATAAAATCCACGTCATTTGAAGTCCTCCGCGTCCACGCCGTCGCCCATCGTCACCTTGAAGCTGATGTCCTTCTTTTCCTCCGTCTTGTCCTGATAGCCGCCGAACTGCGGCTGCTTCAGAAGAAAAATGCTCTTGGTCACCATGCTCTTCTCCCGATACACCGGGTGGGTGGCAATCTGCTGCTGAATGTGCAGATAGGCCCGCCGCACAATGTACTGAAACGGTCCTTCCTGATTCAGCCATTCCCGCATCTGCCGCTGGTCCACGTTCAGCGCAAGGCACATGCCCGCTTCGTCGTAAAGCTCTCCCGCTTCGTCGCAGGTCTTGAAATAATCCGCAATGGCGCCCACAAGCTCCTTCTCGCTGCGGTAGGTTTTCCAGCCCATGCCTTGCACCCCTTTCTCAGAAATTTCTTGTATTTCCCAGCTCTCGCCGTCATTATACCACCGGTATTCAAAAGTGGCAAATTTCCCCTGGAATTATTTTCATCGCCGCTGTTTGCAGCCCTGCCCCCCCCTGTTTTCTCCTACCCCCTCCCCCCAGTCTGGGCCCGCTCTCAGGTTCCTGCAATTCTCTTGGCGGGTGTGGTGGATATATCTTCGTCTCTCCCGCGAGACACCCCGTCTTTTTCCGCTACCCCACCCCCTGCTGATCCTCGGGAAGGGGGAGGGAGAATGCATCATCGGCCCGGCCCGGTGTGGGGAATCGCCTCAGCCCAGCCCCTGCCGGCTCTTGCCTTTCTGCCTGATCGCCTGGCTCTTCCTGCTGCCCTCCGCCGTCGCTGCATTGCCGGACCTTGCCACGCGCCCAGCATCTCGGCCCTGCTGGCACGCTTCCCCTCTGCCGCCCAGCATCGGCCCGCCGCTTCCTTGTTCCGTCGCCCCTTGCCCGTGCTGCATTGCCGGCATCTCTCCGCCGCCTGCCCCTTTTGACACAGACCCGACACACAAAGCGCCGCGCGCCTTGCCCCAGGCCGAAACGATTTAACAGCGCCTTAATTCCCGCCCGCTGATTGCCTCCCGCCGGGCCGCACCGCTTCCGCCCTCGCCCTTCCGCTCTGCATGCATCGTCCCCGCCGTGCCCTTTGCCCGCTGCCCTTCTGCCAGCTTCTCCCGTCCTGCGTCCTCCCTGCCGCCTCCGCCAGTCCCACCGCCTGCCATTCGGCCCCCATTGCCTGCCGCTCTGCTGCCCTCCGCGCGTTTTTGGCCGCCCCGCCCCTCTCTTTTGCCAACCCATAGCGCGCAATATATACTCAGTCTATCCCCGTATATATAGCTTATAAATATATCTCTCCGCCAGAATACGCTCCGTATACCATCAGGGCAAAATAATACCCACCGAGAACGGAAGACATCCGCTCCTGGTGGGTATTGTTGTCTTACAGCTTATCCCGGATTGCCTCCAAGATCCAGGCGTTGACCGATAACCCCGCCTGATCTGCTGCGTGCTTGATCTGCTCCGGTGTGAAGCCGTCCGAGCCATCAGATCTAATCCTGAATGTCATTTTGCTGTATGCCGCCTTCTCATATCTGGCGCGGCTGGCTGCATTCTGGCGGTTTCTTCTCTGTTTCGCTTCTGCCGAAAGTTCCGAATATTTTACCGTCATAGCTTCCGCTCCCCTCTTGTTCTTATGCTATTTATTTTACTCTTTCACCCTGCCGCAGTCATTATGCACATTCAACAAATGCCAGCGTTATGATTTGTGACTATCTCCAAACCTGCAAAAACGCTCTTGACGTTTGCATAATGCTGGCGTTATGATTGCCTCAACCCAAGCGGGAACAACACCGAACACGGCAGGCCGACAGGCCAGAAAGGGAAACACCATGAAATACATGATTGTCTATTGCAAGACTACCCCCGCCATCAGCTACCGCAACACCCTAGAAGCGGCGCAGGACCTAGCGCAGCAGCTCAAGCGGTGTGGCTACACCGTCAACATCTGGGAGCAGGACGCAAAGGGCGCACGCCCCATTCGCTAACCTTCCACTAATCGCAATCACGATAAAAATTCAAGGAGGAACACACCATGACAACCTATTTCATCAACTGCAAGAACCTGGACGAGCTGAAGAAGGCCTACAAGGCCGCAGCCCTGAAGCATCACCCGGACATGGGCGGCAATACCGCCACCATGCAGGCCATCAATGCCGAGTATGAAGCCCGGTTCGAGGTCCTGAAGCGCAGCCAGAACGAGCAGGCCGCCGAGGATACCACCGGCCGCACCCACGCCACCACGGAGAGCGCCGGGGACTTCATCAACATCATTTCCGCACTTCTGAAGCTGGACGGCCTGGAAATCGAGCTCTGCGGCCGCTGGCTCTGGATCGGCGGCAACACCAAAGAGCACAAAGAGGCTCTGAAGGCTGCCGGGTGCCGCTGGAGCAGCACAAAGAAGCTCTGGAGCTGGCATTATGCCGAGGACGGCCAGCGCTGGCACAAGGGATCCAAGACTATGGCGCAGATTCGCAGCAAGTACGGCTCCACTACCTTCACCCGCACCGCTTCCACCACTTCCGACGCGCTCCCGGCTTGACCGGGACGCGCCGCGACCACCAGAAAGGAGATTGCATCATGAAATATCTAATCCACATCGAAAATAAGCGCACTTCCCGCCATGAAGCCCTTTGGGTTTTAATCCCTATCCCCACCGGAACGGTAATCGGCTGGGGAAGCGACGAACACAGCCCCGACGGCATCGCTTATTGGACCGTCACCAGCTGCGAGGAGGCCCGCGCATGAGCTATCTAAACCTGTTCAGCCGCTACGGCAGCCCAAGCCGGGAAGCGGAAGTGCGGTTCTCCGCCTATCTGGTCCGGCCCGACGTCCTGACCGCCGACCGCATCAAGGCCCACGACGAAAGCGCCGCCCGGACCATTGCCCAGTGTCAAGCCCTGATCGAGCAGCTGACCGACTACCGGAAAGCCCTGGCGGAACGGTACGCCGCTTTGATGACGGCGGCATACCGGGAGCGCCTGGAGCTGATCCGGGATCCCGGTTACCGGGGAAAGCTGGTGGTGTATACCGTGCGGATCGTCCGAACCTATGAGGACGGAACCACGGAAAAGCCCCTGGAGGAAATCTATACCGGAGCACAGCGCCGGGAAGCCCTGGCCCGGTTCGCAGCGCTCAAGCGCCAGCGGCCCGGACTGGAGGCCGTGGAGGACATTGCAAAGCGCAGCTGGGAACGTTGACCCGGCTGCGCTTAAAATTTGACACTTTGCCCCGTATGCGCTACTCTGACAGCAAGAGCACCGGCGGCACGGTGCCAACAGAAGAGGGAGGCCGGGAAGGCGGCGGGAATCCGTCCGCGCGGCGCTGCCGCGTCTGCAAGTCGGCCCTTGAATCGCATGGACGCCCAGAGGAGGGCGCTTCGCGGCCTGGTCTCGGCAATGGCTCCCCGCCGTGCTGTTGCCTATATCCGGGCCTTTGAGCTGCCGGAGGAAGAAGAAACCTGCATCGTGGAAATAGACGTGCGCGGCCGAAGCTGTCAGCAGGTGGCCCAGCTGCTGCACGTCTGTCCGGAGGTGGTAAAGCGCCGTCGCCGGCGTGCATATGGAAAAATGCTTGACGCCATAGAAAAAGGCATGTCCGAATAAGGGCATGCCTTTTTTGTATGCTTTTCGGCCCCTTTCCCGGGGGCTGTTTTCTTTATGCTGTAAGCAAGAAAGGACGTGATTGCATGGCGTTTTACAATCCGTATCAATACCCGCCTTATAGCGCGATGCCGCAGCAAACAGGCATGCAGGGCTTCCCGCAGCCGGGCGGGCAGATCGTCCGGGTAAATGGGTTCCCCGGCGCCCAGGCGTTCCAGATGCGGCCTAATGAATCGGCCGCACTGTTCGACGCGAACGAGGATTATTTTTACATCAAGACTACAGACGGGGCCGGATTCGCAACACTGCGCCGGTATCGTTTTTCCCCAGACGAACCAACATCGGAAATCGAAAAGCGTCCGGACTATGTTACCCGGGCGGAATTTGACGAACTGAAAGGAGTGGTGCTCAATGGCAAGCAGCATCTTCGGGCCCAGCAATCCGACACCGAGCCGGCCGAATAATCCGTTTGCAATGCTGGCGGAATTTCGGCGCTTTGCTCAAAACATGACCCCGCAGCAAGCGCAGCAGCAGGTCCAGCAGCTTTTGCAGTCCGGGCAAATGAGCAACCAGCAGTTTCAGACTTTGCAGCAGCAGGCGAAAAGCTTTATGCAGTTCTTGAAATAAGCCGGGTCGACACGGTTTATTGATAATTTTACTGAAAGGAGCGATGTATTTTGGGCGAAAATTATAGTCTCTCTGACCTTCGCGCCGCTGTGGACGGCGGCAACGAAAACGGATGGGGCAGCGGTGGTGCCTGGTGGATTATTATCCTGTTCCTGTTTGTTTTCATGGGCGGCGGCTTCTGGGGCAACCGTCAGGGCGAGTCTGGCCAGTATGCAACGGCAGCGTCTCAGCAGGAGATCCTGTTCGGCCAGCAGTTCGGCCAGCTTAATGACCGCCTGACCAGCATTGGGAACGGCATCTGTGACAGCACCTTTGCTCTCAACAACAGCATTACCAACGAGGGCCGTTCGATCCAGAACCAGCTGTCCCAGTGCTGCTGCGACAATCGTCTTGCAACGGCCAACCTGTCTGCACAGATGAATCAGAACACCTGCGACATCACCACGGCAATCCATGCCGAAGGTGAGGCCACCCGGGCACTGATTCAGACCAACGAGACCCAGGCCCTGCGGGACAAAGTGTCCAGTCTGGAAATGGACAGCCGTTTCTGCGGCGTGGTCCGTTACCCGATGAGCTACAGCTATAGCGCCGGGAATTCCCCCTTCTGTGGCTGCAACAGCGGCTGCGGAAACATTTGACGCCCTATTCGGCGAGGCAAGCGGGGCGGGAAACCGTCCCGCTTTTGATTTAAGAAAGGAAGGATCTTATGAGTAAATCTGCTATTTATACTACCAACACCAGCGAACAGACCGTCTCTACTGGGTCCATTGTCCCGGTCGGCACTACGGCCCGGCGCTATGGCTGCAGCGTCAAGCAGGACGGCAACACCATTACGCTTTGCGGGCAGGGTTATTATCTGCTGAACGTCTCCGCAGTCCTGTCCCCCACTGCGGCCGGAACCGTCACTCTGATGGCTCAGAAAGACGGGGTTCCCATCATCGGTGCAACGGCTTCTCAGTCCGTAGCCGCCAGCGGAACCGCCACCCTGTCCATTACGGCCATCGTGCGGAACGCCTGCGGCTGTGAAAGCTCTATTCTCTCCCTGCTCTCCAGCGGCGCCGCTGCCGTGGTCAATAATATGGCCGTGACCGTCGAAAAGCTGTGAGGTGCCGTTATGGAGCTGATCCAAAAGCTTACCGAGATGGTCGGGGACGAACTGGAAGATGCCGAGAAGTACGCCCGCTGCGCTGTCCGGCATAAAGACGATGATCCGACACTCGCCAAAACGTTTTTTGACCTGTCCACGGACGAAATGCGGCATATGACATTGCTGCACAACGAAACGGTCCGGATCATTGACGCATATCGAAAAGAGCACGGAGAGCCTCCTGCATCTATGCTGGCCGTGTATGATTATCTGCACGAACGGCATATGGAAAAAGCACAGCGGGTAAAAGGGTTCCAGTCTCTTTATCGCGGCGTCTGATTCCGTGTGCAATTTCGTGTGTAATTTGATTCACGATCTGCACATTTTTCTGGCATATATTGCCTAGCAAGGATAAAAGTCGCAAGACAGCAAAGCATTGAAATATAAAGAAAAACCGGGGAACCGTTGCGGTTCCTCGGTTTTTTCATTTGGTGGAGCCGGAAGAGCGCTTGTCGAACCCTTCGCCCAGAGCCTCCTCAAGCAATTCCGCTTCGCTCTGCTCGCGAGTTTTCCCGTCTCGGCTAATGTTGTAATAGATCAACAGCTTGTCGTCAAATAGGAAAACCTTATGGACAAAGCACTTGATAATTCTGCGATGGTATTCTTCTTCGCTCTCGCATTCCCAGGGCTCTGCGAATTGGGTAAGCAGGAACTCGATTTGGTCCGCAGTTATTACAAAGTCAGAGGCCTTTGCAATCGCCAGCTCTGCTTCAAGCGCCTCTTCTTCATTCTCAAGCTCTTGCAGTCTCGCAGGCAGCGTCTTCGTTTTGACACCTGACTCGATGGCGTGCATGGTGTTCTTGATTGCTTTGCGAACGTCCTTCAGCTTAAGCTCGTAAAAGAGTACGTCGCTGTTGTCCCGGCGGTATTCCATTTGCAGGTCATAGCACTTCTTCGCGATATGCTGAATGACCTCGGGCTGTAAGACTTCGGCAACCGTTCTATTGACGACCTCGCGCTCAAGCCAGTCGCGCTTGACCGGTTTTTTCGTGCAGCCGCGTTTAGCCCGTGACTCCTGGCAATAGTAGTAGTACCACTTGTTCCCTGACTTGCCCGTGCCGCTCACGCCTACGAGAGGTTTTTGGCAATGCCCGCAAAATGCCTTACCGCTCAGCAGGTACTCAGCCTTCGGCTCTTTCGGTCTCTTGGCGGTTTTGCGCCGCGCAGCTTCAAGCTGCGCAAGGTGAAAAGTGTCCTTCGAGATGATCGCGGGAATCCCGTCCTCTATCGTTATATCATCGTATGTGTAGACGCCGATATAGCGCTTATTCCTGATGATATGGGTGATGCTGTTCTTGTTGAAGAGCTTGCCCTGCACGGTCCTAAAGCCGCAGTCGTTGAGATACCTGCAAATATCGGCATGGCTCTTCCCTTTGATATACATGTCGAAAACCGTCTGCACGGCCTTTGCGCCCTCTGGCTCAACCACGAGAGACTTGTCTTCCGCGGTTCGATACCCCAGGCAACGCCCCGCGCCTGTGCTATGGCACTTTAAGGCGCTCTCGCGCATTCCGCGCTTTATCTTTCGGCTAAGCTCGGCTGAGTAGTATTCGGCCCAGCCTTCCATGATGCTCTCGAGGATAATTCCCTCGGGTCCCTTTGGAATGTCAGTCGTTGCGTATCGCAGCTCGACGCCGTTTTCTTTTAACTTGTGCTTGTAGATCGCGCTGTCGTATCGATTACGGGCAAAGCGGTCCGTGTGGTACAGAATGATGACGTCAAATATATGTTTTTCGCTGTCGTCGATCATCCGTTGAAACTCTCGCCGATTATCTGTCTTTCCAGAAATCTTCCTGTCGACATAGGTTCCAACGATTCGGAGATCATGCAGCTCGGCGTACTTCGTGCACTCTCGGACCTGTCCCTCGATCGACTGCTCTGTCTGATTTGGTCCAGGGCTGTACCTGGCGTATATCACTGCTCGCTGCATGGAATCACCTCAGGAATACAAACTCATTGTGGTAGGCCAGCATGTCGCGATTTGGTGCGAACCTCTTCGGCCTGATGATTTTTGTACCCTCTACGCCGAGTAGCCAGTCTCTCGTATTTTGGTCGTCGTAGCCGTCCTTCACGTAGTTCGAGACCTGAATCGTAAGATCAGGCAAGACCGTCATAAGCCCTTGATCGAAAGCGCGGTCATAGAACGCATTGAGCAAGAGGCCATTTGCGGGATTCGCGCGCTCGCTCTTGTCGCATACATAGTACGGCTTGATATGGCTCGCGATCACCATTTGCGGTATGCTTTGCCCTGTGATACAGCATCGGCCTTCGTACGCCGAAATGACCGACTTTCGGAAGAATTTCCGTGCCTGTTTATCTGCAATCTCGGCGTAACTCTTCTTTCGGTGCGGGTCTCCATTGTAGACCGGCTCAGTTAGATCAAAGAGCGGCAGTCCGACAATGCTCTCTGCCTTTGTGCTCAGACCTTCCCAGTCCTTCGAGAACTCCTCATAAATCTCTCGGTCGAGCTTCGAGATTCCGCCCCAGAGTCCCACGCGCCCAGTTGCTAGGAAGTCAGGGTCCAGCGCCGCAAGGTTGCAAATCTTCATTTTGAGCGCCGCAGGCGATCGGCCTATTATCTCCGCAGCGTCTTTGATCGTTCGGTTGCTGTTATTCAGCTTCGAGAAAGGAATCACGCAATAAAGCGCGTAGGCCACAATGAGCTCCTCTCTCGTCCACGGTTTGCCCCTCGCCATTTAGCGAACCTGGCCCAGGAATGCGATAGCCTTGCCGATGATGCGGACATTTCCCAGCTCAGCGCCCTCATATTGCAGGACTGGGAAC
Source organism: uncultured Dysosmobacter sp. (assembly GCA_934563745.1). Taxonomy (GTDB): domain Bacteria; phylum Bacillota; class Clostridia; order Oscillospirales; family Oscillospiraceae; genus Oscillibacter. The sequence goes on along the minus strand of CAKTHE010000001.1, from coordinate 142,604 downwards.
AGAGGATTCTCGGGACGAAGTTCAATGCGGTTCGGGTACTTGTAGACACGCTTGAGAGTTGCTTCGTTGTCAATGACGACCGCCGCGATCTCGCCGTTATCCACGTCGGGCTGTTCTTTGATGAAGACCAGATCACCGTCAAAGATATGCGCGTTAATCATGCTGTCGCCTACGCAGCGAAGAGCAAAATCAGCGTGAACGCGCCGATCAAGCTCCGCGTAGCCCTCGATATTCTGCTTCGCAAGAATCGGCTCGCCGCAAGCGATTTTACCGACGATCGGCAAAAGCCGAGAGTCGGGCATAGGTTCAACGTTCTTGTAGGTAAGGTTGGATGTTACGCCGTCCATCAAGTAGTCGACTGTCGTGCCAAGTACGTTGGCGAGCTTTTGCAGCCGCAGCGCGCTGATATTCTCAATATCACCGTTCTCCCATTTACGCACAGTGCTCTTCGCAACGCCCACGAAGTTACCGACGTACTCGAGAGTCAGGTCGCAGGCCTTGCGCCTGTCATGGATTCGCTCGCCCATAGTCATAAATATCACCGCCCTTGTCTATCTAAACCCTATTATAACGCGCAAGTGTCAAAAAGGAAACACTTTTTTCTCGAAAACAGAAAAAAGTTTCCTTTAGGGGTTTACAAATCCAAAATGATGCGCTATGATTGAGTAGCCTTAAGGAAACTTTTCAGAAAGGAGGACGCCTAAATGCTCAATGCTAATGCTCTTCGCGCCTCTATGGTTGAGAACAACTGCAGCGTCAGAGAGCTCGCAGAAATCTGTGGTCTCAAGCCTAAAGCCTTTTACCAGCGCTTGAATGGCCGTGTTGATTTTCGTGTTGGCGAGATCATCAAGTGCTCCGGACGCTTGCATCTCTCCGTGGAAAAACGCAATCAGATTTTTTTTGCGGAGGAAGTTTCCTAAAGGAAACAAATGCCCGCCGAGGCAACTTTAGAGCAGACCGAGAAACTGGCGTGCACACAGATTCTCGATTATGCAAAAACCTTTTTTCAAGACCCTAAAAACCAACAAGCCTTTCAAATATGGCTCAAATCTAAGGAGGAACGACAAAATGGCAACGATCAAAGTTGAGGTCACCTATGACCCGAAAAAAGAAACTCTGAGTCAGGCGCTCGCCAGTCTTCTGACTGAAAAGCCTGAACACACAGAGATCACCGCACAGATGTCTCTTTTCGATAATCCCGCCCCCACGGAAACACCTACCGCCCAGACCTCCACCGAGGCACCTCAGGAGTCCCCTGCGGAGTCCGCGTCCGAGGCCCCTGATACTAAGCCTACTGAGGAGAAGACGATCTCTAAGGCTGACGTAAGAGCCCTCGCGGTCAAGCTCTCTAAGAATGACAAGGCCGCCCTCAAGGCGGTCTTCAAGGAGCTTGGCGTCGCAAACCTGTCCGCTGTCAAGGAAGAAGACTACCCCGTCTTCTATGAGAAGTTGGTGGCTGCGAATGGCTAAACATGCTCTCTTATCCGCCAGCGGCGCGCATCGGTGGCTCCTGTGTACGCCGAGCGCCCAGCTCGAGCAGAAGTTCCCCGCGTCGACCAGCGCTTACGCCGAAGAGGGAACAGTTGCGCACGCTCTCGCAGAGCTCACGACGCGCTACTTCCTCGGCGAGCTTGATGAGGTCTCCTATGAAAATCAGATCAAATCCGAGTTCGAGCCGAACAGCTATTACAATGCGGAAATGCGTGAGTGCGCGGTCGCCTACGCGAAGTTCGTGACCGGTCGCCTTGCCGAGGCGAAGAAGACTTGTCCCGACGCAATGATTATCCTCGAGACTCGCCTCGACTTCTCGAAGTATGTGCCCGGCGGCTTTGGCACCGGTGACTGCGTGATTATCGCCGAGCCGATTCTCGACGTAATCGACTTTAAGTATGGCAAGGGCCATCGCGTCGAGGCTGAGAATAACCCGCAGATGCAACTCTACGGCTTGGGCGCGCTTGAGCAGTTCGGCGATCTCTATGAGATCAAGACCGTTCGCATGACGATCTTCCAGCCGCGGCTCTCCGGTATCGAGGATTCTTCCGAGAAGACTGTCAAGGAGCTCACCTCCTGGGGCAAGAGCTATGTCAAGCCGAGAGCAAAGCTCGCGGACAAGGGCGAAGGTGACTTCGCGCCGAGCGAAGAAGCCTGCCGTTTCTGCCGCGCAAAGAATCAGTGCCGCGCTCGTGCCGAAGAGAACCTTAAGCTCTTTGACGAGAGCCCCGACCCATTGCTCATTTCTCCCGAAGAGGCAGGCGCAATTCTTGCCAAGTCCGCAGACATTGAAACTTGGCTCAAGGACTTGCGCGAGCTTGTGTCTGGCGCGCTGACTGCCGGCGAAACGGTAACCGGCTGGAAAATGGTTGAGGGCCGCAGCAACCGCAAGTTCACGGACGAAGACAAGGTCGTCGCGGCTATGAAGGCTGCTGGCTATGACGAGTCTCTTCTTTATGATCGCAAGCTCATCACGCTTACGCAGATGGAGCGCGACTTCGGAAAGAAGACTCTCGCTGAGATTCTCGGCGACTTGATCGTCAAGCCTCAGGGCGCACCGACGCTTGCGCCTGAATCGGACAAGCGGCCCGCGTATCGCTTTGAAGACCAGGTCCTCAAGGCCTTTGACGAGTAAGAGGAGGAAATAACAATGACGCAATCGAAAAGCCGGCGACTCCTGTATCAGCAAGCTCGCTTGATTCGTATTCAGTGGGCCGTCATTCTGGCGCTCGTCTGTACGATCGTTCTTATGGCGATTTTCCTGCCGAAGGCAAAAGCCATTGAAGAGACTGCGGCTCCGGCCTTAGAGCTTGAGCCCACGTCGTATGTGACACCTGAGATCATGCCTGAGCCTGTTATCGAGACTGAGCCCGAAGAGATCGAGCCCGTTCTCGAAGAGCTTGGCGAGTTCCGTCTGACCGCGTATTGCGCTTGCCGCAAGTGCTGCGGGAAAGACCCTGGCGACTTCGGCTATGGCGTTACCGCGTCTGGCGCGATCGTCGAGGCCGGCCGAACGATTGCAGTCGATTCCTCTGTTATCCCTCTTGGCTCTGAGATCGTGATCGACGGGCATACATACGTTGCCGAAGACACGGGCAGCGCAATCAAGGGGAACCGCATTGACATTTACTTCGATACCCACCAGGAAGCATTAAATTTCGGCGTTCAGTACGCTGACGTCTACATTATTAAAAATTAAAGGAGATTTTTACAATGGCTACTGCTACTCAGATCACTACCGGTCGCGTTCGTTTTTCCTACGTCAACGCCTTTACCCCTCGTGCCGCGCAGGAAGGCGCCCAGCCGAAGTACAGCGTGACCTTGCTGATTCCGAAGACCGACAAGAACACGATCGCGAAGATCAAGGCTGCGATTGAGGCTGCGAAGACCGCCTACCTGCAGAAGCACTCTGGCAAGAAGCTGCCCTCCGCTCTGAAAACCACTTTGCATGATGGCGACGGCGAACGTCCGAACGGCGGCGAGTTTGGCCCCGAGTGCAAGGGTCACTACGTTATGACCTGCAGTTCCAACAACAAGCCCGTGATCGTTTACGCCGACAAGACCCCGATCACCGAGGCGAGCGAGCTCTATTCCGGTTGCTACGGCCGCGCGATCGTCAACTTCTATGTCTACGACACGAACGGCAATAAGGGCGTTTCCGCCGGCCTGAACGGCATTATGAAGCTCAGCGACGGCGAGCCCCTGTCTGGCGGCGTTGTGACTGACTCCGACTGGGACGATGACTTCGAGGACGAAGACGACGATCTCCTGAACTGAGCCCATGAAGATCGTCTGGCACACGATTCCCGACTTTCCTGAGTATGAGATCAATCGCTTAGGAGAGATTCGGCGCAAGAGTACGGGGCGCGTGTTAAAGCCTTTTGACGATCGGCGCGGTTATCTGCGAGTAAGCCTGAACGGCTGCAATGTGAAGGTTCACTTGCTCGTCGCAAAAATGTTTGTGCCGAATCCGCACGGTTATCCTGTTGTAGACCACAAACGCGGCAATAAGCATGATAACCGCGCCAGCCAGCTCGAGTGGTGCACGATCGCGGAAAATACGCGGCGTGCCCACGCCCTCGGGCTTTACCCCCCCCCGTAATAGCAAGAAGGGAGCGAGTACATGAAAACTCTCGCGATCGATATTGAAACCTACTCCTCGGTCTCTCTTCAAAAAGCCGGTGTCTATGCTTACGCGGCAAGTCCTGATTTTGAGATTTTACTCTTTGGCTACGCTTGGGACGATGGTCCTGTTGAGGTTATCGACATGGCGCAAGGCCAGAAGCTACCCCAGGAGCTCCAGGACGCCCTGTATGACCCCGAAATCCTCAAGACAGCATTCAATGCGTCTTTTGAACGGACTTGTCTGAGCACGTTTATGGGTCGCGTGACTCCTGCAGATCAATGGAGCTGCACCGCCGTTATGGCTCGCGAGCTTGGTCTGCCTGGCAGCTTGGAAGCTGTCGGCGAAGTGATCGGCTTGCCTGAGGACAAGCAGAAGTCGAAAACGGGCAAAGCCCTGATTCGGTACTTCTCAATTCCCTGCAAAGCCACAAAGGTCAATGGCGAGCGCACGCGCAATCTTCCTCACCATGACCCCGAGCGGTGGAATCTCTATGTCGAGTATAACCGTCAGGACGTCGTGACGGAGCGCGCGATCAGAAAGCGCCTGCAGAAGTTCCCCGTGATTCCCAGCGAGCATGACCTCTGGATAATCGACCAGCATATCAACGACCGCGGCGTCGGCGTTGATACGGTCCTCGCGGAAAATGCGGTTGCGATCGACCAGATCGTAAAAGCGCGGCTGCTTGACGCTGCAAAAGAGTTGACGGGTCTTGATAATCCAAAGAGCGCTGCGCAGCTCAAGTCCTGGATTGAGGAGGTCTCTGGCTTTGAGGTGGAGAGCCTCAACAAAAAGATGATCGGTGACGTTCGCAGCGGCACCGACAATGAAGAGGTTCACGCAATGCTCGACATTCGTCAGGGCCTTGCAAAGACCTCAACTGAAAAATACAACGCGATGCTCCGCACGGTTTGCCCTGACGGTCGCATCCGAGGCCTGACTCAGTTCTGCGGTGCCGCGCGCACCGGACGCTGGGCCGGGCGTTTGGTGCAGATGCAAAACCTGCCGCAAAACAAGATGCCTGATAGCGAGCTTGACGCCGCGCGGCGCTTGGTTCGTGAGGGTGATCTTGAGACTCTCGAGATGCTCTTCGATGACACGGCAGGAACGCTGTCCCAGCTCATTCGTACAGCTTTTATCCCTAAGCCTGGCTGTAGGTTCATCGTGGCCGACTTTTCTGCGATCGAGGCGCGCGTGCTTGCTTGGCTCGCAGATGAAGAGTGGCGCATGGACGTCTTTAATACGCACGGCAAAATCTATGAGGCCTCAGCCGAGCAGATGTTTCACTTGCCGAAAGGGTCCGTCAAGAAAGGTGACCCGATGCGTCAGAAGGGTAAAATTGCTGAGCTTGCCCTGGGCTATGGTGGCTCCGTTGGTGCCATGAAGAGTATGGGTGCTTTGGCGATGGGCCTTGAAGAATCTGAGCTTAAGCCAATCGTCAATAGTTGGCGCGCGGCGAATAAGTCGATCACGAAGTTCTGGTGGGACACGGACGCTGCCGTTCGTCGGTGCATTACGACGCAGGCTCCTGTTGATCTACCGCATGGCATGAGACTTCGCAAGCAAGGACCGCTTATGCGCCTGCGCTTGCCGAACGGTCGAGAGCTCAGCTACGTCAAGCCCCGCGTCGACGGTGACGACAATATCACCTACGAGGGAACAATTCAATCCTCGGGCGGCTGGGGCCGTATCGAGTCTTACGGGCCGAAGTTCGTGGAGAATATCGTTCAGGCTACTGCCCGCGACTGCTTGGCCGAGGCTATGTTTAGACTTGAGGCCGCAGGCTTCCCGATCGTCTTCCATGTTCACGACGAAGTGATTTGCGAGGTACCGGTTGGCGTCAGCTCGGCCGAAGAGCTCGGCGCGCTTATGGGCCAGCCGATCTCCTGGGCTCCGAATTTGCCGCTTCGCGCCGACGCTTATGAGTGTGAGTATTACCGCAAGGACTAATTTGGAGGAAGAACAGTGACTAAGAAAATCTTATTAAAATGGCTCGAAGGGCAAAAGAATAAAGCCCTTAAGCAAGTCAACGCACAGGAGAACGCAGCGTGCGCGGCGTTACTCGCAGAAAAACTTGAGCGTACGAAGTTCGCCGAAATGGTTGCGTATGTCGAGCCGCGTTTGACTGAGGTCTATGATTATATGATGGACTGGCACAAGAAGAATGAGGAGCTTGCAGGCCCCTTGTCTATGAGTTGGGGTACAATCCTGTACTCAATTCACAACGTACTTCTTGCGCGGGTCCCTATGGCCGAAAAGCTGCAAGAGACAGAGTTGCGTGAGGCCCAGGTCGACAGAGACCTCAAAAAGCGTTTTTCCGATATTCGGCGCGAAGTTGAGAAGACCTACTACAACGTTGCGCTGAACGTCAATGCTCTCGCGAACGCAAAGCTCGGTCTTGAATATCTCTCGGGTCTCGGTTTTGACCTATCTGGTCTTATTGCCGAGCAGGAGCAACCTGTTGAGAAAGCGCTCGCAGTTCCCATCAACACCAGTTTTTTGCTGATTATGCCGAAGGAGGTACACAATGAATCTGAAACAGTTTGACAAGATCGTGACCGACCAGCTCTCTCGCAGCGAGCTCGTCCTCATGGGTAAGGGTACCGAATACGCCGAAGAAGCGACCGACGAAACCGAGGTCGACCGCCTGGCACATTTCAAGAAGGCTGCGGCTTTGCAGGATATGACAACCGCGCAGGCCGCTTTTGGGATGCTGAGCAAGCACCTTGTTTCCGTTGCCGATATGGTCGGCTCTCGTCAGTCCTATCCGCTCACGCAGTGGAATGAGAAGATTACCGACAGTATCAACTATCTGCTGATTCTGCGGGCAATCGTTGAGGAAGGAAGGTCCGCATGAAAAGCATCGAAGTTGCGGTCTTAAATCCCGAAGTTATTCCTTCGGCTGAGAAGATGATGGTTTGCGCTGCGCGTCTTACGCAGCGCGGCCATAAGATCAAAAGCCTGGATGACTTCATGGCACTCTACAACAAGAGCTACACCGAAGACACGGTAACTACGATGACAAAGCTGCCGCACCCGACGATTCAGAAGTTCGGCGCGATCAACGTTGTCATTGTCGGCGCGAGTCGGCGCTTCCTGGCGCAGATCACGCGCCACCAGAACGAAGTCAAGTTCATGTCTGCCTCGCTGCAGTACAGCGACTACTCGGATGACGCTGCCTTCGCGATTCCTTATGAGGTTATGGAGCGCGGCGAAGAAGAGACTTATTTGACCTCCTGCAAGCTGAACATGGCGAACTACGCCGAGGCCGTCAAGCAGGGCCTTGATAACGATGCCGCTGGATATATGGCTCCACAGGGCCTTCGCAATGTTCTGATTATCAGTGCGACGCCCTATCAGTGGAAACACATTATCGGCCAGCGTACTTGTCGGCGCAACACGTCCGAGACTCGCCTGGTTCTGCTCAAGGTTTGGGACGAGCTTTATAAGCTGAACCCTCGGCTTTTCTCCCGAGCAACGACCGGCCCCTTCTGCATGAGAGGCGCTTGCAAAGAGGGCAAAATGGGCTGCCAGAATCCCATGCCGTACTTAACTCCCAGCGAGCTGCTGCGGCTTGAGTTCCCGCTTCTTTACGAGGAAGGAGGCGCGAGCAATGCAGGTTAAGCTCCTCGACTACGGCGTTCCTTCGGAGATGCAGCCTAAGCGCGCGCACGCGAACGACGTCGGCGCGGACGTGTACGCGCTTAAAGACCGTATCATTGAGGTCGGTTGCTCTGCGGTGATTGGGCTTGGCTTTGGTCTTGATCTTCCTGCCGGCTTTGGCGCGTTTATCTTCCCGAGATCGAGCCAGACCGCAAAGGGCGTTGACTGCAAGCTCCCCCCGCTCGACCCTGGCTATACCGGGGAAATGCACGCGGTCATTCACAACGGCGGTCACGAGGCTTATCACATTTACCGCGGCGACCGTATCGGCCAGTTGGTCGTGCTGCCAGTCATGACTCCTGACTTCGTGCTTGATCTCGGCGAGGCTCGCGGTAACGGCGCGTTCGGCTCCACCGGCAAATAAAATCTTGCCCTTCCTCCTGGGGCTTCGGCCCTGGGAGGAGGAGCTGAAACGGAGGTGACTCATTTGGAACGAGTCAGCAAAGATGAATACTATTTGAACATTGCCGCGGCCGTTGCCGCGCGATCGACCTGCTTGCGAAAACACTACGGCGCGGTGATCGTGAAAAACGATGAAGTCATCGCGACCGGCTATAACGGTTCTCCGCGCGGCGAGGCGAATTGTTGTGATACCGGCGTTTGCTACTGCCGATCGCACGAGCTGCCGCTTGACGAGACTGCTGCCGCGCACGGTTCGCAATACGGCTCTTGCGTGGCGGTTCATGCTGAGCAAAATGCGATCATCAGCGCGTCAAGGCAAGAGCTTCAAGGCTCTACGCTCTATCTGGTTGGCTATGACCCCAGGACAAAGAAATGGATTGAGGCAAAGCCCTGCAATATGTGCGACAGAATGATTCGCAATGCAGGCATTTTAAGAGTTGTGCGAAGGGAGATTGACGAATGACAGCAGTTCAGTACGACGGTCCTATCACGATTGCGGTCGGGCAATCTCGACGCTCTACTCAGTGGCAAAACCGTGATCTCATGTGGTCGCAGCTTGTCAACCGTCTCGAAATCCCTGAACGGACACAGGAGTCTGCGAAAGAATATAAGGCCTTGCCGAAGGCTCAGCGCGACGAGATCAAAGACGTTGGCGGCTTTGTCGGCGGTGTGCTCAAAGGCGGTCGTCGTAAAGCCGACGCGATCACTCAGCGCCGACTCCTGACCTTAGACCTTGATGAAGTACCGGCCGACGCCGACCCTTGGGACACGGTTGTTCTGGTCCTTGGCTGCGCCGCCGTTCTTTATAGCACGCATAGTCACCGGCCAGACGCTCCGCGCCTTCGCCTGGTTATGCCGCTCTCGCGCGCGGTCTCACCCGAAGAGTATGCAGCAGTTGCGAGAAAGATCGCACAGGACATCGGCATCGACATGTGCGACGACACCACCTATGAGCCGCATCGGCTTATGTACTGGCCCTCGCTCTCCTATGATGCCGAGTATCGGTATGAGTTCTCTGACGGCCCCTGGCTTGACGTAGATGAGCAGCTCAAGCGCTATGTTGACTGGCATGACCCCACGGAGTGGCCGGTTTCCTCACGGCGGGCCGAGGCGCTTCACCGGCTTGCTAAAAAGCAAGGAGACCCTACCGCAAAGGACGGCGTCGTCGGCGCGTTCTGCAGTACATACTCTGTCGCAGACGCAATCGAAGAGTTCTTGCCCGACGTCTATGAGAAATGCGACGACGGCCGCTATACCTTCAAGGGCGGCTCCACGACCGGCGGCTTGGTCCTTTACGATAACGGTCTCTTCGCGTACTCTCATCATGGCACGGACCCTGCAAGCGGAAAGCTATGCAACGCTTTTGACCTTGTCCGTATTCATTTATTCGGCAATCAGGACGACGCTGCTGCACCTGGCACCCCGAGCAGTCGTCTCCCGTCGTTCGTCGCAATGGCTGACGAGGCTTTGCAGATTCCCGAGGTTCGCGAGGAGCTTGCGCGAAAGCGTTTACAGAAGATCAGCGCGCAGTTTGACGAGGACGACGCCTCTGCCGACGAAGGCGAAGAGGACATGAGCTGGACTCGCGACCTGACTCTCACTAAAACAGGAAAATGCGAGGCCACGATCGAGAACGTTAGAATCATCATGGAAAACGATCGCCGCCTAAAGGGCCGTTACTTCTATGACACCTTTAAGGAACGCATGACCGTCTGCGGCGACTTACCGTGGATTAAGCTCAGCGCTCGACTCTCGAACGCCTGGAACGACGTTGACGACGCAGGTCTTCGCAATTACATCGAAAAGCGTTACACGATCGCGAATGTCTCGAAGATCGTCGATGCAGTTGCGCTTGCGATGCTTAAATGCTCACGGCATCCTGTCCGCGAATATTTGGAGGGCCTCACCTGGGACGGAACGCCCCGTGCGGACACGATCTTCATTGACTACCTCGGCGCCGAAGATACTGAGTACACGCGAACGGTCACCCGCAAAGCGTTGATCGGCGCGGTTGCTCGCGTGATGCAGCCTGGGTGCAAGCACGATCACATTCTTGTCTTAGTTGGTCCTCAGGGCTGCCGCAAGTCTACGACTCTCGCCAAGCTCGGTAAGTCCTGGTTTTCTGATTCCTTCTATACCGTTCAAGGTAAAGAGGCGTACGAACAGCTTCAAGGCTTTTGGCTTATTGAGATGGGAGAAATGGCCGCGACCCGAAAGGCTGAGCTTGAGCAGATCAAGCAGTTTGTCTCTAAACAGTCGGACAGCTACCGCGCGGCGTATGCTCGTCGAACGCAAGAGCGCCCGCGGCAATGCGCCTTCTTTGGTACGACCAACGATGATGAATTCCTGCGAGACGCAACAGGCGGCCGCCGTTTTTGGCCTGTTACTGTCACGGACAAGGGGCGAGAGACAGGCGACTATTTTACGCCTGAGATCGTCGATCAGGTATGGGCTGAGATCATGGTCCGGTATAACGCCGGTGAGGTTTGGTACTTGAATGACGCGAAGATCGAGGCTGAGGCTCGTGCAATTCAGGACGAGCATACTGAGATGAACGGCAAGCAGAGCCTTATTGAGAAATTCGTCAACACGCTCTTACCGGAAGACTGGGCTTCGAGAGACCTCGAGCAGCGGCTCGCTTTTTGGGCGGACGGCTTTTCCGATGAACAGGCACAAGGGACGGTACCTCGCAGATATGTATGCGCTATGGAGATTTGGCGAGAGCTTTTTGGCGGCTCGGTTCGTGACTATACGCCGGCGCAGGCTCGCGAGATCAATTCTATGCTTAAGCGACTGCCTGGCTGGCGCTCCTGGTCGAGCATTGATTGCGGTCCGATCTATGGAAAGCAAAGGGGCTTTGCCAAAATCCTTTAACAGCAGAACCTCAGGATTTTACAGCAGAACGCCCCGATTTTTACAGCGGAGTCGCAGCAGTTTGGCGGTCTTAGCTTACAGCAGTTACAGCAGTTTCCAAAAATTACTGCTGTTCAAAAAAGTCAGTGATTGCAAGCAAAACAGCAGTTACAGCAAAATAAACAATTTTCTATATAAGGGTAAAAAATTAAGAAAAATAAGAGGAAAATATATCCATATATACCTATAAATCCTTAATTACAATGCCCTATATAGAAAATGCGCTGTTTTCGCTGTAACTGCTGTAGGAGGTAGCTTTGAAAGAATCAACAGTTGAAAGGAATATCCGCCGACAAGTCGAGGTCCTCGGGGGCGTGGCTTGGAAGTGGGTAAGCCCTGGACGTCGGGGCGTGCCTGACCGAATCTGTATTTTGCCTGGGCCCCATATCATTTTTGTCGAGCTTAAGCGCCCAGGCTTGAACGACGGGCGTAGCGAGCAGCAAAAGAAGGTCTTTCGCATTTTGGAAGGGCTGGGCTGTCACGTCTGGCTGATCGACGATGCAGAAGTCTTTCGTCAGCGGCTTATTGAGATCGGGGTGCCGGTATGAAATACGCGCCTTACCCCTATCAGGCTTTTGCCGAGAAGTTTGTCCTTGAGCATAAAGCCGCAGGGCTGTTCCTCGATATGGGTCTCGGCAAGACGGCGATCACACTCTCGGCGTGCGAGAAATTGCTGCGGGACTATTTTGAGACAAGCAAGGTCCTCGTGATCGCGCCGCTCCTTCCTGCGAGAGAGACGTGGCCCGACGAGCTGGCAAAGTGGGACCAGCTTGAGGGCTTGACTTATTCTCTGATTATCGGCACGGCGCAGGAGCGAATTGACGCGCTGCATACTGACGCCGATTTTTATATCGTCAATCGTGAAAATGTCGTCTGGCTCGTCGACTATTACAAAAAGAAGTGGCCTTTCGATATGGTTGTGATCGACGAGCTATCGAGCTTCAAGTCCAGCAAGGCCCAGCGCTTTAGGGCTCTTCGGAAAGTCCGAAAATATATCGATCGAATCGTCGGCCTTACAGGCACACCGGCTCCGAATGGCCTACTCGATCTCTGGTCCCAGGTTTATCTCCTGGACGAAGGCGCGCGGCTCGGTCGAACGTTGTCAGCTTATCGCGATACCTACTTCACGCCTGGCAGACGCGGGCCGAATGGAATCGTTTATGACTGGAACTTGAAGGACGGGGCCCGTGAAGCGATCTTTGCGAAATTGAGCGATCTCTGTATCAGCATGGAAACGACGGGCCTTCCTGAACGGCTCACGATTCCCCATGAGGTCAAACTCTCGGAAAACGCGGCGGCTATGTACCAACAACTTGAAAGGACTATGCTGCTGCCTTTTGCAGATGGAGACGTTGACGCAGCAACGGCCGCGATCTTGACGAATAAGCTCTTGCAGTTGGCAGGCGGTGCGGTCTACGACGAGAACGGCAAAGCTCAGATCGTTCATGACCAAAAGCTCGAGGTCTTAGACCAGCTTATCGAAGAGGCGAACGGTCAACCTATTTTGGTATTTTATAACTATAAGCACGAGCTTGATCGGCTGCAAGCACGGTACCCTCAGGCCATTCATGTAAAAGAGGAGAATGTCGTCAAGCGCTGGAACGCTAAGGAGATTCCGATTCTTCTCGCGAACCCCGCAAGCGCCGGTCACGGTCTTAATTTACAATTCGGCGGTCATATCGCGATTTGGTACAGCCCGACTTGGAACCTTGAGTTTTTCCAGCAGGCGAATAAGCGCCTTCACCGGCGCGGACAAGCTGAGACCGTTCTCATTCACACGCTTATGGCAAAAGGTACGATCGATGAGCGTATTTACGATATTGTCTTACGAAACAAAGAGGCAGGCCAGAACGCCTTGCTTGAGGCGGTCAAGACCAGAATCAAGGAGGTAACATGACGGAAGAAGTTTTACAGTCTCTATCTGACGACCCGATGGTCGTACTCAATCGTGGCTATCGCGCAAAGGAGCGTATTGCCGCAAGGCAAAAACGCATTGAGGAGTGGCGGCAGATCGCCGAGTCTATTACCGCGAATCCCGAGAACGCTTCGAGCGGCGGCGGTTACCCTACAAGCAAGACCGAGAATTGTGTTGTCGCGATTATGACTCTGCAAGAAGAGATCAAGGACGAAATCATGGAGATCGCCGATTTTGAGCGGCAGACCTCTCAGATCATCAAGGAGCTTGTTGCGGACTTGAACTTCAAAACCGTTCTCGAGCTTCGGTATCTCAGCTACTTGCGGTGGGAGGAGATTGCCGTCAGAATGAACTACACGTTCAGGTGGACCCAGGAGCTTCACCGCAGAGCTCTACTCGCATTACAGGAGGCAGCAAAAGCGCGTTAATTCTTATGAATTTGTGTTAGCGTATAGCATGAAGGTTTTGGCGAGCACGGCCATTGTCCTTCCTCCTGAAGAAGAGCGGCTGGAAACAGTCGCTCTTTTCATTTTGCTGCGTTTGGAGGTGGTGAGCGTGGCAGGCAAAATGACTCCGAAGATGCAAAAGTTTGTCGATGAATACCTTGTCGACCTGAATGCGACGCAAGCCGCAATCCGTGCAGGATATAGCAAAAAGACGGCTTACTCGATCGGCGTTTCAAATTTGAAGAAACCCGAAATTCAAGCTGCAATCCAAAAAAGACAAAAGTCGGCGGCTGAAAAGCTTGAGATCACGCGAGAGCGAGTCCTGAAAGAACTTGCTTCGATCGGCTTCGCAAAGGCTACCGACTTCTTGACGATTCAGGGCGGCCGCGTTCTCATTAAAGACTCTGACGACGTGGCCGCTGATAAGCTGGCAGCTCTCGCCTCTGTCAAGGAGGGTATGTATGGCGTAGAGGTCAAACTCGCCGATAAGGCTCGCGCTCTCGAGATGCTTGGTAAATATCTCGGTCTCTTTGATGGGACGAATCCGGAGGGCGATACGCAGAAGAATAACCTCTTTGAGGCGATCGCCGGCGCTGCAGAGGGGGGAATCGATCTAAATGAAATACCAGAGATTCAGTCCTCGGCAGACGTTGACGCTGACGTGGTGGAAGAGACCTGAGTTTGCAGACTATGACGGCATTCTCTGCGACGGCTCCATTCGATCGGGCAAGACCGTCTCAATGGCGGTCGGCTTTATCCTTTGGAGCATGTACTCTTTCAACAATGAGAGTTTCGCCATTTGCGGCCGCACGATCGAGTCTTTGCGCCGTAATGTGATCGTGCATTTTCCCTCCTGGCTTGAGGGGCTTTTCAAAGTGACCGAGCGACGCGCAGAGAATAAGCTGATTATCTCGGTCGGCGGCCGCAGCAATACCTACTACCTCTTCGGAGGTCGTGACGAATCCAGTTATACGCTTGTTCAGGGCATGACCCTGGCTGGCGTTCTTTTTGACGAGGTCGCGCTTATGCCGCGGTCCTTCGTCGAGCAGGCCCTCGCCCGATGCTCGGTCGCAGGGAGCAAATTCTGGTTTAACTGCAACCCCGAGGGTCCCATGCACTGGTTCTATAAAGAATGGGTGCTTGAGTGCAAGCGCAGGAATGTCCTTCACCTGCATTTCACGATGGCTGACAACCTCAGTCTTTCCGAGAAGATCAAGCAACGCTACGAGGGCATGTATACGGGTGTTTTCTATGCTCGGTATATCCTCGGAAAGTGGACGAAGGCCGAGGGCCTTGTTTATCCTTTCTTTAACACCGAAAGGCACATGATCGATGACGATGGCGCGCGCGGTCGTTATTACATTAGCTGCGACTACGGCACACTCAACCCGTGCGTCTTCGGCCTCTGGCGCGTAAATGGCAATTCGGCCTTCATGGTGAAAGAGTATTACTACGACGGCCGCAAGAAGGGCAAGCAGAAGACCGATGAAGAGTATTATGCCGATCTTGAGGCCTTTGCAGACGGCTACCTGATCGAGCAAGTCGTCATTGACCCTTCGGCCGCCTCCTTCAAGGAAACAATCAGGCGGCACGGCAAATTCAGCGTCAAGAACGCGAAGAACGACGTGCTTGACGGTATTCGCGATACTGGAACAATGCTGCAAGCCGGCTTGCTCCATTTCAATAAGACGTGCGTCAATACGAAAGCTGAGTTCGGCGCGTACGCGTGGGACGAGAAGGCTTCGAGCGATGCCGTGATTAAAGAGAACGACCACAGCATGGACCAAATGCGGTATTTTGTCCGCACGATTATGAAACGCGAGGTGAGGGCGTATGGCATTAAATAACCTTTGGGGAAAGCTCGGTGCATTTTCGAGAAATGTGCTTGTGCCTTCCAACGTGATTTATAAGAGCTTCGATGCGGACCCGCTCGTCAGCGATAAAATGTCTCGCGCCATTAGTCGGTGGTACGGCATGTACGTCGATAAGCCTGAGTGGGCCGACGACGAGGTCAAACCTCTCGGCCTTCCGCGAGCGATCGCGAAGGAGTTCGCGCAGGTCGTCTCTTCGGAAATGACGATCACGGCTGACGGCGGTCCTCGCGCCGACTTTATCAACGAGCAGTTGACGCGCTTCCAGTCGAACGTGCAAAACAGCATCGAGCTTTGCATGGCCCTCGGCGGCATGGCCTTCAAGCCGTATGTCTCGGGTGGAAACGTCTTCATCGACAGTACGAGCGCCGCGTCCTTTATCCCTCTTCGCTTTGACGATGGGGATAGCTGCGTTTCTGGCGTGTTCAAGAGTCAGCCGGTCAAGGTCGATAAGAGCTACTTCGTCAAGCTCGAGTACCATGACTTCGCCAGCGGTGTCTATACGATTCGCAACAAGGCCTTTACCTCTGACGAGAACGGTATCACAGGCAGCGAAGTCGAGCTCGGCCGCGTTCCCGAGTGGGCCGCCATTCCCGAAGAGGTTCAGATCAAAAATGTAGAAAAGCCGCTCTTCGGCTACTTCACGCCGCCTGTCAGCAACAACATTGATACCGCGTCCAGCTTGGGTGTCTCCATTTATGGCGGCGCGACTGAGGACCTGATTCGCGACGCCGATGAACAGTGGGCACGCTTCCTCTATGAGTTTGAAAGTGCAGAGCGTAAGATCATCGGCACCCCTGAGGCGATCTCTGGCTCGCTGCCTGGCAGTAAGGCAAATCCCTTGCTCGGCGATCGGCTCTTCATTCAAATGCCGTATGACTCGGACGACTTCTTCAAGGAGTTCTCCCCAGCACTTCGGCACGCAGGCTACTACGAGGGCTTGCAGGCGATCTTGCGCCGCATTGAGTTCAATACCGGCCTTGCTTACGGCGATCTCTCCGACCCCGCGACTGTGGAAAAGACCGCGACTGAGGTCATGTCCGCGAAGATTCGCAAGTTCAACACAGTCAAAGCTCTTGAAGATCGCTTCAAGGCTGCGCTCGAAAACGCGGTCTATGGCGTTGACGTGTACGCCACTCTCTACGGCCTTGCGCCCCGTGGAGAGTATGCGCTCTATATCGACTTTGACGATAGTATTCTCACCGATAAGGACGCCTTGCGCGAGCGCGACCGCCAGGACGTTCGTGACGGCCTTATGCAGAAGTGGGAGTACCGCGTCAAATGGTACAACGAGACCGAAGAAGTCGCAAAGAGCATGTGCCCCGTAGAGTCTACGGCGGACCCCTTTAATCTCGGCTGATGCTGACGCCTGAATACCTGGCGGCTACTCCGGACGCTCTTGTTGAGCTTTATGGAAAGATCGAGCAAGACATTCTCGCGAATATGGCCGAACGCATCGCGAAGTATGACTACTACATTCCCGCGGTCCAGCATCAGCACCAGCGTCTTCGGGCGATGGGTATGCTTGAGACCGAGATCGAGCAGCAACTCGCCGCTCTTACGGGGAAGACTCAAGCCGAGCTCAAAAAGCTCATGGCGCAGGCGGTTGACGAGGCGCTTACCTCTGACGCGAAAATCTACGCGGCCGCAGGCATGGGCGACGTTGACCCTCTTGCGGTCGCCGGCGTTCGCGAGGCGCTGCAAAGCGGTCTTCGGCAGACAAGCGGAATCTTCCGCAACTTGACTCGCACGACCGCGAACACGGCTGCAAAGCAATTTGAAGACGCTCTTGATCGGGCCTGGCTGCAGGTCACGTCAGGGGCGTTTGACTATAATACCGCGATCAGAAATGTGGTTAAGGACCTCGCACGGACCGGCGTCCAGTCAATCACTTATCCTTCAAGCCATGTGGACACGATCGAAACGGCTGTTCGCCGTGCGGTCGTCACCGGCGTCAACCAGACCGCCGCAAAGTCGCAGCTCGCGCTCATGGACGGGCTCGACATTGATCTTGTGGAAGTAACCGCTCACGCCGGCGCTCGCCCGAGTCATCAAGAGTGGCAGGGACAAATCTACTGCCGCAAGGGCTCTCACCCGAAGTACAAAAACTTCGAGGAGGCTACGGGGTACGGCACCGGCGACGGCCTTTGCGGTTGGAACTGCAATCACAGCTTTTTCCCATACGTCGAGGGCGCGCCTCGGACCTACTCGAAAGCCCAGCTTAAGGACTACTCCGCAAAGAATATTACCTACAACGGCCAGCAGTTGACCGAGTACGAGGCTTTGCAGCAGCAACGTTATATCGAGCGAGGTATTCGCCGATGGAAACGCGAAGAGGTCGCTATGAAGGCTGCAGGCCAGTCTACCGACGAGGCTCGCGCTAAAGTCCGCGCCTGGCAGGCTCGACAGCGCGATTTTATCAAGCAGACCGGTCTCAAGCGAGACTCCTCTCGTGAGCAGATCGGATAAAACTCTCATAAACAAGCCCCAGGTGACCCGTATCGAGTTTTCTGCCTGGGGCCCTGGTGTTTATACTCCTAATATTTGGAAGTCATACGGACGATCGTGGAGCTCCGTATGACTTCCTTTTATATGCGAGCCGTGGTTATGCAGGTTCGACTCCTGCAGCTCGCGCAATATCGGCTACCCGTCAGCCTATGAGGACGGGGCGGCAGGTCACGGCAACGACCTAAAAAGCCTAACCGCAAAGAAAGGAAACAGTATGAAAAAGGACGAACTCACCGCTCTGGGCCTGACAGACGAGCAGGCCGACAAAGTGCTTGCTATCAATGGTCGCGACATTGAAAAGCACAAGAAGGCAGCCGAAGACGCGAAAGCCGAGACGGCCACCCTGCAGCAGCAGCTCTCCGACCGTGACAAGGACCTCGAGACCCTGAAAGCCGGCGCGGAAGATGCTGAGAAGGTCAAGCAACAGCTTACCGACCTGCAGACGAAGTACAACGACGAGACCGCCAAGTATCAAAAGCAGATCGCCGACCGCGATTATGCCGACGCCCTCGAGACCGCCTTCAATGACGGCAAGATCGAGTTTACCTCTAAGGGCGCAAAGGCCGCAGCTTGCGCTGACTTCATGGCTACTCGCTGCGAGCTGAAAGACGGCAAGCTCGTCGGCTTTGATGATCGTATTAAGGCCATGCGCGAGAAAGACCCCGATTCCTTCCGCGCTGAAAAGCCCGACCCCAGCTTCGCAAACCCGACCGGAAACGGTGGTCCTGCAACCCTGAGCAGAGCCGCACAGGCCGCGAGAGCAGCCGCCGCGAAGTTCGGACCTGTTTCTACCCCCGCAGAGAACACTAACACTAAATAAGGAGGATTCCATTCATGTCTATTCTGAAAACTGAGATCGGCACCGCGATTCCTAATTTCCTGGATAGCGAAGTCGGTCTCGTCACCAAGACCGCGCAGATTCCTCAGAGCATGGGCCAGACTGACGGCGATCGCAAGACTGTGTTTGCCGGCACCGTGTTCCCCGCGAATACGAGCGCCGCGACTGGCATCGTGTTCCAGGACGTCGACGTCACTGACGGCGATGCGATCGGCTCTATCATGGCTGCCGGCCGCGTGATCAGCGACCGCGTGAACGCCGCAAGTGCCGCGCAGACCGCGCTCAAGAACATCGTCTTCGTCGGTGCGAACGCAACCGTCCGCGGCTATTCCGTCACCTACGAGAAGGACGGCGGCACGGGTGACGTTCCCGTCGATGCGACCATGTACGCTGACGGCGAGATCGTCGCGCTCTCTAAGAGCTATCCGCTGACGAAGAGCTCCAAGGCTCAGATCGGCTGGGCGCTGAGCTCTGGCGGCGACGCCGTTGATACGGTTACGATCGCGGGTGCAGACGTCAAGGTCTACCCCGTCTTCGAGGCCTAATCTAAGTAAGGAGGATATAACACATGCCCGATATTCTGAGAATGCTGTCCCAGGCTGAACAGCTTGACTTCAGCCAGAACTTCCTGATTCCTCGTCCGAACTACATCGGCGACACGATCTTCCCTGATCATAAGACCCAGAACTTCAAAGCCGAGTACCTGCGCCTTGCGGCCGGCTCTCAGCTTCCCACTATGGCCCTGGTTCACGGTCTCGACACCGAGGCGCACATCGGTTCTCGCCCCGCGCTGGAGCGCGTGACGGTTGAAAAGCTCTTCATCAAGGAGAAGATCAACCAGACCGAGTCCCTGCGTCAGGTGCTCGAAAACGGTGCGTTCAATGACAGCGCTCTGATCGACTTCGTTTATGACGACTGGGGCCGACTGGCCGAAGGCGTTCGCTGCCGTACCGAGGTCGCCAAGATGGAAGTCCTGTCCACCGGCAAGATGACCATCAAGGAGAATGGCCTGAACTTCTCTGTTGACTTCGGCGTGCCGAACGGTAACACCGGCTTCGACATTGACGTCTCCACGCCTGACAAGAAGGTTCTCGCGCAGATCGAAGAGATCGTCGAAACCGCTCGCGACAAGGGCTTCACCATTTCCGGTATGGTCCTGTCCGGTTCCGTACTCTCTAAGATGCTGACCAACGAGGGGATCTCCAAGGCCATCTATGGCGGTGCCGGTGCCGGCGCTATGGTCTCTCGTACGCAGCTCGTCGGTCTGTTCAACGAGCTCTTCGGTATTACTGATATTCGTACGAACGACCTGCGCTACAATGTCGAGGGCAAAGACGGCAAGCTGACGACCCAGCGCTTCTGGGGTCAGAGCAAGGTCTCCTTCCTGGCTTCCTACAACGGCCTGCAGAACTTCGGCGTCGGCCTGTGGGGCGTGACTCCCGAAGAGGAGCAGCTCGGCCCCTGGACCGCGAAGAGCGCCGAGCAGTTTGTCACCCTGACCCAGTGGACCGAGCCTGACCCCACGGCTGTCTGGTCTAAGGCGTCTGGCCTGTTCGTGCCCGTTCTGCCGAACCCCGCAGGCCTGTTCATCGCTACTGCCAAGCTGCAGTAAGGAAGGCGGTGCGGTAAGTGGTCGTTGTCAGCTACGAGTGGTATAAGACCACTTACGGCGGCGAGCTGGACGAAGATACCTTCAACCGGCTCGCATCTCAGGCGTTCCTCTTTGCGGACGCCATGACCGAGTATAGGCTCAGTGCTCGCTGGGCCTGTCTGGTGGAGCCCGTACGCGCAGCGGTTATGTCGGCTGTCTGCGCGTACGCCGATCAGGCAAATATCGAGGAGTCCGGCGGTCCCGTTTCGTCCGAGACGAACGACGGCATCTCGCGAACCTATGCGACGGGCAGCGCTTCAAGCGTGGGCGCGTCGAAGAACGCAGGAACGGCGCAGGGCCGATTGAGCAATGCAATTCGGCTCTACCTCGCTCCTACGGGTCTCCTGTTCCGCGGGAGGGGCCGCCGATGAAAGACTTCCTCGCCTGCGCCGAGCTCGTGACGCTCGTTCACCATGTCAAGACCGCCGATTCCGACTCGTATGCCTGCTACCCCATTCAGGGCGTCAGTTGGTATGCGAAGACAGAAACGGCGGTCACGGCTGACGGCGCGAAAGCGGTTAACGTTTATAAGGTCCGAATCCCCGAGGCTGTTCTTCCGTCTTGCTTGCCTGAAAAACTTGACTACCTGGTCAAGGGGGAAATTTCAGGGGTACTCAAGCCGGCAGACCTCAAAGGCTCGACTTATTTCCAGATCACCGCGGTCGCCGACAACCGGCGCGGGACTCTTCCGCATGTGGCGGTGAGTGGCGTATGAGTTTTGGAATCAAGATCAAAAGCGTCAACATCACGCCGAGTAAGATTCTTGCCAAGCACGGTCTCGGCAGTGATAACAAGGCGCGAAAATACCTTGCGACTTCGGTCGCAAAATACTGTGACCCGTACGTTCCTATGAGCGCGGGCGCAGGAGCGCATTTGAAGAATCAACAGCAGATCGCCCCTGACGGCAGCAAAGTCACCTATCCAGGGCCGTACGCCCATTATGTTTATGTCGGCCTCGCTATGGTAGGTCGGGCGCCAAAGAGCTATTCAGGCCGAGCGCTCAACTACCACGGCGCGCCGATGCGAGGTAAAGAATGGGATAAGCGTATGCTTGCGGACCGTGGGGGCGATCTCAAAAGAGACTTCGCCGCTTATGTAGGAGGTAGAGCAAAATGACGATCATTGACGGCGTTCGCGCCTGGCTGAAAACCTATGAGGGACTGGCTGACGGTCGGCTCAGCGTGGATTTTTTGCCCGAGGAGGCGAAGAGCTACTCAGTCGATACCGTGCCGACCACTGAGATCGTCAAGCGCTACCTCGACGGCAGCTCTATTCGGCAATATCTCTTCTGCGTATCGAGCCGCGAGTTTTATAGCGATGACATCGCACAGAATGTGGACAATCAAGCCTTCTATGAGGGCCTTTCGTCCTGGCTCGAGAGCAAGAGTAAACGCCGGCAATTCCCCGACATCGGTACGGGCCGCGCGGTTCGTACAATCGAGATCAGCTCTACCGCATACCCGTTTATCGTTGACGATCACGGTACGGCGCGGTATCAGCTTCAACTCAAACTAACTTATTTCCAGAAAGGAGATCGCACCGTATGAAACTTTCCGAGCTGATGGCGGCCCATACGCCGAGCCCGACCTTTGAGGGTTTCGTCACCAACGATGATTTTGTCCTCGCGATCGATTGCTCCGCAGACGGCTCCGCCGAGGTTAAGGACTACGCGGTCGCGCAGCTTGGCGTGACCGGTCTTGACGCCAACCTCAACCCAATCACGCAGGACAAGACCTATATTCGCGCCGGCCAGTCCACCATGAAGACCGGCAACCAGAGAGCCTTTAAGGTCTCCGGCGATCGCTATATCGGCGATGACTTCCAGGACTTCGCGCTCTCTCATGGCATCATGTACGGCACCGGCTCCGCTGTCATTCGCAAGTACGTTTACTTCTGCTTGCTGAACGGCAAGGGCGAGACCGGTCAGGCTTCTATCATCGTCAACTCTGATGGCAGCGGCTCCGCGGGTGAGAGCGCCAGCATCGACATCGACGTCAAGAAGGCCAACGCCGCGCCCGCCGAGTACACCTACTCCGCGGTGTAATTTAAGAAGGAGGATTTGACAAATGGCAATGTTTCAGTTTTCCGCTCGCCAGGTCGAGCTCAACTTCTGCGATCAGATCAAGTGCACTGTGCCGCTGACTGACGAGGTTCAGAAGAAGGTGCAGGACGCCGCGAAGGAGCTGCTTCGCGTGTCTCAGGCTGCGAAGGACTCCGACAATAAGGAGCATACGCTCGACGACCTTTGCGATTCTGTGATGGACGCAATCGACGAGATTCTCGGCGAGGGTATGTCCGACCAGATTCTCGGCATGAAGGAAGGCTATACCTTCTGGGACGCTTGCGACGTGTTCAAGTATATCACCGACGAGATCAACACCGCAATGCGCGGCGTGGCTGCGTCCTACGCATCCAAGCCCCCGATTACGCCGGTCAATCGCGCACAGCGCCGCGCAAAGCATAAGAGACACGGCGCATGAATCTCCTAACGACCCCGCTGCCGTACGCGGTAAAAGTCGGCGGTCGTGAGGTTCCCATCAATACGAGCTTCCGCGTCGGAATGCGGTTTGAGCTTTTGGCTCTTGATGACCAGCTTACACCGGAGAACGTCTTGACAACGTTCTTCGGTGATAACTGGCCGCAGCCGTATGACGAGGCGGTCAAACAAGCTCTTTGGTTTTACTGTCTCGGCAAGCCTCACGAGAAGGAGGAAACCGATAAGCAAAACCTCAAGCCCTCTCGCAGGAGCTACGATTTTGAGATCGACGCCGATGCGCTCTATACCTCATTCCGCGAGGCCTACGGCATTGACCTCTTGCAGGAGGACCTTCACTGGTGGGCCTTTCGCGAGCTGATGCTCGGGCTTCCTGACGATACCCCCTTCAAGCAGCGCGTTTATTACCGGACCGGCAGCACGGAAGGCATGAGCGCCAAACAGAAAAAGCAGTTTGAGACTCGGCGCGCAAAGTACGCAATTCCCGAGCGCGGCGCAGTCGATCACAAGTTGACTCTCAGCGAGCGCGATGCCGCGATCAAGAGATATGTTGCCGATCGTTTCAAGGAGGTTTATGGAAAAGGAAAAGCCTGAGCGCGTAAAGCTCAAGTGCCCTTTTTGTGGATATGAAATGCCTGTGTACCTCGCGCCCGACGCGAAGTGCACAGGCGTTTTTGTTCGCTGCAAGGGCCGAAATTGTAAGAAATTATTTGAGATTCGCGTCAAGTAGTTGCCTTAGTTGCCGATGACGCCACTGAAAAGGTGGTGGAAACATGGCAAATGACGGCTCCGTCATTATCGACATTGAGGGCGATTCCAGTAAATTCAAAAGCGCTCTCTCTGGTCTTGGCAGTATTGCCTCTACCGCCCTAAAGGGTGTTACGACTACGGTTGCGGCTGTTACGACCGCCGTTGCCGGCGTAGCCACCGCCGCCGTGAAGGTCGGCTCCAGCTTTGAGTCCAGTATGTCGCAGGTCGCCGCGACAATGGGCCTCACGGTCGAAGACATTCGCAACGGCTCGGAAGAGTTCGAGCTTCTGTCTCAGGCCGCAAAAGACGCAGGCGCAACGACTGCGTTCAGCGCGTCCGAGGCCGCTGACGCTCTAAACTATCTGGCTCTGGCCGGCTACGACGCCGCGACCTCCGCGGACGTTCTGCCTTCGGTCCTGAACCTGGCCGCCGCAGGTGGTCTTGACCTTGCCTACGCTTCCGACCTTGCGACTGACGCGATGGCCGCGCTCGGTATTGAGGCAAGCAGCGCAAATCTGACCGAGTTCGGCGACAAGATGGCGAAAACCGCCAGTAAGGCGAATACCAGCGTCGGCCAGCTCGGCGAGGCGATTCTTACTGTTGGCGGCACGGCGAAGAGCCTGGCCGGCGGCACAACTGAGCTGAACGCAGCGCTCGGCGTCCTCGCAAACCGAGGCATTAAGGGCGCTGAGGGCGGCACGGCTTTACGAAATGTTATTCTCGCTTTGTCCGCGCCTACGGATAAAGCCGCAGATGCTATGTCGGCCCTGGGTCTGGAAGTCTATGACGCAGCCGGCAATATGCGTCCGCTCAATGAGGTCTTCCGTGATCTTGACTCCGCGCTGTCAGGCATGACCGAGGGCGAAAAGACAAAGGTTCTCAACGAGATTTTTAACAAAGTCGACTTGAAATCTGCGCAGGCTCTTCTCGCCGGCTGCGGCGAAGAGTTCGATAATCTGGCCGCCGCAATCGACGATAGCGCGGGCGCCATGCAGAACATGGCCGACACGCAGCTCGACAACCTGCAAGGCGATATTACGATTATGAAGTCGGCCCTCGAGGGGCTCGGCATCGGCGTATATGAAAACCTGCAGGCCCCGCTCCGTGATACGGTCCAGTTTGCGACCGAGCTCGTCGGGCAACTCTCCGAGGCGCTCAATGAGAACGGGCTGGAAGGCCTTGTCTCGGCCGCGGGCGACGTGCTCTCCGAGGTTCTCCTCAAGATCACAAGCGAGCTTCCGAAGTTTATCGACATCGGCGTCAAGGTCATTAAGAGCTTGATCTCCGGTCTGCTCAAGAACAAGAAGACGCTCGTTGACAGCGCGATCGAGATCGGCAAGGTCTTACTCAATGGGCTCGGCTCCATTCTCGGAGACCTGGCGCTTGCAGCTCTTGAGATCATCACCGCTCTCGCGGACAGCCTTGCGAAAGAGGCGCCTACTCTGATTCCTGCCGCGGTCGAGGCGGTCCTGCAATTCGTTGAAGGACTCCTCAGCACGGAAAACATCAGCGCCCTCATTGACGCCGCGCTCGCGCTGCTGACTGGCCTTGTTGAAGGCCTGATTGCCGCGGTGCCGGTTATCATCGAGGCGGCCCCCGTCATTATTGAGAATCTCGTCACCGCGATTCTTGATAACCTGCCGCAGATCATCGAGTGCGCGATCACGCTCTTAAACGCCCTCACGCAGGGCTTGCTCGACAATCTGCCGCTCCTGGTCGACGCTGCAATCGAGCTGACTCTCGCAATCGCCGAAGGCTTGATCGAGGCGCTGCCCGACCTGATCGACGCTGCGCTTGATCTCGTGGACGCTCTGGTCAACACGATTTTTGAGACCGACTGGCTCGCGCTCGGCGCGAAGATTCTCGAGTCGCTCGTCAAGGGTATTCTCTCCCTGATCGGCGCGCTCTTTGAGGCTGCGGGCAAGATCGTCTCGACGATTTGGGACAAAATCACAAATACAGAGTGGTTCCAAAAGGGCGCCGAAGTCCTCACAAAGATCATCAACGGCATTAAGAGCATCTTTACGAACCTTGCTCAAACAGCAAGCGATCTCGTCAAGAAGATCACCGACAAGATCACGAATACCGAGTGGTTTAAGAAGGGCTCGGAAATCCTCACAAAGATCATCGAGGGCATCAAGAGCCTGTTTTCCAACTTGGGGCAGGCTGCAAGCGATCTCGTCAGTCAGGTTTGGGACACGATCACAAATACCAACTGGCTTGACCTTGGCCGCAACATCATCGAGGGTATCGCCAACGGCGTCTCAAACGCAGTCGGTACGCTCGTCCAGGCTGCAAAGAACGTCGCGAACAGCGCACTCAACACGATTAAGTCTGCGCTCGGCATCTCGTCTCCGTCTAAGGTATTCGCCAAGGAAGTCGGCCGCTGGATTCCTCCTGGAATCGGCAAGGGCGTCGACCAGGCCATGCCTGAACTGACCGACGATATGCGTGCCCAGCTTCAAGACCTGATTGACGACGCGAATGTCTCTGTCGCGGCCGAAGTCGGCGGGCTCAGCAGTAAGCTCGCGCTCACGGCAAGCTCCGGTTCTGGCGGCGGTAACCACTCGCAGACTATTACAAACGACAATGGAATCATTGTCTACGTAACCTATAACGGCGACGGCTCCGACGAGGACGCGCGCCGCGTAGGTAAGCAGATCGGCGCTGAAACAGCGCGCGAAATCCGAAGAAGGGGGCTTGCACCGACATGACCGGCGATAGCTTTAGCTTCGGCAGGTATAACAGCGTAGACGACTGGGGCCTGATGGTGATTGCTTATGACTACTTGCTTCCTCCAAAGCGAGCTCGTAAGATTACCATTCCTGGCCGCTCCGGCTCTTATGACTTCGGCGCGAAAAACTGGGAAGAGCGTACCTTGCGCATGACCTGCACGCTGACGCGCCAAGTCACAAAGGCTGAGTTTCGCGAGATCATCTACGCCCTTAGCAAGAAGGCTCGGCTCCGTCTCTGGAACGAGCCTGACAAGTATTATATCGCCGAGCTCTATGACCCCGCAGAGGTCCAGGACTACTACCTCGAGACGGGGCGCGAATTCGAGCTTAACTTCATCGCCGAGCCGTTCGCGTACGGCCCGACGATCACCACGCCGCTTGAGAACGGACGCAACAAGATCGCGTATCAGGGCACCGCGGAAACGCCGTGCATGATCGTCCTGCGCAACGTCTCCTCGAGCAACGTCCAAAATATTACGATCACTGCAACGAAAAGGAGTGACTAAGCTATGTATGCTTGCGACTACCTTGAGACCGGTTTTCTGAATGTCCTGCGCGGCGTCACCTTTGCCGCCCCGACAAAAGTCTACCTGGCCTTGTTCCTCAATGACCCTGGCGACTCTGGCGCGGCTGGCACTGAAATCAGCTACGCGGGCTATGCTCGCATGGAGATCGCCTTCTCCGAGCCCGCAGCCTCGAACGGCGGCATCGGTATTCAGAATCTTTCTGACATTACCTTCGCGGCGCCGGCCGACCCCGCGGGCACCGTGACGCACATTGCGATCATGGACTCCCTTGTCGGCGGCAATATGCTCGCCCGCAGCGAGCTGACTGAAAGCCTGGTTATCGGCGCAAATGAGCCGCCTGTCTTCCTGGCCGGCGACGTGCTCTTCTACCTGACCGGCAACATGTCGAACGCCTTCAAGACAAAGCTCCTGAACCTCTTCCGCGGTACATCTATCGTCGGCATTTCTCCGCATTTCTCCCTCTGGAACGGCTCTCCCGAGGAGACCGGCTCCGAGCTTGCCGGCGATAACTACGCCCGCGTCGCGCTGACATTCTCCGCGCCAAGTGAGCAGGCGAGCGGTCAGATGCTCGTGCAGAACTCTCTCGCCGTGTCCTTCAACCGTCCTTCGACCCCGTGGGGCGTCTGGACCTATTCGGCGATCTACTCTGCGGCAACGGGCGGCGAGCCTGTGTACTTGCAGGAGCTCACTGAGGCAATCACGATCAAGAAGGGCTATATGCCGACGATCGACGTCGGCGCGTTGAAGGTGGGATTGAACTAATATGTTTAGCTTTGACCGCTTCAATTTATCCAGGTTTTCCCTTGGGAGTCAGGACAACACAATTCACATTGAGCTGCTTCTCACCGAAAGCCTGGAATCTGTTGCCGGCGTAGCTATTCCGGTCGAGACGACCGCCTTCTTCAATGACATTCTCCGCGGTACTGCGCGCGGCGCGATCGGCATTGCTTCGACTTTTGAATCGTACGCAGCAATGAACAGCGCCGCGCTTATGCAGGCGAATATCATCGTGAAGGGCTTACTCGGGGACACCTTGCAGGCCATGTCTGACGGCGCGCAGAACTCCATGATCGTCAACGTGCTTGCTGATAACCTCGGGGCGAGCTCGTACGCGAGCGCTGATATTCTCTGGCATGAGGCCTACGCCGATGCGCTTACTTCACTGGCGAGCGTGGTCAAGGATATTTTGATCGACCCATTGCTCTATGAAGTGCTCGGCTCGGTCTCTGGCGCGGGCACGCAGTCCACGGAGCAGGTCTCCGTCACTGTCACGATTCCGCCTGGCGGCGAGCTGCGTATTGACAGCGACACGTTCCGAGTCCTGCTGAATGGCGAGAACGTTCTCGATAAGCAGTCTGGCGACTGGCTCATGCTCTCACGCGATCTTCTTTACCTTGACATTGAGAGCGCGATCGGCAACGGCTTGTCCGGTAACCTGATTTATACAGAGAGGTACTTGTGATATGCTTGAGATTTTTGATAAAAGCCGCAAGCGTATCGCGATCGCCGAAAACGCGAGCGGCGTAGAGGAAGAGCGCAAGATCAACAGCCTTTGGTACCTTACTTTTTCGCTTCCGTACAACGACGCGAAAAATGAGTATTGTCAGCCCTTCAACTACGTCCGCTACAACGGCGGTGAGCTCTATCGCATTATGCCGGTCGACGCGGAGATCACCGAGACCGGCCTTTTGACCTATCAATGCGAGCACGTTCTCGCGACCTTGATTGACAACGTACTCTTCGGGTACCACGTCGTAGGCAACCGAGGAACCTACACGGCCGACTGTATTCGCTATGTACTGAATCGGCAGCGTGTTCAAAACTGGGTCCTTTATGAGTGTGACTTCGCACGACAATTTGAATATGGCTGGACGCAGGAGACCTTGCTCTCAGCCCTGTTCTCGATCGCGACGCCTCTCGCCGACTATATGTGGGTAACTGATACCAGTGTCTACCCGTGGCGTCTCTCCCTCAAGTCGATCGGCCTCGGGCAAAAGCCGCAGCTCTATGTGCGTTCGGGCTGGAACATGCTCTCGTATGGTTCTGGCAGCGACCCGCAGCAGATTTGTACCAGGCTTTACCCCCTGGGCTACGGTGAAGGCGTCAACCAGCTCACGATCAAGAGCGTCAACAATGGTCTCGAGTACATTCAGAGCCCGCAGGAGTATATCGACAAGTATGGTCTCATTGAACGAATCTGGATTGACCGCCGGTATGAGGACCCCGCAAGCCTTCTCTCCGCGGCGCAAGTCATGCTGAATGAATTGCAGGACCCTTTACAGCAATTCGAGATCAGCTTCGCCGAGCTCGACGAGTCCGACTACAACGTCGCGCAGATCGGCAAGCGTGTTCGTATTTTGCAGACTGAGCTCGGTACGCAGGTCGATACCTACGTCACCGAGCTCACCTATAAATACGATGACGTACCAAGCAGCAAGATTATCGTCGCGAACAAGAGTACCGATATTGCGTCCAGCGTCGCAGATATGGCAGACCGGCAGCGAATCGAGCAGGCGTACGCCCAGGGCGCAACGCAGCTCTACTCGCAGTCGCTCCAAGCTAACTGCGACTCGCAGAATGGCGCGGTCATGGACTTCTACCTTCCCGAGGATATGCGAATCGTCAATAAGATCGTAGCGAAGGTCCGCGTCGGCAGCTTCCGCGCCTACTCCAAGGCGACGAAGGCCGCTGAGTCTAAGGTTGTCTCTTCGACGACCGCTTCGCAAAAGACCTATTCGAGTACCTCGGGCGGCGGCTCTACCTCGACCACCTCTTCGGGTGGTGGTCAAACCTCTGGTTCTACTGCGCTTGAGTCCTCGAACGTCTTGCCGAGCCAGACAAGCGGCCAAGCCGTGCACAACCACGGTCTCTCTCGCGGCGCGCGGCTTGCGACGACCAGTGACGGCCAAACCATTGACGGCTATGAGACCTTTGTGTGGTCCGGCGCGCACGTTCACCCCGCGCATACGCACACAATCAGCTCTCACTCGCACAGCGTCAGTATTCCGAGCCATTCCCACAATGTCACGATTCCTGGGCACAGCCATAATATCACGATTCCCGCGCATGAGCACGACATCACGCCTGGCATCTACTTCTATGGCAGCCCGAAACAATTCGACCTCTATGTCAACGGCAAGAAGAAAGCGACGATCGTCTCAACTGATACCGAGCTCGACCTGACGCAGTACCTCGTAGACACCAGCTCTAAGCTGATTCCGCGTGGTTCCTGGCTCTCGATTGAGGTTCGGCCGAACGATCTCGCCTACGTCAGTATTGACATGTTCGTCCAGGGCTTCGTGCAGTCCAGGGGCGACGCAACAGTTTAACTCTCAGGAGGTAAAGCACTTTGGAGACTATGTATAAGGGCATTCCCTTCTCTCCGCAGGTCGCTCTCGCCGATGGCATCGGCGCAGGCGACACTACAATTCCTGTCACCGATATTTCCGCCTTCCCCGACGCCCCGAACCTCGCGACAATCGGCACGGATGAAGACGGTGAAACGATTCTCTACACCGCAAAGACAACGGACTCCCTTTCCGGTTGTACGCGCGGCGTAGAGGGAACGGCAAAAGCCTGGCCCTCTGGTACCACGATCGCCCGCAACTTCACCAACAAGGACTTCGACGCCTTGCAGAAGAATATCCAGGAGGCGAAAAAGCAGGCCGATCAGGGCGTCAGCGACGCGGCCGCGGCGAAGAGCGCAGCCGCTACCGCGCAGAGCGCAGCCGCTACCGCGCAGAGCGCCGCTAACGTAGCCGGTACCGCCGCTTCGGGCGCGCAGAGTACCGCCAACGCCGCGGGTACGGCCGCAAGCAATGCGCAGACTGCCGCGGATAACGCGCAAAACGCGGCCGACGACGCGCAGGGCGCTATTGACGAGCACGCCGCGAACAAGCAGAACCCGCATGGCGTGACTGCAGCTCAGGTAGGCGCTGCGGCTACGTCCCACAAGCACGGCAACCTGACGAGCGACGGCAAGCTCGGCTCGACTGCGAATCTCCCTGTCTTCACCGGCACGGGCGGTCTTGCGCAGGCTGAGGCCGTACTCTCGGCCGCTGCCAAGCTGGGCCGTGGCTACGGCGCTTGCTCGACCGCCGCAGCAACGAAGGCAAAGGCCGTGACGCTCTCGGGCTTTACGCTCGTCACGGGCGCGATCGTAGGCGTGAAGTTCTCCTACGACAACACCGCGGCCGCGCCCACATTGAACGTCAACAGCACTGGCGCGAAGTCGATCTACTACAAGGGCGAGGCCGTCGCGGCTGGACTTCTCAAGGCCGGCTACGTCTATCTCTTCCAGTACAACGGCACGCAGTATGAGCTCCTGAATCCAGTCGCGCAGAGTGGCGGCGGCTTCTATCCCGCAATCGTCGTGACCGCCCCCACAGGCTCCACGGTGACCGCCACGGACGGTGAGACCTCTCTCGTGGGAACAGAGGTAAGCGGAAAATGGACCTTCCAGATTCCGTCCTATGGCGTGTGGAATATTACCGCTACGCTGAACGGCCAGACGGCAACCACGAGCGTCTCCGTCACGGAGGTCAAGCAGTACACCGTCACGCTGACCTACTTCGCCGCAACGATCGCGGTCACGTACCCCTCGGGCTCGACCTGTACTTGCTCGAATGGCGCGACCACACTCACCGCGCCGAACACGACCGGCAGCTACACGTTTACCGTCCCGAGCGCCGGCACCTGGACCGTCAAGAGCACGAACGGCACGGACACCGCGCAGCAGGCGGTTTCGATCACGACCAGCGGCCAGAGCGCGAGCGTGACCCTGTCCTATAAGCCGACTGCGAGCACGAGCCCGAAGTCCGGCGTGAACTATACGACCGGCATTTCGAGCCTGACCGCCGAGAAGATGAGTCTCTATGCTGAGGCGATCTCTCGGAACAGCGCGATCACGAACACGACAAGCACGGTCTATATCGACGACGGCGCGAGCCACTACAAAATCAGCGTCGGCGACTCGATCAATATCGCGATCAACGGTACCTCGTACGCCTTTAAGGTTATGGGCTTCAACCATGATACGTTGACAAGCTCCACTGCGTACGGCTCTGCGACCGCGACCGGTAAAGCCGGCATGACCTTGCAGATGGCTGATTGCCTGGCAGGTAAGGCGCAAATGAATAGCTCTAACACGAATAGTGGCGGTTGGGAAAACTGCGCTATGCGTAAGAGCAACATGGCGACCTATCTCAGTCAGCTCACAAGCGCCTGGCAGAGTGTCGTTAAGCAGGTCAATAAGCTCTCCTCGGCCGGCAGCCAGAGTACAACGATCAAGACGACCGCCGATAAGCTCTTTCTCCTGTCTGAGGTTGAGATTTTCGGCTCTACCTCTTACTCGGTTTCTGGCGAAGGCACGCAATATGCGTACTACAAAGCCGGCAACAGCAAAGTTAAGAATGTAAGCAGGTCTGCGTACACCTGGTGGGAGCGTTCTCCTTATGCGAGCAACTCTACCATCTTCTGTTTTGTCTACAGCGACGGCAACGCCAGCTACTACACCGCCAGCGCCTCGGTTGGCGTGGCCTTCGGCTTCTGTGTTTAATCTGTAATCTACAAATATCTGCGGCCCGTAAGGGCCGCGGAAAGGAAAATGCTTATGTCAGTCTACAAATCCAAACGCGGCGCCAGCTCTGCGCAGTTCGTTGAGACCGCGAGAAAGCTGCAAGTCCATACTCTCGAGCAATGTCTCAAGGTCCCGAAGAGGTACACCTTCTACCTGACGCAGAAGATCATGGACCATGCAAGCGCCGTCTACGATGAAGTCACGATGGCGAACAGCATTTTCCCGATCAACCAACATGAGGCCCAGCTCCGGCGAGATCACTTGATCGCGGCAAACGCTAAACTTCAAGCCCTCGACCGGCAACTGGGCCTTCTCGCGGGCGTCCTCTGGAAGAATCCCGAAAACTTCAAAGGCTTTGACAACGCCTTCACGGTTTGGGGCGAGCTTATCATCGAGGAGGCCAAACTCATTTCCGGTATCAGGCGCTCAGATCGCGCCCGATATAAAAATCTTCCCGAATAACTGGGTCAAGTCCTGCATTGTTGCCCTGTCTGCGAACAACTGGTGGGAGCGTTCTCCTAATGCGAGCAACTCTACCAACTTCTGTAATGTCAACAGCAACGGCAACGCCAACAACAACAACGCCAGCAACTCGAATGGCGTGGCCTTCGGATTCCGTTTATTTCCTGGTGAGACCGAGTAGCTCTCTTTAGAGCGAAAGCAGGACCGATACGGAAGGAGGACTTGCAGCCCTGGCCGACGGGCCAAAAACACTCCGTCGATGCGGCCGTCTGGACGCTGCTTGCATGGCTCGGAAGCGCGCGGGTACCGAGTTTCATGGACGGCGCCGCTACGCAGTTATAACACGCGCTCTATAAATACCACTGTACGAAGGAGACAATTTAATCTATGACAAGCGAAGAGCGGCACGAGCTTAGGTATCAACGCCGCTGCCAGAGGAGGCAAGCCAAAAGGCTTGCGCGCAGCATTGCTTGCGGCAGCTTTGAGGAGGCCTTCTCTTTTAGCAATCTATTTCAAGCAGGACAAACCTGCTGCAAGAATGTCAACTGGAAATGCTCGACGCAGCGCTACCGAATGAACATCATCTCGAATACCGCAAAGACCCATGCACAGTTGATGGCTGGAACATATAAGAGCCGAGGCTTCTACGAGTTTGACATTTACGATCGCGGAAAATGGCGCCATATTCGCAGCGTCCATATCACGGAGCGCGCCGTTCAGAGAAATCTCTGCGACCAGGTTATCACAAAGGTTTTTCAGCCAGCTTTTATCTATGACAACGCCGCGAGCATCAAAGGTAAAGGCATCGACTTCGCGATGGACCGTCTTAACTGCCATTTGCAGCGACATTTCCGCAAGCACGGTCTCAAAGGTGGTATTCTCGTCTTCGACTTCAAGGACTACTTCGGCTCGGCGCAGCACTGGACCGTCAAGAACGAGCTCGCCCGTCGTGTTCACGACCCGAAGACCAGAAAGCTCGCAAACGACTTCCTTGAAAACTTTGGCCCGGTCGGGTACGGCCTTGGCAGTCAAATCTCGCAAAACGCGGCCCTCATGCTTCCGAACAAGCTCGACCACATTATCAAAGAAGAGCTTCAAATCAAGGGCTACGGCCGCTATATGGACGACGGCTATTTGATTCATGAGGATATTCACTATTTGGAGTATTGCCTCGAAAGAATCAAAGAGGTCTGCGCCGAGTTGGGTATCACGCTCAACCTGCGCAAGACCAAAATCCGCCCGATCACACGCGGCATTGTATTCCTCAAAACGAAGTTCATCTTGACGGAGACCGGCCGAGTCCTTCGCAAAATGAGCCGTGCGTCCATGCGCGCGATGAAGAGAAAGCTCTTCAAGTTCCGCAAGTGGTACGAGGCCGGCGAGTTCTCGCTCGAGGATATTCGCACCGCCTATGACAGCTTCAAGGGACACATGCGACGAGGCGACAGCTTCAAGGCCGTCGCGCGTATCGATCTATTTTTCAAGCATCTTTTCGGGTTCCACCCGAACGATAAAACGAAATGGAGGGCAACTAATGTACCGAATCGTAAAAGATGGGACTACTCTGGGGCTGACCGAGCAACCGAACTTTGTCGAGCCGCTTGAGAATGGCTCCTGGGGACTCTGTGGCGAGTCCAGGGCTCACGGTATCGTCTGGGAAGGTAAAGTGTATGGCCTTGAGGGGAAGTCCACCACGGACGACCTGGAGCGCGTTACGCTTGCCTTCGTGGACGCGGGCGCGCTCACTACCGAAGCCGTGGCCGTGCAGTCGATTCTCTTCGTAAACGCTGCGGAAAGCGGCGCGGTCGATGACACGACCGCCAATGAGCACGTTGACCTGTTTGCTGCCTGGGCCTACCCGATCGCCTATAAGACTGGCAATATTCGCAAATATGGCGGCCAACTTTACCGTTGCCTGCAAGATCATACCTCGCAGGCGGACTGGACTCCCGATGCCACCTCCAGCTTATGGAAAGCTACCGCCGACCCTGCCGAAGAGTGGCCGGTTTGGTCTCAGCCCCAGGGCGCGCATGACGCCTACGCCAAGGGCGCAAAGGTCTCTCACTCTGATAAGCACTGGACCTCTAACGTGGACAACAACGTCTGGGAGCCTGGCGTTTATGGCTGGACGGAGGTAGCTGAATGACGCTTTACCAGGTCCTCAGCCTTCTCGGCGCCGGCGGCCTGCTTGTCGGCGTTTTTCGTTTGCTGTTCGCCCAGATCAAGGGCGTTCGGCTCGGCGTACAGGCACTCCTCAGGGCGCAGATGATCGCCGACTATAACAAGTGGAGCGAACGGGGGTACGCCCCGATCTATGCTCGCGAAAATTTCATCAACTGCTGGACGCAGTATCACAGCCTGGGCGTCAACGGCGTCATGGACGACCTGAAAGCGAAATTCCTGTCGCTGCCAACCGACCACACGCAGGCTGAGAAAGGAGATTTGGAATGAACGAAAAGATCATCAAGAGACTCGGCAATCTACTGAGCGTCAAGTCGATCGTCACCCTGGTCCTGACCGGCGTGTTCGCCTATATGGCGATCGTCGGCAAGATCAGCCAGGATTTTATGACGATCTACGCCGTCATTATCGCCTTCTACTTCGGCACCCAGTCCCAGAAGACCCAGGACGCGATTGACGGCACCGGCAAGGAGGTCTAAAGCTATGACACCTGTTCAGCGTGTACTCGCTACCGCCCGTTCAGAGAACGGGTACCTCGAGAAGGCGACGAACGCCCAGCTCGAGGACAAGACCGCGAACGCCGGTTACAATAACTGGAACAAGTTCGCGGCCTTCCTGGACGATCTCGAGGTCGTCTACAACGGCAAGAAGAACGGCTACGCATGGTGCGACTGCTTCGTAGACTACTGCTTTATTTACACCTTCGGCCTTGAGCTCGGAATGGCTATGACCTTCCAGCCGAAGAAGGGCGCAGGCGCGGGGTGTACTTACAGCATGGGCTACTACAAGAAGGCCGGCCGCTTCTTCAAGGACCCGCAGCCTGGCGACCAGATTTTCTTCACGAACGACGGCGGCGCAAGCTCGTACCACACCGGCCTCGTGGAGAAGGTCGCAGGCGGCAGGGTCTACACGATCGAGGGCAACACCTCAAGCGCGCCTGGCGTCGTCCCGAACGGCGGCGCGGTGCGTGACAAGAGTTATTCGCTCAGCTACAACCAGATCGCGGGCTATGGCCGGCCTGATTGGAGCCTTGCGGGAGAGGAGACTGAGGAAATGACGCAAGATCAATTCAACGATATGTTCAAGGTCGCAATGGCGGCTTACCGCGCGGAGTTGCAGGACAACGACTGCGGCAGTTACAGTGCCGAAGGCCGTCAATTTATGATCGACAAGGGCCTCATGGTTGGCGGTAACCCGCTGCCGAACGGCGAACCGAATTACATGTGGCAGGACTTCCTGACCCGCGAGCAGTTCGCGACCGTGCTCTTCCGGTACGCGAAGGCCCTGGGCATTGCCTGATGGGGCGCCATGAGAAAAAGCCCTCAAAGAAGAAGGTCAAGATCGAATGGAGCAAGCTCGTATGCCTGTTGACGATTCTTGCCGGTCTCTTGATCGTGCAAGAGTGCCTCTTCCTTATGTACCTCTGCATCAAGGGGGGCTACACCGCCACGGCTGCCTGGCTTACTGCTGCGACCGGCGTAGGCGAGGCGGTCATCATTGCCGGCGCGAACGGGTATCTCGGGCTTGCGAAATCCGATCACAAACGAGGCGGTATCACGTTCGAGGCCGCCAAAGCAAAAGACTTCACCGAGGACGAGGATAAAAACAGCCCTCCGATCTAACTGAAAAGCCCTCCTGCGGATTCGTCCGCGGGAGGGCTCTTTTTCTTTTATATTTTGCGGCCGTTGTACGCCAACTTTCCGACGAGCTCGCCGGTGGGCGCGTAGACCTCGCAAGTAAGCCAGTCTGACGCAGCGAGATCATTATTCAGCGCAAAGGCTCGGACTGCTTGGGACGGTTCTGCGACCTCATGCAAGCGTTCTTCGCAAGCTCGGCCTGCGTCCATATACCGGACGAGGAGATCATATTTCATCGTTGCCGGTCTCCTTCGCTACCAGGTCCAGGATAAACCGGTTGACGCTCTTGCCGACACTCGCCGCAGCTTTTTGAATATAGTCCTTCTGGCCCTTTTTCACCTTCAGCTCAATGCGCTCGTAGGTCTTGCGGTTGTAGCGTTCCGTCGCTTCTCGCTGGGCGTCCGAGTAGGCCATGCGTCCACCGTCCTTTCCTTTTTACTATTATTAGTATAAAGGACGAGCGGCAAACCACATATAATGTCGACCGTATAAAGTTGAGGGGCCCCCTCTCTCACAATATCAATTTTACCGTGTTTAGTAAGCGTTGTAAATCGGCAGAACCCAACAGGTTTTTACTGAAAACGCTGAGCAGTTCGTCGGCATACGAAACCTACTAAACGCGGTAAAATTATAAATGTCAAGAGGAAAGGAGCTTGACAAAAAGAAAGAGCTCGCAGCCGTTACCTGCAAGCTCTAAGAAAGGAGGTGCATGAAATGCCTGACGGCTACACCCCTTACGGTTACCTCGGTAAAGTCAATGACCGACAGATCGAGGTTGTCTCCGAAGAAGAGCTTTATGAGCTTCTCGAAGATGAATAACCGCTAATCACCCCATGAGCCTGGCCGGTCGCAAGACCGGCTGGGCTCCAAGGTGCCTTTCATTATATATCGTTCCACTTGATTTGTAAATGCTTAATTTTTGAAGGAGGTACACCCCTATGACGTTCTGGCATGTTGTCACCAAGTTTTTTGACTCTGGCAAGGTAAAAGTCAATCTCGCGCCGATCGAGGCCGATTGCAAGCCTGAGAATCACATGAGCGAAAATAAGACTTGCGACGAGTACCACGACTACTTCGATACCTACAAAGAGGCGGCCGCGTATGTAGCCGACGCCCGCAAAGCCTGATCGGCGAGACCTGTCAGAAGTGCTTAGCGAAATCAGTAAAACCTCGAGCAGTTCGTCGGCATACGAAACTTACTAAACACGGTAAAATTAAAAATGTCAAGAGGATAAAACAGAATGCGGACAGCGCCGCCCAGCTCACGAGCTCCAAGCGGTAAGCGCGCTGCGAAAGGTAACCTCTTAACAGAAAGGGAAACACTTATGGACAGACAACGCGCATGTTACAGCTATTCGGCGCTTACTCGTTGCGCTGATGCCGTGAAGGCTACCAACTGGACCGTACGACGCTCAGCAGAGCATTTTAGTAAATGCTTTGAAGTCAAAAAGCTCTTTGATCTTTGCTATGACGAAACACATTGTATGCTTTTCGATGCAGATTTTTCCCCATGGGCTGACTACTTAAAAGCAATCAATCGCAAGGACACAAAACGCGCCCTTGATAAGGAGTTGCATAACTGCCACAGATTCCTTGCAAATGAGCTTAACGCAATAGCTGCGCTCATGCGCGCTGGGGAGGTTGATTCTATTGACTAAGGTTTACATTGTTCAGGTCATGCCCGAGGCAAGTCTCGGGCGTGTCAGTCAAGAGGGCTATACCTCTTTGGAAAAGGCCCAGGCCTTTATCGGGAGCCGTTCGGACAAGCCTACCCAGGTAACGCCCTGGCATTATCGCAGCACGTACGGAAACTTCACGGACTATTTGATCTATGAGGTCTGCGTGATCTAAGCAAAAAGCAAGTGTTTCTGCAAGTAAGTCAACAAATAAGCCAACTCACTTGCAGAAACGCAGTCTTTTCGCAAGCGACTTTAGTTATTTACATCAAGAAAGTGAGATTTGCTATGACTCCATTCACGATCTTCCAAAACGTCAAAACCGGCGCGTATGCTGCGGTCTATGACTTTGCGCTCCCGACTATGACCGGCATCGGCCGCAAAGAGGAATGGCAGCCGGTCTACCACGGCCAGGCGAGCGGCTTACTCGATAAGGCCAGGCAACGCGAGGCGTTTGTCAAGGCCCAGGAGCTCCGCGGCTGATACCTGTCGAAAGCGCTTAATAATTTCAGTAAAACCCCGAGCGCTTTGTCAGCATACGAAACTTACTAAACACGATAAAATCATAATTGTTCCAAGGAACACAACAAAATCAAACTTTTCAGGAGGATATAAAAATGAAGGACATGACTACCGTGCTGAACAAGAAGATCGTCAACAAGGAGACCAACGAGGTCCGTCTGGTCGTCAAGATCGATGAAGAGAACCGCAAAATCTTCTCCGTTCCCGTGGACGAGCCCGCCGCTGAGCCGAGCGGCATGGCCGCGGCTTCCTATGATCGCCGCTGGCGCCTCTGCGAAGAGCCTGCCGCCGAAGAGCAGACCAACGCCAAGC
This sequence comes from uncultured Dysosmobacter sp., assembly GCA_934563745.1. GTDB lineage: Bacteria > Bacillota > Clostridia > Oscillospirales > Oscillospiraceae > Oscillibacter. The sequence goes on along the minus strand of CAKTHE010000001.1, from coordinate 103,409 downwards.
CCCAGGTTGAAGAGCCGAAGACCGAGGCCCCTGCTACGGAGGACAAGCCCGAACCGATGAAAATGAGTGAGACGATCACCGCCCTCGAGACGATCTTCGACAAGCTCAACGCGATCTACTTCGAAGGCAAGCTGCCTCGTCCGGTCATCACCGTTCAGACCACGCCGAAAGCGTACGGCCATTGCTCCACCAAGAAGATCTGGAAATCCGAGAACGAGGGCATGTATGAGATCAACCTCGGCGCCGAGTTCATCAACCGCCCGAAGGAATCCACCTGCGCGACCCTGCTGCACGAGATGGTTCACCTCTTCTGCACCGAAAACGAGATCGCCGACACCTGTCAGAATGGCCGCTACCACAACAAGACCTTCAAGGCCGAGTGCGAGAGCCGCGACCTGATCGTCGAGTATGACCGCGCCAACGGTTACGCGCATACCTCTCCGACCGACGCCTTTAAGGCCAAGCTCGCCGAGGCTGGTGTCGACCTGAGCGTCCGCTTCGCCCGCGTCATGCCGAAGGCTAAGGCCAAGGCCGAGCGTGAGAAGGCCCACCGCTACGTCTGCCCCGTCTGCGGTCAGGAGGTTCGTACCACTTCCGAGCTCAGCCTGATTTGCGGGCATTGCAACGTCACCATGGACCGCCTGGACTAACCCAGGCGAGTCCAAAATCTGGGAGTATAAACACCAGGCCCCTGGGTGTAGAACGCGATACGGCTCGCCCAGGAGCCCCGTAGGATAATTTAAGGAGGATATGAATCATGTATAAGTATTGCCCGCATTGCGGAAAGCCATTCCTGGAACCCGACAAGCCTCGCACGGTCGGCCTGGTCTCGCAGGTCAAGGAGTTCATCACCTGGGCGCAGATCAAGGAGTGGTCTGACCTGCGCGAGGCGTCTAAGCACTTCGAGATCGGCGACGAGATTCACGACGAGCTCAAGACCGGCGAGCCGATTACCCTGGTCGTCGTTGAGAAAGACAAGCCCTTTGACGGTGATGTCATGTTCATGCTCAAGGATTGCTTGCGCGATACCTACCCCATGAATGACGACTACACGAACGCAGGCGGCTGGAAGGCGAGCAAGCTCCGCAAGGTCCTCAATACCGAGATTCTGGCTTTGCTGCCCGACGATATGCGGGCTGCGATCAAGCCGAGAGTGATCGACGGCGAGAGCGATCTCCTCTGGCTTGCTTCTGAGATGGAGGTCTTCGGCCCGCATGACTGGACCGAGAACGACCCTGACCGCGGTGAGCAGATGGCGTACTACAAGCGCCGCGGGAACCGTATCAAGGCTCTCGGCGACGAGGGCGAGGCTGCGAACAGCTGGTGGGAGCGTTCTCCTTGTGCGAGCAGCTCTACCAGCTTCTGTTTTGTCTACAGCAACGGCGACGCCGCCAACTCCGACGCCAGCGGCTCGAATGGCGTGGCCTTCGGCTTCTGTGTTTAATCTGCGATCTAAGAATCCCCAGCCCGTCAGGGCTGGGGACAAGTAAGAAGGAGGATTCCGATGGGATTAAGAGAACTGCGCCAGGCGAAAGGCCTGACCTTGAAGGGTCTGGCGGCGTTGAGCGGCGTTAACTATATGAAGATTCACCAGATCGAGACGGGCAAGATCAACCCTGAGAATATTGCGCTCAAGACCGCCGTGAAACTGGCGAAGGCGCTTGAGTGCAAGCCCGAAGACATTCTCGCCAAGTAGAGGGACTGCGCATGGATGACGCCGAATATATCTACAAGCAAGACGTCAAAGAGAAGGCCATTACCGCGCGGAGCTCGCATAAATATGGCAGCTCTCGCCGTCGTCGCTGCGGTCTTTCCAGCGACAATTTAACACGAAAGGAATGGGAACGTATGAACGGCCCAGTACATACTCTCAAGCCCGACGAGGCTCTTTCCTGGGACAGGTTCAGAGCTTTGCCGAGGAGCTTACAGCAGGACTATATCAAGCATATCCTCTCGAAGTTTAAGGTCGGGCCCGCGGCGCTCGGTCGTATGTTCGGCGTCAGCGAGGCCTATTGCGGGGACTACCTCAAAAAGCAGCTCGGTATCACCTTCCAGGGACGCACGACCCGACAGGAGACCTTGCGCTTCCTCAACGCCTACCGCCCTGAGCGTGGGCCTGTTTGCGCCGACAAAAAAAACACCGAACTCACGCGGGTCTCTTTGACCTTCTGCGGCGGATTCTCGCCCGAGGCTATCGCCGCAAGGTTGCAAGGGCTTTTCCCTGCGGGCACAGCGGTCTCGGTTACGGTCGATATTTCTGCTACTGAGGCCTGACCTTTGCTGTATCGCCCTACAGCAAACAGCAGTCTTACAGCGGAGAGAATTATCTCTCTGCTGTAAGACGAAAGCCTTGCTATTACTGACTTTTTGAGACTTTACAGCAGTTACAGCAGTTTTTCTATATAAGAGATAGAAATTAAGAAGTAACTTATAACTCAAACGCTTAATTTTAATATTCTATATGGAAAAACTGCTGTTTTGTTTATTTCGTTTATTTCGCTGTAAGAGGAGGTTGACATGGCGAAAAGTAAAAAGCGCGGGCCGGCTCAGAAGTCGAAAAGCTCCTATGCCCAGGAACTGCAGATGAAGAAACAGCTCGGCGTGAATATCATAGCGGACTGGACCGCGCAGCTCTGCCTCGACACAATGGCTATTGTCCTCAATGACCCCGAGGTCATGGGCCATAGCGCGCTCGGCTCAAAACGGCTCATGCGCGTCTGCGAGGCCTTTAATGAGTTATTCGATAAGACTCGGCTTGCTCTCTCTAAGAGCGATGAGGCTGAATACTGGCGCGTAAAGATCGACCAGGCGCAAGAGCGCATCTTCGGTCCCGACTATCTTCACTGGCAAGAGCGCTATTCCTACTGGGACGAGCGCGATACATATTAAGGAGGAAAGATCATGGCTCGATTGACAAAGAGAACGCCGTCCGGCTGGGCGCTTGCTGCGCCGTGCGCGCCTGGGGTTCCTCTGGCGATGCTCGCGCGGTATGAGAATATCGGCAGCGCGCACCAGTTTAGACACCTCAGCGAGCTCAACACGCCGAAGAGTCCTTACCCTGACGGCGATACAAGCATTTTGGAGTGCCCTTGCTGCGGGAGCGGTGAATGGCTCCACAACGCCGACGAAAGCGCGGCCAACTTCTGCGGGCAATGCGGACAGGCGATCGACTGGACCGAGCCCGAAGTCCATTGCGGAGACTGTGAGCACCTGACTTTCTCCGACTGTTATGGCGAGTGCGGGAAAGGCTATAAGGGAATCGTCCAGCCTGGGGACTCTTGCGGGAAAGGAGTTGCGAAAAAGCATGATAACACGGCGAGCTCTTAAAGCCGAAGTCGTTCGGCTTACATATCGCGTACAGGAACTTGAGGACCGCCTTTGTCCTTGTGAACAGCATGACTATATTAAGGTTGATACCGAGTATGAATGCTCGCCGGCCGGCGTTGACGCAATCGGCGTCTATCGGTGTAAACGCTGCGGCAAGAAAATCAAGAGGTACTGGTAACCTCTTTCTTTTCGGCGGTTTTGCCTACTAATTTCAGTAAATCCTCGAGCGCTTTGTCAGCATACGAAACTTACTAAATACGATAAAATCATAATTGTTGAGAGCAATAAACCACAACAATTACGGAGGTTGATACCATGGCAAGAGAGTACGTCGTCGAGAATAATGACTTTAGCGAGTTTGAGCACCTGACACTGGACCGCGTTGACCGAAACGGAACCCACTACTATACCGACTGCAAGTGCCCGAAATGCGGCGGCACCGGTAACATTTATTACTACGCCCACGTTGAGGGCGGCGTGTGTTTCCTTTGTGGTGGCTCTGGTGTTCACCCCACGCAAGTCATCGTTCGTCGTGCTGAGTATCAGCGCGAGCTCGATGCCAAGCGTCTTGAGCGCGCTCGCAAAGCAGCACCCGCCGTAAACGCGGCTTTTCTTGAGCGTGAGGGCTTCTCCAAAGACGGTAAGACCTATATCGTGCTCGGCGATACCTACGCAATCCGCGAAGACCTGAAAGCCGCCGGCGCAAAGTTCAGTTACAATCTCGGTTGGCACTTCCCCGAGCCGAATCCCAATTACGCAACCCGTGAGATCACCAAAGACACGATTGTCTTTCAGAATGACGAAGAAACCGTGACCGTACTTCGTGAATTGCCGAACGGCATGCTCGACTGGCCCTATGACGTTTACTATTTGCAAGAGTACGTCAAGCGCCTGCAAGAAGAGTACAAAGCGAGCCTCATGCCTGAGACTAAGTTCTTTGGCGAGCTCGGGCAGAAGGTTGAGCTTACTCTTGCACTTGATCGTCGCAGCTTCTTCGATACGCAATGGGGCTCCACTGCGATCTATGCCTTTACCGACGCCGAAGGCCATCACTTCATTTGGAAGACGGCTTCCTGGCCTGACGCTTTGACGAAGGTTAACGAGGGCGATTCCATCGTTCTCAAGGGCACGATCAAGGAGCATAACGAGTATAAAGGCTGCAAGCAGACTGTGCTCACGCGCTGCAAGATCGTGGCGTAAGTCCAGGTCGTCCGTATCGCGTCCAAAATCTGGGAGTATAAACACCAGGACCCCAGACCTAAAACGCGATACGGGCCACCCAGGAGCCCCGTAGGATAGTTTAAGGAGGAATGACTTATAGACTGCTATATTGGAATCCTTCATCGGTCCGAGTATTCCTCTCTCGTGACCTTGGACGAGCTCAAGAATCACATTGAAGACCAGAAGGAATATAACCGCAGTTTGCGGGACGACCCCGTGCTTTGTAGCTGCGAGAGCCTCTATGCGAAGGTTTTTACGCTTAAGCAGTACGCCGATCGGCGGCACAGCACAGATTTGACTCGCTTTTCGTTCTGCCCCGATTGCGGAAAGAGAATCGACTGGAAGAGCATTGCCGAGGAATCTCGACCACCCTAAACGAAAAGACCGCCCAGGTTAAGCCTGAACGGTCAAATCGAGGGCCAGCCAGAAACCATAACGCAAGACGATAATCTCGCATTCAGGTGTTCGACCAGCGATTAAAATGGTGGAGGTGGGGGGAGTTGAACCCCCGTCCGAAAGCACTTTAACAGGACCTTCTCCGGGCGCAGTCGGTTATTTTCAGAGGCTTTCCCTCCGTGTTCCCCTTCCAGCCGGCAAGCCGACACGCCGACAGGTCAGGTAAGCTTCATGATGTGTGGCACGGGCAAAGCTTACCGTACGCACATTTACCGCTCAACGACGCCCTTCCCGGCTCGCGGTCCTTCCGGGTCGGACGGCTGCCTAATTAGGCAGCAACAGCAACAGTGTTGTTGTTCTTTAATTTATAAGTGCCCGTTTTAAGGCGGTCAGGCGCCGCCGCCCGCTGATCCTGCCTCCATACCCCCGTCGAAACCGGTACACCCCCGCATGTTCATGATGCCATGCAGGCTCCGTTCCTCCGTGACGGATCCGGCAGATCACATTTTATTTTAGCACAAAGCATCGCCGTGCGCAAGTTCTCTTTCCGCTCCTGCCCGCTCCGGTACAGAGCGGGCAGGAGCGGAGCTTACAGTTCAGACCTTCTCCGGCTCCGGATAGGTAACGCCGCAGGTATCCACGCGAATGGACTTGATGACCACATCCGTCTTGGGGCGGTCATTCCAGTCCCGCTTCACCTCAGAGACGTCGATTGCCGCCTCCACATTTTCATACACCTGACCGAAGGCCGCATACTGCCCGTCCAGGTGCGGGGCCGGTGCCACCATGATGAAAAACTGGCTGCCGGCGGAATTGGGCGACATGGCCCGGGCCATGGACAGCACACCCGTCTGGTGCAGCAGATCATTGCCCGCAAAGCCGTTTGCGGAAAATTCACCCCGGATCGAATAGCCCGGGCCGCCGGTTCCGTTGCCCTTGGGATCGCCGCCCTGAATCATAAAGCCGGGGATCACCCGGTGAAAGATCAGTCCGTCATAAAAGCCGGCATTGGACAGGGCAATAAAGTTGTTCACCGTATTGGGCGCCTTCTCGGGATAGAGCTCCGCCTTCATGACGGCGCCGTTGGCCAATTCGATCGTGGCAATGGGATTGTTCACTTCAGACATAAAAATCGGTTCCTTTCATCTTTCTTTTTACCAGCGGGACTTCATGGCGCGATCCATTTCCCGGCCGGCTTCCCGATTGGCAGCCGCCGCCCGCTTGTCGTAATTCTTCTTGCCCTTGCAAAGGCCCACTTCGACCTTTACCCGCGCATCCTTAAAGTAGACGGACAGCGGAATCAGGGCGTACCCGTCCTGCTTGACCAGGGCGTAAAGCTTTCGGATCTCCCGCTTGTGCATCAGAAGGCGCCGCTGGCGCACCGGATCCTTGTTGAAAATATTTCCCTTTTCATACGCGGAAATATGCATCCCGTTCACAAAGATCTCGCCGTCTTTGATCCCGCACCAGGCGTCCTTCAGATTCAGCGTTCCGGCCCGAATGGATTTGACCTCCGTACCTGCCAGCTCAATGCCGGCCTCATAGCGGTCCTCCACGAAATAATCGTGGTAAGCCTTCCGGTTTTGAGCCGCAAGCTTGATGCCTTTCTTCTCCGTATGGCTCACCTCCTGACTGAATCAATTCAGTATACCATGCCCCGCCCGCTTCTTCAAGGGAAACTCCCTTGGATTTTGTCGGGCGGTGTGTTATAATGCAGTATCAATCAATTCTTTCAGCCGCCGCCCTTGCGGAAAACAGGGGATCCCGGCCGCAGGCGGCAGCCCTATCACGAAAAATGAGGTGTCTTAAATGGATGAATCCATGGATTTCACAGAAAAAACGCTCTCCTCGGAGGAAAAATATAAAGGCAGATTCCTGCGCGTTCATGTGGACCAGGTCTCCCTGCCCAACGGGAAGACCGCGCAGCGGGAAGTAGTGGACCACGTGGATGGCGTGGGCATTCTGGCCCTGGATGAGCACAACAACGTATTGACCGTGACCCAGTACCGCTATGTGTATCAGCAGCTGCTGATGGAGATCCCGGCCGGGAAGCTGGAGCCCGGCGAAGACCCTGTCTCCGGCGCCCTGCGGGAGCTGCGGGAGGAGACCGGCGCCGTTCCGGACACGTTTTTACCCCTGGGCCGCTACATCCCGGCCCCGGGCTGCTACGGCGAGTCGCTGTATCTGTTTCTGGCCCGCGGGCTGCAGATGGGCAGCCAGGACCCCGACGAAGACGAATTCCTGACGGTGGACCGGGTGCCCTTTGACGAAATGGTCCACCGGATCATGGCCGGCGAAATTGAGGACGGAAAGACCATTGCCGCCGTTCTGAAAGCCAAGCTGCTGCTGAACCTTTAAAAACTGCCGAAAGGAGCCTCTTCCTTGAATCGAACAAAAACGGTTCTGATCGTCGAGGACGAAAAGAACATTGTGGATATCCTGCGCTTTAATCTGCAGCGGGAAGGCTACGCCACGCTGGAAGCTTATGACGGTGCGGATGGCCTTTCCATCGCTCAGACGCAAAACCCGGACTTGATTTTATTGGACGTCATGCTTCCTAAAATGAACGGCTTTGACGTGTGCAAAGCCCTGCGCTCCCAGGGGAACAACGTCCCTGTCATCATCCTGACCGCCCGGGAGGAGGAGAGTGACAAGGTCCTGGGGCTGGAGATCGGGGCGGACGATTATATCACCAAGCCCTTCTCCATCCGGGAATTAATCGCCCGGGTGGGCGCCAATATCCGCCGCACCGCCATGACCCAGCCGGTCTCCGCCTCCGCGGCGGCCGCTTCCGCCATGCCGGTGGCCGGTGACCTCTCCATCAATACGGACAGCCATCAGGTTTTTCGGGGCGGAAAAGCCATCGACCTGACGCAGCGGGAGTATGAGCTGCTGACCTTCCTGGCCAGCCACCCCAACAAGGTTTACTCCCGGATCAACCTGATGGAGCAGGTCTGGAATTACGGTTACGTGGGGGATGACGCCCGCACGGTGGATGTGACCGTCCGCCGTCTGCGTGAAAAAATTGAGGCCGATCCGGCCAACCCCACCTACATTCTCACCCGGCGCGGCGCCGGATATTATTTCAGCGTGTAAGCCCGTCCGACCCGGGGCCCCCGGGCGGGCCGGACTCTTTCTTCCGACGAGGAGGTGTTGACTTGTTCCGCAGCCTGCATATGAAGCTGATGCTGATCCTTCTGCTGCTGATCACATCCCTGATGGCCGTTGTCGGCGCTTTTTTGACCATCAGCATTTCCAGCTTCTATATCGACTCTTTTTACCAGCAGATGGCAGACGCCTTCGGCCAGGACAACCGGGATTTTGTCAACTCCCTGCGTGCGGAAGCGCAGCAGTCCGACGCCGTCAGCCAGATCCAGGATATGCTGGAGGCCCGGGCCGGCCTTCTGGGAATTGATTCCCGCACCCGGCACTATTACATTCTGGATGGAAACGGGACGTACCTGGCCGGGTCGGATGACGAAGGCGGCGCCCTGCTGAGTGTGTCCGCCAACCTGCTGGCCGCGGAAAACGGCCGGGTCGGAGACAGCAGCGACTTTGCCGCCGACTATATGGATGTCGCCATCCCCATCGCAGCCCAATCCGACCCCGGCACGGTCCGCTACATTATTTATATCCGGGATTCCAAAGCCTCTGTCTCGGACCTGACGTCCAAACTGATCACCATCCTGATGCAGGCCATGATGATCGGCCTGCTGATCTCCCTGCTGCTTTCGTTCCTGCTGTCCAAGGCGATGGTCGGCCCCATCGAAAAGCTGACCGCCGGCGCGGAACGGGTCGCCGCCGGGGACTTCAGCGACAAGCTTCCGGTAGAGTCCTCCGATGAAATCGGCATCCTGACCGGCACCTTCAACGAAATGTCCGATGTGCTGCAGCACTCCCTGGCCGCCATCGAAAACGAACGCAACAAGCTGGACACCCTTTTCCTGCACATGTCCGACGGTGTGGTGGCCTTTGATTCGGCCGGGAAGCTGATCCACTGCAACCCTGCCGCCACCCAAATGCTGCAGCGCCCGGTGGACGAGACCTGCTCCTACGACGAGCTGTTCGGCTCTGTGCGCTCGTTCGAGCAGATGCTGGCCCTGCAGCGGCCCAATTACGCAGAGGGCGAGCTGAAGGTCGGGGAGCGTACGCTGGAGCTGTATCTGGCCCCCTTCTCCAATCAGACCGCTGCCGGCATCGGCGGCGTACTCATCGTGCTACACGATGTGACCGAGCAGCACCGCAACGAAGAGCGGCGCAAGGAATTCGTGGCGAATGTTTCCCACGAGCTGCGGACTCCGCTGACCAACGTCCGCAGCTATGCCGAAACCCTGCGTGAGTCCGGAGGAGACATCCCCCGGGAAACGGAGGACCGCTTTCTGGGCATCATCATCAACGAAACGGACCGCATGACGCACATCGTGCAGGATCTTCTGACGCTGTCCCGACTGGATTCGGGCAACGCCGGCATGAATTTCACCCGCTTTTACTTCGGCGAGGCCATCGAAAGCGTCTACCAGGCCAATGCGCTGGAGGCCCGCCGGCACCGGCACGAGCTGCTTTATATTCCCGCGCCGCTTCCCCTGGTCATGGGGGACCGCTCCCGCCTGGAGCAGGTGATGTTGAACGTCATCAGCAACGCCATCAAGTATACGCCGGATGGCGGCCACATCCGCATCACCGCCGGCAGCACCGATACGGATGTCTGGATGGAGGTCTCCGATGACGGCATCGGAATCCCGGAGAAGGACCGTCCCCGCGTGTTTGACCGGTTCTACCGGGTGGACAAGGCCCGCTCCCGGGAATCCGGCGGCACCGGTCTGGGCCTGTCCATCGCCAAGGAGATCATGGAGCAGCACCACGGCTCCATCGCCCTGGTTCCCCATGAGGGGCCCGGCTCCACCGTGCGGATCTCCCTGCCCATCGTCCAGCCCGGCCCCGCCGTGTAAAGGGCGGCGTTCCGGCCGAACTTCCGTGAAAGGAGAAGCGCATGGAATCTTCCCGCAAGGTTCTTCTGAACCGGATCCAAAATATTTTGATCGTGCTGCTGTCCGTTTCCGCCGTGTTTCTCTTTTTCCGCACGCAGCTGTCCACCTCCAGCAGCCGAAACGGGACGGACGGTTTCTCCCCCGCTCCCGGCGCCGCCGGCGTCTCCGATTCCTCCCGTGTGGCCGCTCCGGTGCGGCTGGCCGTTACCGGCGCCTACGGCCGCTATGCCAGTTCCGTCCTGCGGACTTCGGATGAGGACTTCGCCGCCCCCGGCTCACTGCTGGGGGAAGCCCTGCGCCCAAGCGGCAGCTTTTCCGCCTGCTTGCCGGAGCTTTTCTATGCCGCGCTCAATCCCAGCTCCATCTATTACGAGCTGGAAGGCAGTCTGCCTCTTTCCGCCCTGGCAGGCCTTCTGAACACGGAGGCGGAGGATACGCCGCTCCCTGTGCGCCGTCTTCTCCTTTCCCGCGGAGAGGACGGGCAGGTCTGGCTGTACCTCTGGCAGGAATCCGGAAGCTGTCTGCGCCGGGCCACCGGCGTCAGCACCGCCGCTCTGGACACACTAATTGAAAGCTATACTCTGGGCGGCTCCTTTTTTGCTCTGGACCTGGGCGAGGACTTTTCCGCCCTGGATCCCCTGACCCTGTTTTCTTCCGATGAGAGCGCGCCGCCGGTATTGCATGCGGAGAGCACGCTGAGCGATGAGGACGCCCTGCTGACCGCTCTGGACTTCAACCCCCGCACCGAGTTCCGTTACACCGAAAGCAGCGGCACCGTCGTCATTGTCGCCGGAAACCGCATTCTGCGTCTCTCCCCGGACTGCACCGTGGTCTACTCCGGCGGTACCGAATCCACCCTGCAGATCCCCTGCAGGCAGCCGGATCATCCCACCGCACAGGAGGCCGCCCAGGGCGTGTACCGCCTGCTGTCCTCCCTTCTGCCGGAGGGAAGCGAGGCTTCCCTGTGCCTGACGGCCCTGCGCCAAAACGGAAGCGCAACGTCGCTGGAGTTCAATTACCTGATCAACAACTGCCCGGTCCGCTTCTCGGATGGGCAAAGCGCCGCCTCGGTGGAGCTGATCGGCAATTCGATCAATGCCTTTACCCTTCGTCTGCGTCAGTACACCTCCCGTGAGGAAAGCGCGCTGCTTCTTCCCCGCACCCAGGCAGCCGCCATTGCGGCGGCGCAGGGCGGCGGACAGCTGCTCGTATGCTATGCGGACGACCGAAGCGGCCGAGTCAGCGCAGTCTGGCTGGCTCAGTAGCCCCATTGTTTAGAAAGGAGCGTGACGCCAATTGGAAACCTTCCGGCTGAAAAATATCATCCTTTTGATTCTGCTGCTGGTCAACGGCTTTCTGGCCGCCACGCTTTTGATGCAGGCCTCCAATGAATCCAAAACCCAAGCCCGCCTGGAACAGGAGCTTCAGGAGCGGTTCCGCTCCAACAATGTCCGTTTGACGGCGCAGCTCCCCGCTGCGCAGCCGCCGGCTGCGCAGGTTTTGACCCGCGATTCGGCCACCGAAAGTGCTCTGGCCTCCGCGCTGCTGGGCGGATCTCCCACTCCGGCCGACGACGGCGGCGGAGTCAGCCGCTATCAAAGCACCCTTGGGCAGGCGGTTTTCTACGCCGGCGGCCGCTTCAGCGCGGCCGGTACGCTGGCGGAAGACGGCGAGCCGTTCTGCCGCCGGTTCTGCCGGGCCCACGACCTGCAGGATCTTACCTTCTCCCTGGATGAAAAAATCTCCGGCTCCGCCCAGGCCGTTCCCTATTATGAAGGGCTTCCGGTGGCCAACGCACCATTCTCCTTTTTGCTGCGCCAGGGCGCGCTGATCTCGGTCTCCGGTACGGTTCTTCCCTCCGGCACCGGCACCACCGCGCCGGTCTCGCTGGATGCCGTCACGGCCCTGTCCCTTTTTCTGGATGAGCGGCGCCAAAGCGGCGCCGTGGTCTCCGCGGTCACAAACGTCGACCTTTGCTATTGGCTGGAAAGTTCTTCCTCCTCCATCACCCTGACGCCCGCGTGGCGGATCACAACGGACACAGTTCCGTATTATGTAAACTGTTCTACCGGCGCCGTTTCGCACGATTGAGCGTTCCGGCCGCGTGTTCCGATTTCCCCCCTGAATTTTATTTGGATTGCGGGTTTACATGTTATGCTTCGCTGTGCTATACTATGCACACAATTATTATAGATTGGATTCGTATGAACTGTTCCTCGCAAGGGGAAACTTTCGATAAAGGCCCTCGCCGGCCGCACGGTATCTTCCCTAAAACCGACCTTTTGAGAGAGGGGAAAGAATTTGACAAAATATGTAATTCAAGGCGGTAAGCCGCTCTTTGGTGAAGTGGACATCAGCGGCGCGAAAAACGCCGCCGTTGCGATCATCCCCGCTTCCCTTTTGGTAAACGGCACCTGCCGGATTGAGAATATTCCCAAAATTTCGGACGTAAATCTGTGCCTGAAGATCCTGGAGGAGCTGGGCGCGGAGATCCGGTCCATCAATCCCCACACGGTGGAAATCAGCGCCACGCATATCCGCTCGACCCGCACGTCCCACGAGCTGGCGCAGCGGATCCGGGCCTCCTACTATCTGGCCGGCGCGCTGCTGGGGCGCTTCGGCCATGCCGACGTATCCATGCCCGGCGGGTGCAACTTCGGCGTCCGTCCCATTGATCAGCATATCAAGGGCTTCACCGCCATGGGCGCCAAGGTCGCCGTGGAAAACGGATTTATCCACGCGGTGGCTGAAAACGGCCGCCTGCACGGCGCCAATATTTATCTGGATGTGGTGTCCGTGGGCGCCACGATGAACATCATGCTGGCCGCCGCCCTGGCGGATGGCAACACGGTGATCGAAAACGCCGCAAAAGAGCCGCATATCGTGGACCTGGCCAACTTCCTGAACTCCATGGGCGCCAGCATCCGCGGCGCCGGAACGGATACCATCAAGATCCAGGGCGTGGACGAGCTCAGAGGCGGAAGCTACGCCATCATCCCCGATCAGATCGAAGCGGGGACGTATATGGCCGCCGTGGCCGCCACCGGCGGGCAGATCCTGGTCAAAAATATTATTCCCAAGCACATGGACTGCATCACCGCCAAACTGCTTGAGATGGGCGTGGAAGTGGAAGAAAACGAGGATACGCTCCTGGTCCGGCGCAGCGGCCCGCTGCAGAAAACAAACGTCAAAACCATGCCGTACCCCGGCTTCCCCACCGATATGCAGCCGCAGATCACGGCGGTGCTCTCCCTGGCACAGGGCACCTCTCTGGTGACGGAGAGCGTGTGGAACAACCGCTACCGTTATGTGGACGAGCTGAAGCGTCTGGGTGCCAACATCCAGGTGGACAACAAAACCGCCATCATTGAGGGCGTCGACCACCTGACCGGTGCCCCCATTCAGGCCTGCGATCTGCGGGCCGGTGCCGCGCTGGTCATTGCCGCGCTGGCGGCCCGGGGCGAATCGGAGATCCGCTGCGTGCATTATATCGAGCGCGGATATGAAGACATCGTCCACAAGTTCCGCGCTCTGGGTGCGGACATCCGCGCAGTGGACGAACCCGGTGAAAATGAAGAGCTGGAAGCACATATCGGCTGACGGACTCTTTTGAAATTCCATCATTCTGGAGGCGAACTGCGTCCGCGATGGAGGACTGCGACTTTCGTCGGCGGTTCTCTCCCCGGACGCAGTTTTTTCTATTGCTTGTGAGGTTTTTTCCTTGGATCCATCTTTACATATTCTGGCCAGCGGTTCTTCCGGCAACGCGCTGGTGCTGTCCCGGGAGGGATCGCATATTCTGGTAGATGCCGGGATCTCCTGCCGGCGCATCACCGCATCGCTCCGCACCCTGGGGCTGGAGCCTGGAGATCTCAGCGCCGTGTTCATCACCCACACCCACACCGACCATATCGCCGGCGTCCAGACGCTGCTCAAGCGCTGTCCCGCTCCGTTTTACACCAGCCGGGCGGCCGGGCAGGCGCTGGCCGCCCGCATCGGTTCGGTGTCCGCCCATCTGAACGTGCTGGAACCCGGGCAGCGCATTTCCATCGGAGCCTGGACGGCAGCCGCCTTCCCCACCTCTCACGACGCGCCGGGCAGCTGCGGCTTCCGCTTTGACGAGATCGGCATTTTGACGGACACCGGCTATGTGACGGAGGAGGCCCGGCAGACTCTGCTTGGCTGCCGGCTTCTGGTCCTGGAAGCAAACCATGATCCGCAGATGCTGCGCAGCGGTCCATACCCGTACGCCCTTCAGCAGAGGATCCTCGGCCCCCAGGGCCACCTCTCCAACGAGGCGGCCGGAGCCTTTGCGGTGGAAGCCGCCCGGGCCGGGGCGGAGGAGATCGTTCTGGCTCACCTGAGCCAGGAAAACAATACGCCCTGGATCGCTTTGGAAACGGTGGAGCGGGTTCTGGAGGAAGCGGGCCTGCAGCTCCGCCTGAGCGTAGCTCCCCGGGATACTCTCAGCTGCCGGTATTCCCTCTATGAAGAGGAGGTCCTATGCAAAAGGTAACGCTTTTATGCGTCGGCAAGCTCAAGGAACGCTTTTACACCGATGCCGCCGCCGAATATGCCAAACGCCTGAGCCGCTGGTGTGACCTGACCATCACCGAGCTGCCGGAGGTCCGCCTGCCGGAGAATCCTTCCCCGGCCCAGATCGAGGCAGCCTTGTCCAAGGAGGCGGAGGCCATCCGCGGCAAGCTTCCCGCCGGGGCCGCCCTGATCGCCCTGTGCGTGGAGGGGCAGCTCTGCTCCAGCGAGCAGCTGGCCCGGCGCATGGCGGATCTGGCCAACCAGGGAGCCCGGCAGCTGGTATTTGTGATCGGCGGCTCCTTCGGCCTGCACCCCAGCATCAAGCATGCCGCGCTGGAGCGGCTGTCCATGTCCCCGATGACGTTTCCCCACCATCTGGCCCGGGTCATGCTTCTTGAGCAGGTCTACCGGGCTTATCAGATCCAGGCGGGAACCCGCTATCATAAGTAAAGGAGCGCACCTATGGAACAGAATCTTCCCATTTGGGGGCGGACCGTCCGCGGACTCCCGCAGGACTGGCCCCTTGATGCCGCCGGCAATCCGGAAGCCCCCGCCCTGCTGCTTGCGCAGCCGGAAAGCGGCCTGGCCGGTATGACCGCCAACATGCTCAGCGCATTTGGCGTTCCGGTCTATCAGCATTACGAGGACGACGGGACCCTGGCCCGGGTGGTCCTGGGCGGCTCCGCCTATCGGGTCAAGCTGTATGTCCCCGCCTCCCGGCTGGAGGAAGCCCAGGCCCTGCTGGAGGCACCGCCGCAGGAAGATGCAGAGTAACCCAGCCCGCCGCACCGGCGGAGATCAGAAAAGGAGTTGTGTGTCATGGATTTTATGAAGGAATATGAAAAGTGGCTGCAAAGTCCCGCCCTTTCCCCGGAAGAGCACGCAGAGCTGGAGGCGATCCGTTCCGATCCCAAGGAGATCGAGGCCCGGTTCTACGGTCCGCTGGAATTCGGCACCGCCGGTCTGCGGGGGACCATGGCCGTCGGCCTGCACAACATGAATATTCACGTGATCCGCTGGGCGACCCAGGGCTTTTGCAACGTGATCGCCCAGCAGGGCGAGGAGGGCAAACGCCGGGGCGTCGCCTTGTGCATGGATTGCCGCAACCATTCCATGGAATTTGCCCGGGCTGCGGCAGAAGTCTGCGCCGCCAACGGCATCCATGTGCGGATCTTCGAATCGCTGCGTCCCACGCCGGAGCTTTCCTTCGCTGTGCGGGAGTATCACTGCCAGGCCGGTATCAACGTCACGGCCAGCCACAATCCCAAGGAATACAACGGCTATAAGGTCTATTGGGAAGATGGGGCCCAGCTTCCGCCCCAGCACGCCGACGCCATCGCCCAGGAGCTTAAAGGCATTGACATCTTCCGCGATATCCGGACCATGCCCTTTGATGCCGCCGTCCAGGCCGGTCTGATTGAAACCATGGGAGATGAGACCGATCGGAAATTCATGGCCCACGTCACCGCCATGATCAACGACCGGGACAGCGTCGCCAAGGTCGCCGACAGCTTTAAGATGGTATATACTCCCTTCCACGGCTGCGGATACAAGCTGGTGCCGGAGGCGCTGCATACGCTGGGGATCAAGCATCTTCTGTGCGAGCCGCAGCAGATGGTCATCGATGGAAATTTCCCCACGGTGGTCTCCCCCAACCCGGAAAACCCTGAAGGCTTTTATCTGGCCATTGATCTTGCCAAGAAAAACGATGTGGACTTCATCCTGGGCACCGACCCGGACAGTGACCGGGTCGGCATCATGGTCCGCAACCGCCAGGGCGAATTCCAGCCCGTCACCGGCAACCAGACCGGCGTCCTGCTGCTGGATTATCTCATCGGCGCCATGAAGCGCTCCGGCAAGATGCCGGAGCACCCGGTGGCCCTGAAAACCATCGTCACCACGGAAATGGCCCGGAAGGTGGCCGAGGAAAACGGCGTCACCTGCTACGATACCTTCACCGGCTTCAAGTTCATGGCGGAAAAGAAAAACGCGCTGGAAGCCGCCGGAACGGGCAAGGTCATTTTCTCCTACGAAGAGTCCTACGGTTATATGCTGGGCGACTATGTCCGGGATAAGGACGCCGTCACCGCCTCCATGCTGCTGACGGAAATGGCCGCCTGGTATGCAGCCCAGGGGATGACGCTTTTCGACGCATTGGAAGCCCTGTATGAAAAATACGGACACTACGCCGAAAAGACTTATAACCTGGTCATGCCGGGGCTGGATGGCCTTGCCAAAATGACTGCCCTGATGAAAGAGCTGCGGGAAACCCCGCCGCAGGCGATCGCCGGCACAGCCGTCTCCGTCCGCAAGGACTATGCCGACGGCTCCGTGGTGGACTGTGTCAGCGGCCGGCGCAGCGAGATGGAGCTGCGCGGTTCCAATGTGCTGCGCTATGAGCTTGCGGACGGCACCACCATTCTGGTGCGTCCCTCCGGCACAGAGCCCAAGATCAAGGTCTACCTTCTGACCAAGGGGGCCTGCGCCGACGCCTGTGCGGAAAACCTGGAGCGCTACGGCGTCTGGGCCGCCGCGCTGCAAAAGGATTGATTCCGGCCCGGGCAGGGACTTTATACGTCCCCGCCCGGGCTTTTTCCTGCTCTGTCCGGAAAGGCGCCGCGTCCTTCCGGGAGGAAGCTGCCGTCAGCCGTTTTTTTATGGGTCCGCTTCGACAATAAAGGTTGACATTTGCGCTTCCTTCCGATAGAATATAGCGTTAGATTAGGACTGATTAAGAAAAGGAGAGCACTATGGATTTGCTGTTGACCGGCGGCTCCGTATTCCGGAACCATGGATTTGAACCTGCCGATGTTGCCATCCGTAATGGTCGTATTGTTTCCGTTTCCGCCTCGCTTCCGCGAGACGGATTTTCTGTAATTGAATGCCGGGATCGGCTGATAGTTCCAGGTTTCGTTGATGTTCACGTTCATCTTCGGGAGCCTGGTTTTTCTTATAAGGAGACCATCGCCTCCGGCACGGCGGCAGCCGCCGCCGGCGGGTATACGGCCGTATGTGCCATGCCCAACCTGAACCCGGTGCCGGACAGCCCCGCCCACCTGGAGCCGGAGCGCCGCGCCATCGAGCAGGACGCCTGCGTTCATGTCTATCCCTACGGCGCCATTACCGTGGAGCAGAAGGGAGCGGCTTTGGCGGATCTCCGCGGTCTGGCCCCGTACGTATGCGCCTTTTCCGACGATGGGCACGGTGTGCAGGACGCAGCCCTCATGCAGCAGGCCATGGAGCAGGCCAAAGCGCTGGGGCTGCGGATCGTCGCCCACTGCGAGGTCAACGACCTGCTGACGCCCGGAGGCTGTATCCACGCCGGACGCTGGGCCCAGGCGCACGGTCTTCCGGGAATCAGCTCGGAAAGCGAGTGGAAGATGATTGAGCGAGATCTCGCCCTTGTACGGAAAACCGGCTGTCCCTATCATGTCTGCCATATTTCCGCCAAGGAAAGCGTGGATCTGATCCGTCGGGCCAAGGCAGAGGGGCTTCCGGTCAGCTGCGAAACAGGTCCCCATTACCTGGTACTCTGTGAAGACGACCTGCAGGACGCAGGGCGCTTCAAAATGAATCCGCCGCTGCGCAGCCGGGCCGACCAGGAAGCCCTGCTGGAAGGGCTGCTGGATGGAACCATCGACTGCATTGCGACCGACCACGCCCCCCATTCCGCCGAAGAAAAGGCAAAAGGGCTGCAGGGCAGCGCATTCGGCATCGTGGGACTGGAGACCGCCTTCCCCGTGCTGTATACCCGGCTGGTGGAGCCGGGCATCGTCCCGCTGGAGCTTTTGCTGGACCGGCTGTGCCTGCGTCCCCGGAGCCTGTTCCGCCTGCCCGGCGGTGCGGTGGAGCCGGGCGCCCCGGCCGATCTTGCCGTGCTGGATCTGCACGCCACCCATACGGTCCGGCCGGAACGCTTTTTCTCCATGGGACAGGCCACGCCGTTTGCCGGCTGGTCCCTCAGTGCCGCCGTCTGCGCAACTTTGTGCCGGGGGATCCCGGTATACATCCGAGAAGGAGGGATCCACTGATGCGTGAGGTCGCCTTTACATTAAAGCAAAGCCGTCCGCTGACGGCAGACACCTGGGAGCTGATCCTCTCCGGCGACAGCTCCGACCTGACCCGTCCGGGCCAGTTCGTCAATATCGAACTGCCGGGCAAATTTCTGCGTCGCCCCATCTCCGTATGCGACTGGGGTGAGAACACGCTGACGCTGCTGGTCCGGATCGCCGGTGCCGGTTCCCGGGCCCTGACCGAGGCGGCACCCGGAACGGTCTTTTCCGTCCTCAGCGGTCTGGGCAACGGGTTTGACCCTTCTGACCGGGGCACCCAACCCATTCTAATCGGCGGCGGCGTCGGAACGGCGCCCCTGTACGGCCTGGCCCGACGGCTGATCGCCGACGGTGTACAGCCCACCGTCGCGCTGGGCTTCCGTACGGCGGCCGACGCGATCTACACGGAAGAGTTTTCCGCGCTGGGCTGCCGGGTCCTGGTGGCCACGGAGGACGGTTCCCTCGGCTTTCAGGGCTTCGTGACCGCCGCGGTCACCGAGGCGGCGCCCACCTGCGATTACGCCTTCGTCTGCGGCCCCACGCCCATGCTGCGGGCCGTGAACAGGCTTCCCCAGCTGCGGGGCGGTCAGTTCAGCTTTGAAGCCCGGATGGGCTGCGGCTTCGGCGCCTGCATGGGCTGCACGGTCCCCACCGCCGCCGGCTACAAGCGCATCTGCAAAGATGGCCCTATCCTGACAAAGGAGGAGATCGTATGGTAAACCTGAGCGTCAGTCTGGCCGGCGTCACGCTGAAAAATCCCGTAATCCCCGCCTCCGGCACCTTCGGCTACGGCCGGGAATTTGCAGAGTGTTATGATCTGAATCTTTTGGGCAGCTTCTCCTTCAAGGGCACGACCCGGGACCCCCGGCTGGGCAACCCGCAGCCCCGCATTGCGGAAACGCCCTCCGGTATGCTCAACGCCGTCGGCCTGCAGAACCCCGGCATAGACGCCGTCATTGCCCGGGAGATCCCCCATATGGCGCAGCTGTTCCACGGCCCGCTGGTGGCCAATGTGGGCGGCTTCTCGCTGGAGGAGTATGCCGAAAACTGCCGGAAGCTGGACGCGTGTGAAAATGTCGGGATCCTGGAGGTCAATATCTCCTGTCCCAACGTGCACGCCGGCGGAAAGAATTTCGGCTGTGATCCCAAGGCCGCAGCCGAAGTGACCCGGGCCGTGAAGGCCGTCACGAAAAAGCCGGTCTTTATGAAGCTGACCCCCAATGTCACAGACATCGCGGACATCGCCCGGGCCTGCGCCGACGCCGGCGCCGACGGGCTGTGCCTGATCAACACGCTTTTGGGCATGCGCATCGATCTGAACACCCGGCGGCCCCTGCTGGCCAACCGCACCGGCGGCCTATCCGGCCCGGCCATTTTCCCGGTGGCGCTGCGGATGGTCTGGGATGTTTACGAAGCCGTGTCCCTGCCGATCATCGGCTGCGGCGGCGTCAGCTCGGCCGAAGACGTCTGCGAAATGATGCTGGCCGGCGCCTCCGCGGTGGAGATCGGCGCAGCAAACCTGAAAGACCCCTGGGCCTGCAAAACCATCGTCGAGGAGCTGCCGGCCGTCTGCTCCCGGCTGGGGGCGGAACACATTGCCGACTTGACCGGAGCCGCTCACCGCTGACTCCGTTTCATTGGATCTGAGAAGAAAGGACTGTTACTGACATGAGTGCAAAAGACGTGATCATCGCTCTGGATTTTCCCACAAAGGCGCAGACCCTTGCCTTTCTGGACCAATTCCCCGAGGGGGAAAAGCCGTTCGTAAAGATCGGTATGGAGCTTTTCTATGCAGAGGGGCCGGACATGGTGCGGGAGCTGAAGGCCCGGGGCCATCGGATCTTTCTGGATCTGAAGCTGCATGACATTCCCAATACCGTCAAGCGGGCTATGAGCGTGCTCTCCCGCCTGGACGTGGATATGGTAAATCTGCACGCCGCCGGCGCATCGGAGATGATGCGCGCCGCCCTGGAAGGGCTGACCCGGCCGGATGGCACCCGCCCGCTTTTGATTGCCGTCACGCAGCTGACCTCGACCGACGAGGCGACCCTGAAAAAGGAGCTGCTGATCGACACCCCCATGGCGGAGACGGTCCTGGCCTATGCCCACAATGCCGCCGCCTCCGGGCTGGACGGCGTGGTCTGCTCCCCGCTGGAAGCCGCGCTGGTCAAGGAACGCTGCGGCGAGCAGTTTTTGACCGTCACCCCCGGCATCCGCTTCGCGGACAGTGCCGTGGGGGATCAGAAGCGGATCATGACGCCGGCAAACGCGGCCGGCGCCGGCTGTGACTATCTGGTCATGGGCCGTCCCATCACCCAGGCGGAGGATCCGATCGCCGCCTACCGCCGCGCCCGGAAGGACTTTTTGGGAGCGGTGTAACCCAGTGGTTTCCTGAGACTGTTTATCCATCTTCTATCACTTTACAGGAGGAATATTACCTATGAGCATTGAACGCGAGATCGCCCATGACCTGCTCTCCATCGGAGCCGTCTTCCTGCGGCCGGACGAACCCTTTACCTGGGCCTCCGGGATCCACAGCCCCATCTATTGCGACAACCGTCTGACCCTGACGGCCCCCGCCGTCCGCACGGCCGTTGAAAACGGCCTGGTGGATCTGATCTGCAAGCACTATCCCGAGGTGGAGGTTCTGATGGGCACGTCCACGGCCGGAATCGCCCACGCCGCCATCTGCGGCCACATCATGGGCCTGCCCATGGGCTATGTCCGCTCTGGCAGCAAGGACCATGGCCGCCAGAATCAGATCGAGGGCAAGCTGCTGCCCGGCCAGCGGGTCGTTGTGGTGGAGGATCTGATCTCCACCGCCGGCAGCTGCATCGAAGTGGTCGAGGCCCTGCGCGCCGCCGGCGCCCAGGTGCTGGGTATCGTATCCATTTTCACCTACGGGCTGCAGAAGGGTCTGGACCGGATGGCTCAGGCCGATGTGGTGAATTATTCCCTGTCCAACTTCGACGCCGTGTGCGATGTGGCCGCCGAGGAAGGGCTGATCAAGCCGGAGGACATTGCCCGGCTGAAAAAATTCCGTGCCAACCCGTCTGACGAGAGTTGGATCCACGGCTAAGGAGGAACGTATGCGTAATCTGATCGACATCACCGACCTCTCGGTCGAAGAGGTCAACGGCCTGATCGCAACGGCCGAAGACATCATTGCTCATCCCGCCAAGTACGCCCACGCCTGCGACGGCAAGCAGCTGGCCACCCTGTTCTTCGAGCCCTCCACCCGCACCCGTCTTTCGTTCGAATCCGCCATGCTGGCCCTGGGCGGCCAGACCCTGGGCTTCTCGGACGCAAACTCCACGTCCACCAGCAAGGGCGAGACGGTGGGCGACACCATCCACACCGTCAGCTGCTATGCGGACATCATCGCCATGCGGCATCCCAAGGAGGGCGCACCTTACGCCGCAGCCATGCACTCGGAAGTCCCGATCATCAATGCCGGTGACGGCGGACACAACCACCCCACCCAGACCCTGACCGATCTTTTGACCATTCACCGGGAGAAGGGCCGGCTGGAGCACTTCACCATCGGCTTTTGCGGTGACCTGAAGTTCGGGCGCACGGTTCACTCCCTGGTCAATGCGCTGAGCCGCTACAGCGACATCCACTATGTGCTGATCTCTCCGGAGGAGCTGAAGCTGCCCCGCTATGTAAAAGAAGCCTCTCTCAAAAGTAAGCAGATCCCCTATACCCAGACCACGGATCTGGAAGCGGTCCTGCCGCAGCTGGACGTGCTGTACATGACCCGCGTGCAGAAGGAGCGCTTTTTCAACGAGGAGGATTATCTCCGCCTGAAGGACAGCTACATCCTCAGCCCGGAAAAGCTGGTCAACGCCAAGGAGGATCTTACCATCATGCACCCCCTGCCCCGCGTCAATGAGATCCCCGTCGCCGTGGACGCCGATCCCCGTGCCTGCTACTGGAAGCAGGTGAAAAACGGCAAATACGCCCGGATGGCTCTGATTCTGAAAATGCTGGGCATTGAGGTCTGAAAGAGGGAGGAAGCTGACTTATGAATATTGACAGTATCCAGAACGGCGTGGTCCTGGACCACATCAAGGCCGGAAAAAGCATGGACATCTATCGCTATCTGAATCTGAACGAGCTGGACTGCTCGGTCGCGATCATCAAAAATGTCCGCAGTGCCCGGATGGGCCGTAAGGACATCATTAAAATCGATTCCCCTGTGGAAGTGGATCTTGATGTTCTGGGCTATATTGACCCCAACATCACCGTCAACATCATTCGGGACGGTGTCCGGGTTGCCAAAAAGCATCTGGAGCTGCCCCACCGCCTGGTCAATGTGATCCGCTGCAAAAACCCCCGCTGCATCACCGTGGCGGAGCCGCAGCTGGACGCCATCTTCCTGCTGGGCGGCACGGACGCCCAGCCCAGCTATCGCTGCGCCTACTGCGACACGGAAGAGCAGCACAAAGGCTGAGATGCCCGGCTGTCCGGAATCTATGCATAAAAAGGCCCTGCGGCTTGAAGCCGCAGGGCCTTTTTCAGAGCAGCACACGGTGCCGTGCCGGTCTTTGGGCGAAAGGGGCACGTCGAAGCTCCGTGCGCAGCCTGCGCCGGACCTTTACTCCGTCCGGCTAGATTCCAGTCCGCAGGCAGAGGTTACAAAGGGCCTGATTCTGGCGGTCAGATTCCGATGCTCCGGAGAGGACAGATAATCTTGAAGCGCCGCTTCGTCTTCCGCCCTCACGCAGATCATCAGATCCATGCAGTCCGGGGCCGACGCACAGTTTTTAAGCACCTCCACCCCGCGGATCCGGCCGGAAAAAGCCCTTTTCAAGCCGGGAAGCTCCTCCGCCAGGGCAGCATCCACCTCCGGCGGAACGCCCCGGCCGGAGAAGCGAAAAAGTTTATAGTGCTCGATCATGCCGTGTCATTCCACCGTAACCTTCTCCGTGCAGGTGGAAAGCGCGTAATCCGAAAGCTCGTTGCCGATGCCCGGCCGGTCCGGAACCTGGAAGAAGCCATCCTTGGGCAGGTCATCGTAAATGCACAGCTCCCGCAGGAACGGCAGATTGTTGTACGTGTGGTGCTCATGGATCACAAAGTTGGGAATCACGCACTCCACATTCAGAGCCGCCGCCACAGAAAGCCCCGTGCCGCAGCAGTGAACCTGCATGCCGATGTCATAGATATACGCCATGTCCGCGATCTTCTTCAGTTCCGTAATGCCTCCGGCGTCGCCGGGATCCGGCTGCAGCACCTGCAGGGCACCGGAGGTAATATAGGGCGCATACTGCCAGCGCGTAAAGATCCGTTCGCCGCAGCCCATGGGGATCTTGACCTCCTGCGTGACCCGCTGCTGTACCGGAACAAACGGCGTGCAGGGCTCTTCATAATAGAAGATATTGTACTTCTCCAGCATGCGGCCGATCTGGATGGCGGACTGGGAATCGGTAAACGAATGCGCCTCCACGATCAGATCCCGGTCCGGACCGATGGTCTCCCGCACGGCGGCCACGCGCTCTTCCACCAGGTTCATATAATACGGACTCAGCAAGCCGGAGCGCTCCTCTTCCGTAAAGCCGCGGCCGTCCCGGTCATAGGTGAAAAAGTCCACCTTCACGCAGTCGTATCCTTCCGCCAGAGCCGCCTTGGTGTTGTCGATGTAATCCTGCACCGTGAACGCCGGCTTCATGGGATTCCCCCAGCCAAACTGCAGCTGGCTGGCGTAGGTGCGCAGCTTCTCGCGGCGCTTGCCGCCCAGCAGCAGATGCACCGGCGCGTTGAAATACTTTCCCTTGATGTCCCACATCGCATTATCCAGAGCGGACACGGCCGAGAAGATGATCGGGCCGCCGTTCTGCGTAAAATAGGCCTGCTTATAGAACTTATCCCAGATCTGCTCGTTTTTCAGCGGGTCCATGCCAATGATCAGCCCCGCAAGATCCCGCAGCATGCCAAAGGCTGCCAAAGCCCCCACGCCGAAGAGCATGGTGGCCTCGCCGTCTCCATAGATGCCCTCGTCCGTGTAAACACGGCACACGATGGGCCGGCAGTTGGCTGCAAAATTGGCCCAGTCAAACTTAGCCTTTTCCCCGGCGCGCTTTTCCGATCCCCGCGGCGTCAAACGCATGATGTCGATTTTTGTGATCTTCATATTCAGCCCTCCCGTTCATTTTTTGCATCTCATTTCTGTGAGATCCTCTAAAGATAGAATATCGTACGTCCCGCTTTTTGTGAAATATCTCTTTTCTTCGTTTTAATAGCTAAAAAGCTATCGCAAAATCGTTTCTTCCGCCGATTTGTATTTGCGGGGAACTATGCTATGATAAAGAGAACACAACAGAGGGAGGGCTGATTGTGACCAGGCTGCAGATTCAGTATTTTCTGGCCGTCGCCCGGCTGCACAGTTTTACCAAGGCCGCCGGGGAATTGTACATTGCGCAGCCTTCTATCACCAAGCAGGTAAAGGCTTTGGAGGCTGAACTGGGGGTCTCTTTATTCGAGCGGGACTCCCGCTCGGTGAAGCTGACGGAGGCAGGGCAGCTTTATCAGGCCTGCTTTGCCCGGTTTGAAGAGGACCTGACCCGCACGCAAAAGGCGGCCGAGGCCATTTTGCTGCGGGAGGGGCACACCCTGCGCTTCGTCGCCATGAACGAACTGGCCATCCGGAACTACAACCTGTTCGTGCAGGACTTCTGCGCCCGCCATAAGGAGGGCACCTATGACCTTTCCCGCAGCGACGCGCCCAATATCTATCAGCTGCTGAAAGAGCGCCGGGTGGATATGGCCATGATCTACGATGACTGGCTGCCGAACTTTTCCCAGGATTTTGAGTGCTTTCCCATTGAGCAGTCCACCTACATCGCCGTTTTGAACCGGGCGCATCCTCTGGCCGGGGAAACACGCATCACCCGGGAAAACATGCGCAACTATGCCCTGATTTTAACCGAGGCGGAGCGAAACTACCTGCAGACCGTCTGCCCGGCCAATTTCATCTCCGCACTGGGGATCGACCTGAGCAAAACCCGCATCACGCAGAACTACCTTTCCCACTTTTCCACGCTGGAAGTCAGCGACGGGATCATCCTGCTGGATGAACACTCCCAGATCCCGTCCGGTGAGCGCTATGTGAAGATCCCCACAGAGATTCATCACTGGGGCTGCGCGGTGTGGAATCCCGGTCCCCGCAAACCGCTGTTTGACGTCTTTTTAAAAGAGCTGCGCCAGCGAAATCCGCACAGCTGAAGCCATGCAAAAAAAGAGCGCCCCGGATCAGCTTTTGATCCAGGGCGCTCTTTTTGGGTTTTTAAAGCTTGCGCAGCGCATCGACCAGCGCCGTTTTCTCGGTGGTCTTTTCATCCTTCATTTTGATAATGCGGGCAGGGCAGCCGGCCACCACCGCATTGTCCGGAACATCTTCCACCACCACGGCACCGGCCGCCACCACGGCGTTCCGGCCCACGTGGACCCCTTCGATCACCACGGCATTGGCGCCGATGAGCACATCGTCCTCCACAATGACCGGGGTCGCCGATGCCGGCTCCACCACGCCGGCCAGCACGGCGCCGGCGCCCACATGGCAGTGCCGGCCCACGATGGCGCGGCCGCCCAAAACGGCACCCATATCGATCATGGTGCCCGCGCCCACGACGGCGCCGATGTTGATGATCGCCCCCATCATGATCACGGCGTTCTCGCCGATCTCCACCTTTTCGCGGATCAGGGCGCCCGGCTCAATACGGGCCTTGATATTGCGGATGTCCAGCAGCGGCACACCGGAATTGCGCCGGTCATTTTCCACCACCAGATCGGTGATCTGCGCCGCATGCTCCGTAAGGATCGGCTCCAGCTGGGCCCAGTCCCCGAACACAACATAGCTGCCGCCCTCTGCGCCGCCGCAGCCGAATACCTTGGCCGTGCCGAAATCCACCGGGGCCGCCGTGTTCACATAGAGCTTGACCGGGGTCTTCTTCTCGGAATTGCTGATATAATCGATAATCTCCTGCGCGTCCATACGTCACTCTCCAAACAAAATTTTCTGCAGGTCGTATACGCCTGCGCGCTTCCCGCACAGCAGCCGGGCCATATGCAGCGCTCCGTTGACAAAAATCTGCCGGCTGGCCGCCCGATGGGTGATCTCCAGTTCTTCATCCGGGCCGAAAAAGTGCACTGTGTGTTCCCCGGCCACCGTGCCGCCCCGCAGGGCGTGCATGCCGATCTCCTGTCTGGTGCGCTTTCCGCAGTTCCCCTCCCGGCCATATACCGGGGTCATCGTCCCTTCCGGGTCAATGCACTGCAGCAGCAGCTTGGCCGTGCCGCTGGGAGCATCCACCTTCTGATTGTGGTGGGTCTCCACAATCTCAATATCATAGTCTTCCTTCAGGATGTCCGATACCTGCGAGAGGATCCGGCAGAAAACGGCGATCCCGAGGGAATAGTTGGCGCTCCATAAAACCGGCGCATATGCGCCCAGCGCCTCCAGCTGCTGCTTCTGCGCCGCCGTGTATCCGGTGGTCCCGGACACCAGTGCCGTTCCCGTCCGGCGCACATAGGCGCACACCGCATCCAGCGACGCCGGGTTGGAAAAATCAATCACCACATCTGCGACCTTCCCCACCGTGGAAAGCTCCGCAATGTTGTGCACGTCGTAGGTCCCCACGATGGTGTCCCCGGCCGCACGGGCCGTAGCCTCCAGCAGAGAGCCCATCCGGCCCATACCGATCAGCAGGATCTTCACAGCAGCCCGGCCTCCTTCAGCGAGGCCTGAAGCACCGCCTGATGCTCCGGCGCCATTTCATAAAGAGGCAGCCGCATGGGGCCGCAGTGCAGGCCCATCAGGTTCATGGCCGTCTTAACGGGGATGGGATTGACCTCCAGGAAAAGATCGTTCATCAGCTTCAGATACTTCAGGTGATTGGCCAGGGCCTGCTCCTGCCGGCCGCCCAAATAATCAGCCACAATGTCGTGGCACATCTGGGGCATCACATTGGCGTATACCGAGATCACGCCGCTGCCGCCGATGCTCATCAGCGGGATGGTGATGTCATCGTTTCCGGAATACAGCGCAAAATCCGGCCCGATGCAGTGGGCAATCTTCATGGCATAGCTCATATCGCCGGAGGCCTCCTTAATGGCGGCCACATTGGGATGCTTTGCCAGCCGCTCCACCACGCTGACCGGAATGGAGCAGCCGGTGCGCCCGGGAACGTTATAAAGGATGCAGGGAATGTTCACCGCGTCGGCCACGGTGGCAAAGTGCCGGTACATGCCCTCGGTATTGGCCTTGTTGTAATACGGAGAGATCAGCAGCAGGCCGTCCGCCCCCATGGATTCATAAAGCTTGCTCTTCTCCTCCATGGTGGCCGTGCAGTTGGAGCCGCTGCCCACGATGACCGGAACCCGGCCATCCACCACACGGATGGTATGCTCCACCACGGCGGCGTCTTCCTCATGGGTCATGGTTGCGGACTCGCCCGTGGTCCCCAGCGTCAAAATCGCGTCGGTGTGCCCGGCGATCTGCCGCTCGATCAGCTGCGTCAGCACCTCAAAATTCACGCTTCCGTCGGCGTGAAACGGCGTGACCATCGCCACAATGGATCCTTTTACATTCTGAAATTTCATGTGAGTGCCCTCCATTTTTTCGTGTTTCCTTTGAAAATGAAAAAACGGTAGAGGCACGCCTCCACCGAATCAGCCCTGCAGCTTCCCTGCAGAATCCTCTTTCAAGCAGATAGCGCCCCTGCAGGATCTCCCCCGCAGACAGTCCCGTGGATCTTCTCCCCGGGCCCACCTCAAGCCCATACCTGGACCTGAAGTTCGGCGGATTTGCTTTCCTCTGCGATCCTTGCCCGTCGGCTCCCGCAGCATCGTCTCGTCCGCGCCTCTATCTCATTTTTTGGTATCATAACACCTTTTCCCGCCTCATTCAAGAGAAATTTCTTTAAATTTCCTCCGGCCGATCCGGTTCGTCTTGGCAAAATCGACAAAAACGTGTTTTCCCCCTGTTCCCCGCGCAGGGTGCGTGCTATGATAACCGCAAATCATGATCAACCGCTTTAAGGAGAGTGATGGATCCCATGTCTGCCCCTGTTGTGGAATACCGCCGCGCCCTGCATCAGATCCCGGAGCTTGACGATCAGCTTCCGGAAACCCTGAACTTTGTCCGCTCCCGGCTGGAGGTGCTGCCGCTTACGCTGTCCTCCCCCATCCCCGGCAGTCTGTGCGCCTATCTGGACGCCGGGCAGCCCGAGACGGTGGCCTTCCGCGCCGATCTGGACGCTTTGCCCGTCTTGGAGCAGACCGGCCTCCCCTTCGCTTCCCGGCACGCCGGGTCCATGCACGCCTGCGGCCACGACGGGCACACGGCGATTGCGCTGGCTCTGGCCGAATATGCAGCCGCCCGGCGGGAGCATCTGCCCCGGAATGTTTTGTTTGTCTTCCAGCCTGCCGAGGAGACCACCGGCGGTGCCCAGCGGATCTGCCAGTCCGGGATCTTTTCGCGGTACCGCGTCGTCCGGATCTTTGGCCTGCACCTGTGGCCCGGGCTTCCGGAGGGCAGCGTCTGGTGCCGTCCCGGACCGCAGATGGCCCGCTCCAGTGAAATCTCCTTCTATGCCCAGGGCCGCAGCGTCCACATCTCCCGCTATCCGGAGGGGCGGGATGCCCTGCTGGCCGGGGCGGAGTTCCTGCGCCGGTCCTATACTATGGCCGAAGAGGAGCTGGAGCCGGAGGTGCCCCGGGTCCTCCGGTTCGGAAAGATGACTTCCGGGACCGTACGCAATGCCATCAGCGGCCAAACGGAGCTTTTGGGCAGCCTGCGCTCTTTCTCTGACGACTCCTTTGGCTATATGACCCGGCGCCTGCGGGAAATTGCCGATCAGGTCGCCCATACATCCGGCTGTCAGGTCCGGCTGCAGATCAGCGAGGGCTATCCGCCCGTCTGCAATCACGCCGGTCTGTATGACGCGCTGTGCACCGCCCTGGGGAGCGACGCGCCCCAGCTCTTGGAGGAGCCGGCCCTGGCGGCGGAGGATTTTTCCTTTTACCAGCAGACGCTGCCCGGGGTATTTTTCTTTCTGGGCGTTGGAAACAGCGACCCGCTCCACGCCCCCACCTTCCGTTTTGACGATGAACGGGTCCTGCCCTGCGGCGTGGAATTTATGAAAAAGCTGTTGCTGCTGCCTTAAATACCGCCGACCCGGGCCTCCGCATACAAAAAGCCGGCCCTGCGCCGAAAGGTGCAGGGCCGGCTTTTTCCGCATTTATTCCAGCGTATGGATAAACCGGGCCACCCGGTCCAATCCCTCTTTCAACGCCTCATCGCTGTAGCAGTACGAGATGCGCATAAAGCCCTCACCTCCGAAATAGCAGCCGGGCACCGCAGCCACCAGACCTTCTTTGAGCATGCGGGTGCAGAAGGTCAGGGAATCCATCCCGAAGCGGCGGATATCCGCAAAGGCGTAAAAAGCCCCCTCCGGCTTCTCCACCGCCAGCCCCATCTCCGTCAGCGCCGCGTAAACGTAGTCCCGCCGCCGGCGGAACAGCGCCACATCCGCGGAATTGTCATAGCGCAGCGCCTCCTCACAGGCCGGCTGCACAAACGTCGGGATCGACACCACGTCATACTGGTGCACGACCTGGATCCGGTCATGCAGCGGCGCATCGCACATCAGATAGCCTGCCCGCCAGCCGGTCATGGCATAGGGTTTGGAAAAGCTCTGCGCAACCAGGATCCGGTCCCGCAGATCCTCGTAAGAAGAAAAGCTCTGAAAATCCCCGGTATACACCAGCTGCCGGTATACCTCATCGCAGAGGATAAAGATCGGCAGGTCCCGGACCACCCGGTGGATCCCTTCCAGCGTCTCCCGCGTATACACACAGCCGGTGGGGTTGTTGGGCGACGTCAGGATCAGGGCCTTGGTCCGGGAGGTAATGGCCCCGCGCAGGCGCTGCTCGGTCAGCTGAAAATGGTCGTCCGCCGTGGAAAGCAGCACCGGAACCCCCCGGCACAGCCGGACAATGGACTCATACAGGCTGAACGCCGGCGTGGGAATGATCACCTCGTCTCCGGGATTGAGAATGGAGAAAAGACTGATGAAGATCGCCTCGGTGGCGCCGGCCGTCATGATGATCTCGTCCGGACTATAGTGCAGGCCGTTGCGTGCTTCCTCAAAACGGGAAACCGCCTCCCGCACGCTGCGGGTTCCGTTGTTTTCGCAGTAATGGGTCTCATTCCGCTCCAGTGCCAGGCGGGCCGCCGCCTTCACCGGCTCCGCCGTATTCAGGTCCGGTTCCCCCAGCGTCAGCCGGCAGCAACCCGGCGTCTGTGCCGCCAGGGCCGTAAATTTCCGAATGCCGGAACGTTCCACTCCGTCCAGCGCATGATTCAGCGTCAGCTCCACAAGCCTCATCCCCTTATTTTCATGGGACTCAGTATAGCGGCCGTCCGCAAAAAAGTCAACGCGGCAGTCTGCACAAAAAGCGTCCCCCTGTATGGGGGACGCTTTTTATAGAAGCGCGATTCAGGCCGCTCCGGAAGTGGATTCCGGTTCCGCCGATCCCGGCGCAGACCGGTCCGTCTCTGGCTGCTCCGGAAGCGTCTGCCGTCCCGGGTCCTCCCCGCGCTCCACCGTGCTTCCGGACAGCGCCACGCCGGAATCGTCATCCCGGTAGGTGATGGTCACCGTATCGCCCACATTCAGCAGGATCACCAGCGGTGCCTTGTCGGCGCTGAGACGATAGAAGTCCGTACCGCCCTCCAGGCGCAGATAGTATACGCTGGTCCCGTCGATCACCGCGCTGCGGATCTCCGCCACCGTGCCGGTGATCCGGCTGCCGCCGCTGCCGATCCCGGTCTGCGTGCCGTCAATCAGGTTATTGTTGGCCAGAGCCTGCCGGTAATTCTGCTCGCACTCTGCCACGGTCCCTCCGGTGGAAACGATCTGATACTGCTGCACATTGACCATGGCGTACATTTTCACAAGGCCCGCCGCGTCCTTCAGCGCCATAAAGTAAGTGGGCTGATCGGCAATATTCAAAAGCAGCGGGAACGTCGCCTGGTAGGACATCTGCTGCACCTGGCCCTGGGCGGATTCCATGGCGGAATACTCCTCCGCGCCGGCGCAGGAATAGAACTTGGTCTCCTTGGTCCGCTGGTTCGTGAGAATAAAGCCGATGTTGGATTCATCCGACGTGATGGAGGTCACACCCGTGTACATATACACATCGTCGCCCAGCACCAGATAGTTATAGCCCGCCGTGGTCATGGTCACATCCCGCTGGCCGAAGATCGAGTTCCAAAAACCGTTGTGGTATTCTCCGTAATAGTCGTACTGCTGCATAATGATGTCCGGGGAATAGACCCGGTCCACCCAGGCAGGCGCCGTTTCATAGTAAGCACTCTCTCCGGTAACGGCGTTCACCAGCACCGCGCCGGAAATATCAGCGCCGCCGAACAGCCCCACCTTTTTCACAATGCGCGCGCAGATCCAATACGGTGTGCCGGACTCGTCGATCTCAAAGACGGGCTCGTCAAACAAAAAGGTCGGATAGTGGAAGCGCAGATAGCGGTTCAGATTCCGGCCCAGATGCTCGGCCGTTGTATACTTCATCCCCTCCTTCAGGCGCACCACCTCTACATTCTGGGTGGTCATATCAATGATCAGGTACGCCGGAAGGCCCGCCGAACGGTTATTAAACCACTTGATCAGATCCCCGTACCGCAGCGACGTCACCCGGACCGGACGACCCTGATAGTTGATCTGGGTGTAATCGTCCATCACCTCGAACTGCGACACCATATCGGCCAGCTCGCCCAGCTTCCGGTTTCCCAGACGGGAGGCCGAGGCCGCATCCAGCATAGGGATCTGATCGTAAGAGATCTCCTGCACCTCACTGACCAGATCGCCGGTGCCGATGCTCAAAAGCTTACTGTACGCGTCGGCCCGAATCACCACCCAGGAACTGACTGCCCCCACAAGGATCACCGCCACCAGGGCCGCGCAGGCAAAGAAGGGGATCCCGCACTGCTTTTTCAGAAAGCCGAAATACCCCTTTACGCCGGTTCCCTGGAAACCAGAGGTCAGCACCGCGCAGGCGCAGTAGACCGCGCAGCACAAAAATACAAACACATAAAAGTCCGGGTTCTGCAGGTTCAGCGCCGGCAGCTCCACATAGAAATACACTCCGGCAAACACCAGCGTGACCAGCAGATTGATCAGCGTCCGGGTAAACGCATTCCCGATGGCCCTGCGCGGCTTACGGGTCCGCCTTTCCCCGGAGCCCTCCGTGCTTCCGAAGCCAAAGGGCGGCTGCGCCCCGCCGCCGAAGGGGTTCCCTTCCTGCCCGCCCCCGGGCCGGAACCCTCCAAAATGAAACGTAAAGGCCATACGCAGCGTTCCTCCTTTTTTGACATTGACCTCATTGTACCCGCAAACTATGAATAAATCAAGGCAGCCCTCCGCCTGCGGCAGGAAGTGTCTGCAGCCAGGCAGGTCCTTCCGCCGTGACGCAGAGCGCCCCGGCCCGTACCGTCAGCCGGGCGGTATCGCCGCGGTGAAGACTTCCCGCAAGCAGCTGCTCGGCCACCGCATCCTCCACCTGCGTCTGAATGATCCGCCGCAGCGGGCGCGCGCCGGCGTGTTCCGTATAGCCCGCTTCGCTCAGCAGCGTTACTGCAGCGGCGTCCGCCTCCAGACGAATGCCTATCCGCTCCATGCGGCCCGCCGCCGCGTGCAGCAGACGGCAGGTAATCTCCGCAAGCTCCTTCCGGGTCAGCGGGTGAAAAACGATCGTCTCGTCGATCCGGTTCAAAAGCTCCGGACGGAAGGTCCTGGAAAGCTGCTCCAGGACCGCCTCGTGGACCCGGGCCGCCTGCGCCGCTTCATCGCCGGCCGCCCCCCGGCCGTCAAAGCCCAGCGGACTTCCGGACTTTAAAACAGACGCCGCCCCCGCGTTGGACGTCATCACGATGACCGTATTTTTAAAGTCCGCCATCCGGCCCTGGGCATCCGTGATCCGGCCGTCCTCCAAAAGCTGCAGCAGCAGGTTGCGCACATCCTCGTGGGCCTTTTCGATCTCATCAAACAGTACGACGGAATAGGGCTTGCGGCGCACCTTTTCCGTCAGCTGACCGCCCTCATCGTGTCCCACATAGCCCGGCGGAGCCCCCACCAGGCGGGATACGGTATACGCCTCCATATACTCGGACATATCCAGTCGGATCATGGCATCATCCGTTCCGAACAGGGCCTGAGCCAGCGCCTTGCAAAGCTCGGTCTTCCCGACGCCGGCGGGCCCCAGAAATAAAAAGCTGCCGATCGGGCGCTCCGGGTCCTTCAGGCCCACACGCCCCCGCCGGACCGCCCGGGCCACCGCCTGCACCGCTTCCTCCTGTCCGACGACCCTGCCGTGCAGCTCCTCTTCCAAATGTGTCAATCTCCGGGATTCGTCCTCCGTCAGCTGCGTCACCGGGATCCCGGTCCACTCGGAAACGACGGCCGCCACGTCCTCCGCCTCTACCGGACGGTAAAGCCGTTCCCGGTTCCGCCAGTCATTCCGCTCCTGACGGACCTGCTCCTGATAGTTCTGCTCGATATCCCGCAGCTGGGCCGCCTGTTCAAAGTCCTGCGCCGCCACGGCAGCCGCCTTGTCCTTTTGAACTGCGGCCAGCTTTTCTTCCAGGCTTTTTCGCTCTTCAGATGGTTCCTCGGCCTCGATCCGCACCCGGCTGGCAGCCTCGTCCATCAGATCCACCGCCTTATCCGGCAGGTAGCGGCCGCTGATATAGCGGACGGACAGGTCTACCGCCGCACAAAGCGCTGCATCTTCAATGGCCAGCCGGTGGTGCGCCTCATACTTTCCCCGCAGTCCCTGCAGGATCCGAAGCGCCGTATCCCGGTCCGGCTCGTCCACCTGCACCGGCTGAAAGCGGCGCTCCAGGGCAGCGTCCTGCTCAATATAGCGGCGGTACTCCTCCAGCGTGGTCGCTCCGATGACCCGGATCTCACCCCGTCCCAAAGCCGGCTTCATGATATTTGCGGCATCCACGGCACCTTCCGCGCTGCCGGCACCCACGATTGTGTGCAGTTCGTCAATAAATAAGATCACGTCGCCGGAGCGCCGCACCTCATCCAGCGTCTTTTTGATGCGCTCTTCAAACTCGCCCCGGTATTTGGTCCCGGCTACCATGCCGGAAAGGTCCAAAGACAGGATCTTCCGGTCCAGCAGCTCCGTCGGTACGTCCCCCAGGGCGATCTTCTGCGCCAGTCCTTCCGCAATCGCCGTCTTGCCCACCCCGGGTTCTCCGATCAGACAGGGATTGTTTTTTGTCCGGCGGGACAGGATCTGGATCACACGGCGGATCTCCCGCTCCCGTCCGATCACAGGGTCCAGCCTTCCCTCCCGGGCCTGCGCGGTCAGATCCCTGGTAAATTCCCGCAGATTCTTCCCCCGGCTCTCCTCCCGGACGGTCGGCCGGCTCTGTGCCGTGCCGGACTGCTCCCGCGGGCTTGTCTGCATCCGCAGCATCAGCGCCGCATAAAGCCGCTTTGGGTCGCAGCCGGCCCCCCGCAGGATCCGAAGCGCCATGTTGCTTCCCTCCCGCAAAATGCCGGTCAGCAGATGCTCCGTGTCTACGCCGGCAGCCGCGGTGTGGCCGGCATCCTCCACTGCGATCTCCACTGCCCGCCGGGCCCGGGGCGTCAGCCCCTGGGCCGGATTCCCGCCGGCCAGGCCGACGCCCACGGTCTTCCGTATGACCCCGGTGATGGCTTCGTCATTCAGGCCGTACTGGGTCAGCACCGTATAAGCCAGTCCCTCCCGGACCCGGATCAGGCCCAGCAGAAGATGCTCGGTCCCCACATATCCGTGCCCCAGCTCACCGGCTGCCTCCTGGGCCAGCCGCAGCGCCTCCTCCGTCCGGGCCGTGAATCTGCTCTCGCTCATTGCGCTCGTCTCCTTCCCCGCCGCACGGAGCGGGGGAAGCACTCAGCGCTCCCGTCCCTGCTCCTGCTCCAGGCTGCGGATCTGATCCCGCAGCGCAGCGGCGCGTTCAAAATTTTCTTCCCGGGCCGCCTGCTTCATCTCCCTGCGCAGCGCACTGAGTCTCCGCTTTTTTGCAGTACGGTCGGATGCTGCCTCTTTCACCGGGCGTGCGTCTTCCTCCCAGACCACATCCGGTTCCCGCCCGGCAGAGGGCTCCACCGGACCGCCGTTCCTTCCGCCGGGGACTGCCGCTTCCTCCTCCAAAGGCGTCTGCTCCCGAAAAAGGGACTCTGAAAAGTAGGGGGGCCACAGCTCTGACGTCCAAAAAGGCACCCGCCACGCGGATCCGCCGGCGGCCGGAAGCAGTTCATCAAGCCAGTCCTCCTCCAGCCAATCCTCATCCGCCAGGGGCTCCGGTCGGATGCCGGCCGAAACGGTATAGCCCAGCTTTGCGGCACAGGCGCTGCACAGGCGCCGTTCCTCGGTCCGGCCGTTGACCCAGCTCCGGTAATAAAAGGCAACATCATTTTTACCGCAATATTCACATTTCATAATCAAACCTCCCAATAAAAACCACAGCGAGGAACCAGGCACATTCCACCGCGCCCGTCAGGCCTCCGAAAGGTCCGCGGCACGGATCAGCGTCTGCTTGAAAATAGACGCCCGCACCGTACTGCGCAGCGGCGCCGGCAGGGCCGCCAGGGTCCGCTCGTCCACGGCGGCCAGGATCACCCGGCTTACCGCCGGATCCAAACCGCCGGAGGCACACAGCCCCTCCAGCAGCGCCCGGGCCGCCGGCAGCTCCAGCTGTCCGCCCACCGAGGCAATTGCCTCCAAAATCCGGTCCGGCCCCTCCGTCTGTACCCGGGTGATCCGGATATAGCCGTTGCCGCCCCGGCGGCTTTCCACAATATAGCCACGCTCCGGCGAAAAGCGGGTCGCCATCACATAGTTGATCTGGCTGGGCACACAATGAAACCGCTGCGCAAGCTCTGCGCGCCGGATCTCCAGCACACCATGCTCCGCCTCCTCCAGGCTTTCCTGCAAAAATCCGGCAATTAAATCTGAGATTCCCACGGTCCTTCATCCTTTCCGTTTTTCGCCAAGCGTTTTTTTGACCTTCTTTGACGTTCTCGCATCCCCTATTTTAGCAGTGGGTCTTTCTTTGTCAAGCGCTTCCTTTTGACGTTCTTTGACGATTGTGCGAACATTTTGTAAACTGTGTCAAAAAGTGAAGATTTTGATGCGAAATCCGCAGGCGGCCCCTTGCAATTTCCGTAAACCATGATAAAATAATGGTTACCATTCTAAAGGAGGTTAATTTCTATGGCTTACAAGATTACCGATGCTTGTCTGAACTGCGGCGCTTGCGTGAGCACCTGCCCCGCTTCCGCCATCACCCAGGGTGCCGATGCCTGCGTGATCGACGAGTCCACCTGCCTGGGCTGCGGCGTCTGCGCCGAGGGCTGCCCCGCCAGCGCGATCGTTCCCGCTGAATAAGCTTGTCAGAAAAGCGATACATAAAGGCACCGCCGGCAGTTTTGCTTGCGGTGCCTTTATCCTCTTCCGGCACCCCGGGCTTCGGGATCCCCGTGCCCCGGCGCCATAGAAATTTCGTAAGGAGGGAGGCTTCCGATGGAACGGACCGAAACGTTCACCGGCTGTGATTTTCGCTATACCTACGACGATACGCTCTTTCCTCCGGGCACGGACAGCTTCCTGCTCTCCTCCTTTCCGTCCCTCAAGCCGGGGCTGCGGGTCTGCGACCTGGGCTGCGGAGCGGGTCTTCTGGGGCTTTTGCTGCTGCGGCGGGAGCCGGCCCTCTCGGTCTGTGGGGTGGAGCTGGACCCAACGGCTGCGCGGCTGGCCCGGCACAACATCGAGCAAAACCGCCTGCAGGGCCGCATGCAGGTTTATGCCGGCGATCTGCGGGATCCAAAGCTTCTGCCCGCCGGTCAATGGGATCTGGCCATCAGCAATCCCCCCTATTACGCCGCCGGCAGCGGCGCTCTTCCGCGCTCTGCCGGACTGCAGCCTGCCCGGGCCGAGCTGAACTGCACGCTGGACGCGCTGTGCCGCTCCGCGGCGCGGCTGGTCCGCTGGGGCGGGCGGATCTGCCTGGTGCACAAGCCCGAGCGGCTGGTCGACACTCTGTGCGCCCTCCGCGCCGCCGGGGCGGAGCCCAAGCGGCTGCGCTGGGTCTGCCAGCGGGCAGAGGCCGCCCCCTCTCTGGTGCTGATCGAGGGGCGCCGGGGCGGACGGCCGGGCCTTCGGACCGAACCGCCGCTGATTCTGACCCGGGATGGGGCTCCCACCCCGGAAGTAAACGCGCTTTATCACCGAACACAGGAGGAACCCTCATGAGCGGTACACTTTATCTGGTCGCCACCCCCATCGGGAATCTGGGCGATTTTTCCCCCCGCGCCGTCGAGACTTTGCAGCAGGCGGATTTCATCGCCGCGGAAGACACCCGGGTCTCGGTGAAGCTTCTCAACCACTTCGCCATCAAAAAGCCGTTGGTCAGCTATCATGAGCATAACCATGTCACGGCCGGTCAAACCATCGTTGCCCGGCTGCTGAACGGAGAAACCTGTGCTCTGGTCACCGACGCCGGTACGCCGGCCGTCTCCGACCCCGGGGAAGATCTGGTGCGCCTGTGTGCGCAGGCCGGCATCCCGGTGATCAGCATTCCCGGGTGCTGCGCCGCCATCAACGCGCTGGCTGTCTCCGGTCTTCCCACCGGACGCTTTACCTTTGAGGGGTTTTTGACCGTCAATAAAAAAAGCCGGCGGGAGCGGCTGGAGTCCCTGCGCCGGGAAGAGCGGACCATGATTTTTCACGAAGCGCCCCATAAGCTGCGCACCACGCTGGATGATCTGTGTGCCGCCTTCGGTCCGGAGCGGCGCGTGGCCCTCTGCCGGGAGCTGACCAAGCTCCACGAGCAGACCTGGCGCACCACGCTGGGCGAAGCGGTCGCCTATTACCAGGACAACAGCCCCAAGGGCGAATATGTTCTGGTTGTGGAAGGCGCCGTTCCGGACGAGGCACCGCTTGTGGATCTGGCCGGCGGCGCAGACCGCGTCCTTGCCTTGAAAGAGGGCGGCATGCGGCTGAAGGAAGCCGTCCGCCAGGTCGCCGAGGAAACCGGATTGCCTAAAAATGAGCTTTATTCCGCCGCGCTGGAGCGCGCCTGATCCGTTCCGGATGGAAGCCCCCGGCGAAGCCGCAGCTTCGCCGGGGGCTTTTCGATGAGATCCCCTTATAATAAATGTATATGCGTGCACGCCGGCACGGGGAAATTCCCCGTGCCGGCGTTCTCCAACCCTATCCAATCCAATCAGGTCTTCGTCTGTTTCATGGACCTCCAAAGGAAGGTCACGATCTGCGCGCGGGTGCAGGCTTCATTCGGAGCAAACCGATCGGCCGTTTTGCCGGTGGTGATCCCCTGCTCCACCGCCCAGGCAACCGCCTTGGCATAATAGCGCTCTGCCGCCACGTCCGCAAAGGGCAGGTCAGCCGTGCTTTCCGGCATGCCGGCCGCACGCCACAGGAACGTTACGGTCTGTGCGCGGGTCACCGTATCATCCGGGCGGAAGGACGCAGCCGTCACCCCCTGGGTGATTCCCTGCTCCACCGCCCAGGCGACCGCCTTGGCATAATAGGCCGTCGGCGCCACATCGGTGAAGGGCAGATCCTCTGCCGCGCGCTCCGGCATACCGGCCGCACGCCACAGGAAGGTCACCATCTGCGCCCGGGTGCAGGCTTCATTCGGGGCAAACTGATCGGCCGTTTTGCCGGTGGTGATCCCCTGCTCCACCGCCCAGGCAACCGCCTCGGCATAGTAGGACGACGACGCCACGTCGGAAAAGTCCGCCGCGCGTTTGGTAAACTCCGCACGCACATGCACGGCAGAAGCCGGCATCCGGAAGGTATAGCTGCCCTCCGCCGTCCGGGTCAGGTCCAGTGCTTTGCCTGCGGCATCCAGCACCTGCAGCGACTTGAGCGCAAAGCCCGTCTCCGGCGTCACGGAAATCTGGACATCTGCGCCCTCTTCCGCCTGGTCCCGGTCCGCCTTCAGCGTTCCGCCCACGGCCGGATCCAGCGTAATGGGATAGCGTGCCGGTACGATCGCACCGCCGCCACCGCCACCGCCGGAGCCACCAGCCGCGGTAAACTCCGCGCTGACCGTTACATTCCCCGCCGGCATCCGGAAGGTCTTTTCCGCCGAGATGGTCAGCTCCTGCCAAAGGCCCTGCTCATCCTGCCAAAGCGCCTTCAGGCTCGACAGGCGGTATCCGCTCTGGGCTTCGGTCTGGATCGTCACCAGCTCTCCCTCGGCTGCGGAGAGCGGCTGTACCGTAAGGGTTCCGTGCTCCACCGCCGTATAAGCCACCGTATAGAGGCGCTGCACCTGGGCCGTAAGCGTCAGGTCTTCCTGCAAGGCATCCAGGGTGCACAGCCAGCTACCATCCTCTTCCCGGACCACCCGGTCAAAGCTGCCGGCGGAGAGTTCCACATCGCTGAGCCGATAGCCCGCCTCCGGCGTGACCCGCCAGATCAGGGTCTCGCCTTCGTAATACTTGTCGTCGGAATCCGTCCGCACCTCAGCCGCATTGACCAGCTGCCAGCCGGCATGCTTGCCGCCGGTGGTCACGGCATAGGTCTGCAGCCGCGTGAAGGAGACTGTGATCTCCACCGCGGGCGTCTGGCTGGTCAGGCCATCCAGGGTCAGCACATCGCCCCGGAAGGGTGCCTGCGTCCCCTCCTTCAAAATCGTTTCTCCGTTGAGCGTCCAGCGCTCCACCATATAGTCCGGATCCGGTGCGGAGGTAATGACCACGGTGGCGCCGCCGCCGACGTTGTTGGTCACCCCGCTCTTAAAGGGTTTGGCATCCGTCGTGGCATCCAGGATGGATCCGTTCCCGCCTTCCACCCGGTAAGAAACCGTGTAATAGCTCTGCGCCGCAAAATCGATCTGGAAGCGGATATCCTCGGAAAGCTCCTGGAAGCGGCGGGTCTTCTGATGGTTCCCGTCCTCGGTGCTTCCGTTCACCGTCCACTTATCCACCATGAAATTCTCTTTGGGCTCCGCCGTAAGGATCACGGTATCGCCCTGATAGGCCTGGATGGCCTCGCCGCTGGTGTAGGGACCTGCATCCTGCTCAGTCCCGTCCGGATCCAGCACCTGATAGCGCACCGCTCCCTCCAGCTCGTTGAAGCTGCCCGAAACCGTACGCACCGTGTTGGTCCGGAAGCGTGCCTCCACCACCGTATCCGCGCTGAGCGCCGGAATCGTATAGACGGCCGCCGTGCCATCCACGCGCTGCCCATCCACCATCCAGCAGTCAAATACATAGCCGTAATCTGCCTTGGCACTCAGACGGATCGCCGAAGCACCGGCCAGACCTTCAAAGCTGCGGCTTCCATCCTGTGCCGTGACCTGCTGGGGCGTATCCGCAAAGTCCACCGTCACCGTGCCGTGGCCGGTCTGCACCGTCAGATCATAGGTCCCCGGCTCTGCCTGGGCGGAGATCACCGTCGGTGCCAGCATCGTAAAAGTATAGCTGCTGCCGGTGTAGGGCTTTTCCTGCGGCTCGTCGTAATTGGGATCCGCAGCCGCCGCAGCCGGATCATAATCCGGATTGGGCTCGCCGGGCAGCACCACATACGCGCCGTCCTGCTTCCAGCGGGCCGACGGGTCGATCTCATAACCGGCGGCCGCCTCCACGGTCAGCTCCGTGTCACCCGGGATCTGCGCGCCGGAGGTCACGTACCGGGGCACCGGCGCCGTCGTGATGTCGTTGTCATGGTCCCACAGATACCAGGCGCGAAGGTTTCCCTCCAGGGTCAGAAGATAGCTGTCCCGGACAAAGACCGGGTAAAGATACACGTTGGACTTGGGCATGGTTACGGTGATGGTCTGCTCCTGCAGGTTTTTGGAGGAACCGCCCACAACGTACTCCCAGTGGCTGAATGTATATCCCGCGTTGGCCTGGGCCGTGAAGCTCAGCTCTGCGCCGGGCTTCACCACAGCCCCGTTGGCAAAGCCCTTGGGCAGGGTCACCGTGCCGGCCTGTTCGTTCCGGTTGGTGATCGTCAGCGTGTAATCCGCCAGTTCAAACTCCACCCGGATCGAGATCGCCTCGGCCAGCATGGTATAGCTCAGCGTGTTGGTATGCTCCGTCACATCCGTTTCGGTGCCGTGGGTCAGGCTCCACTGCTTTACGCGATA
Organism: uncultured Dysosmobacter sp.; assembly: GCA_934563745.1. Lineage (GTDB taxonomy): Bacteria > Bacillota > Clostridia > Oscillospirales > Oscillospiraceae > Oscillibacter. The sequence goes on along the minus strand of CAKTHE010000001.1, from coordinate 61,692 downwards.
GCCCTCATAGGGCTGCGCCAAAAACAGCAGGCTTGCACCGGCGCTGAAGGTCACCGCCGCGTTGGGATCAGTCAGCTGCTCGTGGCTCAGGGCCTTCGGCTCCACCAGAGAAACGGTGCCGGCATCGTTGCCGCCCACCTGCTCCACCTGGACCGTGACGCCGTACTGCTGGCCGCTGACCACATAGGTGGCCGGCTCAAAGGTCACGGCGTAGTTGCCGCCGTAAGTGACGCCGCCGACCACGTATTTCTGTCCGTTGCGCGAGATAATGCTGTGCCCCGCGCTGTCGGCTGCACCCTCCGCGATGGCCACCACATTGTTGGCGTTCACCACGCCGCTGACGGTGTAGCTGCCAGGGGCCGTCGCATCGTCCAGCTCCACCTGGCGGCCGCCGGTATCCCGGACCACTATGCTGACCATGGGCCGGAAGGACGAAGTATGATCACTGGTGGGCCAGCTGAGCAGCTCATCACCGTATACAAGCGAGCCTTTCTTGACGTACAGCTCCGGCAGGTTCCCGGAGACCTCTCCCTGGGCCGCGGTGAGGGGCTGGTCGTTGGCCGTGCGGACCCCTACGGTGATCGGCCGCGGCGTCACGGCAAAGTTCGCGGAATACGTCTCGCCGCCGTAGCTGACGTCCAGCCGGTACTGCCGGGCCGGCGTCTCTTTGTACCAGGGCCAGCCGTAGTCGTAGGAAACCGTACCGGCGCTGGTAATGCGATAATGGCCGCTGCCGCTGGAATAATAGGTCACGCCGTTGCCGCCCAGGCGGTAAAGATTTGCGCCAAAGCCGGAGGCCCCGTTTCCGTAGCTGCTCATATCCCGGATGGTCGAAACCTGAAGGGCACCGTTCTGCTTGGTATATTTCAGCAGCTTATAGGTCCAGCCGTCGCCGTAGACCACCGAGGTGGTCTCGCTGCCGCTGTGGTCGTAGATCGCCAGACGATAGCCCTCGTCTCCGCTGAGAATCTCCAGCGTGCCCAGCTGCTGGGGCAGGAAGATCCGGTTGCCGTTGTACGAAGCGGAGATCTGATAGATCCCCGGCGCCAGCGCGGCGGTATCCTTGGCCGCCAGGGTCGCCGTACTCTCCGTCCCGCTGACGCTCAGCGGCACGGTATAGGAACGGGAATACTGCACGCCCGTCACCTCAAACGTCACCGTTCCGGAGGGCGCCACATTGTGGTTGGCCGACGTGCTCTGCAGCGTGACCGAGGCAAAGGGCTTTCCGGCGGCGTCCACATCCGCCGTCAGCTCCTTCCCGGGGACTGCCCGGACCCGGCGCATCTGATAAACGGCGGCAAAGGTCTCCGTATAGGCGGAGATCAGGTACTCCTCGCCCCGGTCGGCATCCCAATAGATCACATTGACCCGACAGCGATAGGTCCCCTCCGTGCTGTAGCCGGAGGCGGCAAAGGTATACGACGCGGATTTCCGGTTGGTCACATCGGTCCACACGCCGTTCGTCAGCTTCTGCCACTGATAGCTGATGCCCTGGGGATAGTCTTCCGGGTTCCCCACCTCCACGGTAACCGTGTTGGACGAATCCGGGTACAGCGAGACCGCGCCCTCTTCGTTCAGCCCCGTCAGACTCAGTTCGGGATAACCCACGTCCGTCTTGGTCCGGGCCGTCAGGACCTCGCTTTCAATGCTCTTGTTGGGAGCCGAAGCCCGCACGGTCTGGATCTGATAATAATAGGCCGTATAGGGGTTCAGGCCGGTGTCCTGATACTCAAACTGCCATACGCCGTCCTGATAGACGCCCGCGGTGAACGGCACGAAGGCAAGCTCATAGCTGCCGGTACCATCCGGGAATTCGTAATAACGATAGATCTGGAAGCCAGCCACCGTCTGATCGTAGCTCCAGGTGAGAGCCACGGAGTCATCCGTGGTCCGCTCCACGTCCTGTTCAAAGTCCGTAGGCAGCTCGGGCGGCATTTCCACATCCGTCACCAGATAATTGACCACCGGGAAGGACTTGAGCTTGCCGCCGTCGTAGTACTCCTGCTCGTAGGCGAAAAGCTTCCAGCTCAGGCCGTAGCCAAAGTCCTTGGCCTCAATAGGCATATTCTGCATCACGGCGGTATAGCTGCTGCCCTTTGTGGAGGTCATGACATACCCGGCTCCGGCCTCCCGTCCGGACGTCACGCCCACGACCACGCCGCCGGCGCCGGCGCCGGCGCTGGCCTCCAGCTCAACGGAGCCGCTGAAGCTGTGGGTCGTCTCCGTGCCCATGTCAATGGCCTGAGAGACCGTGATCCCGCCGCCGGCCCCGGTATAGTTGACCGCAGCCCAGTCCCCGTCGTAGACCAGCGCGTTCTTATACCCGGCCGCAGAGCTGGGATAGGAGGTCGGATCCCCCGGCGTATGCGTCAGGATGGAGCCGGAGATCTGCGGCAGCTCCTGATAGTCCTTGGCAATGGCCTCATACTGGTCCAGCTCCATGACCTGGGTGGCCGCCTTATGGGGCGAGGTCACCGTCATGGTCTGCTGGGTATACGTGCCGTCGCCGTTGGGGGTATACGAGTCATACTCATACACCACCACCGGGATAGAGTACAGCACCACCGCGTCCGAGCCCACCGAGGTGGTGTATTCCACGGACTGCTCCAGGGTAGAGGTCTTTTCAAAATCGTACGTAAATTTCGCCGTCAGCGACGCGCTGGCCTCCACCGAGGCCACCGTGATGCCGAACACCTTGATATCCTGCTCGAAGGAGACATAGGCGCCTGCGGAGATGGAGGCCGTGGCCGTCACGCCCTGACTGGAGCCGGAGGTCTTTCCGTAAGAGGTCGTGGACTCGGCATAGTTTCCGGACAGGTCATCCCGGTCCAGCAGATCCGCGAAGTAGGGTGCGGAGGCCAGCACCGCCAGCACCTCGGGGTTGGAATAGGTGAAGTAATGATGCCCCGTGTACTCCAGGTACGCCGTATCCTTGTCCGTATTGGGGAAGGCAAAGCTGGTGCTTCCATCTGCGTCAGCAGACCGAATGAACGACACCACCGTATACTGCGCGCCGCTGCTCTCGCCGTCGGGCTGCACATCGCCGTCCGGGGCGGAGGTGACCGGCGTCGCCTCATTGCCCGCCAGGTTCAGGTAGGTTTTGCCCTGCCGCTCACCGAAGATCGTGCTGAACTGGCGATAGATCGCAGCCACGATCTCCGGCAGATAGTCCGGCACATCGGGCTCCTGATTGGAGGATACCCAGGGCAGCTGATGGATCATGGTCCCCATGGTCCCATAGCCATAGCCGAACAGATCGGCGCTGGCAGCGCCGTATTCCACATAGAAGCTGCCGTGGCTCCACGTGCTCTGATTGTCCAGCGCGGCGGTCAGCTCCAGGCCGGAGTCCTGGTACGTAAACTGCAGACTGTCAAAATACAGCGTGGCCGCCTCCGACAGTCCGTTGGTCACGATGGCCAGGTTGGCCACCATCAGCGGCAGGGAGCGGAGGATATCCGCATCATTCCGCTCCATCACCGTGTACTGATAGCCGCCCTGGTCGTTTTTCGCAAACAGGTCAAAGTTTTTGTCGGTGACGATGGAATAGCCGTCTCCGCTGTACTGGTAAATGGCCAGGTAGCGGGAATTGATGTTCCCTGCCAGCAGATCCTCCAGCGACTGGCCGCCCAGCACCAGCGCATTGGTCCCCGCGCCGGTCAGTTCCCCGTAGGTAAAGGCCGCGCGCACGATGGCCGCCCCGTCCGAGCTGACCAGCGGGAACTCGTGGCGCTTTTCCAGCATCTGCCCCCGGTCGCCGTACAGCACGGCTGCATAGCCGCCGCCGTAATCGTTCTTGTCGTAATAGCAGCTGTGGGTGATGGCCAGATCCTCAACGCCATCCTCGTTAAAATCGCCGGCCAGCAGCGAGACCATGTTGGGAATATTCTGGTTGCTCTTGGCCACCGCATGGCTCCAGCTCAGAGCCCAGTTCCCGTCTTCGCTGATGTCCTGGTAGGCCGTGGCGCTGGCGTTGGTCTTCGGCTGATACTGATAAACCTCGATCCGGGGATTCTGCCGGTCCGGCACGTAGACGGCGATCTCATCCACGCCGTTTCCGTCAAAGTCGCCGGCCGCCACGTGCAGATAATTCTGGATCTGGAACTGCAGCATCCGGTTCCCGTTCCGGTCCCGGTCGTTTCCGAAGCTGCCAAAATCGCTGATCAGCGTGCGGGCGGCGGCATCCGTCGCCTTCCCGTCCACCGCGTCCAAAACCTGCAGCGTCAGCGCCCCGGGCAGCCCCTCTTCATTCCGCTCCAGCGCCAGCAGCGCATACTGCTTTTCCTGCCCGTTCTTGCTGCCGCTGAAGTTGCCGGCCGCCACGGCGGTCCCGGCATAGACAGAGTCCGCCGTATAGCCCTTGTTGGTGTCAAATTTAAAGGCGTCTTCCTTCGCCGCCTTCTGATCCAGGCTTTTGCTGACCGGATCGGAAAGGAACCCGTCGAGCGTGGTGATGGACGCATCCCCATGACCGAACAGCTCGCTCTTCAGGTCATACTGCCGGGCCGGCACACTTGTTTCGCCCTGCTGCATCGGGACCTGACCCGTAAGTTCAGAGTGGATCATCAGCAGTTCGCTGACCGGGTTGACGGTCACGGAATCCCGCCCGTAGGGGTTCGACGTGTCGTTGGCGTCAAACCCTTCCGGGGCCACGCTGGTGTCGATCCCGATCGCCTCGATGGCGTTCATTTCCGACACATCCTCGCCTGCGGATCCAAACGCTGCAAACGCCTGCCCGGGCAAAAGGCCCAGCAGCATGTTCAGCGCAAGCAGCACAGCCGTCAGCTTCTTTCCTGTTTTCATAAGCGCCTCTCTTTCCTCTGTGGGAAGCGCAGCGCCCCGCCCGTGCCTGCCGGCCCAGTACGGAGAATGGCCGCTGCGGCTCCGTGTCTGTGATCGGTTTCTTATCATTTTCCATTATAGAGGTGGCGACGGGGGTGCGGCCACCCACTTTTACGGGTAAAAATAGGGGGGACACATAAATATGTGTCCCTCCAGAGGTCATTTGAGCATATATTTTTTCAGCTTGTCCCGGCCGCTGATCCCCAGCTTGGAGTATACGCCGGACAGGCAGCTTTTCACCGTTTCCTCCGTCACGCCCATATGGGCGGCGATCTCCTTGTTGATCCAGCCCCGGCAGGCCAGCATGGCCATGGTAAACTCCGTGGTGGTCAGATTGTCCGCCACCTCTGCGCGGGCATCCGGGTTGTGAATCCGCCGCCAGCCGTAGCTGAATTTATACGTGATGTCGATGATGCGCCGGAACGCCCGCGGATTCTCTTTCTTCAGGCAGATCTCCAGCATCCCCTGCAGCAGCCCGTGATGCTCGCCGAAGGCCTCGATCAGGCCGTCCGGCTGCGCCATCGCCCAGGCCTCCTGAAAATGGGCGCGGGCCTTGTCCGGCTCCTTCAGGCTCATCCAGCTCATCACGGCGATCAGGTGCAGATAGATCATGGCGATGGGATACGTCCGTTCGCTGGAAAAAAGCGCGTGCTCCGCAATCCCCACCGACTGGCCGTACGCTCCATCCAGATAAGCCTGATGCGCCGCCAGATAGCCTGCAAACAGGCGCAGCCCCTCCGGCAAAAAGCGCATCTCGCTGCGCAGGTCCGGAAGTTGCTCCACCGGAAGATGCAGCAGCGTCGCCGCGGCATTGGCGAACAGCGCCTGCAGCGCCCGCTCCCGCGGGGGCAGCTGCCCCGGCTGCGTTTGGATCCGGCCCACCATCTGCGTCAGCTCCTGCCGGGCGGCGGGGATCCGGTTCAGCGTCAGATCGGCAAAGCAGCAGATCAGCCGGGCCGACAGCCACAGCGCCGGATCCTCGGACTCCCGGTAAGGCTCTGCCACCCGGCACGCCTCTTCCGCCTGGCCGCTGAAGTAAAAATACTCCGCCTGCGCGATCCCGGCGGCCGGCTGCGGCATGGCCCGGATGACCGCCTCCGCCTCCCCCGGAGAAAACGCGGTGTTCAGCAGCGGCATCGCCGCATCGTACCGTCCCCGATCCGGCGAAGCGGAGCCTCTTCCGGAAAGCGCGCCCAGCCAATCCGCAAAAGCGGCCGGCTCCCGGACCCGCACCAACGGAAGCAGCGCCGCCAGCGCCGCCGGATCCGCCGCATCCGCGCTGCGCAGCTTCCCATCCGCCCCGGGCAGCTTAATCGATACGATTTTTCGTAAAATATCGTCCTGCGTCTCCGCAAGCTTCCGCTTCCGGTCGCTCCAGTAGCGGCCCGGGTTGCCGGAAACGTCCAGCGCCGTCAGCGCATCCACCACGGAAATATACCGTGTCCGCCCTTCCCGGACAGTCCGCAGCGGCCGGTCCCGGAAATACAGGATCTCCAATTCCCCCACTGTTTTGCCTCCTTTTGTCCGATAAAAAAAGTCCCCCGGGGCATAGGCGCCGAGGCGCGGCCCTGGGGGAGCTTTTATTCTGCAGTTTTATCCAGGTTTTTCAATTCCCGCAGGCACTTGGGGCAGACATTTTTCCCCTTAAACGTGACAATGTCCTTGTTGCTGTCGCAGAAAATGCAGCTGGGTTTGTATTTTTTCAGAATGACCGAGGACCCTTCCACATAGATTTCCAATGCGTCCTTCTCCGCAATATCCAGGGTGCGGCGCATCTCGATGGGCAGCACGATCCGTCCCAGCTCGTCCACTTTTCTGACAATACCAGTCGATTTCATTGGCTCTCTCCTATTCTAAATAAAGCATTTAGCCTCCAGGCATGCTAAACGTACCATATTGCCCATAATCTGTCAATTGATTTTCTGAATTTTTAGTGTTTTTTGCGATTTTTCGCCCTGAACCGCCACCGTGGCGATATGGAAAATTTTGTATATTTTATCCTTGTTTCCCAACAGGTTGAAAGGAGGCAGCTTCCCCATGGCAATGTCCCTGCTCTGGACCGGTATGGTGACACTTTCTCTGCTTTTCGGCGGGCTGACCGGCCGGCTGGACGCCGTTTCAGCCGCCGCTTTAGAAGGCGCGCAAAGCGCCGTAACCTTGTGCCTTTCCATGGCAGGGATCCTGTGTCTGTGGAGCGGCGTAATGGAGCTGCTGCGTCAATGCGGTCTCGCCGAACGGCTCTCCCGCGCGTTCCGTCCCCTGCTGGGCCGGCTGCTGCCCCGGGCCAGTCAGGACCCGGAGACGCTCTCCGCCGTTTCCGCCAATGTCTCCGCCAACCTGCTGGGTCTGGGGAATGCGGCTACGCCCCTGGGGATTCGGGCCGCCTGCCGCATGGCGCAGGGCTGCGGGGGGACCGCCTCGGATGAGCTGTGCCGTCTGGTAGTGCTGAATACCGCCTCCATTCAGCTGATCCCCTCCACCGTGGCAGGGATCCGGGCCGCGGCCGGCGCGGCGGCCCCCTTCGATCTTCTGCCGGCCGTCTGGGTCTCGTCCTGCCTTTCGGTCGCGGCGGGCCTTCTCAGTGCGGCGGTCCTGGGCCGCCTGAGCCGGGGCTCCGCGCGATGAGTCTAACCTCCCTGGCTGTGCCGCTGCTGCTGGCCGGAGCCGCTCTGACCGCCACCCGGCGGCGTGTGGACGTCTATGCCGCCCTGACCCGCGGTGCCGAAGACGGGCTGCAGGTCCTTCTCAGGATTTTTCCGGCGCTGGTGGGTCTTTTGACGGTCGTCTCCATGTTCCGGGCCTCCGGCGCCATGGAATGGCTCACCGCGCGCTGTGCGCCGCTGCTTTCTGCGCTGGGGATCCCCGGGGAACTGGCCCCCTTGATGCTGGTGCGCCCCCTCTCCGGAAGCGGAGCGCTGGCCGTGGGCAGCGAACTGATCGCCGCCCACGGACCTGACAGCTACATTGGCCGGGTGGCAGCCGTAATGCTGGGCAGTACAGAAACAACGTTTTACACCATCGCCGTATACTACGGCGCCGCCGGGATCCGGAGGACCCGCTACACCGTTCCGGCCGCCCTGACGGCGGATCTGGTCGGCTTTGCCGCCTCCGCCCTGGCCGTCCGCCTGTTTTTCGGCCGCTGATCCGCCCGAAGCGCGGCTGCGAAAAAAGGCCCCGCCCGAAGGCGGAGTCTTTTTCAGCGGGGCACCCGAACCAGCCCGTGATGGTTGCAGTATGCGTAAAACGCCTGGATCCTGTCATCCCGGAAGCGGGCCAGTGCCTCCCCCTCCGGATAGAGCTTCACCATCTGAAGCCCCGCGTCGGAAACCGCCGCAAAAAACAAAAGATGATGCGTCTTGCTCATGGGATGGGCACAGTGTACACACCATTCGTCCTCCACCCGTTCCACGATCAGACGGTGCTCCGCATCCGGCTCCTCCGCCTCCTGCGGCGGCAGGGTGATCCCGCAGCAGCTGACCAGGGTACTTCCGGCTGCGGTGATGACATTGCCGCACACCGGGCAGACATAGAATTTCAGCCGCCCCATGTGGAACGCACGGTTCTCGTTGACCACATCCGTCCCGGACAGCAGCTCGATCACCGATACTCCCAGCACCGCGGCAATGGGCTCGATCAGCGTCACGTCCGGGTAGCCCTTTCCCGTCTCCCACTTGCTGACCGCCTTGTCCGTGACATTCAGGCGGGCCGCCAGCTGCCCCTGCGTCAGCCGCTTCTTTTCCCGGAGCTGCCGGATCATGGCCCCGGTCACGTATTGATTCATAAAAATCCCTCCTTGCAGCACTGAGCATACCGCAAGCCGGCCGGAAACGCCACCTACGCAGCGTAGAGCCCAGCCGCGTGCATCCGCGCGAAACGCCGCGCAGACGAAGGGCCAAGCCTTCACCCGTGCGGCGTTTCGAAAAATCATTCAGGATCCGGTTACATCCGCTCCGGCGCATCCACGCCGATCAGCTTCAGACCGTTGCGCAGCACAGTGCGGGTGCAGTCCGCCAGCTTCAGACGGGCCGCCGCCACGGCTGGCTCCTCACCCCGGATGCGGCAGGCAGTGTAGAACCGGTGGAAGCAGCCGGCCAGCTCCTGCAGATAGCGGTTAATGTGGCTGGGATCGTAGTCCCGGGCCGCCAGGCGGACCTCCTCGCAGTACTGGGAAAGCTGCTTGATCAGCGCCGCCTCCGTCTCGCCGGCCAGCAGGCCCATATCCACCTGCTCCATCGCCGGGACCTCGATCCCATCCTCATGCAGATTGCGCAGCAGCGAGCAGATCCGGGCATGGGCATACTCCACATAGTAGATGGGATTCTCACTGTCCTCCCGGACTGCCAGGCCCAGGTCAAACTCCATCTGCGTGTCGGGCTTGGCGTTGAAGAACCAGCGGGCCGCATCCACCGGCACCTCGTCCAGCAGGTCGGAAAGGCTGATCGCCTTGCCGGTCCGTTTGGACATACGGACCACTTCGCCATCCCGCAGCAGCTTCACCAACTGCATCAGCACAATATCCAGCTTTTCGCTGCCGTTAAGCCCCAGGGCATCCAGCGCCCCCTTCAGCCGGGCCACGTGTCCGTGATGATCCGCGCCCCAGATGTTGATGACCCGGTCAAAGCCGCGCACGGCAAACTTATTGCGGTGATAGGCAATATCCGCCGCAAAATACGTGTAAAAACCGTTGGCCCGGCGCAGTACGTCATCCTTGAGATCCAGCTTTTCGATCTCCGCTTCCTTTTTTCCGGCCCGGCGCAGGTTCTCCCGCAGGATCTCCGCCGTCTTCAGCCACAGCGCTCCGTCCTTCTCATAGGTCCAGCCCCGCTCCGTCAGCAGCTGCACCGTCTCCGCCACATAGCCGCTCTCGTGCAGGGTGGATTCATAAAACCAGGTATCATAGTGGATCTTGTAGCGTTCCAGATCCGTTTTCATCTTCGGCAGATTCACCGACAGACCATACTGCGCCAGGGTGTCCTGCCGCTCCTTTTCCGAAACATCCGCCAGCACCGCGCCGTGCGCCTCATAATAGGCCCGGGCCAGGTCCTTAATGTCCTCGCCCTGATACCCATCCTCCGGGAACGCGATGGAATCCTCCCCATGGAGCAGCTGCAGATAGCGCACCTCGATGGAGCGGGCGAATTTGTCGATCTGATGCCCTGCGTCGTTGACATAAAACTCCCGGTTCACCTCCGCGCCGCACAGGCTCAGCACCGAAGCCAGCGTATCGCCCAGCACGCCGCCGCGGGCGTTGCCCATATGCATGGGGCCGGTGGGATTGGCGGAAACGAACTCCACCATAATCTTCTGCCCCTTCAGCTGATCCGAGCTGCCGTAGGCGGCATCCTCCTGCTCCACCGCGGCCATCACGTCTTCAAACCACTTTCCGCCCAGGCGGAAATTCAAAAAGCCGGGACCGGCAATCTCCGCCGAGTCAAAATAGCTTCCCGCCAGGTCCAGGTTGTCCAGCAGCGTCTGGGCAATTTGCCGGGGCGGCTTTTTCAGCGCCCGGGCAGCCGCCAGGGCAAAGGTGGTGGTATAGTCCCCGTTGCGGGTATCCTTGGGGATCTCCACCGGCGCCGACGCGATCTCCGCCTGAGGAAGCTGGCCGGCAGCAGCCGCGGCCCGGTAAGCCTGCATCGTCAACTCCGCCGCCTGATCTTTTGCCCGTTGTACCATGTGAATCATTTTATAACCCTCTCATCTTGTAATTTCCGTAATCTGTCCCCGACAGCCGCGCCGCGGCCCCGCGCTTAAATCTTTTCTCGCACCCGCAGCCGGACGGTATTTTCACCGGCTGCGGTCTGCTCCACCGCGATGGAATAACGCAGGTCCAGCACGCCGCCCCGCTCGGTCAGATTGTGCCGCAGGCGGCTGGTCTGAATGTCCACGCTCAGCTCCCCGAAGGGCGTTTCGTACAGAGAAGTGTGGGCACGGCCCTCCTCAAACACCATCTGGGAGTTGACCTTTCCGGATCGTGTCAGCGTCACCCGCTTGTCCCGGACCTCAAAGGTCGTGATCGTCCCTTCCATGCCCGTCAGCTCCGTCTCGGCATAGCTCAGCCGCAGCCCATCCGGCAGCACGGTCAGCGTGCCTTCGGTCATCAGCTCCGTCGCATCCGGCTCCAGTCCCTCAAAGCGCTGTTCGCCCCGGACGGACAGCATCACCGGCTTGCTGAGCAGCTCATCAGTATTGTTCGATGTCAATCCGCTTTGCAGCATTGCGCAGATCCTCCTGCAAAAATAAAGATGCGGTCCTTTCAAAATCATCCGGCCGGTCGCTGACATAAAACGACGTGCTTCCCCGGCACCGGGACCGGGCCAGCAGGTCCCGCTCCCGCAGCAGCGCCTGCAGGGCGGCGGCCGACTCCGCCCCCGCGGAAACCAGGGTCACCTCCGGCCCCATGATCCCAGCCAGAATATCCCACAGCAGCGGATAATGGGTGCAGCCCAGGATCAGCGTGTCGATCTTCTGCTCTTTCAGCGGCTCCAGGTATTCCCGCGCCACCGTCTCGATCACCGGATCGCCGGAGTGGATCCGTCCGCTTTCCACCAGGGGGACAAACAGCGGGCAGGCCCGGCTGATCACCGTAATCTCCGGGTCCAGGCGGTGCAGGCAGGCCTCATATGCGCCGGAGCGCACGGACGCCAGCGTCGCGATCAGCCCCACCCGGCGGCTGCGGGTCACCTGTACGGCCCGGCGGCAGGCCGGGTCCACCACGCCGATGATGGGCAGGTCATTCTCACGCTGCAGCTGAGGCAGCGCCGTCGTGCTGACCGTTCCGCAGGCCACCACAATGGCTTTGAGGTCAAAGCTTTTTAAAAAGCGGATGTCCTGCGCCGCATATTTCAGAAGCGTCTCCTTCGAGCGGCCGCCGTAAGGCACCCGTGCCGTATCCCCGAAGTAAACCAGATTCTCCTCCGGCAGAAGCCGCCGGATCTCCTTTGCCGCCGTCAGGCCGCCCAGCCCCGAGTCAAAAACACCGATGGCCCGATTATCCATATCTTCCTCCCGATCCGGCCGGCGGGCCCTGTGGGTCCCGCCGCTTTTGTACGCCTCAAGTTTTATTATTATACTATGGCTTCCACTCTGCCGCAAGACGCTTTCCCGGAATCCGACCTGTTTTTTAAGTGGAATTTCCCTCCGGTCTTTGCTATAATAGTTTTGTCCGGCTTTTTGTTCTTCATGCCTGGGCATGTTTAAGCCGGCCGGACGGAACAGGAGGTACCTTATCCCATGAAGATCGAACTGACGGAGCAGCAGTATCGGTATCTGCTGGACTTGGTCTATATCGGCAACTGGGTCATCAACTCCACCCGGGAGGATGACCGCATTGAGGAATATGACCAGGTGGAAAGCCTGATCTTTTCCTCCTGCGCCGATCACGGCATGAAAAAGCTGATCGAGCGGCGCCGCGGCGAAACCGTCCCCTCCCGGGCCTATGCCGGCGGCGGCATTCACGACGCCATTGAGCGCTATGAAGACGTAACGTTTTACGAGATCCTGGCCGAGGAGCTGGCCCTGCGGGACCTGGAGGGCGAGCCCTTGACCCGGGAAAACTACGACCGCCTGATGGATCGGATCGACGCTTATCTGGACGAATTCGACGCCCACGGGACCGAGCATATTTCTGTGGATCTGGACCGCTGAGCGGTCTTTTTCCGCCGCAGGGCTTCCCGACAGTCCTCGCGGCGGCGCAAGGTTCTTCCCAGGAGTTTTACCAAAGAAAAGGAGCGTATCAAACGATGGCAGAAAAGGCAAAGGTTTATTTCGCGGATCTGCGCTGTCCCAGCTGGCGCGAGAATCTGCCCCAGAAGCTGGCCCGGCTGATGATGACCGCCGGGTTCGGGGACATTGACATGGATGGCAAATACGTGGCCATCAAAATGCACTTCGGCGAGCCGGGCAATCTGGCCTACCTGCGGCCCAACTGGGCCCGGGCCGTGGCCGACCTGGTAAAAAGCCAGGGCGGCAAGCCCTTCCTGACGGACTGCAACACCCTTTACGTGGGCGGGCGCAAAAATGCCCTGGATCACATAGAATCCGCCTATCTTAACGGCTTCACCCCCTATTCCACCGGCTGCCACATTCTCATTGCCGACGGGCTCAAGGGCAACGACGAGGTGGAGGTCCCCGTGGAAGGCGGCGAATATGTAAAATCCGCCAAAATCGGCCGGGCCGTCATGGACGCGGATGTGTTCATCTCTCTGACGCATTTTAAAGGCCACGAGCAGGCCGGCATGGGCGGTGCCCTGAAAAACATCGGCATGGGCTGCGGCTCCCGGGCCGGGAAAATGGAGCAGCACAACTCCGGCAAGCCCTTTGTAAAGCAGAAAAAGTGCGTGGGCTGCCGGGCCTGCGCCAAGATCTGCGCCCACGGCGCGCCGCAGTTTGACGCAGATGGCAAGGCCCGCATCGACACGGACCGCTGTGTGGGCTGCGCCCGCTGCCTGGCCGTCTGCCCCAAGGACGCCATTGCGTGTCTGAACGATGAGGCACCCGCCATTCTCAATAAAAAGATTGCTGAATATACCAAGGCCGTGGTAAACGGGCGGCCCTGCTTCCATGTGGCCCTGGCCGTAGATATCTCGCCCAACTGCGACTGTCACACCGAAAACGACGTCCCCATCGCACCAAATGTGGGCATGTTCGCCTCCTTCGATCCGGTGGCTCTGGACCAGGCCTGTGCCGACGCTGTGCTGGCTCAGCCCCCGGTGCCCGGCTCGGTTCTGTTTGACGAGGGATTCGACTGCACCTGCGGAGATCTGTTCCACGCCGCACACCCGGACACCGACTGGCAGGTCTGCCTGGAGCACGCGGAAAAGCTGGGCATCGGCACCCGCAGCTATGAGCTTATCAAAATCTGAAGCCGGAAAAAGGACCGTGGATGTTTCCACGGTCCTTTTTTGTCTGATTTCTTCGGTCCGCTGGGCTCAGTCGTCTGTCAGCGCCTTCAGCTCCCACCGGTGTCCCCGGTAGCGGACGATGAAAAATCCAAGCCGCACAAACCAGTCCACAAACATGGCATACCAGGCGCCCAAAACGCCCAGCCCCATGTATTTGGCCAGATAGACGCCCAGCACGACCCGGCAGGTCCACATGGTGGCTGTGGAGACGACCATGGTATAGCGGGTGTCGCCTGCCGCCCGCAGGGACTGGGGCAGCTGAAAGGCCAGCGGCCAGGCAAAAATTCCGATCCCGCCGTGCAGCAGCAGGATCCGGCTGGCAAGGCCCGTCGCCTCGGCAGACAGGTTGTAAAGCCGCAGGATCCCAGGCATCACCAGGAAAATGATCCCATTGATCACCGCCATGGACACATAGCCCCAGTTCATCAGCTTCTTCGTATAACGCCGGGCCGCCGTGTAATCCCCGGCGCCCACGCAGCGGGAAACCACGCTGACTGCCGCCAGACCGATGGACTGGGAGGCCAGACACTGGAAGTTGCCGATGGAATTGCCCACGGCGTTTGCCGCCACCGAGGCCGTCCCGAAGGCCGCCACCACCGATAAAAGCAGGATCTTCCCCAGCTGGAACATACTGCCCTCGATTCCGTTGGGCACCCCCACCCGCAGGATGTTGCGCACCATCAGCTTCTCATGCCGGAAGCGGAACGGCCGCTCCAGCTGCAGCGCACCGACAGGCCGCAGCAGCAAAACCACCATCAAAACGGCCGCCACGAAGCGGGAGATCAGCGTCGGCACCGCCACGCCCTGTACGCCCCAGCGCAGGCCGAAAATCAAGAAGGCATTGCCGCAGACATTGATGGCGTTCATAACCAGCGAAACCAGCATGGAGATGTTGGAATTGCCCATGACCCGAAACAGGGCCGCGCCGGCGCTGTAGATCGCAAGGAAGAAGGTAGAGGCCTCCACGATCATAAAATACGTATCCGCATAGGTGGCCACATCCGGGGCAATGGAGCCGAACACCCCATGCAGGATCCAGTTCTTCAGCAAATACAAAAGTACGGTGACCACCAGGGCGATCTCGCCCATCAACAGCAGCAGCTGATTGGCCGAGCGGCGCGCTTTGTCCAGGTCTTTATGCCCGATGTACTGCCCCGCCACCACGGCGCCGCCGGTGGCAAGGGACGCAAATGCGTTGACCAGCAGCACGTTCACCGTGTCCACCAAGGACACGCCGGACACCGCCGCTTCCCCCACCTGTGCCACCATCAGTGAGTCCGACAGCCCCACCGCGATGGATAAAAACTGTTCCATGACCAACGGCCCCACCAGCCGGAGCAGTGCCCGGTTGGAAAATTGCGTCGTCAATGTCTCTTCCATATCCGCCTCTTCTTTCCTGATTTTTTATAAAGATCCGCTCCCCGCGGGGCCTCAGCCCTCCGGCAGCTCCTCACGCCCCGCTCCCGGCCCGCCTTCCGCCCGCTCCGGGCTGCCCAGGCCGGACGCCATCGCCTTGGGAGTCATCTGAAACAGGGCCCGGAAAGCGCGCAGAAACGTGGAGTACTCCCGGAAGCCGGTCTGCTCCGCCGCCTTCATCACCGGCACGCCGGAGCGGATCAGCTCCCCCGCCCGCAGCAGGCGTTTTTGGGTCACGTACTGATGCAGCGTATATCCGGTCACGGCTTTGAAGCGATGCATCAAGTAGGAGCGGGACAGATACAGCTGCCCGGCCAGGGCCTCCACCGAAAGCTCTTCGTCCAAATGCCCGGCAATATAGCGCAAAAGCTGCTCTATTTTCGGATCCTTCCGATAACTCTCCGGCCGCTCTGCAGACGCCTCGCTCTCCAGAAAATCCCGGTTCACGGCGATCAGCAGCTGCTGGCAGCACAGATCCGCCAGCTGGGCGTGTCCGAAGGCGCCGGAGTGCAGCGCATCCTCCAGCTCCTGCACCAGCCGCAGATGGACCAGCCGGCGCTCCGGCGCGGCCCGCAGCAGGCAGAAGCCCCGCTCCTGCGCCAGATCAAAGCAGGTGTCCAGCGGGGCTGCAGGGTCGCTGCGCCGGCGCAGCCAGGCGCCGCCCAGCCAAAGCACCACCCGCTCGTAAGGAACCGTCGGGTCGATCACCGCGCGGTGGATCAGATCGTGGCGCACCAGCAGGATGTCGCCCGGACGCAGGAAATAGGCCTGTCCTTCACACAGATAGGTCACCTGCCCGTTCAGCAGCAGGATCAGCTTGTCAAACTCATGATAGTGATAATCCAGCCGCTGCGCCAGGGAGTCTCTCAGATGAAAAAGCCGAAAGTCCTCCCTCAAATAGCCCCGCTTGCTCGCCTCCCGCTCCACACTCTCACCGCCTTTGCCCCATCATAGCGCACTTTCTGCAAAGCCACAATGGGGGAACTGACGAAAATGATAAAATTAAGTTCTTTTTTTTGCGAAACCGCACAAGAGTCTGTGAACTTTGCCGCTTTCTTTTTGCGGCACGGTTTGCTATACTGTTTTAGCAAATGCCGTCGTGCGCAAAAGCGAAAGGATGTGCCTTTATGAGCCGTGCCGATGCGATTTTTCTTTCCAACTGCCGGGAAATTCTGGATCATGGCGTCTGGGATACGGACCTGCCCGTGCGCCCGCGCTGGGAGGATGGAACTCCCGCGCACACCGTCAAAAAGTTCGGCCTTGTAAACCGGTATGATCTGCAGGAGGAGTTTCCGATTTTGACGCTGCGGCGTACCTACTGGAAAACCGCCGTGGATGAGCTGCTGTGGATCTGGCAGAAAAAATCCAACAACATCCATGACCTCAACGGCCACATCTGGGATGAATGGGCCGATGAATCCGGCTCCATCGGCAAGGCTTACGGGTATCAGCTTGGCATCAAGCACCACTATCCCGAGGGGGATTTTGACCAGGTGGACCGGGTTTTGTACGACCTGAAGCACAACCCCGCCTCCCGCCGGATCCTCACCAACATTTATAATTTTGAAGACCTGCACGCCATGAATCTTTACCCCTGCGCCTACTCCATGACCTTCAACGTCTCCGGCCATACCCTGAACGCCATTTTGAATCAGCGCTCTCAGGATATGCTGGCCGCCAACAACTGGAACGTGGTGCAGTATGCGGTGCTGGTCCATATGATGGCCCAGGTGTCCGGCCTGCAGGCCGGAGAGCTGGTGCACGTGATCGCAGATGCCCATATTTACGACCGGCATATTCCCATTATTGAGCGGATGCTGGCCCAGCAGCCGGCGCCGGCGCCCCGCTTCCGGGTGGATCCGTCGGTCACGGATTTTTATGCCTTCACCCGGGACAGCTTTTCCCTGGAGGGGTATACGCCCGCTCCCTTTGAAGAAAAAATTCCCATTGCGATCTGAGGAGGCTCTTTGTGAACGCAATCGTAGTTGTAGATGAAAACTGGGGCATCGGCCGGGACGGGTCCCTGCTCTTCTCCCTTCCCTCGGACATGAAGCGTTTCCGCACGACCACCCTGGACGGCACGGTGCTGATGGGCCGCAAAACGCTGGAGTCCTTTCCCGGCGGAAAGCCTCTTCCCCGGAGGCGCAATGTGGTGCTCAGCACCAGCCGGGACCGGATCCCCGGGGTGGAGACCGTCCATACCATGGAGCAGCTGCGGGAAGCGGCCGCCGGGGAGGATCCCGAGCATGTGTTCGTGATCGGCGGCGGCAGCGTGTATACCGCCCTGCTGCCTTACTGCCGGCGCGCTCTGGTCACAAAGGCAGACGCCTGCGGCAATGCCGACACCTTCTTTCCCAATCTGGATAAGCTTCCCGGCTGGGAGATCGAGCGGGAGGGAGAGCCGATCACCGAAAACGGCATCACCTATCGCTTTGTGGATTACGTCAATACGAAGCTTTGAGCAGCGGCCCGCCGGGGAAAATCCGGCGGGCCTTTTTTCGCTCTTTTCCGCGCCCCTTGCCCGCCGCACCGCTCCCCGATTCTTTTACGTATTTTTTACCGCAGTGCAAAATCATTTTACGGAAACTCTTTTCAGATCGCTTCTCAGCGGTTATAATGGAAATATCTATCAAATCCACGGAGGGCACCATGGCAGAGCTGACAGAAAATGTGCGTTACATCAAGGGCATCGGCGAGCAGAAGGCCAAGGCCCTCGAAAAGCTTGGGATCACGACCCTGCAGGATCTGATTGTCTACTTTCCCCGCCGCTATGAGGACCGCTCCCGGCGGGTCCCCATTGCCGAGCTGGTCCCGGGGGAGCATGCCTGCGTGGAAGCCATGATCGCCTCGCCCCCCAGCCTGGCCCACATCCGCCGGGGGCTGGATCTCATCAAGGTCCGGGCCGTGGACGAGACCGGCGTCCTGGATCTGACTTTTTTCAACCAGTCCTGGCTGCGCAATCAGCTGCAGGTGGGGCAGAGCTTTGTGTTTTACGGCCGGGCGGAGGGCGGTCCGACCCGCCGTCAGATGACCACGCCCCTGGTGGAGCCTGTGGGCAGTCAGGAACGGACCGGCCGGCTCGTTCCCATCTACGCCCTGACCGCCGGTGTCTCGCAAAAGCTTTTGTCCCGCAGCATCCGGCAGGGGCTGGATGCCTGTCTCGGGCAGCTGCCGGATCTCCTGCCGCCGGAGCTGCAGGCCCGGTATCAGCTCTGCCGCGCTCCCTACGCGTACGAGCAGATCCACTTTCCGGACTGCGCCGAGACCCTGGATATTGCCCGGCGGCGCCTCGCCTTTGAGGAGCTGTTTTTCTTCTCTCTGGGGCTGCAGCGGCTGCGTGCCCGGCGGGAGCGTGTCCCGGGCATTCCGTGCCGGCAGGTGGACCTGCAGCCATTTTATGACGCACTTCCCTTCCGGCTGACCGGCGCCCAGCACCGGGCGGTGGCGGATGCACTGGGGGACCTCTGCTCCGGCTCCCCCATGAACCGTCTGTGTCAGGGCGATGTGGGGTCCGGCAAAACCATGGTGGCGGCAGCCTGCGTATTCTTTATGGTCCGCAACGGGCGTCAGGCCGCCCTGATGGCCCCCACCGAGATCCTGGCCCGGCAGCACTACGGAACTCTGTCGCCCCTGCTGGAGGGGCTTGGCATCCACTGCGCGGTGCTGACCGGTTCCACAACGGCCCGGGACAAGCGCGCCGTTTATGACGGTCTGCGCTCCGGCAGCATCGATTTTGTGATCGGGACCCATGCGCTGCTTTCCGATCAGGTGGTCTTCCGGGATCTGGGTCTGGTGGTCACGGACGAGCAGCACCGCTTCGGCGTGCAGCAGCGGGCCGCCCTGGGTGCCAAGGGAAAGCGGCCGCACCTGCTGGTCATGTCCGCCACCCCGATCCCCCGGACCCTGGCACTGATCCTGTACGGCGATCTGGATGTTTCCGTCATTGACGAGCTGCCTCCCGGCCGCCAAAAGGTGGATACCTTTGTGGTGCCGGGCAGTTATCATCCCCGGATTTACGCATTTTTGGAAAAGCTGATCGCCCAGGGGCGGCAGGCCTACATCGTCTGCCCGCTGGTGGAGGCCGATGAAGCGGATGACGCCCCGGACGAGCGCAAGGCCGTCACGGCTTACGCCCGCAAGCTGCAGCAGGAGGTCTTCCCCAGCCGGACCGTAGCGGTCGTCCACGGAAAGATGAAGCCCCGGGAGAAAGACGCCGTCATGGCTTCCTTCGCCGCCGGCACAGTGGACATTCTGGTCTCCACCACCGTGATCGAGGTGGGAGTCGATGTCCCCAACGCCGCCGTTATGGTGGTGGAAAACGCCGACCGTTTCGGTCTTTCCCAGCTGCACCAGCTGCGGGGGCGGGTGGGCCGCGGTGTCCACAAATCCTACTGCGTGCTGATCTCCGACAGCCGCTCGCCGGAGACACGGGAGCGGCTGGGGGTCCTGGCCAAAACCACGGATGGCTTCCGTATCGCCGAAGAGGATCTGCGGCTGCGCGGCCCCGGTGACTTCTTCGGCCAGCGGCAGCACGGCCTTCCGGGGCTGAAGGTCGCGGACCTGGGCTGTGACACAAGGCTGCTGCAGGAAGCTCAGGAGGCCGCAGAGGCGCTTTTGCGGCAGGATCCGGAGCTATCCGGCTGCCCTGCGGTGGCCCGCCGGGTGCAGGCGCTGTTTGCGGAAAAGGAAACGGCACTCAACTGACGATACATACAGGAAAGAGAGGCTTCTATCATGGATCACCGTCTCAGCGCAAAGGAATATACGCTTCTTTCATCCATGCTTTTCGGGCTGTTTTTCGGCGCCGGAAACCTGATCTTCCCGGTTCTGATGGGGCAGCAGGCCGGCGCAGCCGTCTGGCCTGCCGTGGTCGGCTTCTGCCTTACCGGTGTGGGGCTTCCCCTGCTGGGCATCGCCGCTCTGGGCCTTTCGCGCAGCGAGGGGCTTTTTGAAATGGCCGGCCGGGTCGGCCCGCGCTACCGGTACTTTTTCACCTGTCTGCTCTATCTGTCCATCGGTCCCCTGTTCGCCATTCCCCGCACGGCCACGGTCCCCTTCTCCGTTGGGGTCCAGCCGCTGCTGGGCTCCGGCGGACACCAGGCCGCCCTGTGCATCTTTTCCGCCCTGTTTTTTATAGCTGTGCTGTACTTCTCGCTGCGTCCTTCCGGGATCCTGACCTGGGTCGGCCGGTTTTTAAACCCGCTGTTTCTTCTCTTTCTGGGGATCCTGACCGTCACGGCCCTGCTGCGTCCCATGGGCTCCGCGGCGGATTCCGCCCCGGTGGACAACTACGCGAACATGAGCTTCTTCCAGGGCTTCCTAAACGGGTACAATACCATGGATGCCCTGGCCTCTCTGGCCTTCGGCATCGTTCTGGTCAACACCCTGCGCTCGCTGGGTGTCCGCTCGCCCCGGGCGATCTCCGTCAGCACCGTGAAAGCCGGCGTATTCAGCACCGCCCTCATGGCCGGAATCTACTGCATTCTGGCCCTGGTCGGAGCTCAATCCCGGGCGGAACTGGGGCTCTGCGCTGACGGGGGCGAAATCCTCTATCGGGTCGCCGCCCATTATTTCGGAACCTTCGGCGGCGTGCTGCTGGGCGTCACCGTCACCTTTGCCTGCCTGAAAACCGCCATCGGCCTGATCACCGCCTGCGCCTCCACCTTTGTGGAGCTCTTTCCCCATTCTCTCAGCTACCGGACCTATACGGTCGTGTTCTGCCTGTTCGCCTTCGGCATCGCCAACTTCGGTCTGAGCCGGATCATTCAGCTTTCCGTCCCCCTGCTGATGTTCCTCTATCCGCTCACCATCACGCTGATCGCGCTGTGCCTGAGCGGCAGCGCCTTTTCCTATGACCGCCGCGTCTTTTTAAGCGTCACCGTCTTCACAGCCGCGGCTGCGGCGCTGGACTTTCTCGCGGCGCTTCCCGCGGGCGCGCAGGCTGTGCTGCATGTGCAGGGCCTATTGCTTGCGACAGGGCGGATTCTGCCCTTTTTCTCCTATGGACTGGGCTGGGTCGTTCCCACCCTCATCGGCCTTGCCATAGGCCTCCTGTGGCGCCGGTTCGGTCCCGCCGCGCCGGAGGCTCCGGCTTCTCCGGAACCCTGAGATCCACGAAAAAACACCGGGGCCGCCTTTTCGGCGGCCCCGGTGTTTTTTAGGTTCTGACGGGACAACAGTTTTATTTCAGTTCATCCAGCGTCAAAGAAAAGCTCTCCATAAATGTATTCAGGAAATAGTCCACCTCCGGCAGGCCGAATTCCTTCAGAGCCGTCAGCGTCTGGCCCGCCGCCTCCCGGAATTCGCCGTTGCCGGCTTTAACCTCCTCCACGCACTTAATGTAGGCAGAAAGCTTGTCGGCCGCCTTTACCAAGGTGCGGATCTCCCGGCTGCCGCCCCCATCCAAAATGGGCGCGTAATCGGCCTGCAGCTCCTGAGGCAGCATACTCAGAAGCTTTTGATTCGCCATGGCCTCCACTTCCTGATAGGCCCCGCGGATGGCCGGATTGAAGTATTTGATGGGCGTGGGCAGATCCCCGGTCAGGATCTCTGACGCGTCGTGATACAAGGCCGCCACCGCCACGGCGCCGGCATCCACGCTTCCCCCGAAGCAGCGGTTCCGGATCAGTGCCAGCGCATGGGCCAGCACCGCCGTTTCATGGCTGTGCTCCTGCACATTCTCCGGCGCGGTGTTGCGCATCAGCGCCCAGCGCTGAATAAAGCGCATCCGGGAAATATAAGCAAAAAAGTGACTGCGCATTTCAATCCTCCTGTACCGTGCCCAGCAGCCGCTCCCCGTCCGTTCCGGTCACAAGGACCCGGCGCAGCCGGTTGTGCAGCTCCTCGCCTGCCGCCTCGACGGCTACTTCCATGTAATTGGGTGCATGCCCGAAAAACCGCGTCCCGCGGGGCTGCTCAAACAGCACCGGATACACCGCCCCCACGCATGCCTCCAGATACGTTTGGTGCAGCCGGGCCGCCGTAGCGCCGGCTCGGCGGGCCCGCTCCTCCTTGATCAGGGGCGGGACCTGCGGCAGCTTGGCCGCCGGCGTTCCGGGCCGGACGGAATACGGAAAAACGTGCATCTGGGCAAAGCCGCAGCGCTCCACAAACGCCAGGGTCTGGGCAAACTCCTCCTCCGTCTCCTGGGGGAAGCCCACGATCAGGTCCGTCGTAACGGCCGGATGGTCAAACCAATGCTCCAGCAGCTGCACCGACTGCATGTACCGCTCCGTATCGTAACGGCGGTTCATACGCCGCAGCGTGGCGTCGCAGCCGCTCTGCAGGGACAGATGAAACTGCGGGCACAGATTCTCCAGAGCCGACGCCCGCCGGCAAAACGCCTCCGTAATCGTGCGGGGCTCCAGCGAGCCCAGCCGGATCCGCACCTCCGGCGCCGCCTGGCACACGGCCTCCACCGCCTCGATCAGCGGCGGCTCCCCCGGAAGATCCCGCCCCCAGGACGAAATCTCGATCCCCGTAAGCACGATCTCCCGATAGCCGGCCTCCTTCAGGGCGGCCGCCTGACGGACCGCCTCATCCAGCGGCAGGGAGCGCACCGGACCCCGGGCATACGGTATAATGCAGTATGAGCAGAAGTTCACACAGCCATCCTCAATTTTCAGCATGGCCCGGGTCCGGCTTTCCATGCCGCCGGCCGGCAGGATCTCAAACGTCCGCCGCTCCAGGGCCCGGTCAATGGCCTCTGTCCTACCGCGCCGGCCGGAGGCCGTCTCCTCCAGCAGCGTCACAAAGCCGGCCCGGTCCCCGGTCCCGGCCACCAGGTCCACCCCCAGGGCCCGGACGTCCTCCGGATGCGTCTGAGGATAACAGCCGCACACTGCCACCACGGCCCCGGGGCGGCGGCGCTGGATCCGGTGGATCACCTGCCGGGACTTCTGATCGCTGACCGCCGTTACGGAACAGGTGTTGATGACGTACGCGTCCGCCGCGTCGGAAAAATCCACCAGCTCGTGGCCCCGGCGCGCCAACTCCTGCTCCATGGCCTGAGTCTCGTATTGATTCACTTTGCACCCCAAGGTATAAATGGCAACTTTCATGCTTTCTCCTTGCTATTCGCGCCGCAATTTACTATAATGTTAGCTTGCGGAACAGCCCGTCCCAACCGGCGGCGCATGTTCTCATGATCGTTTTATTATAATCGACTTTTCCACCGGGAGCAAGAGCGAATCCATGCCGCCCGGGTAAAGGAGGCTCCTATGATCTATTTGGACCACGCCGCCACAGCGCCGGTACCCACCCCGGTGGCGGACGCCATGTATGCGGTCCTGACCGGGCAGTTCGGAAACCCCAGCGCCCAGTATACCCTTGGATTTGAGATGAAGCAGCAGGTCGCCGTCTGGCGCAGAACCGTGGCGGATGCCCTGGGCTGCGCGCCGGGTCAGCTTTTCTTCACCTCCTGCGGGACCGAGTCGGACAACTGGGCCCTGCGTGCGGCCGCCTGGCAGAACCGCCGTCTGGGCCGGCACATCGTCACCACCGCCGTGGAGCACAGCGCCGTATTGGAAGGCTGCAAATGGCTGGAGCGGGACGGCTATGAGATCACATACCTCAAGCCCGGCCCGGATGGCAATCTCTCCGCCTGGCAGGTTTTGGATGCCGTCCGCCCGGACACCGCCCTGGTCAGCTTGATGATGGTCAATAACGAGACTGGCTGCGTCTTCCCCATCGCCGAGATTGCCCGCGGACTGCGCCGGAAAAATCCGGACACCCTGCTGC
Organism: uncultured Dysosmobacter sp.; assembly: GCA_934563745.1. Classification (GTDB taxonomy): domain Bacteria; phylum Bacillota; class Clostridia; order Oscillospirales; family Oscillospiraceae; genus Oscillibacter. Next base: position 37,795 of record CAKTHE010000001.1, on the reverse strand, counting down.
ATACGGATGCCGTGCAGGGCTTTTTGGAGGTCCCCTTCCGCGCCAAGGCCCTGGGTGCGGACTTCATCTCCCTGTCAGCCCATAAGATCGGCGGCCCCAAGGGCATCGGCGCCCTGTACATCGGGGACCGGGTCCGGCAGCCCCGTCCGCTGCTGCCCGGCGGCGGGCAGGAAAGCGGCCACCGCTCCGGAACGGAAGCCACCGCCCAGATCGCCGGCTTTGCCAAGGCGGTGGAGCTGCGCTGCGCCGGTTTGCCCCAAACGCTGGAGCGGATGGCGCAGCTGCGGGCCTACGCCGCCGAAAAGCTGCTGGAAATTCCCGGCGTCGTGCCGGTCGGGGCGGGGACTGCGCCGCACATTCTCTCCGTCTCCCTGGTGAACTATCCCAGTCAGAACATTGTCAACGATCTCTCCGCCCAGGGGATCTGCATTTCCGCCGGCTCCGCCTGCCATCAGGGCAAGCCCAGCCACGTGATGGCTGCCCTGGGCCTTCCCCGGGAGGTTGCCGCCGGCGTTATCCGGCTCAGCTTCGGTCCGGAGACCACCCGGGAGGAGATCGACGCCTGCGCCGCGGCGCTGCGCCGGCACCGGGAAACCCGGTTTTCAAAACTTTGATCTTCCTCGGAAAGGAGCGTTCCGCCCCATATGATTCGCAATCTTCGTCAAGAGCCCGGCTTCTACCGCCGCCTGGCCGCGCTGGCCCTGCCGCTGATCCTGCAAAACCTCATCACCACGTCCCTGGGGTTTGTGGATACGTTCATGGTGGGCCTTCTGGGAAATGAGGAGCTCTCCGCCGTCACGGCGGCCAACACGCCGATCTTTCTGGTGCAGGTCATCGTGTTCGGCCTGATGAGCGGCCTGACGGTCCTGGCCAGTCAGTACTGGGGCCGCAGCGACACCGTTTCCATCAACCGTTGCATGGGCGTCGCCATGTACGCCGGGCTGCTGGTCTCCTCCCTCATGGCGCTGCTTCTATGGCTGGCGCCCCTCCCGGTCATGGGCCTGGTAACCGACAATGCCCGCCTGATCGAACTGGGCGCACCTTACCTCAAGATCGTCGGTCCGTCGTATATTTTCAACAGCGTCAGCTCGGTCTACGTCAGCATGCAGCGCAGCACGGAAAATCCCCAGCTGGGGCTGAAAATCTTCGGCGCGTCCATGCTGCTGAACACATTTTTAAACTACTGCCTGATCTTCGGCCACTTCGGCGCACCGGAGCTGGGAATTTCCGGCGCAGCCATTGCAACGCTGTGCTCCCGGGTGGCGGAGTTTCTGATCGTGGCCGTCTACGCCGCCGTCAACAAGCGCGTTCCTCTGAACATTCCCGCCCTGCTCCACCCGGGCTTCGGCTATGTAAAAAGCTTTCTCACCTATTCCGCCCCCGTGATCCTCAACGAGACGCTTTGGGGCCTTGGCACCTCCACGATGACTGCGATCATGGGGCACATGCGTATCTCCACCGAGATGCTGTCTGCCTATGCCATTATGGGAAATATCGATAAATTCTCCACGGTGGCCTGCTTCGGCCTGGCTGGGGCCACGGCGGTCATCGTGGGCAAGCGCATCGGCGAAGGCGCCGACCGGGAGACGGTATACAGCCTGGGGCTGTGCCTGCTGACCGTCTCCACCCTGATCGGCGTTGTGATCGCACTGGCTCTGGCCCTTCTGCTGCCCACGGTCTTCATTCCCTTCCTCTATCCGCTGTTCAAGCTTTCCGGGCAGGCGACGTCCATCGCCGTGACGATGTGCATCATCTATGTATGCATGATGCCCATGCGGGCCTTTGACATCACCAATATCACCGGGCTTCTGCGGGCCGGCGGGGACAGCCGCATGGCCGCCGTATTGGATCTGGTGCCCCAGTGGCTGGTCGCCATTCCGCTGACCGCCCTGTGCGCTCTGGTTCTGGATGCTCCGGTCGCAGTGGTCTGTCTCTGCATTCAGGCGGAAAACCTGACCAAAATGCCTTTGGGACTTCTGCGGCTGCACAGCCGGAAATGGATCAACGATATTACCGGGGAGGCGCGGACATGAGTCTTTTCTGCTGCCCCCTGTGCGACCATCCGCTGACGCGGGATGGGAACACAGACCGCTGTCCCTCCGGCCACAGCTTCGATCTGGCCCGGGAGGGCTATGTTTACCTGCTTCCGGTGAATCGCAAGCATTCCGCTGCCCCGGGGGACGACCGGGGGATGGCCGCCGCCCGGCGGACCTTTCTGGACACCGGGTATTACGAGCCGCTGCGCCGGGCCCTGTGCGCCCTGGCCCTTCGGGACCTGCCCCAGGCCGCGCCGGAGATCCTGGACAGCGGCTGCGGTGAGGGGTACTACACCGCCGGGATCTATGAGGCCCTCCGTGAAGCCGGAAAGCAGCCCCGCATGGCTGCCGTGGACATCTCCAAGGCCGCCGTGCGCCTGGCCGCACGGCGGACGGAAGGAGTGGAATTCTCCGTAGCCTCGGCCTACCGTCTTCCCCTGGCTGACCGCTGCGTGGATTGGCTTCTCAACTGCTTTTCTCCCCTGGCGTTGGATGAATTCCGCCGCGTTCTGCGGCCGGGCGGAACCTTCGTCTATGTGGTCCCTGCCGCCCGGCACTTGTGGGAGCTGAAGGAGATCCTGTACGACCGGCCCTATCTCAACGAAGAGCAGGAGATCCCCTATCCGGGCTTCCGCTGCACGGAGGTGGTCCCGGTGGAGACCCGCTTCACGCTTCCCTCCCAGGAGGCCATTCACGCCCTCTTTCAAATGACCCCGTATTATTGGAAAACGCCCCGCTCCGGCGCGGAGCGTCTGGCCGCGCTGACGCAGCTGGACGTTCAGGCGTCCTTCCGGATCCACGTATTCCGCAGGGAGCCGTAAATGCCCGCTTCCGGCAAGTCCTGCGGCAAAAGCCCGCCTCCCCCGGAAGCAAGGCTGCAAGCCGCCGGAGCGCCCGCAAAAAACCACGCTTCCAAAAGGAAGCGTGGTTTTTTCATCCGATTCCGGGTGCTCAGCCGTTCTTCTTTCCGTGCAGCGCCTTCATGCGCTTTTCATGATCCAGAATGGACTTGCGCATCCGCAGGCTTTTGGGCGTGACCTCCAGCAGCTCGTCATCTGCCAGGAACTCCAGGCACTGCTCCAGGCTCATCTGCTTGGGCGGAACCAGGCGCAGCGCATCGTCGGAGCCGGAAGCACGGGTATTGGTCAGCTGCTTTTTCTTGCAGACGTTCACCGTCATATCCTCCTGCCGGGGGCTGACGCCGATGACCATGCCCGCATACACCGGCACGCCGGCGCCGATAAACAGCGTGCCGCGCTCTTGTGCGTTGAAAAGGCCGTAGGTGATGGACTCGCCCGTATCGAAGGAGATCATCGATCCGGTCCCGCGGCGGGAGATGTCGCCCTTATAGGGGGCATACGAATCAAACACGGAGGCCATGATGCCCTCGCCCTTGGTATCGGTCAAAAAGTCATTGCGATAGCCGAACAGACCCCGGGCCGGGATCAGGAACTCGATCTTCATCCGGTCGCCCACCGGGGTCATTTCCACCATGTCCGCCTTGCGCTGGCCCAGCTTCTCGATCACGGCGCCCACGCAGTCGGAGGGGACATCCACCACCAGGCGCTCAATGGGCTCGCACTTAACGCCGTCAATCTCCTGATACAGCACGCGGGCCGGGGAAACCTGGAACTCATACCCCTCCCGGCGCATCGTCTCGATCAGGATCGACAGGCTCATCTCGCCGCGGCCGGCCACGTTGAAAGCCGTATCGGTGTCCGTCTCCGTGACCTTCAGAGACACGTCCTTGAGCATCTCACGGAACAGACGGTCCCGCAGCTGACGGGAGGTGACAAATTTGCCCTCCCGGCCGGCAAAGGGGGAATCGTTGACCGAGAAGGTCATCTCCAGCGTGGGCTTGGAGATCTTGACAAACGGCAGCGCCTCCACACAGCTGGGTGCGCAGATAGTATCGCCGATGGTGATGTCGGGAATTCCGCTCATGGCAATGATGTTGCCGGCGGTGGACTCCGTCACCGGCTTGCGGCTGAGTCCTTCGAACTCATAGATGGAAGTCGCCTTGGCCTTCCGCAGCACCGCCTCGGGATCGTGGTAATTGCACACCGCGATCTCCTGATTCTGCTTCAGGGTGCCCCGCTCGATCCGGCCGATGGCGATCCGGCCCACAAAGTCGTTATAGTCAATGGAAGAGACCAGCATCTGGAACGGCGCAGCCACGTCCGCCTCCGGCGCGGGGATATATTCCAAAATCGTCTCAAACAGCGGCTTGAGGTCCGTTCCGGGCACATCGGGGGAATAGGACGCAGTGCCCTGCCGAGCCGAACAGAACAGCATGGGGGAATCCAGCTGCTCCGACGTGGCATCCAGATCCATCAGCAGCTCCAGCACCTCGTCAATAACCTCGTGGATCCGCTGATCCGGGCGGTCGATCTTGTTGATGACCACAATGACCCGGTGCCCCAGCTCCAGCGCCTTGGAAAGCACAAAGCGCGTCTGCGGCATGGGGCCCTCGGCCGCATCCACCAGCAGAATAACGCCGTTGACCATCTTCAGGATACGCTCCACCTCGCCGCCGAAGTCCGCGTGGCCCGGGGTGTCCACCACGTTGATCTTCACATCCTTATACTGGATCGCGGTGTTCTTGGCCAGGATCGTGATCCCGCGCTCCCGCTCCAGGTCGCCGGAGTCCATCACCCGGTCCACCACTTCCTGATTGGCCCGGTAGACGCCGCCCTGCTTGAGCATCTGGTCCACCAGCGTGGTCTTGCCGTGGTCAACGTGGGCAATAATGGCAACGTTGCGCAATTTCTCGTTCTTCATACATCGTACTCCTTCACATACGCGCGCTGCCGCCCCGGATCCCGGGCAGGGGCAAAGAACGCGCACCAGCATTCCGATCCGATCCGTCCTCCTCTTTTGCGGGGAACGGTGAAAAAACCGTTTTGCAGGGCGCGAAAAAGCGCTCTGCACACAGAAAAATATTATATGCCCCTTTCTTTCCTTTTTCAAGGAAAAATCCCGTGTTAGTCGAAAAAAATCCGATTTTTCCGCCAAAATAATTTGGTTTTTTTGACGGAGCCTGTTCCCGCCGGCCGGACCGCCCCGACTTCCGAAGCTCGCCGCGCCCCGGTTTTTCCCGCCCGCGTTGACAGGCAGGGAAGAAACGGGTACAATAGGAACGATCCCCGGGTCGTCCGCCGGACCGCCCCGGGCAGGGTCATCCGTCTCCGTAGCTCAGCAGGATAGAGCATCCGCCTCCTAAGCGGAAGGCCGCGCGTTCGAATCGCGCCGGGGACGCCACGTCGGAGCAAGCTTTATATCGCTTGCTCCGACTTTTTTCAAAAGTCAGAGCGCGCTCACGCCGCTGCTTCTTTTCAAACCGCAACCGCTGCGGGGGGTAAAAATGGGGTCGAACCCGGGTGCCGTTCCGCACCGGCCGCCGGAGGTACGTCAGGCAACAAAAAGATTGCGAAAAAGTTCAAAAATCCGCTTGCCTTTTGCGATTCGACGTGCTATTCTTTGGAAAGGAAAGCGGCGGACGGTCTGTTCGCTTCTTTTCCATGTCCGGGATCCTGATTCCGACGTCCCACATTTGAATTATTTGGCAAACCCGTCGAAAGACGGCGACGCAAAGCCAGAAGGGTCTAACGCCTGGTCCCGCTTCGGGATCCGCTATGACAGCCGGTTGCACGCTGACGGATCATTCCTTCTCCGTTCGGATTGATCCGTTGCCGCCCGCCTTTGGCCTTTGTCAAGGTCCGGGCGGTTTTCTTTTTGCCCAAATCATTTAAATGTGAGATGCCGGGAGGGAAGCTCTCCCCCGCAGCGCAGCGAAGCAGTCCCGGCCGCCCCGCAGCCCCCGGCCTGCACGCACAGACCGGATCCCAAAGAAGATTAGGAGGAACCAATATGAAACAACGCTTTTTGGCAGGGCTCTTATCACTGGTCATGGTGTTAAGTCTTCTGCCGGCAGCCGCACTGGCGGCAGAAGTCCCCACGGGGGATACGGAAGCCGTCTCCGCGGACACTGAAAGCACAGGGGACACGAAGGGCACGACCGCCCCCTCTGCGAACACCGAAAACACCAAAGACCCCGAGGAAGACAAAGAGGTCCCCGAGGACACCGGGGAAACCGGCAGCACCGAGGACACCGGTGACACCAAAGACCCCGAGGACGAGACGTCCAAGGGTCCGCAGTGGAACTTTGCTCCCCAGCAGACGGGCTACAGCCTCGGCTCGGACTACAGCTACTATTATAATAGTTCCTGGAGATACGACGTGGATGGCTATCCCGGCGTTCCGAACTACAGTTATGCAAACACGGTCTGGCTGCGGCAGAACACGCTGCCGGACGAGATCAACGCCCTGATCAAGGCCGTGGAAGACGCTCATCCCACGACCTATGAGGAGATCCAGGCGGTCGCGCAGAAAGCGGTCACCAGCGGGGCTATTTCCCAGCAGCTTTATGACCGGTTCTGCCCCGATCCGGAAAAGGATGGCTCCGTGGTGTTCCACGCACCGGACTCCGGCAACAATTCCTACGATATCCGCTTCCGGTATACGGACGGCGCCTGGGTCGCCACGGTGGAAACGTGCCTCGATCCCGCCGCCCACAAGGCTGAGGGCGAGGCCGTGGGCAAGGCCCACCTGGCCCTGCGCAACGGATGGAGCGGCAACGGCCAGCGCTATCTGCTCTTCCGCGGCCTGGTCACCAAGGTGACCTATGAAGCGGACGTCAGCAACTTTACCGGCGCATCGGCCGCCTTCGCGAAGTTCTATAATCTGACGGACGCGGACCTTGCAAACTGGCCCACGGCAAAGATCGACAACAACACCTTTATGTCCACCTCTCTTGCGGGTGCGGACGGTGTGCTGGATCTCAGCAAGCTGCCCGCCAAGGTCACCAACATCGGCGGATACGCCTTCGGCCGTTACGTCGGCGACGGACTGGGCAACGCCATCACCACGGTGCTGCTGCCGGAGGACATGACTACCCTGACCCTCAGCGAGAATGCATTCAGCAACGCCAGCGCGGCCGTCACCATCAAGGGCCGTCTGACGGATGCCGCCGCCATTTCGGCTATCAAGAGCCTCGGCTATAACTACATTGACCTGATCACCTACTCGGAAGGCGACATTGCCAACGACAGCATTCACTGGATCTTCAACGACGGGACGCTGACCCTGACCGGCACGGGCGCGATCCCGGATTATACCACAGGCGAAGCAAGCAATCGGGCTCCCTGGGCGGACAAGGCGATCACCAGCCTGTCCATCGGGGAGGGCATCACCGGCATCGGCGCGTGCGCGTTCCATAACCAGACCGGTCTGACCGGCACGGTGACGCTGCCCGGCACGGTCAAGACCGTGGGCGACCGCGCCTTCGCCCTTGCAGAGGCGGGCGGCGCTTCCCTGCGGCTCGTTTATCAGAAGGGCATTACGATCGCCGAAAACGCCCGGGAAAACCGCACCGAGGCTTCCGAAGCGGACCGTGAGGTCCTGGCCTCCGGCAATTACGGCTCCATCGCCAAGGGCGGCGATTGGGACGCGGATGGAGTTTTCCAGGAGCCTGTCCTCTCCAACAACGTCATTTACATGATCTATCGGGACGGCAGCGACCTGGTGATGGAACTCAGCGGCACCGGGGCCACCGCGTCCTTCTCCTACGGCGCGGGCCAACCTCAGATCGACAAGGACGGCCACAATAATCCCCAGCCTGAGGAGATCCGCGGTGAGGACGGCTACGGCCGCAAGGTGACGAAGCTGATCATCGACGAGGGGATCACCTCCGTCGGCTACTGCGCGTTTGAATTCTTCACGTCCCTGAAGGAGGTTGTTCTGCCAGCCAGCCTGACGACCATCGGCAGCAACGCCTTCCACCGGGCCCTGGCGGACGGCGCCAAGCTGTACGGCGCCCAGGATGGCTACAATACGGAGCTGGGCAATAAGGGCTACACCATTCAGTTCCCCCGCACCGTGAAAACCATCGGAACCTACTTCGGCAAGTACGGCAGCACGGGCGCGGAATTCGACCAGGTGTATTTCGCCAATCCGGATACCAAGATCGATGTGACCAGCCGCAGCGGCCTCTTCTCCAACCCGGATGACATCACCCTCGCCGTGAATAACAAGGGCGCGGACTGCCAGGTCCGGACCTGGGCCAGAACGTACAGCATCAAGTTCAAGGACCTGTCGGATCAGAACGCCGTGGACGAACAGACCGATAAGGCCAACGGCATCACCTATGAGGTCACGGGCGGCACGCTGTATATCAACGCCATCAACGATCCCCTGGAGGCGACGACGGCCAATGTGCCCGCGAACCTGCTGACGCCCGAGCAGATCCGGTATGTCACGAAGATCGTGATCGGCAACGGCGTGAAGACCATCGCCGCCGACGCCTTCTTCGGTTACACCAACGTTACCGAAGTGACCCTGCCGAACACGCTGGAGAGCATCGGCTCCAAGGCTTTCGGCGTAACGGATGAAAACAGAAGCCTGACCACCATCCGCATCGGCAAGGCCGCCACGGTGGCGGATGACGCCTTCGAGAACAGAACCCTGGAAGTTGCCAACGTGGGCAAGGACGCGCAGAAGACCGCCTTTGAAGGTGTGGCCACCACGATCAACGTGGACAATACCTACAGCGTCCTGCTGATCGGCAACAGCTATTCCGAAGACGCCTCCAACTGCGCCCCCATGACGTTCAGCCGCCTGCAGCAGATGCTGCAGAACGCTTATCCCGACAAGGACGTTGTCGTCGGCCTGTGCTACAGCGGCGGCAAGACCATGGCCTGGCACTATGACAAGGCCCTGAAGGGTGCCTCCGCGTACAGCCTGCGGATCGCCAAGGGAGACGGCACATGGACCAGCGCCGGCAATATGTCCTCCGCCGCGGCGCTGAGCTATATGGACTGGGATGTGGTTTCCCTGCAGCCCTATGCAAAAGAGACCCGTGAGGGCACCGGCTATAACTACAGCGACAATGATAAGGGCGAGGAAAGCTACAACAACAGCTATATCACCTACGAATACACCCTGGACGAGAGCTTTGGCTATATGCTGCACTATGTGCACTGCTACGCGCCGTCCGCCCAGACGTACCTGTACATGACCTGGCAGGAGGTCAGCGACAATACCAATCTCAATGCCGGCGCGGACGACTATGCAAAGATCGTTGAAAATCTGGTCACGAAGTCGGAGCGCTATTACGGCCACTACTTCAAGGATTCCGCCGGTAAGATTTCCGACAGTAAGGCTGCCGGTGCGCAGGAGACAAAGACCGACGAGCATTTCGCTGACGTGATCCCCGTGGGCACCGCCGTTCAGAACGAGCGCAGCACATACTTTGCGCTGCTGGCCCACAATGTGGAGGCCATTTCCGGCTCCGTCAACCTGACCTCGGACCCCGTCCGCGGCCTGCAGCGCGACAGCGGCCACCTGAGCTATAACATCGGCCGCTATACCGCCGCCCTGACCTTTGCCCAGAAGCTGACCGGCAAGGATTCCGATACACTGATGAAAAACATCGACGTGTATCCCGGCACGGGCCTGCAGAAGTTCCCCGCAGACTATCGGGCCATTATGGCTGCTGCGGTCACCAACGCCATCAAACAGCCGAGTCAGGTCACCCCGTTTGACGCCGCTTATGCGGTGGATCCCGCCGTCCAGGCTAAGACGGCCGTTGAAGCCGCAAGCTATGCTTACCATCTCAGCGCCGCTGCCGATTACACCGAGAAAGATCTGGCCACCCGCGTCCAGACCGCGGTGGACAACGCCGTCAGCGCGCTGAAGACGAAGTATCCCGAGCTTACGGTGAGCATTGCCTATACCGACAAGACCGCGCCCACCAACAACGCGTCCGGTTCCTTCACCGCGGATGTGACCATCACTTACGGCTACACCACGGTCACGGCTTCCATTACAGGCATGATCACGGCGGACCACCATCACAATCTGACGAAGACCAGCACACAGCCCATCTTGGTCCCCTCTTCTTCCGAGAACGGCACGGTGAGCGTCAGCCCCAAGAACGCCAAGAAGGGCGCGACGGTGACCATCACGGTGTCTCCCGACAAGGGGTATGAGGTGAGCAACGTCACCGTGAAGGATGCCAAGGGCAACACGATCCAGCTGACCGATCAGGGCAACGGGACCTATACCTTCGTCATGCCCGACTCCGCAGTTTCCGTCTCCGCAAGCTTTGCAGCCAGCAGCACGGGCAGCGTCTTCGCCGACGTCCCCGCTGACGCTTACTGCGCCGACGCGGTAGCCTGGGCTGTGGAAAACGGCATCACCAACGGCAAGGCCAACGGCCTGTTCGGCACGAATGATCCCTGCACCCGCGGTCAGATCGTCACCTTCCTGTGGCGTGCCGCCGGCAGCCCGGAGCCCAAGGGCAGCGCCAGCGTCTTCACGGACGTCTCCGCAGATGCCTATTACGCCAAGGCGGTTGCCTGGGCCGTGGAAAACGGCATTACCAACGGCGCCACCGCGACGACCTTCGCTCCCGATGCCACCTGCACCCGTGCGCAGAGTGTGACGTTCCTGTTCCGTGCCATCGGCAAGCTGGCAGGCAGCAAGGCCGCGTTCGGCGATGTGTCTGCTGAAAGCTACTATGCCGGTGCGGTGGACTGGGCCGTGGAAAACGGCGTGACCAAGGGCACGACCGATACCACCTTCAGCCCCGACGCCACCTGCACCCGCGGTCAGATCGTTACGTTCCTGTACCGTGCGTATCAGGGAAAGTAAGATCCTTTGACCCACAGACCCAATAAAAAAGAGAGCAGCCAGATTGGCTGCTCTCTTTTTTATTCCGCTAAGGGCCCCGCGCCGTTCCTTCAGCGGGGCGGAAGGGACGCCAGCGTCCAAAGCCCGGCCTGCGTCAAGGTCTGCGCGGCCAGCTGCTCGTGTCCCTGCAGGGGCGCGGCGTCCAGGCCCAGATACTCCTCCAGGCACTGCCCGGTCGCGTGCATGACAACGGCTGCGTCCCGTCCCACATAGCGGTAATGCCACGGCTCATAGCCGATCCCGGTGATGGCACTTTTGTCCGTGGGATAGCGCAGAACAAACCCGTATTCCCAGCTGTGCTCCATCAGCCACTTCTGCTCCGCCGTGTCCTCCTGTTTTTGGTCCAGGACCTGATACCGGCTGGAGATCAGGTCCAGCGCCAGGCCGGTCTGATGCTCGCTGGTGTCCGGCGGCGCCACCCAGCGTCCGGCCTCCTTTATGGCCTCCGCCTCTGCGTAGCCGGCTGTCCGAAGCCGGGCGATCTTATTGCGGTACAGGCGCTGCTGGGTCGCCCGGGTCCGGTAAGCCGAACAAACCATGGGCTTCAGCCCCGCCTTGCGGCAGTCCGCCAGCATGGTCTGAAGATCCTGCGCAATCCGCCGGTCCACGCGCAGTCCGCCGCCGATGGCCGCCGTTTCCACCGAAAAATCCGCCGGCAGCGTGTGCCAGGCGTTCACCAATACCAGCTGCCACGGCGTGCCCGCCGTCTCCTCCGCCGCTTCGGCGGGCCGGGCCTGGGTCTGCGCCGCTGAAGGCTCTGCCGCCCAGGCGCCGGTGACTGTCAGCGTCAGCGCGGTCGCCGCTGCCACAGCCCGAAGGCCCCATCTTTTCTCCATCCTCGATCCTTTCTGGCCGCTTTTTCCGGTCCCCGGTCTTTGACCGGTTTTCTTAATCCGCTTTATTGTACGCCCCCTCCGTCCAAAAAGCAAGCAGCCTCCCTTCCTCCCGGCCCGGGCGTCTATTTCCTCCGGATGGGGCATAGGCTTTCTGTGCAGGCCCCGCCCCGGGGCCCGCCCGGAGCCCCATTCGCCGTCCGTGCCGGGACCGGTCTTACTATGCCGGGCGGCAGAATGGAGTTTTCATATGAAAGTGTACGTCTGGCGGCAGTTGCCCGCCGGGATCATGGCGCTGGTCCTGGCCGCGTGTATGATGGGCTACGCCGTCCTCTATCCCGCCACCGCAGGCGCCTATGCCACGGACCGCCCCCTGCCCATCTACTGCGTGGAAACGGATCAGAAGACCTGTTCCATCAGCTTCGACGCCGCCTGGGGCAACGAGGACACCCAGACCCTGATCGACATTCTGGAAAAATACCAGGTCAAGGCCACCTTCTTTGTGGTGGGTGACTGGGTAGAAAAGTACCCGGAGTCCGTAAAGGCCCTGGCCGACGCCGGACACGAGGTCATGAGCCATTCCTCTCACCATGACCACTTCAACTCCCTTACCACCCAGCAGATCCAGGAAGATCTGGCCGCCTGCAACGAAAAAATCCAGGCCGTCACCGGCGTAAGCCCGACGCTGATCCGCTGTCCCTACGGCGAGTACGACGACCATGTGATCACCGCCATCCGGGACTATGGCATGGAGCCCATCCAATGGAACATCGACAGTCTGGACTGGAAGGGCATCTCCGGCAGCGAGATCGCCCAGCGCGTCACCTCCCGGATCGAGCCGGGCAGCATCATCCTCTTCCACAACGCAGCCAAGCACACGCCGGAGGCCCTTCCCACCATTCTGGAAACCCTGCTGAGCCAGGGCTACACCGTTGTTCCCATTTCCAAGCTGATCATCCACGGCTCCTGCGGGCAGGATTATACCATCGATCATACCGGCCGCCAGGCCGCCGTTTCCAATAAAAACGCCGGATCTCAGCCGGCCGGGTCGTAAAAAGCCGGGGCAGATGCTTTTGCATCTGCCCCGGCTTTTGATACCGCCGCTTCCCGCAACGCTCCGCCCGGCACCTTGGTTGCATTTTAAAGCCTGCTATGGTAAACTGAAAAAGTTCTGTGTCTCACCCCCCGCACGGTTCCTCCCGCGCCTCTTCTTTCGGCAGCGGGCAGGCCCACGCACCGGGGATACTACTTACATGAGGAGAATCACGGTTTATGGATATCCATCATCATTCCAAGCGCAGCGCGTTTTCCGGCAAAGTCGGCTTTGTGCTGGCCGCGGCCGGCGCTTCTGTGGGCCTTGGCAACATCTGGCGTTTCCCCTATCTGGCCGCAAAGTACGGCGGCGGCATCTTTCTTCTGGTCTATATCCTCCTTGCCTTCACCTTTGGCTATACGATGATCATGGCCGAGACCGCCCTGGGCCGTATGACCCATAAAAGCCCCGTGGGTGCCTTTCGCGCTTTCGGCAGGAAAAAATGGCTCTCCTTCGGCGGCTGGATCAATGCGGTCATCCCGATTCTGATTGTTCCGTACTACTCGGTCATCGGCGGCTGGGTCATCAAGTATCTTGCGGAATACCTGCTGGGTCACGGCAGCGATTTGGCGGCAGACGGATATTTCTCCGCCTTCATCTCCGACGGATTCTCCGCGGAGCTGTGCTTTGTCGCGTTCGCCCTGTTCACCCTGATCATCATCTTTGCCGGAGTCCGCAACGGCGTCGAGCGTGTTTCCAAGTTTATGATGCCGGTGCTGGCGGTGCTGTCCGTCATCATCGCGGTCTATTCCGTCACCCGCCCCGGCGCCCTGGCCGGCGTCAAGTATTTTCTGGTGCCCAATCTGTCCCACTTTTCCTGGATGACCGTGGTCACGGCCATGGGCCAGATGTTTTACTCCCTGTCCATTGCCATGGGCATTCTGGTTACCTTTGGTTCTTACATGAAAAAGGACGTGTCCATTGAGGACTCTACCCGGAACGTCGAGATCTTTGACACGGCCATTGCCATTATGGCCGGTCTGATGATCATTCCGGCGGTATTCTCCTTTTCCGGCGGCGATCCGGAGACACTGCAGGCCGGTCCGGCCCTGATGTTCATCACGATCCCCAAGGTCTTTGACAGCATGGGGATGGGCACGCTGGCAGGCATTCTGTTCTTTTTGCTGGTGCTCTTCGCCGCGGTCACCAGCTCCATCGCCCTGACTGAGAGCGCCGTATCTACGTTCGAAGACGAGCTGGGCTGGAAGCGCAGCAGATCCACCCTGCTCATCGGGGTCATTATGCTGGCCCTGGGCAGCCTCTCCGCGCTGGGCTACGGCCCCCTGGCCAATGTTACGGTATTCGGAATGCAGTTTTTGGACCTGTTCGATTTTCTGACCAACTCCGTCATGATGCCCATTGCGGCCATCACCACCTGTTTGCTGGTGTCGCGGGTCATCGGCACGGAGAAAATCGAAGAAGAGGTGACGCAGAACGGACATGCCTTCCGCCGGAAAAGCGTGTTCAATTTTATGATCCGTTGGCTGTGCCCCATCTTCGCAGCCATTATTCTGATCAGCTCCGTTGCCAATGCACTGGGCCTGATTTCGATGTAAGCCACGCAGTCCCTGATGAAAAAGAGCAGGCATTCCCTTCGGAAATGCCTGCTCTTTTCACTGGCAGAGCGTTCTTCTCGATCCAATCATGTCGCCAGGCCGGCCGCCCCACCGACAAATCATTCGTCGGCGTCTTTCGGCCCATCGAACCGGGCTTTGATCTCTTCATTCACAGCGGCATGCATAACCGGAATCACCTTGAGATCTTTTTCCTTAATATAGATATCCGCGATATCTGATTTATCTCCACACTGCGGCACAAGAACAACCCAAGCTTCGTTTTTATACTCAGGCTCCCAGATAACCCCCTGCATGCCTTTGTGTACCCCTTCTTTTGCGTACTCTTCTTTCTCTGCCGTCACTTCAACGCAGTCCATCCATTTCATACTATTTACCTCCATAGGGTGTGTTGAGTCTGCACTGTCTGCTCGGAAAAATCATCCAGCCTGTTACAAATGATATGCTACCTAATTTATCTCTTCTGGGAATCGTAACCCTAATATTGATTCGCTGCCCGCGTTTATCCAATTTTCCCAAAGTATATTCCCCTGAAATATATTTTTCTCCCCTGCCGTTCTATTTCCGCTTGCAGCCAGTATGCGTCTTCAACGGTATATCCCCATTCTTGGAAGAGTTTCTCTTTGCTGTGCGGATAAGTCCCGTTTGTATTGAACAGATAGGGATCAAACTTGCTGTAATCGCTGTTTGCCGCTGCATGCGTCAAAACAAATGCGTAATCAATCGGCTCCAGCGTGCAATGGCAAAACGGATGGTGCGGACATGGCGGGTGGATATCACCGGAAAACCAGCAGCCGTCCAGCATCAGGCACTCCTCGCAATGA
Source organism: uncultured Dysosmobacter sp. (assembly GCA_934563745.1). GTDB lineage: Bacteria > Bacillota > Clostridia > Oscillospirales > Oscillospiraceae > Oscillibacter. Next base: position 22,684 of record CAKTHE010000001.1, on the reverse strand, counting down.
GTTTTGCCCTCCGTGTGGTGCCGCTACTGGACCCACTCCGGAAAATCACCCGTCTTCCGTACAAATGTTATTCCTGTACACCATTTATCGTACACGATTTTTTCTCCTTTTCATATAGTAAGAACAAAAGTTCTTCTACATGTCAGGAGCAATCCGGCCGGAGTTGTATGCTTCCATACAACCAAAATCGCCAAACTTCCAAATAAAGGATAACTGCTGCACGTTTCTGTGCAGCAGAAGCAAAAAGTCTATAAAGGCGCAATAAAAAAATCGGAGTATCCCAAAGGATACTCCGATTGGTCCGAGTGACTGGATTTGAACCAGCGGCCTCTTGACCCCCAGTCAAGCGCGATACCAAGCTTCGCCACACCCGGAAATCAGCTTATTTAGAATAGCATAGTTTTCATAATTTGACAAGCCCTAATTTTAAAAAAATAAAACTTTTTCTTTTCCGGACAGCCAGTTGACAAGATGGGATCTCATATGGTATAGTATACGAGCGTCCAAAGTGCGGAACATGCTTTTACACAAGGAGAGATGTCCGAGTGGTTGAAGGAACCGGTCTTGAAAACCGGCGATGTGAAAGCATCCGTGGGTTCGAATCCCACTCTCTCCGCCATTTCAACTTGACAGATGCGGAAGTACCCAAGAGGCCGAAGGGGCTCCCCTGCTAAGGGAGTAGACTGGATAAAACCGGTGCGAGGGTTCAAATCCCTCCTTCCGCGCCAAGTCGGAGCAAGCTTTATATCGCTTGCTCCGATTTATTTTATAAGTCGGAGCGCACTCACGCCGCTGCTCCTTCTTTTCAAACCGCAAACACTGCACTGGTTTGCGGTTTGAGAAACCAGGGAATAGAAAACGAAAATGTCTGAATTGAAGCCACCTGCCAAACCGGAAACCGTTGATATTGCTGGAAAAGCTAGCAATATCAACGGTTCCTTGCGTTTTGGGACTGCCTGTTAGAGGCCGTTAAAACCCGTTATAACCGGTTGCATGAACACAGTTGTGAACACAGTAAAACTTGCTTTATTTCCCATTTAATTCTATGGACCTTCAGAGCACTCTTCCCCGGCAGCCATCCGCCGCAGCACGCATAAAGCAAAGGCCGGAGTCTTTTTAGACTCCAGCCTTTTTCATTCAGCTGCATCCGCTTCCGGCAACGCACCCTCCAAATACTCCGCAAATTTCAGGGCTGCCGGGTTGGTCGCATTTTTGTGCCAATAGGCGCAGAAGTTGATACGGCTCTCCTTCTCCAGGGGAATATAGCAAAGATCCGATTCCGAAAACAGTGCATTCCGGTTCATGATCACAAAGCCCTTTTCCATAATAAGCCAATTATTCAGTGTGAAATATCCGGGCGCGTAGTGAATATTGGCCGGGTGAAATCCGTTGGCCGTACACTGCTGCACAATAAAGCTGGTCACATTCGGCACGATGGTCCACTCCACCAGCATCAAATCCAATCCATCCAGCAGCCGGAACGCCTGAGTCCGGTCCCCGCACCGGGCGGCCGGATGGTCCCGGCTGATCAGCACGTAGCTTTGACTTTCGCTGAGGACCCGCCGTTCAATATCCGCGCTGATATTGTTTGGAAAATCCAGTGCCAGCGCAAAGTCGATCTCATGGGAATTGAGCTGATCAAAAAGGCTGTTATAAAGCAGGCTGACAATCTGAATCTTTACGTTTGGGTTCTGCCGGCCGTAGCTTTGAATCAGACGCTTCATATCCGGTGTGATCAGATGCCCCTCCTGAATACCGATGGTCAGGCGGGAATCCAATCCCATGGCCGCCTCCTGCACCGCATCGTGCAGCGACAGGTTCGCCTTTTGTACCAGCGGATAGTTCTGCAGCAGCGCTGCACCGGCATTGGTCAGATAAACGTCTCGCTTATCCCGCACAAAAAGGGGCGTCTGAAACTCCTGCTCCAGCTTGGAAATGCAGCGGCTCAGAGCCGGCTGCGTAATATACAGATGCTCCGCAGCCTGGCTGAAGTTCAGCGTACGGGCCACCTCATAAAAGTAGCGATATTCCAGATCGTTCATAGCCCGTCCCCTTCCCAATCATGCTTTGATAAAATTTAGTATACTGCCGATTCTTATTTCTTACAAGATGCACAGTGCAAGGATTTTTTTCAGATGCCCGTTTGTGCATCTTCTTATAAGCGACTTGGCATTTCCCAAACGGCGGCGCTTCTGTTAAGATCATCTTGCCGGCAAAAGAGCTGTCCGGCTGTTTGCACCCGGGCAGCCGCTCCTGTTCCCTGTCACAAAGAGAAACTATAAGAGAGGAAGTTAGAAGCATGAAAGATAAAAAAACCATGCATTTTTTTATCGCGATCCTGCTTGATATTCTGATCAGCCTCCTGATTCCTGCCACAAACGGGCTGACGGACATCGGCGTGCGGGCCATCGGTGCCGCTGTAGCCACCGTGTACCTCTGGACCTTTGTCGCCACAGACTGGACCAGCATTTTTGCCGTTCTGCTGTTCGCGGTGGCCGGTGTGATGCCCTTTGCCAAAATGCTGACCACCGGAGCCGTTCCTGTATTGCTGATCATCGTGATGAGCGCGGTGACCATCCCCCTGAGCAAAACCGGCGTGATCGCCCGTCTGATCAACTGGTTCATCACCCGGAAAGTCCTGAAGGGACGGCCCTGGCTGTTTTTCGCCTTCTATTTTGCCGCCATCTATCTGGTTGGCTGCTTTATGGATGTGGCCGCCTGCTGCCTGATCGCCGTTCCCGTCGCTAAGGAGCTCTGCCGGGAGCTGGGCTATGAGGATGACTCCAAATTCGCCTCCTGCCTGTATCTGGGCATTATCTGGTTCAGCATGTGGGGCTATGCCGCCACACCCATCGCACATACCGTCTCCATCATCGTTATGGGCCTGCTGGAATCCGCCGCCGGGCAGACCATCTCCATGCTGGACTACATGAAGGTCGGCATTCCCAGCACCATTCTGCTGGGCGTGCTCAGCTTCCTGGTATTCCGCTTTATCGTCCGCCCCGACGTGAGCAAGTTCACAAACTACGATCCGGCGGCCCGCGCTTCCCGGTTCAGCACCAAGATGAGCAAGGGCGAGCGCCGCTCGGTCCTGATCTTCTGCCTGATCGTGGCGGCGATCCTCTTCCCGGATGTATGCGGGAAAGTCTTCCCCAACGCTGCCGCGTTTATCTCCGGCCTGACCATCAACGGTCCTGCCGTGGCCGGCATCGCCCTGATGTACGTTGTCAAGGACGAAAACGGGGAGCGGCTGCTGGACTTCAGCAAATGCATCAATGAAATTCCCTGGGGCGCAGCCCTTCTGGTGTTCGGTATGTTCGTGATGGCACCCTGCCTGACCGCCGAAAACACTGGTATTCCGGTCTGGTTCGCCAATGTCCTCAGCCCCATGACCTCCACCATGACCTCCTGGGTCCCGCTGGTTCTGGTGATTGCCGCCTTCTGTGCCATTGCCACGAACTTCATGTCCTGCAACGCCATTGCCAACATCGCCTTCTCTCTGTCGGTTCCCATTGCCATGAGCCTTTCTCCCATGGTCAGCGTTGCCGCGCTGGGCATCGTCGTGGCAATTGCAGCCAACATCGGCATCATGACCCCCGCGGCCTCTGCCGCCAGTGCCATTGTGCTGGGCAGCGGTGCCAACCGCACCCACGCCATGAAGTACGGTGCCATTATGATTCCTATCTCCATCGTCCTGTGCCTGGCGGTGGTGTATCCCCTGGCTGCCATGCTGCTGCCCTTCTGACCGACGGCGGCCCATCTCTCTTACGAAAGGAACGCATATTATGTCTGCAACGTTTTATCAGGAACCGGCCGCCAGCATTCCGGTCTATGCCCAATGTGACATTCTGGTGGTAGGCGGCGGCTCCGCCGGCCACGCCGCGGCCCTGGCCGCCGCCCGGGCCGGCGCCAAAAACATCATTCTTATGGAGCGCTACGGCTATATGGGCGGTGACGCCACCGGCGGCTATGTGATCATGGTCCCCAATCTGAGCTGGTACGACAAGCCCTTTGTCCGCGGCATTCAGGAAGAATGGTTTACCCGCCTGGCTCACATTCCCGGCGCCGTAGCCGGCCCTTCTCTGCAGGAGATCGGTTCTTCCGACCCCGCCAAGCTGTACTACTGGAGTTCGTTTCTGGACTGCACCAGCCGCAGCGACTATGAGGGTGCCAAAAGCAAATGCCTGGTCCGGGCCGTGCACTATGAGCCCAACGAGCTGAAGATCGCCATGGACCAGATGCTCTGCGAAGAGCGGGACGCCATTCAGATCTGCTATCACAGCTGGGTCTCCAAGCCCATCGTCGAAAACGGGACCGTCAAGGGAGTCATCTTTGAAAGCAAGGAGGGCCGCAAGGCTATCCTGGCCAAGGTGGTCATCGACGCCACCGGCGACGGCGATCTTTACAGCAAGTCCGGCGCGCCGTACGCCTCGCTGGCAGATGGCACCTGCCGCTCCTCCACCACCGCACTGGTGTACCGCGTCGGCGGCATCGACTGGAATCTCTATCAGGAATGGCAGCACGCCCATCCCACGGAGGCAGCCGCCTTTGCCGCAGGTCTTTCCAAAACGGCCGGATACCGCCTGGTTCCCTTCCGCTCCAGCCGGGATGGCGTATGCTGGATGGACAACTGGCATTCCAACAAGGACTGCACCGTTATCAAGGACCAGACCGCTACCGAAATCTCCACGCGGCTTTCCATCCATGAGGTCATCGCCTACATGAAAGAATGCGTGCCCTCTGCCTTCAAAAATGCATACCTTTATGACATCGCGCCTCAGCTCGGCTGCCGGTGCAGCCGCCGCCTGATCGGCGAATACCAGATGACGGCCAATGATTTCGCCTTTGCCAAGCAGCACGATGACGTCATCGCCTGGCACTCCACTATCTGCCAGATCAACGACTGCGGCCCTGTGGAGATCCCCTATCGGGCGATCCTTCCGCAGAAGGTTGAGGGGCTGCTGGCTCCGGGCCGTCACCTCTCCACAGATGATGTTGCCATCGATTGGCTGAACCTCATTCCCCAGTGCGTAGGCACCGGGCAGGCCGCCGGCGTAGCCGCTGCCGTGGCCGTGGCAGACGGAACCACCACGCACACCGTCAACATCCGCAAGGTGCAGGATATTCTGGTGGAGCAGAACGTTCCCCTGCCCCGCAACGCCAAATTCCAGGCCATGGACCCCAGCTATCAGGAGCTGGTGGATGACAAGGAGCACGGTCTTTACACCGCGGCCGCCCGGGCCGCAGCTGCCAACCGGCTGGACACCCGCTCGTTCCGCCAGGACCACAATTATTCCTTGGATCAGGAAGACGGGAAATTGGTGTAATCCGCCCCGGCTGTTCCTTCTCCCATACATTCCCTCCCGCCCCCGGCCATCCCATGGGATGGCCGGGGGGTTCCCTGCCGTCCGGGGTCCCCTCCCTTGACACAGCCGCTCCCGCGTGCTATACTGACTGCATAAAATCCAAGGGGTGCTGGCGCATGCCGGCTGAGATGAGACGTATCGCCGTCCGATCCCTCGAACCTGATCCGGGTAATGCCGGCGTAGGAATGCGAGTGATACGGAAGTATGTGTGCATCCACGCCGTGGATGCATTTTTTCGTATCTGCGGCCCCCAGACAAAGAAAAGGAGCAATTCAAACATGAACAACACAACCAAGCGTCTTTGCGAAGGTGCCCTGATGGTGGCCGCCTCCCTGGTCCTGAGCTACTTTAAAATTCAGTTCCTGGCCGCGGGCTCCATTAACTTCTGCATGGTCCCTATCATCGTCTTCGCCGTCCGCTGGGGGCTGGGCTGGGGCCTTCTGGCCGGCGCTGCCTTCGGCACGCTGAAATTCTTCCTGGCCGACGGATATGCCATTTCCATTGCCTCGTTCTTCCTGGACTACTCCATCGCCTATATGGCCGTTGGAACGGCCGGACTGATGCACGGCAAAAAGTTTGGCCTGCCGGCAGGCTGCCTGATCGGCTGCGCGGCCCGCTTCCTGATCCATTTCATCAGCGGCCTGACCATCTACAAGATCATGGTCCCCACGGAGCTGTTCGGCCACGTCTTCAGCAGCCCCTTCTGGTTCTCGGTCGTTTACAACGGCTCTTACATGCTGCCCAGCACCGTTGCCTGCTTCGCCGTGTGCCTGCTGCTTTATAAGCCCCTGGCCAAATATATGAACGGCGCACCGGTCGCCGCATGATCGACACCCACTGTCATCTTGACCAGATGGCGGACCCGGATGCCGTGCTCAAGCGCTGTGCTTCCGCCGGCGTGACCGGGGTCATTGCGCCGGCAATGGGGCTTGCCTCCCTGCAAAAGCTGGAGGCCCTTGCCGACCGGCATCCGGGCCTTGTGCGGATCGCCGCCGGCGTCCACCCGGAGCGGCCCATGGGGCCGGACCTTCTTGAGGAAGCCCGGACGCTGGCCGCATGGATTGATGCGCACCACGAGCAGTTGATCGCCATCGGCGAGGTGGGTCTGCCCAGCTACAATCTGCCCGACGGCACCATCCCGCCGGTGGCCTTCACGATTCTGGATCTGTTTTTGGAACGGGCCATCCGCTGGGATCTTCCCCTGATCCTCCACGCCGTTCACGACAGCGCCGCCCCCTGTCTGGCCCGGCTGCAGCATTTCGGCGTACGGCGGGCCGTATTCCACTGGCTCAAGGCACCTTTGCCGGTCCAGCAGCAGATCCTGAACGCCGGCTACTACGCTTCCTGCACGCCGGAGGTGACGGTCCTGGCCCGGGATCAGGCCCTGGCGCACCGCTTCTTTCCGGATCGTCTGCTGGTAGAGACGGACGGTCCGGAACCGCTGCGGATCCCACGTCCCGGCCCCTCCGATCCCTCCTGGATCGCAGAGGGCATCACCTGGCTGAGTCGGGAATCCGGCGCTTCGTTTCAGGAGACGGCCCGGTGCCTGGATCGCAACGCCGCCGCACTTTTCGGCCCCGCAACCTCCTTTTCCGCCGCAAAGGCCCCCTGCCGCAAGCAGAACTAAACGGCTGTCCGTTTTCCCGGGCGGGGCTTTTGCATCCGGAAGGCCGCAGGGCCGGATCTCAGCCCTTGCGCATAAACATCACGCTGATCGTATTGGGCCCGCAATGGCTGAAGATCGTGCAGCCGGCCCGGGCCAGCAGAATCTCATCAAACAGATCCAAGCCCTCCAGCACGCGCAGCCCGGCCTGCACCAGGCTTTCATCCCGGGCCGTGTGCACCAGAAACGCCCGGCTGGTATCCACATCCTCCCGGCCGATGAAACGGCGTTGGATATAGTCCGCCGCGGCCTTTTCCATGCTGCCCCGGAACTTCTTCGTCACGCCCATGCGTCCATCTAGTACTTCCACACAGGGGTGAAGCTTCAAAAGATTCGCCCCCAGTGCCGTCACCGCCGAGCAGCGCCCCCCCTTGGTCATGTAGTCCAGCCGGTCCAGCACAAAGCTGGCCTCCACCCGGGGGATCAGCGTTTCCAGAAGCGTCAGGATCTCAGCCGCGGTGGCGCCCCGCTCCGCCGCCTCGGCCGCGGCCAGGACCAGCAGGCCCTGCCCCACCGAGAGATTCCGGCTGTCAACCGGGAAAACGCCGGGAACTTCCTCCGCCGCCAGCAGCGCATTCTGATAGCAGCTGGAAAACCCGGAGCCGAGATTCACATGGATCACGGCATCGCAGCTTTGCCGCAGGCGGCGGAATTCCGCCGCATAGGTCGCCGCATTGATGGCAGACGTCGTGGAGATCTCGCCCCCCGCCGAAACGTGCGCGTCAATATCCGCCGTGGTGATGTTCACCCCGTCGCTGTATAGCCGGCCACCCATCACAATGCCAAGCGGGATCAAGGTGATCTTATGGGCGCGGAGCACTTCCTCCGGAAGGTCGCAGGTGCTGTCTGCGGTGATCTGGATGGTCATAGATTTCTCTGCCTCTTCTCCGTATGATTTTGATTGTTTCATTGTAACACGGTTCCGGAAAAAATACCACCGTCGGGTCATACTTTTTTCGCGTTGTTTTCTTCGGTCCCACGCTGCCAGCAAAAGGCATGCGCCAGGCCGCCCGGGCAGAGCAAAACGGCCGCAGCCTGAAGGCCGCGGCCGTTTTATGTATGGCGCACCCGTCCGCCGCTTTTTACGGCCCGGTCTCCTCCGCCGCGTCATGCAGCGGCAGCTTCAGCACCTGCGCCCCCAGCGCCCGGGCATCAGAGGACGCATGCGTCACCAGCAGAGCGGGCCGCTGCGCCTGCCAGCGCTTCAGCGCATCCAGGGCCCGGGAGCGGCTGTCCGCATCCAGGCCGGTAAAGGGCTCATCCAAAATCAATCCGTCGGATGGGCACAAAAGAGCCCGGGCCAGGGCCAGCCGCCGCCGCATCCCGCCGGAGTAGGTCCGCACAGGCTGCTCCGTTCGGGCAAGGCCCAGAGCCTCCAGCACTTCCGCGGCCCGGAGCGGGTCATACACCCGTCCCAACACAAAGCGCAGATTTTCCTCCGCACTGCGCCCATCCAGCAGCCGGTCCTCCTGAAAAACCGCCGAAAGGCGGCCGCCTCCCGGCAGCGAGATCCGGCCGGAATCCGGCTGCTCCAGTCCCATTACCAGGCGAAGCAGCGTGGTCTTCCCTGCGCCGGACGGTCCCATAACGCACAAAATCGCCCCCTCCGGCACGGAAAAGCTGACCGCCTCCACCACCGGCTGCCCATTGTATGCCTTACACAGGTCCCGGACCGTCAGCAAGCCGCTCATACGGCGCCTCCGCATCTGCGCTCCAGCGCGGAGAGCGCCCACAGGACCAGCTTTTCAAACAGGGTGGAAAGGGCCACGATGGCCGCCGTCCAGGCAAACAGGTCCACCGTTTCGAAATAAACCTTCGCCGTATACAGCCGTTCTCCCAGCGAGCCCGCCGGAAGGCCGATGACCTCTGCCGCCACGCCGGCCTTCCAGCACAGGCCCAGGCCCAGGGCCGCCGCCGCCCGGAAGTGCGGCAGCACGGCTGGAAGATAGATCCCTGTCAGCCGCCGCAGGGCCGGGACCCGGAACACCCGTGCCATTTCCACAAGCTTTGGATCCGCACAGTCAATTCCACTGAGGACGCTGAGATAAACACCGGGGAACACCATTAGTCCCGCGATCAGCACCGGCAGGGTGCGGCTGGAAAACCTCACCAGCGCCAAGATGATGAACGATGCTACCGGAACTGTCTTGGCCGCGCTCACAGGCGGCTCCAGCAGCGTCCGCAGCCAGGGGCGGCGGGCAGCCGGAACGGCCAGGGCGATCCCCAGCAGACAGCCCACCAGAAAGCCGCCCAGGATCCGCACCGCCGACCAGGCCGCCGCCTGCCAGAAGGCGGCGCTGCAGGCCAGGACCACCAGACGCCGCAGCGCGGCGGCGGGAGAGGGCAGCAGCAGCGGCTGTGCCAGCGCCATGCTGGCCGCCTGCCAGAGCGCAAGCCAAAAAAGCACCGCCCACAGGCGCCCGGAGCCCAGCCGCTTCCGCTTCATCCCACGTTCCTCCTTCCGACAGCCCGTGCGCACACTGCCGCGCAAAGGCCGTTTTTAAGCGCCGTAATAGAAGTCATCCTCCGGCAGCGCACCGCCCACCGAGGCAGGCTCCGCCTCGTAAAGCACCTGCAGATAGCCGGAAAGCTTCTCCTTCATCTCACTGCCCGTCAGGCACACAATGTTGCAGTACGGCAATGCCTTTTCGGCAACCGGCGCCGCATCCAGGATCCCATACTGGGCGATCAGCTCTGCCGCGTCGGCAGGATTTTCGTTCACCCAAGAGACCGACGCGGCGTACGCCTCCAAAAATGCAGCTACGGCGCCCGGATGCGCGTCCACAAAGTCTTTCCGGGCCGCCACCACGCCGGTAATCAGCGCGGAGCCGTTTTCCAGCCGGTCCCATTCCTCCGACAGGTCCAGGGCCATCCGCAGATCCGTGATCTTCGTCTGCGCCACGGTAACGAAGGGTTGCGGCAGCAGGGCGATGGTCGCCGCGCCGGTAGCCAGTGCCGCCACGCACTCGCTGTGCTCGCTCTTCCAGTCGATGGTCACGTCCCGGTCCGGATCCAGGCCGTTCTGCGTCAGCAAATAGCGCAGGGCATACTCCGGAGTCGAGCCCTTACCGGCCGCCACCAGGGTCTTTCCCTTCAGGTCCGCCATGGACTGCACAGCATTCCCGTTCTCCACAATATACAAAACGCCCAGCGTATTCACCGCCAGCGTTACGATCTGCCCCTGAGTCTTCTGGGTCAGCACCGCCGCCAGATTGGCCGGCACGCAGGCCGCATCCAGATTCCCCTGGATCAGATCCGGCGTGATGGCGTCGGCCGAGCCGGCCAGGGTCACCGTATAGCGGTTGCCTGCGGCCTCAGAGCCCTGCGCCGCCGAAGAAGTGTCGGCTGCGCCCTGCTCCTGCGCGTCCTGCATCAGTTTCACAAGGCCCATGCCCGTGGGGCCCTTCAGCGCGGCGATCCGGATCTCCGCCGTATCCGTCGGCGCCTGAGAGCCGGAAGCGGCAGAGCTTCCGCCATCCGCCCGGCTGCCGCAGCCGGCAAGCAGCGTCACACTCAGGCACAGGGCCAGCGCCAGCGCTGTCCATCTTTTTTTCATGTTCATGTTCAATTCCTCCTGTTCTGATTTTCAGATAGAAGTCTGCCCGGAGCCCGTTTCCGGACAGACGGCTTCCCGTTCTTCTCCGTGCGCCGCGGCGCCGCTGCCGCAGCCGGCGGGCGCATAGACCGTCTTCGCCGTCACGCCCGGCAGCCGCCCCAGCTTTCCGGACAGCGCCGAGATCGCGTCGCCGGGCGCGTCCATCGCCACGCTGATCAGACTGATGCCCCGCTCCCGGCAGGGAAGGCCCATGCGCCCGATGATCCACTTCCGATAGGTATGCAGCAGCGCATTGAGCTGCTGCGCCGCCTTGGTGTCCTCCACGATCAGGGCAAGGACGGCAATTCGATTCTCTTCCATAGGTTCACGACCTTTCTCTTTCCTTCCCGCAGCGGATCCGGGCACGAAAAAAGCCCTCTCCGCCGAATCGGGGAGAAGGCTTGGCCGCACGTATGCCGCAGGGGATGCCCCTGCCGCTCTCTCCTCTTTCGGTTGGGAACGGATCCGCACCGGGTCAGATTCGATGAATTCAAAAAGCTGCCCGTACAACTGGGCAGGGTGAAGGGAGAAGGTCTCCCTTCCAGAGCCGGCGGTCAGAATCAGCTTTCCGCAAGCATAGAAATTGTATCACGGCGCGGTGCCCGCGTCAAGACCGCCGCTGTGCGCCGCCCGGGCCGCCGCCTTGTGGGCCTGCTTATTCCGGTACATGCGCCGGTCAGCCTCCGCCATCGCGTCTTTGATATTGCTCTGCTCCGGGTCGTAATCAACATAGCCCACCGCCACCGCAGGCAGACGCGGTTCCTTCTCCCGAAGCTGCGCCATACCGGAGACAAACTTCTCGTTCAGGAGCTTCACCTGCTCCGGCGCCCGGCTGAGGATCACGCAGAACTCGTCCCCGCCGAAGCGAAAGCACTTTCCGTACCGGGCATACTGGTCCTTGATCGCCTTTCCGATGGTCGCCAGCGCGGTGTCTCCGAAGGCATGCCCGTACCGGTCGTTGATGCTTTTAAAGTCATCCACGTCAAAGAAGATCAGCATGCACGGCTCTTCCAAATGCGCAACGTAATTTTCGTAGCCTCTGCGGTTGATCAGCTCCGTAAGCTCGTCGGTCTGCTGGATCATCTCCAGCGTAAAGACGTACAGCATGATCGACACCAGCGCCGCGGTGAAATAGTCCACCTTCAGCGCTCCGTTGTAAAGCTGGACAGCCAGTCCACCCAGCATCAGCGCTACAATTAAAAGAAAATAGCTGATCCCGGTATACTGATATTTCTTTACATTCCGCATCACCGTATGGATGCAGTACAGCATAGGGATCCCATAAGCCACCACATACACCCAGTAAAACGCCGCATGGGTATAATTGCTGGCCGCATCCACCGAGTAAATGAAGCCGAAGATCCCGGACAGCCCCTCCACCACGGCATGGATCGCCAGATAGAGCCAGGCTGGCTTCTCGTTCCGCCGCTCGATCACCCAGGCGATGAAAAACGCAATGGACGGCGCGATGGACAGCTCCACCGCCTTTACGGCAATATGCAGCACCCGGGTGGCGCTGCCGGTCCCCTGCAAAAAGACTCCCATCCATTCGCAGAAGCCCGCCGCCATAATGGTGGTGAACAGCCTGTGAAACTGCCGCTTTTTATGCCTGCTCAGGGACAGGCTGTTCCGAACACAAAGCTGGACGGCCAGCAGGGCAAAAATGCTTAAAAACAGAATCGCCGTATAGTAAGCAAACACCGGCTGCCCCTCCTTTCCGCGCAATAGAGCTCACCGCGTACCGCAGTCCCGGTTTTCCGCTTCACCGTAATTTGCATATGTTTTTTTATTTTATCACGCACAGGTCCATTCTTCAAGCCGGAGTTCCGTCTTTCTTCGCTTTTTCCGCAGCCGAAGCGGCATTGTCCCGGATGGCCATATGCCCGCACGCAGCCCGGACACACTCGGCATAGCAAAGCGGAAACGCAGCTTTCAGCAAAGTGCTGCTCCGGACGCTCCAACCGCAGCGCTGCAGAAATGCCAGATAAGCCGTATGGGTCCAGCGGCTGCAAAGGGGGAAGCCCGCAAGGCCCATGGCCCAGGCCCGCAGCTTTTCGGGCAGACGATTCTCGCCATGCACGAAGGTGGGCACGATCAGGCAGCCGTCCGGGCGAAGCACCCGTCCCATTTCCCGCAGCGCCCGCTCCGGCTGCGGGATCACGTGGAGCACATTGGCCGCGATCACCACATCAAAGCTTTCATCGGCATAGGGCAGCTGAAAAAGGTCCTGAACCGAAAAGTGCAGCTTGGCGGAATCATTCCCCAGCCGGGCAGTCCGGATCATAGCTTCCGAGGCGTCCGTCGCCTCCACGGACCGGGCCTGACAAACCAGCTGCTTTGCGATCCAGCCGGTCCCCGTGGCCAGCTCCAGCACGGTCCGGTCCCGGACCGCCGGCCGCATCCGGGCAATCATCTGTGCATAGGCCGCCGCATCCCTGCGCACAAAGCGATCGTACACAGGTGCGCAGCGGTCCCAAAACGCCGCTCGCTCTCGCATAGTGGGTCCTCCTGTAAGTTAGTGAAATCTAACCTTTGTTTTTGAATCCTGCCGGGGCCCGTTCCGCCCCGGCGGTGTCCGTCTTTTCAGCCCCATCATAGCAGGAGTGCCTTCGCTTTGCAAGAGCGGCTCTGTCCGGTCATCCTTAGTATCAGGGCTTTTCCCCGCCGCCTGTCTATGCTATACTAAAAACAGCAGCTTTCCAGGCGGCAACCGCCGGTTGACAACCCGAAACCCACCGATGGTAGCCGCCTTTTCCCCCGTATGCTACACTGAGCCAGAAAGGAGTGGATGTCCATGCATTCCGCCAGCACGCTGGGTCTGCGAATTCAGGAAGAACGCCGCCGCGCCGGACTCAGTCAGGAGGCCCTGGGCGAACGCCTGGGCGTCAGCCGGCAGGCCGTCGGCAAATGGGAGGCCGACGCCGCCATCCCGGAACTGGAAAAACTCATCGCCATGAGCCGTATCTTTGGGCTGTCCGTCGGGCAGCTTCTGGGGGTGGAGCCCGCCGCCGGTCAGAGCGCGGGAAACGCCGCCCCTTCTTTGACCGATGACGCCGATGCGCCCGCCCCCGCAGAAGGGGCCGCGCAGGCTTCCTGCACAGACACGGACGGCACCCCGGAGGCGCCCCTTTCTCCCCGGGAGCTGGCAGCCGCCGAAGCCATCGCAGCCAAATACCTGGCCGCCTTCCGCCGATCCCGTCGTCCCCGGGGATGGCGGCTGGTTCTCTGCCTGCTTGCCGGCATACTGTGCGCAGGAGTGCTGATCGCACTGGGCTCCCGACTGGTTCAGACCGGGCAGCAGGTGGAGCAGCTGGGCCGTAAAGTCGATCAGCTTCAACGGGAGCTGACCCAGAATGTATCCGGTCTCTCCGGGCAGATACGCACTATATTGAGCGAAAATTCCTATATATTGTACGATTCTAGCGTAGAGATCCAAAGCATCTCCCTGGAAGCACAAACCGTGACCCTGCGCGTCTCCGCCAGCGTCAAGGAGTGGAGCGCCGATACCACCGGCATTTTTACCCTGACGCTCTCCGATGGGCGCACCCTGCAGACGGATGCGGTGCGGAAAGACGGCGTCTTTTCCGCAGAGGGCTGGACCGTTCCCATGGACGATACCCTGGCTGTCACCATCGTTTTAACTGAGGAAACCCGCAGCCGCTCCGCCCTGGTGGACACTTTGTATTCCTGCTCTCCGGATGCGCTCCGTCTGCAGGTCACCGCCTCGCTGGATACCAGCTGGTCATCCAGCACCAACGAGGTCCGGCTGCAGAATCTGAACCTGTATATCGCCTCGGACAGTCCCTATTCCATCAGCCCCACCGCGGTGGACCTGTGCCTGTATCGCAACCAGGAAACGACGCCGGAACAGGTCCAGCCTGTCAAGGAAGCGGCGGCCCTTTGGCAGGAAAGCGGGATGGTGTCCATGTCCGCCTTCTCCGATTACGGCTTCCGCTACCAGCTGGCTCCGGGCGATACCGTGGTGGCCGTGATCCGCACCACCGATGATCTGGGGCGGACCACATACACGGTCCTCAACGCGTTCGGCGCGGATGCGGAGGGAAAGGTAGCGGAAAAGGACTCCAAGGGTGACTGGAACGATTATATCTGGAAGCCCGGCTATACCATCCGTTGAGGCGATCACTGTCCTATTTTGTAATATTTCGTCTCATTATTACGATGCGTATTGGATTTGCCCGTGTTTTCTGCCCCGCCTCTCCTGCACAGCACGAAAAGCGCCCCCCCGGCTTTGTCGGAGGGGCGCTTTTTCAATGCGTTCGTATGGACTTACTTCATCAGCTCGTACATGACGGCCTTGATGGTGTGCATCCGGTTTTCCGCCTCGTCAAAGACGATGGAGGCCGGGCCTTCAAACACCTCATCCGTGACCTCCATGGCGTCACGGCCGAACTTTTCGCCCATCTCCTTGCCCACCTTGGTCTTGTGGTCATGGTAGGCGGGCAGGCAGTGCATGAATTTGCACTGCGGTCCGGCGTTGTCCATCAGCTGCTGAGTTACCTGATAGGGTCCCAGGGCCGCGATCCGCTCGGCCCAGACTTCCACTGGCTCGCCCATGGAGACCCACACATCCGTATAGATCACATCGGCGCCCTTGGTGGCTTCCATGGGATCCTCCTGGAACTCCAGGACGGCCCCAGTCTCCGCCGCGATGGCCTGGCAGGTCTCCACCAAAGCCGGATCCGGCATATACGCCTTCGGCGCGCAGGCGACAAAGTGCATGCCCATCTTGGCGCAGCCCACCATCAGGGAATTGCCCATGTTGAACCGGGCGTCGCCCATATACACCAGCTTCACGCCCCGGAGCTTGCCAAAGTGCTCCTGAATGGTCAGGAAGTCCGCCAGGATCTGCGTGGGATGGAACTCGTTGGTCAAACCGTTAAAAACCGGAACGCCGGCATATTGGGCCAGCTCTTCCACCAGCTGCTGGCCAAAGCCGCGGTATTCGATCCCATCGTACATGCGTCCCAGGACCCGGGCCGTGTCGGCAATGGACTCCTTCACGCCGATCTGGCTGCCGGTGGGGCCCAGATACGTAGAGCCCATACCAAGATCCTGCGCCGCCACCTCAAATGCGCAGCGGGTGCGGGTGGAGGTCTTCTCAAAAATCAGGGCGACGTTCTTTCCTTCCAGGTACCGGTGCGGGATCCCCGCTTTCTTCTTGGCCTTCAGATCCGCCGCCGTATCCAGAAACTGCTGGATCTGCGCGGGTGTAAAGTCCAGAAGCTTGAGAAAATGCATTTGCTTATCCATGGTACTCTCCCCTTTATAGTTGGTTCCGCACCGGGCGCTTTGCCCCGGCGCGTGCGGTGGTAGTCGCTTTGTCTGCCGCGATCCCGTGTTTTCTGCGGGGCGGCAGGCTCAGCCCAGGGTCTTTTTCATGATCTCCAGGCCCTTGTCCATCTCTTCCCTGGTAATGACCAGCGGCGGCAGCAGGCGCATCCCGTCTCCTGCGGTCAGCACCAGAAGGCCGTTCTCGATCAGCGCCGTGGCAATTTCGCCGTTGGTAAAGCCGGGCTTCACCTCCACGCCGATCATCAGACCCAGGCCCCGGGTCTTCCCGAAGCAGGGCAGGTCCATGTCCTCGATCCGGGCGCGCAGGTAAGCGCCTTTTTCCCGGACCTCCGCCAAAAAGGCATCGCTGAGCGTCTCCTGCACCACCAGGCCCGCCGCCGCGCACACCGGATTGGCACCGAAGGTCGTGGCATGGGTGCCCGGCCCCAGCACATTGCGGCACTTTTCATTGGCCATAATGCCGCTCATCGGCAGGCCGCCGGCAATCCCCTTTGCGAACGAGACGACATCCGGCACGATCCCGTAGTGCTGGAAGGCAAACAGCTGTCCCGTGCGGCCTACGCCGCTCTGCACCTCATCCACCAGCAGCAGCCAGTCTCTCTTCCCGCACAGCTCGGCCACCGCCTTTACATAGGCCGGATCCAGCGGCAGCACACCGCCCTCGCCCTGGACCAGCTCCACCATCACGGCGCACACATCGTCTCCCGCCGCGGCCTCCAGCGACTCCAGACTGTCGGCATCCGCATAGCGGAAGCCCTCCGTAAAGGGGAAGAAGTAATTGTGGAACCGCTCCTGCCCGGTGGCCATCAGGGTGGTGATGGTCCGCCCGTGGAAGGAGTTGTTCAGCGTGATGATCGTAGCGCGGCCCTGGCCGTACTTGTCAAAGCTGTACTTCCGGGCCAGCTTGATCATGCCCTCGTTGGCTTCGCCGCCGCCGTTTGCAAAAAAGACGCAGCTTTCGCCCGTGCGCTGGCACAGGATCTCCGCCAGGCGTGCTGCCGGTTCCGTGTAAAAGAGGTTGGAGACGTGCCCCAGCTTTTGGGCCTGCGCCGTAATGGCGTCTACCCAGGGCGTATAGCCATAGCCCAGGTCCGTTACGCCGATCCCGCTGGTAAAGTCAATGTAAGCATGTCCCTCCGGATCGTAAAGCGTCGCGCCCTGGCCGTGGTCCAGCGCCACCGGAAAGCGGCCGTAGGTGTGCATGATATACTGATCCGTCAGCGCTTTGATCTGCTGTGAAGTCATAAGTCCGTCATCCCTTTCCAAAGTCGAAGCGTCCGTGAAGCGGGCACTCAAAGTTCTTTTTTCAGCATCGTGCCGATGCCGCGGTCACTGAGCAGCTCGATCAGGATCGAGTGGGGGATCCGCCCATCCAGAATGTGCACCCGTTCCACCCCGCCGTTAATGGCATCCACGCAGCATTCCATCTTGGGGATCATGCCGCCGGAGATCGTTCCATCCGCCACCAGGGCCGGCACATCGTAGGTATGCACCACATGAATCAGCGTCCGCTCGTCGTGTGGGTCCTTCAGAAGGCCCCGCACATCGGTCAGAAGAATCAGCTTCTCCGCCTGCAGGGCCTCCGCCAGGCGTGCAGCCGCCGTGTCCGCATTGATGTTATAAGCCGTTTCGGCATCTACCCCCTGCGCCACCGTGGAGACCACCGGAATATAGCCCGAGGCCAGCGCATTGCGGACCGGTTCCGGATTCACGCCGGTGATCCGGCCCACCAGGCCGTATTTGGGGTCCAGTGCCTCCGCCTGGAAGAGCGCTGCATCCATGCCGCACAGACCCACCGCCTGGCCGCCCAGGCGATTCAGCTGCGCCACCAGATTCTTGTTGACCTTTCCGCACAGTACGCTCTGGACTACATCCATCGTCTCTTCGTCCGTGTAGCGCAGGCCATCCACAAAATGCGTTTCTTTTCCAAGCTTTTTGAGCATTTCGTTGATTTCCGGCCCGCCGCCGTGGACCACCACGACCCGGATGCCGACCAGGCTCAGCAAAATGATATCGCTCATCACCGCCTTGCGCAGCGTGTCGGAGATCATGGCATTTCCGCCGTACTTGACCACAATGGTCTTTCCGGTAAACTTTTGAATATAGGGCAGCGCCTCCACCAGGGTCTGGGCCTGCTGTTCATGGGAAGACATGGAACTCATCACATTCTTTCTTTTTCGGAATCACAACCCATTCCGCGCCCGCCGGATGCAAAGCCCCGCAGGCGCCATGGTATGTCAGGTACGATAGTCCCCGTTGATCTTGATATACTCATAGGTGATGTCGCAGCCCCAGCATGTGCAGGCGGCCGTTCCCTCGCCCATGGTGATGCGGATCTCCACATCATGCTCCGTCAGGATCTTCTTGGCCAGGTCCTCATCAAAATCGACACCCCGGCCGCTGCGGCAGACCTCAATGCTACCGGCGGCGCTGGCAAAGCAGACACCCACCTTCTCCGGGTCAAACTGTGCGCCGGAATAGCCCATAGCGCACAGGACGCGGCCCCAGTTGGCGTCTGCGCCGAAGATGGCCGCCTTGGTCAGCGTGGACGAAACCACGGACTTGGCCACCGTCTCCGCCATTGCCTCGTCCCGGCCGCCCGTCACGGTGCAGGTGATCAGGTGCTTGGCACCCTCGCCATCCGACGCCATCTTCCGGGCCAATGCCGTGCAGATCTCCCGCAGGGCCGCGGTGAATGCCTGATAATCGGCGTTCTTTTCCGAAATCTCCGGATTGCCGGCCAGGCCGTTGGCCAAAACCAGGCAGGTGTCGTTGGTGGACGTATCGCCATCCACGCTGATCCGGTTAAAGCTCACCGCGCTGACCTCCAGCAGGGCCTCGTGGATCATCTCCTGGGAAATGGCACAGTCCGTTGTCAAAAAGCACAACATCGTGCCCATATTGGGGTGGATCATGCCGGATCCCTTGGCGATGCCGCCCAGGCGGATGGTCTTGCCGCCCACCTCCGTTTCCACGGCCACTTCCTTCTTTACCGTGTCCGTGGTCATAATGGCGTTGGCCGCCCCGTCGCTGCCGACGGCGGAATGCTCCAGCATCCCCGCAAGCACAGGGAGCCCCTCTTCGATCACGCCGATCTTCAGGGTCTGTCCGATCACGCCCGTGGAGGACACCAGGATCTCCTCCGGGCGACAGCCCACAACTTCGGCCGCTGCGGCGCACATCCGCTCCGCATTCTCCTCCCCCAGCGGCGCGCAGGCATTGGCGTTGCCGCTGTTGGCCACGACAGCCCGGACCGGGCCGGCCGCCAGATGCTTTTTCGTCACGTGAATCGGCGCCGCCTTGACCACATTTCTTGTAAACACGCCGGCCGCCGTGCAGGGCACGTCGGAGACGATCAGTGCCAAATCCTTCTTCTCCGGTTTATGGCTTTTCACACCCACATGCAGACCCGCTGCCCGGAAGCCCTGCGCGGCGCATACGCCGCCCTCGATCCATTTCATCACAATTCCTCCTCACGCCGCAGCCCGCCGGCCGCGGCCCATCACGTTCTTAAAGGGAGCCCTGCGGCGCTTCCTCAAGCCCAGCGCCTTCATCCAGG
Source organism: uncultured Dysosmobacter sp. (assembly GCA_934563745.1). Lineage (GTDB taxonomy): Bacteria > Bacillota > Clostridia > Oscillospirales > Oscillospiraceae > Oscillibacter. The sequence goes on along the minus strand of CAKTHE010000001.1, from coordinate 3,188 downwards.
CCCAGCATCAGGTTCATATTCTGAACAGCGGCACCGGAAGCGCCTTTGCCCAGATTGTCAAACAGGGCCGTCACCGTGATCTGATCGTCACTGCCGGCAACCTCCAGCCGCAGCCGGTTGGTCCCGGCCAGGGCGGCGGCGTAAAGCGCGGGACCATCCCCGCCGTAAGGAGCGACGCTGACAAAGCGCTGCCCCGCATAAAATTCCGCCAGCGCGTCCCGCACCTCCGCTCCGGAGAGCGGCTTTGCCAGCTGATCCCGGCAGAGCATCACCGTGGTGGCCATACCCTTATAAAAATCGCCCACCACCGGCGAAAACAAGGGCTTGCGGCGCAGGCCGCAGACCGCCTGCATCTCCGGCAGGTGCTTATGCTTCAAATTCAGCCCGTAGATCCGGCTGGATGCATGGATCGGGTCCCGGTCCGGATCCTCATATTCGGCAATCATTTTCTTTCCTCCGCCGGAATACCCGGTCAGGGAATAACAGTAGATCTGCGCATCCGGATCCAGAATTCCAAGCCGCACCAGCGGCGCCGCCGACGCGATCAGTCCGGTCGCGTGGCAGCCAGGATTCGCCACGCGCTTTGCCTGTGCAATGGCCGCACGCTGCTCCTTCCCCAGCTCTGGAAAGCCATAGACCCAGCCGGGTGCCGTCCGGTGCGCGGTGGATGCATCGATGATACGGGTCCGGGGATTCTCCACCAGATTAACCGCCTCCACCGCCGCCGCATCCGGCAGGCAGAGGAACACCACATCCGCCGCGTCCATCAGCGCTTTCCGCGCCGCAGGATCCTTGCGCTGCTGTGCGTCGATGCGCAGCAGGGTCAGGTCCGTCCGGCCCGCCAGCCGGTCGTAAATCTGCAGGCCCGTGGTTCCCTCCTGCCCGTCAATGTATACCTTCGGCTTCATAAAACCGCGCGCTTCCTTTCATCCGGCCGTGCAGGCAGCTTCTCTTATGCCCGCTCCGCCGCAAATTTTCGGATGGCTTCGATCTGGCGCGTCGTCTCCTCCACGGCGGGACCGCCGTAGCTTTTGCGCAGAGCCATGCAGTTTTCCAGATTCAGCGCATCGTAAACATCTTGTTCAAACAGCGGCGAAACCGCCCGGAACTCCTCCAGCGTCAGCTCCTCCAGTGTCTTGCCCTGGGCCGTGCAGGCCGCCACCAGCCGGCCGGTAACGGTATAGGCATCCCGGAAGGGCATTCCCTTTTTGGTCAGATAGTCGGCGCAGTCCGTCGCGTTGATGAAGCCGTGTCCCGCCGCCTTGCGCATATTGTCCGTGCGGACGGTCATGGTGTCGATCATCGCCGCGAACACCGGCAGGCACATCTCCACCGTGTCGATGGCGTCAAACACCGGCTCTTTGTCCTCCTGCATGTCCTTGTTGTATGCAAGGGGCAGCCCCTTCATGGCCGTCAGCAGACTCATCAGATCCCCATAAACCCGGCCGGTCTTTCCCCGCACCAGCTCCGCCACATCGGGGTTCTTCTTCTGCGGCATGATGGACGAGCCGGTGGCATAGGCGTCATCCAGCTCGATAAATTTAAACTCCCAACTGCACCAGAGGATAATCTCCTCGGAAAAGCGGCTCAGGTGCATCATCAATATGGACAGCGCGCTCAGCAGCTCCAGGGCGTAGTCCCGGTCGCTGACGCCGTCCAGGGAGTTGGACATCGGCCCGTCAAAGCCCAGTGCTCCGGCCGTCAGAAAACGGTTGATGGGATAGGTGGTTCCGGCCAGGGCGCCGGAGCCCAGCGGGCATTCGTTCAGGCGCTTTTTGCAGTCCTCCAGCCGGGTCACGTCCCGGGCGAACATGTTGGCATAAGCCATCAGATGCTGGGCAAACGAGATCGGCTGGGCCCGCTGCAGGTGTGTATAGCCGGGCATAACGGCAGTCTGATAATCCTCCGCCCGGCGGCAGAGCACCCGCTCCAGCTCCAGAAGCTGTCCGATGATCGTCGGGATCTGCTCGCGGACGTACATCCGAAAATCCAGCGCCACCTGGTCGTTGCGGCTGCGGGCCGTATGCAGGCGCTTGCCCGCGTCGCCGATGCGGGCCGTCAGCAGCGCCTCCACGTTCATATGAATGTCCTCATTCTCGGCGGTGAATTCCACCTTGCCGGCCTCCACATCCTCCAGGATCCCCTGCAGGCCCTTGCGGATTGCCTCCGCGTCGGCCTGGGAGATAATGCCGCACTGGGCCAGCATGGCCGCGTGGGCCATAGAGCCGGTAATATCCTCCCGGTAAAGCCGTTCGTCGAACTGGATGGAGGCATTGAAGTCGTTTACAAGGTTGTCGGTCTCCTTCTGAAAGCGGCCGCCCCAAAGTTTCATAGCGTTTGATTCCTTTCATGGCAGACGCGGGGCGAAGAAATTCTCCGTCCCGCAGCTGTGTGTTTTGTCATTGTTCAGGGAAGGTTCGTTCCGGCGGGACCCGTCCCCCGGGCCGCTTACAGCTTGCCCTTCTCCTGCAGCGCCTGCACCTTCGTGGGCAGGCCCCAGATGTTGATGAAGCCGGCGGCCTGGGCCTGGTCATAATCGCTCTCGCCGAAGGTCACCAGATCCTCCGAATACAAAGAGTACGGAGAAGTGGTGCCGGCCGGAATGATGTTGCCCTTGTAGAGCTTCAGCTTCACCGTGCCGGTGACATGCTTGTTGGACTCGTTGGCGAAGGCCACCAGCGCCTCCGTCAGCGGAGAATACCACTTGCCGTTATAGATCTGGTCCGCCAGATCCACAGCCAGCTTCTGCTTCTCGTGGAGCGTATCTTTATCCACGGTGAGCATCTCCAGATGCTCGTGGGCGAAGTAGAGGATCGAGCCGCCCGGAGTCTCATAAACGCCGCGGTCTTTCATGCCGATCAGCCGGTTCTCCACAATATCGATGATGCCGATGCCGTTGGCGCCGCCGATGGCATTGAGCTTTTCGATGATCTTGCTGGCCTTCATCTTCTCGCCGTTCAGCGCCACCGGAGCGCCGGCTTCAAAGTCGATGGTCACATAGGTGGGCTCGTCCGGCGCCTTGAAGGGAGACACGCCCATCTCCAGGAAGCCGGGCTTGTCGTAATCCGGCTCGTTGGCGGGATCCTCCAGATCCAGGCCCTCATGGCTCAGGTGCCACAGGTTCTTATCCTTGGAATAGTTGGTCTCGCGGCTGATCTTCAGCGGCACGTTGTGGGCCTCGGCGTAAT